>CAVTXZ010000025.1:0-158520 GCA_963738755.1 uncultured beta proteobacterium
TTGCGCGGCGTCTTGCTCGCTGGCCGATGGCGCTCTTTGCATCGACGGCTTACCTCGAACTGCACGGCAAGCCTATCGCCGGCTCTGCATTCGCGGGCCACGACCTTGTCGTCTACCAGGGAAACTGGACCGGCAGCCGATCACCCACCCTCGCTGGCGAACCGATCCACGCGGGGCGCATCGTCTCGACCTTCAATTCCAGCCTGATGCTGCGTACCGCGGTGAAGTCCGGCCTCGGCATCGGCGAGCTGCCGATACATCTCGCGGAGCACGACGGCCTTGTGCAGATATGGCCGGAACCCGCACGCGGGGCGGTCTATGAAGTCTGGCTCGTCACGCATCAAGACCTTCGGCATACCGCGCGCATCGCAGCCATGATTGACGGCATCGTTTCCGCGTTCGAAGATCACACTACCCGCGCCAAATAGTCATTTGACGCTGCGGGTCCTCGATGCGGGTGTCACGGAGCAGGCCATCGGGAACGCGTGCGTTATTGCCAGCTTACGGAGCCCTCAACCATGAAAAAACCTTTACTCGCGATTGCGCTCTTCGGGGCGTGCGCTGTTTCTGCGCACGCGCAAAGCAGTGTGACGCTCTATGGTCTTCTCGATGCGGGCCTGATCTACACGAACAACCAGGGCGGACACAGCAACTGGCAGGAAGTGACCAGCGCCACGCAGAACACGGTCTTCGGCCTCAAAGGTTCAGAGGATCTTGGCGGTGGTCTGCATGCGGTTTTCAAGCTGGAACAGGGCTTCCTTCTGAATAACGGCGCTCAGGCCTTTTCCGGCGATGGGTTCGGCTCGCAGGTGTGGGTCGGATTGCAAAGCGACCCATACGGCACCCTTACGTTCGGTCGCCAGTTTGACGTGATGAACGACCTCGTGGGCCCGATCGCGTCAGGGTTCAACACATGGGGCGGCAACATGGCCGCGCATCCATTCGATAACGACAACCTCGCGGCGAACTCGGTCGTAGTCAACAACACGGTCAAGTACGCCAGTCCGACCTACCACGGCGTCACACTCGAAACGATGTATGCCTTCAGTAATCAGGCAGGCAACTTCGCGAACAACCGCGCGTATGGGTTCGGCGTTTCCTATTCAGAGGGTCCGCTCAATCTTGCCGCCGGATATCTGCAATTCAACAATGCGGGCAGTGGAAACGGTGCCATCACCACAGGCGACACCAGCGCGGACTTCCTCGCACAACGCCAACGCATCTGGTCGCTCGGCGGCAACTATACTTTCGGCGCAGCCACCGTCGGGCTGCTCTGGAGCCATACCCAGATGGACAACACTACCGGCGTTTTCTCGTTCGGCACCGGCACCTACCTCGGCGCAAACGATAACTCTGCGGGAAGCCTTGCGGGATCGCTCCGGCTGGATAACTACGAAGTGAATGCAAAGTACGCGATCACGTCGGCGTTGAGCGTCTCAGGCGCCTATACCTACACGCACGGCGCGTATAACGGCTCGTCGCCAGGATGGAATACGGGCATGCTCCAGGCCGACTACACCCTGAGCAAACGTACCGACTTCTATCTTGAAGGCGTCTATCAGAACGTGCATGGCGCGCCTGCGGACTCCGTGCTGTCGCATGCCATGATCAACACGCTTTCTCCTTCGGCAACGAATACCCAGGTGGCGGTCACGGTCGGCCTGCGTCACGCGTTCTGACCGCGGACCGAAGCAGAACGCCTTGCCATGAGGCGCAGGCTGGCCAGCCGCGCCGCGGGCACCATTAAAGAACCATCGCCGGGATGCCGTAATCGCGGTTACGCATCGTCAACCAGCCCGGTGCGCCTGTGCCGCCGCGGACCCTATTTATTTGTGCCCTGCTCTCTTACACACCATCAAGCACGACCGTCGCCAGTCCGGCGTCACGACTGCGCCTTGCCAACCGTCGTCAGCCCTAAACCGATGCCTTGCTCGCGGAGATCTGCAATGAAATCCGTCGGCGCGCCGGCCCGTCGGGTAATCTCGGCAAAATCGGCGACAAGCCGTCATACTCTGTCTCTTCTTGCGACGGACGGTTCCGGCAACGCAATCGGCAGCCTTCACCAGACGCCAGATGCATGACCGTCCGTCCCGTCTTTTCGACGGCGATTTCCGCGTAGCGTTACGCGCGGTTCATGTGGAGAGCATTTTGTAATGAATCCCCCCGCTATCGTTCCGTTCGCCCACGACAAGGTCGATTCCGGCGCCTTCGTCGGCGGCGCGCCAACGTTTCGCCAACTGGTCCGCATGATCGATCGGGTCGCGCCTACCGATCATCCGTTGCTTATTTTCGGGCCGACCGGTTCGGGCAAGGAACTGGTCGCCCGCCGCGTGCACGCGCATAGCCTGCGTCAGGATCAACCGTTCGTCGACGTCAACTGCGGCGCGATTCCTGAAAACCTTGTCGAAGCCGAATTGTTCGGCCACGTAAAAGGCGCGTTCACCGGCGCGGGCGAAAACCGCCAGGGACTTTTCCAGCAGGTTGGCAAGGGCACCTTGCTGCTCGACGAAATTGGCGAACTGCCGCTAGCGCTGCAACCGAAACTGCTGCGGGTACTCGAAACGCGGACTTTCCGTCCGATCGGTTCGTCAACCAGCCTGCACTTCGCAGGTCGCGTCGTTGCCGCGACCCACCGCGACCTGCGCGAACTCGCGCGTGAAGGACTATTCCGCGAGGACCTCTTTTACCGGCTCGCTGTTTTCGTGCTCGCGGTCCCCGGACTCGAGCAGCGTGTCGAAGACATTCCCGCGCTAGTCAACCACTTCGCGTCGCAGCATGCGCGTCGCCTCGAGTTTTCACCGGCCGCGCTCCGGCGGCTTAGCCAGCACGCGTGGCCGGGGCACATCCGGCAATTGCGCAACCTGATCAGCCAGTTGAGCGTGCTTGCCGAAAACACGCTGATCGACGTCGACTCGCTCGAACCGTTTCTCGCCAACGAAGCGAGCGGTCCGGTGTCGCGCGCAAGTCTTGCCGACATGCTGTTGCAACTCGAAGGACGCGACAAACTCGCCGCCGCCGAGGACCTCCTGATCGACCGCGCGCTCGAACGCACCGGCCGCAATAAAAGCGCGGCGGCCACGCTGCTCGGCGTAGGCCGCAAGACCATCGAGCGGCGTCTGAAGTCGCGCGAGGAACATCACCGGGAAGCGCGCAAGTGTCTCGAGCATGCCAGCGCGTTCACCGAAGAGTCGAAGTTCGCCGAAGCCATTCCGCTGTTGCGCCGCTGCCTCGAACTGCTACAGACGCCTCACGAACCGGAGCCCGCGCGCCGTCTTCAGTTCGACGCCTACCGGCTGCTCGGCATGAGCCTGCGCAGCGTGCACGGCTGGTTGTACGCGGAGGCCACGGCCTGCTACACGGCCGCGCTGGCGATCGGCGAAGGCGTCTGCACCCCCGCTGAAATCGCCGCGATCCAGTTCGGCATCTGGACCACGCAACTGACGACGCTTCAACTCAAGCAGGCGCGCGCGACCGCGCAGAACATGCTGGAGCGCGCGCAAAACGGCGGTGACCGGGTGTCGCTCGACGAAGCCCACATCGCGATGACCAACACGCTGTTCTGGCTTGGCGACAGCGAGGAAGCGCTCGCCTGTCTCGCGCGCGGCAATCTGCTCAGCGTGGCGCGCAACGACACCCGGACCGGCTCGCAAGGCATCGATCTCGCCAGTCTCGCGCTGACATTCGAAGGTCTCGCCGCCTACCAGATCGGCGCTTTCGGGCAGGCACGGCGCGCAATGGAAATGTTGATCCTGCGTGCGTCCGAGCCCGGCACGCATGCGTTCGCTCATGCCGTCAACCTGCAGGGCGCCGCCTGGCTCGCCAGCCTGTTCGATGACACGGAGCGGCTCGGATATCTTGCGAGCGAACTCGAATTGGTATCGATCGCGAACGGCTTCGCGTTCTATCGGGGTATCGGCCAGATCCTGCGCGCGTGCCATCTCGGCTCGCTCGGCCATGCCGACGAAGCGGAGGCCGTCATGCTCGACGGCTACGATAACCACGTGGTTTGCAATGGCGGCGCGCTGTTCTATTCCTTCAAGGCCTGGCAGCACGGCGAGGTGCTGCTGCGCGCCGGCCGCGCGAAGACCTGCGAGGCGATTGTCGCGGCCGCGATCGACGAAACCCTCGCCCGCCAGGAGCGTGTCTACCTTGGCGAACTCCTGGTCACCCGGGCTCGCGCGCAGTGGGCACTGGGCGACGTGAATGCCGCGGAACTGGGTCTGCGTACCGCGCTGTCCACGGCGCTCGCGTTTGGTTCGGTGCCTGCGCGCGTGGACGCCGCGCGCCACCTTGCCGGCCTGCTGCGCTCCACCGGCCGCAGCGCCGAAGCAATCGACATACTCGAGCGCGGCTTGCGCTCGCTGACGATGGATCCCACCACTCGTATTACCAGCGCCGTGGGTTTGCTCGCCGAACTCCAGCAGGACGCTTCTTTAAACCTCGACAGTAAAGGAATCGCAAATGGCATATGAGTTACGCCGGGAAGATCTGGAACCGCTGTTATTGGGAGCAGCGTTCTTCGGCAGCGGCGGTGGCGGCACGATCGAATCCGCGCGGCACCTCGCGGCGCATTTCGTAGCCGGCGATTACTACCCGACAGACACGGTCAAGGTCGTGTCGGTCGATGAGGCCACCGAAGGCGCGGCTGTCATGGTCGCCTATCTCGGCGCGCCGGAAGCGATCAATTCGGCGATCTATCCGCTCGGGCCGGTTACGGCCGTGCAGAATGTGGCGGCCCGGCTCGCTTCGCAATCCACCAGGCTCGCCTATGTGATGCCGCCGGAAAGCGGCGCGCTGGGTTTCACGGTGGCGGCGCTCGTGGCAGCCAAACTCGGCCTCGCGGTCATCGACGCCGACGGCGCCGGCCGCGCCGTGCCCTCGCTGCCGATGCTCACCTTCGCGGCGGCCGAAATCGATCCGCGCCCGGCGTTTCTCGTGAGCCAGGGCGGCCTGTGCGTCGAGCTCGACGTGACGCCGCGCGCCGGCAACCAGGGCGGTTCGACTCATCAACGCGACGTCTCGGCGATTGTCGAGCAGATGATGCGTCCGGTCGTCGCCGACCCCGAATTCGGCCAGTTCGGCGGCCTCGCGATGTGGGTGATGGCGCCGGCCGACATCCGCCGCGCCACGCCGATTCGCGGCACCTTAAAGCGCGCGCTGGAGCTCGGGCGCGCGGTGCAGGCCGGGCAGATCGGCAGCGCCCGGCAGATGATCGGCTATCTCGCCGAGCATTGCGGTCTCGCTGCGCGAGCCATCTCCGAACCCGGCGAACTGGTCTCGGCCGAAGTCGATACGAGCGGCGGCTTCGACGTCGGCAAGATTCGCATTCAGGCCGACCAGCATACCTACACGGTGATGTACCAGAACGAGTCGCTGCTCGCGTGGGATAGCGAGTGCGCGCAGCCGATCGTGCTGGCGCCGGACAGCGTCGCGTATTTCGTCGGTGGCGAAGGCCAGTCGATCTTCAGCAACGGCGACCTCGTCAAGGACGACGGGTCGCTGAATCCGGCAATCGGCAAACGCCCGGTGACGCTGATCGCCTGGCGTGCCGAAGCGGAACTGCGCAAGCCGGGGCTGATTCTCGACAGCTTCATGCAGTTGCTGAACTCGCTCAACTATCTCGGGCCGTATGTCCCGCTGGAATCGCTTCCGCCGCGCGAGGCCGCGCGCAAGGGAGACGCATCTTGAACTCACCGCTTCGCATCTGTGTGCTCGTGCCGGTCGCCACGCCGCAATACAACGACCGCATCATGAAGGCGATCGCGCCGGTCCTGCCGGCGGACGTGCAGGTCGAGATCCGCAATATCACGCAGGGGCATCCCGATATCGAGAACCGCACGAACTGGCTGCAGAACGGCATGCCGGTGGTCGAACTCGCGCAGGCCATCGCCAACGACGGTTTCGACGGCATCTGGCTGACCGACTTCGATATGTGCGGCGTCGAAGCCGCGCGCGAGGTGATCGACATTCCGATCATCGGCGGCTTTCCCGCTGCGGCCTTTGCGGCCCTCATGCTCAGCCAGCGGTTCTCGATCATCACGATCCTGCAAAGCACGCTCGCGATGCAGCGCGGGCATCCGCAGACCTATGGCATCCAGGACACGTTCGCGTCGATCCGCGCGATCGACTGCCCTGTCGCCCAGCTCGGTAACGTCGACGTGGTGGTCGTGCGCACCTTCGAAGCGGCGCTGAAGGCGATCCAGGAAGACGGTGCGCAAGCCATTCTGCTCGGCTGCACCGGTTTCGTGGACGTCGCGAGCCGCGTCTCCACGCTGCTCAGCGAGGCACTGGGCGCTTATGTGCCGGTGATCGATCCGAACCAGGCCGGCTTCAGCTTCCTTGTATCGCTGGTGCGCATGCAGGTGCGCCCCAGCCGGCTGACCTACAGCAAGGTCAGTCTCCAGTCGTAACCGGCGCGCGTTTCTCCATGTTTGTCCGGCGCGGCGCCGCTATGCCGCGCCGGACGCTCCCCTCCCGTGCGGCCTCACCCCGCTGTTTCGCCCTCACTCCCGACCGGCTTCATCCCCATGCGGACGAAATGGCCCTTCAATATGCCAAATAACTCCAATTGGACGAAATCGTCCAATATTGGGAAAGCGTGTGGACAATATTGTCCAATGACGCCGCTCGAAGGTGCCGGTGGTCACGGTCCTTTGTGGGTTCCCCGGTTTGGCACGTTTATTGCCTACAGAAAATTGATATAGCTGCCGTCCTGAACACGAGCCAGGATAGGCAGCAGCGGTGCGAAAGAACGATTGGCGCGTTCCAGCTTGAGATTACGGAACACGCGATAAATCAGTCCGACAAGCCGGGGAACCTGAGAAGACCAAAGAAGATCGCGCGCGGATTCGACGCGCCGATCGATGCCGGCGATCGCGAGTCGCCGGCAGCAGACTGAGAGAGGGCTGTGCTGTTGTGGTAGTGGTGACTCTCGTGTGTCGATACATGGCGATTGAATGCTTCCGCAGAGAAGTGCTTTGCGATGCGTCACTACGAAATGGCGGAAACCGTCCGGCTACGTACCGGGCGAGACGCTGCGGGGTCCGGCCGCCGTTGCCTCCCTTCCCGGGACAAGCAGCGGCGGCTTTCCCGTTTGAATGAACCTGAGCCCGTTGCGGCAAATTCACCCGTCTTCCGCCGCACCGTCGCATCGTCTGATCGCGACGATCCCAGGCCTCACCACTTCCGCAAATTGTTCCGGATCACCAGGTAAACAATCTCTTTGCATGGCGCGATCGCGATGGTTCCCTGGGTGGAACAAAAACTGCTTCACCCGTTTCATGCGATGTCAGATTGTTAGCGGCGTCGCGCACGGATCACACTGCTTATCCACGGGGAAGTTGAACAATGCACCACTACATTTTCGAGCACGAACTGGATCACCTGGAACGCGTAATCGGCTACGCACCGCAAGAACCTTTTTCACCTACCTACTGGCGCGATCGTGTCGAGCGCCTGAAAAACTGTCCGCAAGCGCCTCAGTATCACTACCGCATTGCCCGCCTCTCCCTCCTCGTCGACGAACTGAGCGCATGACTCCATGCCGTGGTGCCCGGTTGGCGCGGACGATAGCCGAGAATGCAGAATGAAAGCAATCGTGACGACTTCTTCCCGAAGACGGTTCGGGCAGAACGGGACGCGACCTCGCAGGCCATCGTGCTGGCCCGCAAGGCCGGCTTCGACACGCCGTCTGCCTGACGGCTTGCATGAAGACTGCCTGAAGCGCGCCACCGGGACACCTGTCCCACTTAAACGCAACGAACCACGCCTGTCCCGACGATGACCCGGGACCGTCGCCCCATGCCGGCGAGGCGCTCAATCCGGAGAATGCATTCTCGAACGGTGACGCAGGAAGCCCCCTCGCGCCGCTCGATACCGGCGCCGCCCAGGCGCACTACAACGCAAACGCCTCCGCTATCGAGAGGCCATCCGCAGTGTGAATATGAATGCTGTCGTCCAGGAAAGTCCGTCTGTCCGCTACGCGAAATGCATTGAAGTGTCGCGTCGGATCCGCTGGGATATCGACCTCGATGTGATTCGCGGCCGTCACTTCGACCCGGCCCACAAGTTCCTGCCGGACGGACTCACGCAAGTGGACCGTCTGCCGTTCCTGAACCCGTCGCAGCGGCTGTTGATGTCGCAGGTGCAGGGCCGCACGTACGCCAACATGTTCCGGCTGGTGGAGCGTTTCGTCGGCGCGAAGATGCTCGAGGTCGGCCGGGATCACGCCCTCGGCGATCAAGCCGCGCTGGAAGCCGTCGTTCGCTTCACGGATGAAGAACTGAAGCATCAGGAACTGTTCCGCCGTATCGAACTGCTGGCCGCGGATGCGATGCCCACGGGTTATCGCTTCATGCCGCAGGCCGACGAGATCGCGTCGTTCGTGCTCGGCAAATCCACGTGGTCCGTGCTGGCGCTGACGTGTTGCATCGAGATCGTCACGCAGGTGCATTACCGGCAGAGCATGGAGTCGGACACGGGCCTCTCGCCGCTCTTCAAGGATGTGTTCCTGTTCCACTGGAAAGAGGAGTCGCAACACGCGATCATCGATGAACTCGAATGGCAGCGCGTCGACGCGCAACTGAGCGACGCGGCCCGCGATGCGGCAATCGGCGATCTGATCGAACTGGTGGGCGCCGTTGACGGACTACTGCAGATGCAGGCCGCCGCGGACGCCGAATACTTCATCGCCCATGCGGGCGGCACGCTGAGCATGGCCGAGCAGGTGGCCGTGGGTGCGGGCTTACTCGATGCCTACCGCTGGCAGTACATCGTCTCGGGTGTCACGCAGTCACGCTTCTCAAAGCTGCTGGAGTGCCTGATTGCGCCCGAGCAGGCGGAGCGCATCGGCCAGACCGCCTTGGACCGATACGACCAGCCCGATCCATCGCTCAGGAAACCTGCCGGTAGTAAAGATTCTGCGGATGCCGCGCTTCCGCGAAAAAGAACCAGCGCTCCGCGAGGAGCCCCGCATACTGGATCGCAAAGGCCGCGGACAGCAGCCAGACCGACGCCGCGACCGAAGACACGCCGCCACCCAGCGCAACCAGCACGAACGGCACAGCGAACGCCGCGACAAGGAAGGCCCACTTGATATGGCGCAGTCTTCGCGCGGTCTGCCCGTGAAAAAACTCGCGCAGATTGAATGCGCCTGCCGTAAAACCCCGTGATTTCTGTACAAGCTTCGGCGAGTTGATGCCCGTTGCGCTTTGCACCGTCGATTTCGGCCGTAACCGCGCGTTGCGCACGAGCGACGCAACCCGGGTCGCGCAGCCGCCAAGCGTCAGCGCGCAGGCACACGCCGCCAGTACGGCAACCAGCGACGGCGCGAGCCACGCCGCGCAAGCCGTGGCGAGCGTGAAGCCCGATGCGCAGCCGAGCAGCACGAAGTTCGCCATCGTGAGCGGCGTGGCCCATTCCTGCAGGAAGCGCAGGCACGCGTAAATCATCGCGGTGCATACGAACAGCGCGACGCTGGCGAGCGCACCCAACGCACCGATCGCCAGCGACCACGGCGAGCCAAACCAGTGCGCGACGCCATACGCGAACGCGCAGGCAAGAAACACCGGCAGCGCCAGACATTCGCGGGAAAGCCAGGACGTGCGCCACATCGCGATCGCGCGCCATGCGCGTTCGGGATGTCCGAGATGGAAGAACGAGGCCAGCAGACCCAGGCCGCCAAGCGCGACAACCAGCGCGGCGCCCAGCACAAAGAACAGCTGCGGCGGCGCTGAGCCTGCCGCAATCAGCCCAAGGTGCACGGCGAATTCGACACCGAACAGGGCGATCAGCAGGCCCTGTCCGGCACCGCTCAACGTGGTCAGAAACACCACTGAAAATGCCGGATTCATGCGTGCCTCCCAAGACCAAGAATATTGAACACGCGCCCCATCACGCCGGACGCCGCGCGCCCTTCTTCAGCATGGAGTGGCGCGTGTTCCCGCTCTGTCTCTCGCGGGGCGGCGGCATCCTGCGCGCCAGCGGCCTGAGTCTCTTCACTCGCCGATTTGCACGAACACGACTCGCCGCCGCATGAGCCTGTCTTCTGACGCGGCAGATAGTGATTGGCCGGCTTCGTGCCCCACTCGGGCATCAACTGATACCCGCCGCGCTCGCGAATCGCCTGCGAAACCACCGAATCCGGATCATGAATATCGCCGAAGAGCCGCGCGGAAGTCGGGCATGCCAGCACGCAGGCCGGCTTGCGGTCACGTTCGGGCAGCGCCTCGTTATGGATGCGGTCGGCACACAGCGTGCACTTGGTCATCTCCTTGCGTTCTTCGTCAAGCTCGCGAGCGCCGTAAGGACATGCCCACGAGCAATACTTGCAGCCGATGCATTTATCGAAATCGACCAGCACGAGGCCGTCTTCCTTGCGCTTGTAGCTCGCGCCGGTCGGACACACCGGCACGCACGGCGGGTCCTCGCAGTGCAGACACGACTTCGGAAAGTGAATCGTGTCGGTGAGCGGAAACTCGCCGGCTTCGAAGGTCTGTACGCGGTTGAAGAAAGTGCCGGACGGGTCGGCGTCATAGGGACGAACATCGGCGAGACTGCCCGCTTCGCCCGACGTATTCCATTCCTTGCAACTCGTCACGCAGGCATGGCATCCCACGCAGACGTTGAGATCGATTACGAGCGCCATCTGTGTCATGAGAGCCTCCTCAGCCGTTACGCTTGATGGTGCCGCGCAGACGCGCGGCGAACTCGCCGCTCCCGGCAAAATAGGTCTGCACGATGCGATGCAGCACGCCAGTCGAACCGGGCAGCGGCTGCATCGGCGCGAACTGGGGCAAGGTGTGATCCGCGTCCGCCTCGGCCGGATAGATCCGCACGCGCACGTCGTACCACGCCGCCTGGCCGGTGACCGGATCGGAATTCGAGGTGCGCCCCGCGTGCTGCGCTGTGCCGGGCAACTCGTCGGTGATCAGGTGATTGAGCAGGAAGCCATGCTGCGATTCGTTGGCGTCGGGGCCGAGATTCCAGGCGCCGGCCGCCTTGCCGATCGCATTCCACGTCCACACGGTGCCAGGCTCCACCGCCTCGCTATAGCGCGCCATGCAGCGCACCTTGCCCCATTGCGATTCGACGTAGATCCACCCGCCGTCTTCGATACCGTTGGAGCGCGCCATCAGCGGATTCATGAACAGGTAATTCTCGCCATGAATCTGCCGCAGCCATGCATTCTGCGAGTCCCACGAGTGATACATCGCCATCGGCCGCTGCGTGACGGCGGCAAGCGGATAGCGCGCGAGATCGGTGGCGCCGAGTTCGAGCGGTTCATACCAGAACGGCAGCGGATCGAAATAGCGCTCGACGCGGGCGCGCAGGCGATCGGGCGGCTGACGGCCTTTGCTTTTGCCCTGGGCCGCAAGGCGGAATTTCTGCATCACGTCCGAGTAGAGCTGGATCACGATCGGCGTGTCGAACTTGCGGAAGCCGTGTTCCACCGCCCACTTCAGATACGGACCGTTGACGCCGCGCATGTACTGCAGCGTCTCGGGCAACGTGTAGTGAAACACGCAGTTGTTTTTCGCGTACTGCTCCCATTGGTCTGGATTCGGCTCGCCTACCAGCGCCTTGTCGCCATTCTTGCCGCGCCAGCCGATCAGGAAGCCCACGCCCGATTCCGGCGCAGTCTGGAAATTGACGATGAAGTCCGGATAGTCGCGATACTTGCGGGTCCCCTCGCCCGTCGTGAACGCCGGCAGCTTCAGGCGGCTCGCCAGTTCGATCAGCACTTCCTGGAACGGCTTGCATTCGCCGGTCGGCGGCAGAACCGGTACACGCACCGAATCCACCGGGCCGTCGAACTCCGAAATGGGCCGGTCGAGCATCGACATCGCGTCGTGCCGTTCGAGGTAGGTGGTGTCCGGCAGGATCAGATCGGCGAACGCGGTCATCTCCGACTGGAACGCGTCGCAGACCACCAGGAACGGGATCTTGTATTCGCCGTTGTCCTGTTTGTCCACCAGCATCTTGCGGACTTCGACCGTATTCATCGACGAATTCCATGCCATGTTGGCCATGAAGATCAGCAGCGTATCGATCGGATAGGGGTCGCCGCGCCATGCATTGGTAATCACGCTGTGCATCAGGCCGTGCACGGCGAGCGGGTATTCCCACGAAAAGGCCTTGTCGATACGCACCGGTTCGCCGGCGGCGTCGATGAAGAGATCTTCGGGCGCAGCTGGCCAGCCGAGCGGGCCGCTTGCCAGCGGCGTATTCGGCTGCACGGCGTCGGGACTGTTCGGCGGTTTGGCCGACGGCGGCACCGCGCGCGGATACGGCGACTTGTGCCGGAAGCCGCCCGGCGTGTCGATCGTGCCCATCAGCGACATCAGGACGGCCAGCGCGCGAATCGACTGAAAGCCGTTTGAATGCGCGGCGAGTCCACGCATGGCGTGAAAAGCAATTGGATTGCCGGTGACGGTCTCGTGTGTTTTGCCCCACGCGTCGGTCCAGGGGATCGGCAGCGTGATCTTGTGATCGCGCGCGGTCTGCGCCATCTCACGCGCGAGCCGGCGGATGGTGTCGGCGGGAATGCCGGTGATCTCGGCGGCCCACTGCGGTGTGCAGTCGGCCACGCGCTCACGCAGCAATGCGAACGACGGCGTCACCGGCGTGCCGTCGTCGAGCGTGTAGGTTCCCGCCAGCGCCGGCACCGCGCCTTCAGTGTGATGCAGCACCGGGCGTTGCGTGTTCTGGTCCCACCACAGGTGGTTTTGCGGAAACAGCGGATTGCCTTCCGGCGCATCGGGGTCGCGTGCGAACAGACCGAACGTGTCGGCGTCCGCATTCATGTCGAGCAGTTCGCCGGCATTCGTGTAGCGTGCGACGAACTCGTGGTCGTAGGCCTCGCTCGCGATCAGCTCATGAATCAACGCCATGAACAGTGCACCGTCGGTGCCGGGACGGATCGGCACCCATTCGTCGGCAATCGCGGCGTAACCGGTGCGGATGGGATTGATCGCGATGAATCGTCCGCCCGCGCGCTTGAACTTCGACAGCGCGATTTTCAGCGGATTCGAATGGTGATCCTCCGCGGTGCCGATCATGAAGAACAGCTTGGCACTGTCGAGATCCGGGCCGCCGAACTCCCAGAACGAACCGCCCATCGTGTAGATCATGCCGGCGGCCATATTGGCCGAGCAGAAGCCGCCGTGCGCCGCGTAGTTCGGCGTGCCGAACTGCTTGGCGAACAGACCCGTCAGGGCCTGCATCTGGTCGCGTCCGGTGAAGAGTGCGAACTTCTTCGGATCGGTGGCGCGCAGATGGGCAAGGCGCTTTTCGAGCGTGGCGAAGGCGAACTCCCACGACACCGGTTCGAACTGGGCGCTGCCGCGTTCGGCGCCGGCCTTGCGCATCAGCGGCTGGGTCAGCCGTGCCGGCGAGTACTGCTTCATGATTCCCGACGAACCTTTCGCGCAGATGACCCCTTGATTGAGCGGATGATCCGGATTGCCGTCGATGTAACGCACTTCGCCTTCGCGCAGATGCACGCGAATGCCGCATCGGCATGCGCACATATAACACGTCGTCGTTTTGACCTCGAGCTTCTCGTTCTGCGTGCGGGCGTGGTGTTCCATGCTTGCCTCCCTTTAGCACTCCGCGATGGCCGCGTTGAATTCAGGCGATCGCTTCAGGCATCGTAAGAGCGATAGACGCAAAAGAAAAATCGCTATTTCGTATCCAATTCATCGCCTGAGCCGATAGTTACGTCGCAGGCGTGGATGGCTGCTACATCACGCGCAAATGCTATCGCTGACATAATGGATTTCCCTACATCCCGCCCCTGTGAAGGAGTTGCAGTGACTAGTCAAACCACCTCGTCTACGAACGACGCTGTGCGTCGCGTGGCGTTTCTCGGCCTCGGCGTCATGGGTTATCCAATGGCCGGGCATCTGCTGAAAGCCGGCCTCGACGTGACGGTGTACAACCGCACCGCGCCCAAAGCCGACCAGTGGGTGTCCGAATACGGCGGACGCGCCGCGCGCACCCCGCGTGAAGCCGCCGACGGCGCCGATCTGGTACTGGCATGCGTCGGCAACGACGACGACCTGCGCAGCATCACCCTCGGCGACCAGGGCGCATTTGCCGGCATGGCGCGTGGCGCGGTATTCGTCGACCACACGACGGCATCGGCCAACGTCGCGCGTGAGCTCGCGGAGATCGCCGGCAAAGCGGGCCTGCATTTCATCGACGCGCCGGTTTCCGGCGGCCAGGCCGGAGCGCAGAAAGGCACACTGACGGTCATGTGCGGCGGCGCGGCCAGCGCGTTCGATCGCGCTGCCGCAACGCTCAACCACTACGCGGCGGCCGTCACGCTGATCGGTCCGGTGGGCGCCGGTCAGCTGGCGAAAATGGTCAATCAGATCTGTATCGCGGGCATGGTGCAGGGCCTGTCCGAGGCCATCAATTTCGGCGAACACGCAGGCCTCGACATGCGGCTCGTGCTGGAGGTGATCGGCAAGGGCGCGGCCGCCAGCTGGCAGATGGAAAACCGCGGCAAGACAATGATCGAAGGCAAGTTCGACTACGGTTTCGCGGTCGACTGGATGCGCAAGGATCTGGGCTTCTGTCTCGACGAAGCGAAGCGCAACGGCGCCTCGCTGCCGGTCACCGCCCTTGTCGACCAGTTCTACGGCGACGTGCAGAGCCTGGGCGGCAACCGCTACGATACGTCCAGCCTCATCTGGCGCTTGCGCAAGCTCAACACCGCCGGTTGATGCTCAAGCGGACGCCGCCGCTGGCCGCGTCCGCCGAGCGGTGCCTCATTTGCGCCAGCGCAGCGGGCGGCGCAAATGATGCCGCTCCAACCTCACGGCCGCGCCCGCATGAAGAAACGCGGGCATGCCTGCCATCTCGCCGCCTTGCAACTGCTCCCGCTCCTCGTCGGCCTCGACCGTTTTGGACGTATCGATGAACAGCGCCGCCACGATGCCCACCGCCAGCAGGCACGCGGAAATCGTGAACGGCACGTTATAGCTGCCGGTCGTCTCGATCAGATAGCCGAACACGACCGGCGAGACCATGCCCGCCACGCCGAAGCCTGTGTTCATCATGCCGCCCGCAGTGCCCGCGTATTTGCCGGCGATATCGAGCGGCAAAGTCCACAGCACGGGATTCGTGATCTCGAGAAAGAAGAACGACGCCGACAGGAACAGCACCGCCATCAGCGGGTTGGTCGCGGACACCATCGGCAGCAGGAAGATCAGCGAGCCGCCCATGCCCACCACCAGCACGGAGCAACGCGCAAAACGCAGGCGGCCGGTGAGCTTGTAAATGCGATCGGACACGACGCCGCCCAGGGTATCGCCGATCACCCCCGCGAGCAACGGCAGCGCGGTGAAAAGCGCCAGTTGCTTGAGATCGAAGCCGCGCGACTCCTTCAGATACGAAGGCAGCCAGGTCAGATACACCCACAGCAGCCAGCCGTAGCAGAAGTCGACAAAGGTCACGAGCCACATGCGGCGGATCAGCTTGCGCCACGGCGTAGCCGCGTGTTTGGCGCGGTCGCAATCGCCGGCGCGATAGCCGATCTCCGCCGTTTCCTCGGGCGTCACGCGGCGATTCTGCTCGGGCGAATTGGTGAACACGCAGAAGTACAGCACGGTCCACGCTAGACTGGCCACGCCGAGCAGGATGAACGCGTCGCGCCAGCCGCCCGCCACTACCACCGCGAGCACGAGCGGTGGCGTGACGGCTCCGCCGAGTCGCGCGAAACTGTGCGTGATGCCCTGCGCGAAGCCACGCTCCGCAGCCGGCATCCAGTACGTGAATGCCCGCGTGGCGCTAGGAAACGCACCGCCCTCCCCGACCCCGAGCGCGAATCTCAGCGCGACGAGCATCACGACACTGCCGGCGAAGCCCGTGGCAAGCGTCGCCACACCCCAGATCAACGACAACACGGTTAGCACCAGCTTCGGCCCATATTTGTCCGATAGCCATCCGCCGAGGATCTGCATAAACGCGTACGGATACGCGAAGGCCGAAAACACGAGACCGAGTTGAACGGTTGTCAGTCCCATTTCGTGGCGGATCATGGGGCCGGCCACCGCAATGTTCACACGATCGATGTACGAGATGAAATACATCAGGCACATGACGGCCAGGATGATGTGGCGTGTCTTCACACGCCGCTTGTGCGTTTGCATGCTGTCTCCTGTGTCTCTTATGTGACGGCTGCGGCGTCTTTAATGGCTGTGACGCCTGCAACGTCCGGGGTCGTTCGATCAATACGGCGGACTACGCCCGCTCTCGTATGTGTCTCCTCGTGCTGGCCGGCGCTGCCGCTGCCGGCCCGTTCATGCGGCGGCCCGGCCGGTCAAGGCGGCACCAGCTTGAGGCGCTGAACCTTGCCCGAAGGCCCGCGCGGCAGTTCGGCGACGAAGCGGAACTCTTTCGGCGTCTTGTAGCGGCCCAGTTCGCGCAGACAGTGCGCGCGCAGATCCGCTACGTCGAGTGCGCCTGACCCTTCACCCGCGCGCGGCACGATGAAAGCCACGATCTCCTGGCCGTAGGCCGCATCCGGCACGCCGACCGCCGCCGCATCCAGCACGCCGGGGTGCCTGAGCAATGCTTCGTCGATTTCGCGCGGCGCGATGTTCTCGCCGCCCTTGATGATCAGTTCCTTCGCGCGGCCATTGATATAGAAGTAGCCGTCGTCGTCGCGATAGCCGAGGTCGCCGGTGCGCAGCCAGCCATCGGCGGTAAAGGCCGCGCGCGTTTCCTCGGGCCGCTTGTAGTAGCCACCCATCACCTGGTCGCCGCGCAACACGAGTCTCGCCGCATTCGCTGGGCGCGCAGTCGCGGCCGTCGCGCGTCGATCACGCTTGCGCCTCGCCACCCGAAGGCAGGCCGATGCTGCCGACTCTGCGCGCAGCGCGCATCGTAGGGATTACTGAATACGGGAGCGGCCGTTTCGGTCATGCCCATGGTTTCGATGATGCCGATGCCAAAGCGCGCCTCGAACGCGCGGTGATGATCGGCAGGCAGCGCCGCCGACGCGCTGCGGCAGAACTTCAGCGCCGACAGATCGAACCCGCACGGCTCTTCGCTGTTGAGCAGATAGGCGACGATCGTCGGCACCACGTTGATCCACGTGCAGCCATAGCGCGCCGACGTCGCGCCAGAAGGTGCGCGCGGAAAAGCGCGGCGTCATCACCACCGAGCCGCCATGAAAGAGCGGCGCGATCAGCGTCACGACGAGACCGTTGATGTGATACAGCGGCAACGAGGCGAGCACCCGGTCGGCTGCGTCGAGCCGGTGTTCGGCCGTGATGTTGCGCGCGTTGGCCAGCAGGTTTCGATGGCTCAATAAGACGCCCTTCGGCGCGCCCGTCGTGCCGGACGTGTACATCAGCAGCGCGACGTCGTCCGCGTTCGGCTCGTACGCGGACACCGGGGCGTCATCGCTCCACGGCCCGTAGTCGCGCGGCGGCGCTGCAGGCTGCATCGCGGCGCTCACAGCAACTTCCGCCAGCGCGGGTTCGGTGTGTAGCGATGCGGGCGGCTCCAGCCCATCCGCTTCCGTTTGCACGAACGCGATAGCGCGGCCCAGACCTTGTTCGTGCAAGCCGGTGATGGCCGCGGCGATCGCGTCGTGGGTATCGCCGCCGGCGAAGATCATCCGCGTGTCCGAATGCTCGACGATGTAGCGAAGCTGCGAAGGCTGGCACAGCAGATTGAGCGGGTTGGCGACGAGTCCGCTATACATCGCCGCAAGCAGCAGCCGCGCGGTCTGGATGCCGTTGCCCATGAACACGGAGACGACATCGCCAGGCCGCAGTCCTGCCCTGCGAAAACGCGCTTCCAAGGTGCGGCAGTCGTCCCGCAATCCGGCGAACGTCAAGGTATCCGTGCGGGTAGCGGCGGCGCTGCTTTCATCGCCTTCGGGAGCCGCCAGCAGGAACGGCGTATCGGGATACTGGGCAGCGCGCGCGTCGATCAGCGCACGCATTGTTAGCGGCGGGTTCATCGTCCGTATCTCCCGAAGAACTCGCCGAGCAGGTCGTCGGCTTCGGGCACGCGCTCCTCGATCGGGTACGCGACGCGTGTGATATTCAGGTACTGCCGATAGTTCAGATTGCCGGAGAAGTTATTGCGGCCCCACGTTCCACATCCCATCGACAGCGAGAACGGCAGGCCGTTATCGAAGTTGCCCCCGGTCGCAAAGCAGTGCGCCTGATTCACGATCACGCGCGCGACCGGCAACGTCGAACCCAGCAGCACGGCCTGGTCGGAATCGGTGGAATGCAGGCCGACCGAATGCCCTGCCCCCATGTAGGCATAAATGCCACGCACGATCTCGCAGGCGGCGTCGAAAGTGCCGGCGCGATAAACGGTCAGAACCGGTGCGAGCTTCTCGCCGGAGAACGGATAGTCCGCACCGAAGCCGCTTTCCTCCACCATCAGAAAGGCCGGGTTGCGCGCGGCAATGTCATCGAGGCCGGCTGCACGCGCGATCGACGCCGCGGACTTCGCGGTGCATTGGTCGGACAGCTTGCCGTTCACCCACATGGCGGCCTGCAACTGCGCCTTTTGCGCGCCGTCGAGCAGCACGCCGCCGCATGCGGCCAGCTCGCGCAACATGGGCGGGTACACCGCATCCTCGATCACGATGCTGTTCTCGGATGAACAACTCGTTGCGTTGTCGAAGGTTTTCGATTGGGCGATCTTGTGCGCTGCATCGTGCAGATCGGCGGACGCGGCGACGATCGACGCCACATTCCCCGCGCCCACGCCAAACGCGGGCGTCCCGCTTGCGTAGGCCATCCGCACGTTCGCCTGCGATCCGGTCGCGACGATCAGATCGGCCTGGCGCATCAACTCAGCGGTGGCCGCCTTGCTGATCGGCGCCGGCAACATTTGCACGAGGTCCGCCGGCAGGCCGGCTTTGGCGAATTGTGCGTGAATGAACTCGATCAGGAGCGCGCACGACGAATAGCCCTTTGGCGAAGGCGCGACGATCACCGCATTGCCGCATTTGAGAGCGTTGACGATCTTGTTGACCGGCGTCGCCGCGGGATTGGTGGACGGCGTAATCGCCGCGACCACGCCGACCGCACGCGCGATCTCGACGATGCCGGTGGCCGCGTCGCGCGCGATCACGCCACTGGTCTTCTGTCCGTGCAGATCGCGCAGCAGCCCGAGCGTCTTGCGATAGTTCTTGCGAAACTTGTCGTCCGCGTTGCCGAGACCGGTGTCGTGCACCGCCAGTTCGGCAAGCCGGCGGTTGCGCGTGGGCTCCATGATGGCCCACGCCGCGGCGTCGGCCGCTGTGTCGAGCACGTCTTGTCCGGCGAACTCGAATCCGCGCTGCGCGGCACGGGCACGTGCGATCAGTGACGCAACGGCGTGCCCGACTTCGCCGTCGATCCGCTCGCGTGCGGCTTCCGCTTCTGTAGCCCTGACATTCATACGGTTTGCTCCGGAAGGAAAACGGGTGGAAATAAACTGGCCGTGGTATCAATCTAGCCAGCCCCGCCTGCTTCGGAGTCCCGTTTTTCGAACTATCCCAAGCGCCATGCTCGCGAGAATCGAAAAGTGCGAAATTCGGGACTTTCCACAGTCCCGAAAACCAATCAGGTCGATGCACAATCAAACTTATAAATACGACGCTCAGGAGACGGTGTGTCGACTTCGAATCAATCGAACGCGGCTGCGGTGCGCGCATTTCGCGTACTCGAAACGTTGGCGGAGGCAGGTGGACCGCTGTCGATGACAGATCTCGTGCATGCGCTCGAACTGCCCAAGCAGACCGTGCATCGCATCCTCGTGCAGCTGATGGATGCATGGCTCGTCACGCGCAGCGCGGGCGACCGGCTCTATGAATGTTCGCCGCGCGTGCGCATGCTTGCCGTCAATGTGCTGATGCATGCGGGCCCGGCCGCTTCCCGCCATGTGCTGCTCGAACAGCTGGTGGCGAAAATCGGCGAGACATGCAACCTGACCATGCTCTCCGGCAACGATGTGGTCTATGTGGACCGGGTGGAAACCGAGTGGCCGCTGCGCATGCACCTTCAGCCAGGCTCGCACGTTCCGCTGCATTGCTCGGCAAGCGGCAAGCTGCTGCTCAGCTTTCTTCCGAAGGATCGGCGGGAACGTGTCATCGAAACCCTGCCGCTACGCGCCTATTCGGAGCGGACCATCACGGACCGCGACGCGCTACGCAAGGAACTGACCTTGACGCGGCGACGCCAGCTCGCGATCAACAATCAGGAACATCTGCAAGGGCTGATCGCCATCGCCGTGCCCGTGATGCTCGACCGCAATCGGGCCTGCGCGGCGATCGCCGTGCAGGCGCCGGTCGGGCGCGTCGTGCTCGACGATCTGCTGGCCTTTTTGCCGGATCTGCGTCTCGCCGCCGAGGAAACGGCGAAAACATTCCGGATGTAAGCCCTTTGCACGAAGCGTGGTGCGCCCTCGCGCAACGGTTTGGCCCATTCCGAAAAATGGGACGGCACAAACCAAAACCGTTCGCTTCAAACACCGCATATTGAGTAAAACCAGCGCCTGCCAAGGCGCGCGGTACAATGATGCCGATCCATTTTCCGGAACGGCACACATGACTAAAGCGGATACTCCCACCCTGCGCGCGTTCGCGCTGCTCGAGCATCTGGTCAACGCCGAAGGCCCCGTGTCGCTTGCCGACATCGCGCAGGACGTCGATCTGCCGAAGGCTTCGCTGCACCGCATGCTGGCATCGCTCGAGGCGGGCGGCCTGGTGATCCGCGAACCGGGGCAGAAGAACGCGTATGTGATCGGGCCGCGCCTCGCGCAACTGGGTCTTGGCGTCATGATGCATTCCGGCGCGCGCCGGCTGCGGCACGCCATCCTCGCGCACCTCGTCGCCGATCTCGGCGAGACCTGCAATCTCACCATGCTTCACGAAACCGAGGTGCTCTATCTCGACCGGATGGAAGCACCGTGGCCGTTGCGCCTCGATCTCAAACCCGGCTCGCATGTGCCCGCGCATTGCAGCGCGAGCGGCAAGCTGTTGCTGGCGATGCTGCCGCGCGAGCAACGCAGCGCGATCGTGCGTACGCTAAAGCTCGAACGCTTTACACCGAATACCATTACCGATCCCGAACTGCTCGAAGCGGAACTCGATCGCACCGCCCACAAGCGCATTGCCATCGACAATGAAGAGTTTGTCGCCGGCATTGCGTGCGTGGCCGCACCGGTGATGAGTGAGAACGGCACGTGCATTGCGGCGATTGCCGTCCATGCGCCGGTGTCCCGTGCGCCGCTCTCGCGCGCGCTCGAATTCGTCCCCCGCCTGCAGGACGCGGCGCGGGAACTCGCGAAAACGTTCTAGCCAAGGCTAAGCGCCGGGTTTTGCGGCGGGTCTAGCGGCGGGTCTAACCTCTCACGCCGCGGGCCGCTGCGCGCGCACCAGTTCGGCGAGCCGGCGTACACCCGGCTCGATCTTTTCGAGTTTGATCGCCGAGAAACCCATCCGGAAGCAGTGATTCTGCTCCAGCCCCTCCATGAAAAAGACGTGGCCCAGTTCGATCAGGATCCCCTGGGCTAGCGCGTCTTCGGCGAGCCGGGTTGCATCGAGCCAGGGTGGCCCCTCGACCCAGCACGACGCACCGCCGCCAACCAGCACATAGCGCGCCTCGGGCAGATGCGTATCGAGCGCCGCCATCAGCGCCTGCGCCCGCTCCCGATACGCGAGTGCGAGCCGGCGCAGCAGCGCGTCATGATGCCCAAGCGCGAGGAAAGTGGCAAAGGCACGCTGAATATAGGCCGCCGGGTGGCGCACCATGAGCCGCCGCAGCGCGCGCAGTTCGCGCACGAGCTCGCGTGGTCCGACGATATAGCCGAGCCGCAACCCAGGCGCAAAGGTCTTCGACAGGCTGCCGATATAGATCACGCGGTCGGCCGTATCCAGGCTTTTCAGTGCCGGGTGCGGCGCGCCGGAGAAGTTGTTCTCGCTCTCGTAGTCGTCCTCGATCAGTACGAAGTCATGCTTCTGCGCCAGTTCCAGCAGCGCATGGCGGCGCTCGATCGGCATGGTTGCCGTAGTCGGGCACTGGTGACTCGGCGTGACGTACACGTAGTCGCATTGCGCGAGCAGAGCGGCATCCTCCACCGGGCGCACGCCGCCGCCATCCACGGGCAGCGGCTGCAGCCGCGCATTGCGGTTCTCGAAGATATTGCGGGCATCCGGATAGCCGGGGTTTTCGAAGCCGATCGTGGTTTGCTCGCTCGCCAGCAGATCCGCGATGAGATAGAGCGCCTGCTGGCAGCCAATCGTGACGACGATTTCATCCGGCATCGCGAAGACACCGCGCCGCGGCAACACGCGGGTGCGGATCTGCTGGATCAGCGTATCGTCGTCGCGCTCGATCAGGTCGGGCGCCCAGTTGCGGATTTCCATGACCGATAGCGCTTTCATGCAGCACTCGCGCCAGTCGTTGGTCGGAAACAGCGACTGATCGAACTGTCCGTAGATAAACGGATATTCATAGCTCAGCCAGTTGCCCGGCTTGACGATGTTGCGCTGCGCGGACGGGCGTCGGCGCACGCGCTGGTCCCAGTCCGGCCGCGCGAGCGCGTCGTTGGCGGCCTCGCTCGGTGCCGTCTGCGGCGGGCTGAAGCCGTGACGCCCCTCGAGTATGGCGGGATTGACGAAATGCCCGCTGCGCTCGCGCGAGATCAGATAGCCCTCTTCAACCAGTTGCTGGTACGCGAGCACCACCGTATTGCGCGCCACGCTCAACTGATCGGCCAGTTCCCGGCTGGATGGCAAAGCGTGTTCCGGCGGCAGCTGGCCGTCGAGAATCGCGGCCACCAGCATCTGGCGAATCTGGCCTTGCAGGCTCATATTCGACTCGGGTGAGCGCTGGAACCGCTGGGTCCATAAGGCCACCGAGGTACGACTAGACATGCTTTCTCCTGGGTTTGGATGACGGCCGTGCGAGCGCGTCGGGACGGGCGCCGGCCTGGGGAATGCCCGGCAGGAGGGTTTCCCCGCACAAGGACGGCGGCTCGGGAACGCCGGTGGACGGGTCCGTTTCCGGCCCGCCGATGTGGACTCAACGATCGGCCTCGTCTGGCCCTAACCGGCACTATTTTTTAATGACGATACTCGCATCAACCCTTTCCCGGCGATTGGGACAAGCCCCCCTCTGCATACGTGCGATTCGCGTGTATCCCGCAAGGCTATTCTGGAGACCTACGATGAAAAGCGATCACCCCCCGAAGTTGCCGCAATGGCTCAGCCGCTTCGCGCATTGCCTCACGGGCGCGGCGCTGGCGGCACTTGCGTGCCTCGTGGCGCAACCCGGCTACGCGCAGGACAAGGAAGTCACGATTGCCTATCAGCAGATTGTCGACCCTTGGGTCGTCGCGATCGCCAACGGCTCGATCGAGAAAGAGACGGGCTACAAGATCAACTGGCGGCAGTTCGAATCCGGCGCGAAAGTCGCGACCGCGATGGCCTCCGGGGATGTGAAGGTTGGCGTGATCGGTTCCAGCCCGCTCGCAGCGGCCGTGAGCCAGGGCGTCGATCTGCAGCTCTTCTGGATTCTCGACAACATCAACCAGGCTGAAGCGATGGTCGTGCGCAACGGCTCCGGCATCAGCAAGCCGGCCGATCTGAAGGGCAAGACGATCGGCGTGCCCTTCGTCTCCACGACGCACTATCACACCATGTTCGCGCTGCAGCATTGGGGCATCAATCCGTCCGAGGTGAAGATCCTCAACATGCAGCCCAATCAGCTGGTGGCAGCGTGGGAACGCGGCGATATCGATGCCGCGTACGTGTGGGATCCGGCACTCGCCCAGTTGAAGAAAACCGGCAAGGTGCTGATTACTTCGGGCGATCTGTCGAAACTCGGCAAGCCCACGTTTGACGGGATTGCAGTCGACCGCAAATGGGGCGAGGATCATAAGGACTTCATGGCAAAACTGGTCAAGGCGATCTCCGACGCCGACGAGCAATACCGGAAGAATGCCGCGCAATGGAACGCGACGTCGCCGCAGGCGGCAGCGATCGCGAAAATGATCGGCGGCTCGCCGGCCGACGTCCCGGAATCGCTGTCGCTCTATGCGTTCCCCACGCTCCAGGAGCAGGCCTCTGCGCAATGGCTGGGTGGCGGCAGTGCGGGTCGCGCAAGCTTCGCGCTGAAGGATACGGCGAACTTTCTGAAGGATCAGAAACAGATCGGCGCAGTGCTGCCCGATTATTCGAAATTCGTCACCCCGGCCTATGCCGACGCCGCGATGAAACTCAAATAACCCAGGTCCGTTCTGTCGATTCTGCCGAATCAGGAGGCAACATGGAAAGCATGAGAGTCAAGGATGTGAGCGTCGTCTTTCCCGGGCGCAGTGCGGGCCAGACTGTGCACGCGCTCGACAACATCAATCTGACCATCAATTCCGGTGACTTCGTCGTCGCTCTGGGTGCGTCGGGCTGTGGCAAGACCACCCTGTTGTCGCTCATGGCGGGCTTCATCGCGCCCACCAGCGGGGAATTGCTGCTGGGCGGCACGCCGATCGCGGGACCGGGCGCGGATCGAGGCGTGGTGTTCCAGAAGCACGCGCTGCTGCCGTGGCTCAACGTGATCGACAACGCCGAATTCGGCCTGAAGCTTCAGGGCGTGCCGAAACCGCAGCGGCGCGAGATCGCCGTGCGCAATCTGGCGCTGGTGGGCCTGCAGGATTTCCACCGGCACATGATCTATCAGCTCTCCGGCGGGATGCAGCAGCGGGTCGGCATTGCCCGTGCGCTGACCTGCGACCCGGCCATGCTGCTGATGGACGAACCGATGGCCGCGCTCGACGCGCTGACCCGCGAAACGATTCAGGAATTGCTGCTCGACGTCTGGACCAAGACCAGCAAGATGTTCTTCTTCATCACCCACAGCGTCGAGGAAGCGCTTTTCCTGGCCAGCCACCTGGTCGTCATGTCCCCTCGTCCCGGACGCATCACGCACACCTACGAGCTCGATTTCAATCGACGTTTTCTTGAAACACGCGACGCGCGTGCGATCAAGTCGAGTCCTGATTTCATCGAAATGCGCGAGCGTGTGCTCAGCATTATTTACGGCGACGAGAAAATGCACGCCGCCGAAGCCGAGGTGACGCATGTTTAGTTCAAAAGGGGCTCATATCCTGCATCACGGCCATCCCACGCCGTTGCGATCCGACGCGTCAACCGAGCCGCCGCGCACACCGGGTCGTCGTCCAAGGCTTCTCGCCAAGAAGCCCGCCAAGCCGGGTGACACATTCGGCGTGCCCGGCCAGGGCAGCAGCATCGTCACGAGCCTCGTGACGGTCGCCGCATTCCTCGGGCTGTGGTTTGCAGCGACCAACCTGCACTGGATCAAGCCGCTCTTTCTGCCATCGCCGCAGGCCGTGTACGCGAAGTTTATCTATGTCGCCACGGAAGGTTTCGCCAATTCGACGCTCGCGCAACACACCGGCATCAGTTTGCTGCGCGTGTTCGGCGCCTTTGCGCTCGCCTGCGTCACGGCCATTCCGATCGGCATCATGATGGGCGTGTCGCGCTTTGCGCGCGGTGTATTTGATCCGCCGATCGAATTCTATCGGCCGCTTCCGCCGCTCGCCTATCTGCCGCTGATCATCATCTGGTTCGGCATCGGCGAGTTCTCCAAGGTCTTTCTGATCTATCTGGCGATCTTCGCGCCGCTCGCCATTGCCGCGCGCTCGGGCGTACGGTCGGTGTCGATCGAGCAGATTCACGCGGCCTATTCAATGGGTGCCTCGCGCACGCAGGTGGTGCTCTACGTGATCCTGAAGTCCGCGTTGCCGGAAATTTTCACCGGCATGCGGATCGGTATCGGCGTCGGCTGGACGACACTCGTGGCGGCGGAAATGGTGGCGTCGACGAGCGGGCTCGGCTTCATGGTGCTCAATGCCGCCGAATTCCTCGCCAGCGACGTCGTGATCATGGGCATCATCGTCATCGGCTTCTTCGCTCTATGCTTTGATCTGCTGATGCGTCACCTCGAACGCGTGCTCGTGCCCGTGGAAAGGCCGCGTGTAATCGCAGAGGCTCGCTCGCCCATCCTGCGCGTGGGCATCAGGAGAAGCATGGCATGGACGCGATCGTGTTCGGGGACCGACACGATCGCGTCACTCATTTGCGTATGAACTTGCGCATGAACTTGCGCATGAATTTGCGTATGAAACGCTGCGCCGCCGTCTTGCCCGCGAAGGTACTGTCGTTTCGGCATGCCGCACGCGTTTCGGGTGCCATACGGCGCCCGCCGCGCAACGTGGACTCAGCGATTGACCCAAGCTGGCTCTACGCGTTCGCCTCTTCCCTCGGCAATACTTCAGCTGTCTGTTATCGCTGGAGTCAGCATGAACGCCATCGTGGAAATACGGCCGTCGTTGCAGGTTCGTCATGAATCACTGCGTATCGGCGGAGAAAAAATCCGGCGCACGGAAATCATCGAAGTTTTCAATCCGTACAACGGCGAGCTGGTCGGCACCGTGCCCAAAGCCACGCTCGCTGACGTGCGACACGCTTTCGCCTATGCCCACGCATATCGCGCACGGCTCACGCGTTACGAGCGCGCACAGATTCTGCGGCGCGCGGCGGACATTGTCCGTGAGCGCACCGAAGAAATCTCGGATCTGATTACCGCCGAAGCCGGGCTGTGCAAGAAGGACTCGCTGTACGAAGCCGGCCGTGTCAGCGACGTGCTGATCTTCGGCGCGAATGAAGCGCTGAAAGACGACGGCCAGGTGTTTTCCTGCGACCTCACCCCGCACGGCAAGAAGCGCCGGGTGTATACGCAGCGCGATCCGCTGCTGGGTGTGATCTCCGCGATCACGCCGTTCAATCATCCGATGAACCAGGTCGCGCACAAGATCGTGCCGTCGATCGCGACCAATAACCGGATCGTCGTCAAACCCTCGGAGAAGGTGCCGCTCTCCACCTATCTGCTGGCCGACATTCTGTATGCCGCCGGCCTGCCGCAACAGATGCTGCAGGTCATTACAGGCGACCCGAAAGAAATCGCCGACGAGCTGATCACCAATGAGCATGTGGATCTGATTACGTTTACCGGCGGTGTGCCGATCGGCAAATACATTGCAGGCAAGATGGGTTACCGGCGCGCCGTGCTCGAACTCGGCGGCAACGATCCGATCATCGTGATGGAAGATGCCGATCTGGAAGAAGCCAGCACGCTCGCCGTTTCGGGATCCTATAAAAACTCGGGGCAGCGCTGCACGGCGATCAAGCGGATTCTGGTGCACGAGGCGGTGGCCGATCGCTTTGTCGAGTTGCTGGTGGAAAAGACCCGCGCAATCCGTTACGGCGATCCGGCGGACCCGGCAACCGACATGGGCACGGTCATCGACGAGCCGGCGGCGAAGTTTTTCGAAGCACAGGTGAACGATGCGGTGAGCCGCGGCGCGACGCTGCTGTACGGCAATCTCCGCGATGGGGCGTTGTATTCGCCCACGGTCGTCGATCATGTCACGCCCGATATGCCGCTCGTCAAATACGAAACCTTCGGGCCGGTCTCGCCAGTGATCCGCTTCAAGGATATCGACGACGCGATCCGGATTTCCAATTCGACGGACTACGGCTTGTCGTCCTCTGTGTGCACGAATCGCCTCGACTACATCACGCGCTTTATCGCCGAACTGGAGGTCGGCAGTGTGAACGTGCGCGAAGTGCCCGGTTACCGGCTCGAACTGACGCCGTTCGGCGGCATCAAGGATTCCGGTCTTGGCTACAAGGAAGGCGTGCAGGAGGCGATAAAAAGCTTCACCAACATAAAAACCTACTCGTTGCCGTGGAGCTGACCGTGCCCGGGCCATGCAATCCGGCCCAACTACGCACGATAATTTTAGGTACAAATCATACCGTTTATTGAATTTTACCTATTGACCAGAACCATGACACTGGTCTACATTTTAGACAAGCTAACATTTTTCGGAACCATTTGTTCCGTTTTAATCATAACCCGGAGACAGCCCTCATGAGCGATCACACCCCCGTCAGCGGCCCGCAGGCCATGACCCCCTCCGAAGCCTTCGTCGAGACCCTGGCCGCCAATGGCGTGACCGACATGTTCGGCATCATGGGCTCGGCCTTCATGGACGCGATGGACATCTTCGCGCCGGCCGGCATTCGTCTCGATCCCGGTCGTGCACGAGCAGGGCGCCGGCCATATGGCCGACGGCTATGCGCGCGTCTCCGGCCGCCACGGCGTGGTCATCGGCCAGAACGGCCCCGGCATCAGCAACTGCGTCACCGCGATCGCCGCGGCCTACTGGGCGCACAGCCCGGTGGTGATGATCACGCCCGAGACGGGCACGATGGGCATGGGCCTGGGCGGCTTCCAGGAAGCCAAGCAGCTGCCGATGTTCCAGGAGTTCACCAAGTACCAGGGCCACGTCACACAACCCGCGCGCATGGCCGAGTTCACCGGCCGCTGCTTCGACCGCGCGCATCGCCGAGATGGGACCGACCCAGCTCAACATCCCGCGCGACTACTTCTACGGCGAGATCAAGGCCGAGATCCCGAAGCCGCAGCGCCTCGACCGCGGCGCCGGCGGCGAGCAAGAGCCTGAACGAAGCGGCCGAACTGCTCGCGCAGCGCGAAGTTCCCGGTCATCATCTCCGGCGGCGGCGTCGTCATGGGCGATGCGATCGAGGAGTGCAAGGCGCTCGCCGAGCGGCTCGGCGCGCCGGTCGTCAACAGCTACCTGCACAACGACTCGTTCCCCGCCAGCCACCCGCTGTGGTGCGGCCCGCTCGGCTACCAGGGCTCCAAGGCGGCGATGAAGCTGATCGCCCAGGCCGACGTGGTGATCGCGCTCGGCTCGCGCTGGGCCCGTTCGGCACGCTGCCGCAGCACGGCATGGACTACTGGCCGAAGAACGCCAAGATCATCCAGATCGATGCCGACCACAAGATGCTCGGGCCTGGTGAAGAAGATCACCGTCGGCATCTGCGGCGACGCGAAGGCCGCGGCCGTCGCGCTCACGCAGCGCCTCGAAGGCAAGCACGCTCGCCTGCGACGCCACGCGCGAGGAGCGCGCCACGACAGATCGCCGCCGAGAAGGCCGCGTGGGAGAAGGAGCTCGACGAGCTGGACCCACGAGCGCGACCCGTACAGCCTCGACATGATCGAGGAGCAGAAGGACGAGCGCAGCCGGCGGCGGCACCTAGCTGCATCCGCGCCAGGTGCTGCGCGAGCTGGAAAAGGCGATGCCGACGCACGTGATGGTCTCCACCGACATCGGCAACATCAACTCGGTGGCCAACAGCTACCTGCGCTTCGAGAAGCCGCGCAGCTTCTTCGCCGCCGATGAGCTTCGGCAACTGCGGCTACGCGTTCCCGACCATCATCGGCGCCAAGGTCGCCGCGCCGCACCGCCCGGCCGTCTCCTACGCCGGCGACGGCGCCTGGGGCATGAGCCTGATGGAGATCATGACCTGCGTGCGCCACAACATTCCGGTCACCGCGGTGGTCTTCCACAACCGCCAGTGGGGCGCGGAGAAGAAGAACCAGGTGGACTTCTACAACCGCCGCTTCGTCGCCGGCGAGCTCGACAACGAGAGCTTCGCGGAGATCGCCGGGCGATGGGCGCCGAAGGCATCGTCGTCGACAAGCTGGAGGACGTCGGCCCGGCGCTCAAGCGCGCCATCGACCTGCAGATGAATCACGGCAAGACCACCATCATCGAGATCATGTGCACGCGCGAGCTCGGCGACCCGTTCCGCCGCGACGCGCTGGCCAAGCCGGTGCGCTTGCTCGACAAGTACAAGGACTACGTCTGATTCACCCGTCGTCTGGGTGTTCTGGCTCAGGGGAAGCATCCCCTGATGCCCGGCAGGCCGGAAACGGGGCTTCCCCGCCGTTTCCGGCCTTTTTAATGGTTCGTTGCGCCGTTCGACTACCGGGTTCGCATCTGTCTCATGAAAGCAATCAACCGCATCATCGAACACGCCCGCACTTCGCCGACGCGCATCGTGCTGAGCGAGGCGGAAGAGCCGCGCGTCCTGCAGGCGGCGCAACGCGCCACCCGTGAAGGCATCGCCCGCATCGTGCTGGTCGGCGAGCGCCGCGCGCATCCACGAGGCCGCCGAGAGCGAGGGCATCGATCTGTCCGGGATGGAACTGGTGGACCCGGCCACGTCACCGCTCACCGCCGCCTTTTGCGCGCGAATTATTCGCCCTGCGCAGCCGGAAAGGCATGACGCTCGACGAAGCAAAACTCGAAGTCCAGAAGCCCCTGTGTCTTCGCCAACCTGATGGTGCGGCTCGGCCACGCCGACGGTTCGGTGGCCGGCGCGGTCTACACGACCGCCGACGTGGTGCGCACCGCGATCCAGATCATCGGCGTTCGACCCGTCGTTCAAACTGGTGTCGAGCTTCTTTCTGATGATGCTGTGCGAGCCGTTCCACACGCTCAAAGGCGGCCTGATTTTTTCCGACTGCGCGACTGGTGGTGGAATCCCGACGCCGACGAACTGGCCGAGATCGCGATGGCCGCCGCCGACAGCGCGCAAAGCCTGCTGATGGACGAGCCGCGGGTCGCCATGCTGTCGTTCTCGACCAGCGGCAGCGCCCACCACGCGGCCGTCGACAAGGTCGTGGAAGCGACCCGCGGGTGAGAGGCATTGCGTCCGCATCTGGCGATCGACGGCGACGTGCAGCTCGACGCCGCGATCGTGTCGGAAATCGCCATGCGCAAGGTCGAACATTCGCAGGTGCATGGTCACGCCAACGTGCTGATCTTCCCCAGCCTCGAAGCCGGCAATATCGGCTACAAGCTGGCCGAGCGCATTGGCGGCGCGAAGGCCATCGGCCCCTTGCTGCAAGGCCTGAACAAACCGGCCAACGATCTGTCGCGCGGCTGCAGCGCCGACGATATCTACTACGTGATCGCGGTGACCGGCGTGCAGGCGCACACCGCCGCCGAGCAGGCTTCACTGCAGTTGCAAGCGAAGTGAGGCCGTGAAGGTTCCGCTAGCGCACGCCGGCCTGCCGGCGCGCGCCAATCCATCCGACAAGCTCGGCGAATAGCTTCATGTCCGGCGGCACCGACAGGTCCACGGCCAGACAACGGCGGTAATACGGGCTGAGATCGAGTCCGACGCCGAGGCCGAGCACCTCCACGTCGCGCACGGCTTCGTGGCGCGCCACCACTTCCTTCAGATGGTTGTCGAGATACCAGGCGTCGTTGGCCTGGCCGGTCGCGCTGTCCATCGGACTGCCGTCTGAAATCACGATCAGTATCCGTCTCGCCTCGGCGCGCGCGACGAGCCGTGCACAGGCCCAATCGACCGCCTCGCCGTCCACACCCTCGCGAAACAGATCGGCCTTGAAGAGCGCGGCGATATCCGCGCGGGCGCGGCGCCAGCTGGTCGCCGCGTCCTTGAACACGAGGTGGGAGACTTCGTTGAGCCGTCCGGGATGACGTGGCCGGCCCTGCGCCAGCCAGTCGAGCCGGGCGCGGCCGCCGTTCCAGGCGCCGGTGGTAAAGCCCAATACCTCGGTGCTCACGCCGGCCTGGTCGAGCGCGCGCGTGAGGATGTCCACCATGATCGCAACCGGCTCGATGTGCGCTTTCATCGACCCCGAGCAGTCGATCAGAAAGCTCACCGCGCAGTCGGCCAACGGGGTGTACCGTTCCAGCCGGAACAGGCGCCGCTCGGCCGGCGAACTGACCAGTTGCGCGAGGCGTCGCCCGTCGATGCGGCCCTGCTCTTCGCCGAATGACCAGCCGTCGCGTTGGGGAACCGCAAGCGCCGCCTTCAGCGCGTGCGCGAGTCGCGCGACGTTGATGCCGAGAGCGGCAATGCGCTCGTCGAGCCGCTCGCGATACTCACCGAGCACCGCCTTGCGGATCAGCGCGCTTGCACGGATCTCGCGATCGTAGCGCGTGGTGTACGCCCGGTAGCCCTGCTGCGAAGCCCCCAGCACACGGCTCTCGCCGGTGAGCGCTATCGCCATGTCCTCGTGGTCGTTGTCCTCGACATCGAACCAGAGCGAAAACGCCGTGCGCGCCTTGTCGTCGTCGGTGTCCTGCGGATCGTCCCGCGCCTCTACCTGCTGCGCCCTCGCTGCGCGGATCATCTCGCCGACGAGGCGTGCCAGTTCGAGCGCATGAACCGCGAACGCGCCCTGCTCCGCGCAATGCCGGCGCAAGCCGGCCAGCGACACGCCCAGCGCGGGCACAATGGCGGCGCGCGTGGCTTCGATCAGTCCCTCGGTCTCTTCCAGCACAGGCCAACCCGTGAGGCGCGACCACGCTATTTGCGCCACCGTGTACAGCAGGATGCCTAGATGATCCTCGGCGAGCCCGGCGCGATAGAAAGCGCGCGACCACGCCTCGAAACGCTCGCGCAGATTGCGCACGAGGCCCGGCATGCCGGGCGGTGTTTGCGTTTCGCAGCGCAATTGTTCGAGCAATTCGAACACCAGCCGCTCGACCGGATCCACGGGGCAGAGCCGGCTATGCAGCAGCGCGTCGGAGTGCATGAGGCGCAAGGCCGCGCCGTCGGCGGCACCGCGCAACGACGCGAAGTCGTCCGATTGGGGATTCGTGCGCAGGTGCGGCGCGTGCAACGGCAGCGGCCGCAGGTCGCGGCATAAACGGCCGTCACGGTAGTGCAACGCGGCGTCGCCTGTCAGCGCGCGCACGGCCGCCGCGCAGAGTGCCTCGCGTTGCGCTATAAGACGCGCTGTCTGCCGGTCCGACGTCATCATCACGATCCCGCCGCCAGGTCTTCGGTGCCGGCCGCGGCATCCAGTTCGCGGCCGAAGCAGCGCTGGAAATACTCCGCCACGATCGAGCGCTCGGCCTCGTCGCACTTGTTGAGGAAGGTCAGGCGAAAGGCCATCGCCGGATCGCGGAAAATCTGGCAATTCTCCGCCCAGTTGATCACGGTGCGCGGCGACATCAGCGTCGACAGGTCGCCGTTCGCGAAGCCCTTGCGCGTCAGTTCGGCCACGCTCACCATCGATTCGATCAACGCGCGCCCCGCTTCGTCGGCCAGCTCCGGCACGCGCGCGAGCACGATACCCGCTTCTTCCGCACGCGGCAGGTAGTTGAGCGTCGCCACGACGTTCCAGCGATCCATCTGCGCGTGATTGAGCACCTGCGTGCCGTGATACAGGCCGTTCAGGTTACCGAGGCCGACCGTGTTGGTGGTGGCGAACATGCGGAAGTACGGATGCGGGTGGATCACGCGGTTCTGATCGAGCAGCGTGAACTTGCCGTCGCGCTCCAGAATGCGCTGGATCACAAACATCACGTCCGGGCGGCCCGCGTCGTATTCGTCGAAGATCAGCGCGACCGGGCGTTGCAATGCCCATGGCACGATGCCTTCCTGGAACTCGGTCACCTGCAGGTCATCGCGCACGACGATCGCGTCCTTGCCGACCAGATCGAGACGGCTGATATGGCCGTCGAGATTGACGCGCACGCACGGCCAGTTGAGCCGCGCCGCGACCTGCTCGACGTGGGTCGACTTGCCGGTGCCGTGCATGCCCTGCACCATCACCCGGCGGTCGCGGCTGAAGCCCGCGAGGATCGCGAGCGTCACCTCCGGATTGAAGCGGTAGACCTCGTCGATCTCCGGCACGTGGTCGTCGCGCTCGCTGAACGCGGGCACCATCAGGCTGGAATCGATGCCAAAAACACTGCGTACCGCGACCATTCTGTCGGGTTTGCCAATCACAATATCCGTCACTCTCTAGTCCTCCGCGCCTCGTCATAACGACGGCGCGCTGCTGCATGCGGCATGCGCTGCCGCGGGTTGTGAAAACGGGCGCGACCGTCACCGCATGGTGGCCACGGCCTCGAAGGGTTTCGTGCGCCGTTCCATCGCTCGCGCCGACCACGCCGACAACAGCGCCGACAACACCACGTAAGCGCACACGAACCACGGCTTGCCGCCGTTCATGCGTAAAAGCGCCGTGGCGATGATCGGCGTGAGGCCGCTCGCGAAGATGCCCGAGAACTGGTAGACGAACGAGATGCCCGTGTAGCGCACTTCCGGGTCGAAGAGTTCGGCGAACAGCGCCGCTTCCGGGCCATACACCATCGCGTAGAAGATGCCGAACGGAATCACGATCCCGAGCCATACCATCATCGTATTGCCGGCCTGGCTCTCCATCAGCCAGAACGCCGGCAGCACCGAAAGGCCGCAGATCAGCGAGCCCCAGCGGTACACGCGGGCACGCCCCAGCAGATCGGACATCCTGCCGAAGAACGGAATGAAGAAGCACATCACCATGGCGGCGATCATGACGCCGGTGAGCGCTTCGGTACGGCTCATCGAAAGATGTTGCGTGAGGTAGCCGATCATGAACACGGCGAAGATATTGAAGAACACGCCGTCGATCCAGCGCGCGCCCATGCCGAGCAGGACTGAACTGCGATAGCGCGTGATCATGTCGACGAACGGAATCTTCACATCGCGCCGGTTGCGCTTGAGCGCGAGAAACTCGGGCGTCTCCATGACCTTGAGGCGGATGTAGAGGCCGATCACCACGAGTACGAGCGAGGCGGCAAACGCGAGACGCCAGCCCCACGAGAGAAAAGCTGCTTCCGGCAGCAGCCGCGAAATGCCCGCGACAATGCCCGAGGCGAGGCACAGGCCAATCGACAAGCCGATCTGCGGCAGACTCGCATACAGACCGCGCCGGTCGGGCGGCGCGTACTCGTAAGCCATCAGCACCGCGCCGCCCCATTCGCCGCCCAGCCCGATGCCCTGAAGCACGCGCAGTGTGAGCAGCAGGATCGGCGCCCAGATGCCGATCTGGGCGAAAGTCGGCACGAAGGCCACGCCGGCTGTCGAAATCCCCATGATGATGAGCGTGCAGATCAACGCGGATTTGCGTCCGACCTTGTCGCCGAAGTGACCGAAAATCACGCCGCCGAGCGGCCGCGTGATAAAGCCGACGGCGAAGGTGCCGTAGGCGAGCATCGTCGAGACGAGTGGGTCGTGGGCGGGAAAATAAAGCTTGTTGAAGACAATGCCTGCAACGACGCCGTACAGAAAAAAGTCGTACCACTCAACCGTCGCACCAATCACGCTCGCAAACGCAACGCGACGCACAACCCGCTTATCGATTGCCATAACGCCTCCTCCGATCATGGCCGTGGGCCGTCGTCACGACGCCGCACGATCCGAAGCCCCTGTCTGTCTCCTCCGGGGCGCGAATTTCGCTACCTGTGCGCTGCTTTTATCGCCTTCGAATGCAGCTCTCCAGGTACCGCTCGTTTTGCTTCCTGCCGCTCGTTGCTGCTTATTTCCCTCACTTTTCTGCCGTATCTCTGCTTCACTGCCGGTGCTTCAGTGGTGTTCAACCATGCCCAGCGGCTGCATGTCCTCGACCTGCCGGGCATCGGCGCGGGCGTCCTCGAGAATCATGCCGGACGCTTTTTCCGCGACCATCACGATCGGCACGTTGGTATTGCCGGACACCAGCGTCGGCATGATCGAGCAGTCGACCACGCGCAGCCCGCGCGTGCCATAGACGCGCAATCGCTCATCCACCACCGCGCCCGGATCGCTCGCCACGCCCATCTTCGCGGTGCCCGACGGATGAAAAATCGTCTGACCGTATTCGCGGCAAAAGTGCAGCAGTTCGTCGTCAGTTTGTGCCTGCGGGCCCGGGCGCACTTCGCGCTTCATCAGCGATGCCATCGGCTCGGTTGCAGCGACCCGGCGCGCGAACCGCACGCCCGCGACCGTCGTGTGGCGATCGAGCTCGGTCGCGAGATAATTCGGCTGGATGGACGGCGCATCGCGCATGTCGTCGGTACGAATCCTCACCACGCCGCGCGACTGCGGCCGCAACTGGCAGATCGAATAGGTGCAGCCGGGAAAGTCGTGCACATCGCCGCCGGCGGTGTCGGCCGAAAGCGTCGAGAAATGGAACTGGATATCGGGCGTTTTCGCTTCGTCCGGCAACGCGCGGCAGAACATCCCGCCCTGATTGATGCCGACCGAAAGCGGTCCTTCGCGAAACAACGCCCATTGCAGGCCCATCTTCGCGCGGCCCGTCCAGGAGTGCAGCAAGTCGTTGGTCGTGATGGGCCGGGTTACTTCGTAGGTCAGGCGCACCTGCAAATGGTCCTGCAGGTTCTCGCCGACACCGGCCCGATTGGCGACCACCGGAATCCCGAACTCGTTGAGCAGCTTCGCCGGCCCCACGCCCGAGACCTGAAGCAATTGCGGCGACTGCAGCGCGCCCGCCGTGAGCACGACCTCTCGATGCGCCCGCACTTCCTGCACTTTGCCGTGCTGCACGTAGCGGATGCCGGTCGCCCGCGTGCCTTCGAATAGAATCTTCGAGGCCAGCGCATCGGTCTCGATGTGCAGATTCGGACGGCTGCGTGCCGGCTTGAGGTAAGCCACCGCGGTCGAACAGCGCCAGCCTTGCCGGGTGGTCAGTTGATAGTAGCCGACCCCTTCCTGATCGCCCTGATTGAAGTCGTCGACGGTGGGTACGCCCAGGCGATTCGACGCCGCGATGAACGCATCCACCAGTTCGTGACGCTGCTTGATCGTGGAGGCCCACAACGGCCCATCGACGCCGCGCGTCGGCGACTCGCCGAGTTCGTTGTGTTCGAGCCGCCGGAAGTACGGCAGACAGTCCTGCCAGCTCCAGCCGCGATTGCCGAGCGCGGCCCAGTGGTCGTAGTCCTCTTTCTGGCCGCGAATGTAGATCAGTCCGTTGATCGAACTGCTGCCTCCCAGCGTGCGACCGCGCGGCCAATAGAGCTTGCGGCCGAGCATGTTCGGATCCGGATCAGTGTAAAAGCCCCAGTTGTAGACCGGATGAAACATGGTTTTGCCGTAACCGATCGGGATATGAATCCACAGAAAACGGTCCGGCGGGCCGGCTTCGAGCAGGCACACCGAATAGCGGCCGCTTTCCGAAAGCCGGTTGGCCAGCACACAGCCGGCCGATCCCGCGCCGACGACGACGTAGTCGAAACTCCGTGTCATGGATGAAGTCTCCGTCCTGATGTTTTGCTTTAAAAATTGGCAGGTTTCATCCCAATTTATTGGATCACTATTTCGGACTCAAGAGAATCCGGTTACGATTCGAGAATCCGGTACGAAAACCGCCCTTTTTGTTTCATTTTTCATTCTGGTCGAATGTACCCATCCGGGTTGTCACTGATCCGCCCGGGCTGCCTTCACCTTCATCCGCGGTGGAAAAACCAATGAGAGACATCGCGCGTCGCGCCTCCCCTCCTGACGAGTCCGCCGAAGACTCACGCGTCCTGCGCGCCCTCAACGTGCTGGAGCAGCTCGCGGCGGCGGGTCATCCGTTTTCGCTTTCCCAACTGTCCTCACGTCTGCTGATTCCAAAGGCGACGTTGATGCGCCTGATCGACGCCCTGGAAGCACGCGGTTACGTCACGCATATGCCCGATTCGCGCGGCGCCGATCGCGCCATCGCACTCGGTCCACGTGCCGCCCAGCTCGCTCTGACCACGCTTGCGAACAGCACGTTTACGCGCGCGTGCCGCTCGTTGCTGCGCACCCTCGTGGACGCGCTGGGGGAGACCTGCAACCTCACCGTCCTCGACGGCGATACCGTGCTCTACGTCGAGCGCGTCGAGACGACTGAGCCGCTCAGGCTGCACATGCAACCGGGCACGCGCGTGCCGCTGCACTGCACCGCGAGCGGCAAGCTGTTTCTGTCGCAGATGACGCCGGCCGAGCGCGGGCTCGCGATCAGACGTTTGCAACTCAAGGCGATGACCTATCGCACGCTCACCGATGCGGATCTGCTCGAAGCGGAACTCGACCGGCTCGCCGTGCGTGGCATTGGCGTCGACAACGAGGAATTCGTGCGCGGGATGGTGGCGATCGCGGTGCCGGTGCGCAGCGTGGAGGATGGTCGTGTGCTCGCGGCGCTGGCGGTCCATGCACCCACGGCGCGCGCGAGTCTCGAGGATCTGCTGAAAGGGGTGCCGAAGTTGAAGGAAACCGCCGTGCGGATCGGCCCCCTGCTTCAGCCCATGGCGACGGCGACGGCAGCCGCCAACACAACCGCAACGGCGACAGCAGCGGCGCGCAAGTAGCCGGCCCGCGTGAAGCGTGCAGCCGGTGCGCAGCGGTGGTCACCAACGACACCCGCTGCGCGGCCAACCATCAATACGCGCTTCAAGGCTTCAATGAGTGTGCGGGCGATAGTCCACGAATTCCGCTTCAACAGCGGTCGCCGGACGCTTGCGGGCTCGCCACACATACGCCACCAGCAGCACGCCTAGACTCACGACTCCGAGCCACAGCGGCGTGCGCTGATCCGGGATGAACGCCATCGCCACCAGAATGCCGACCATGCCGACGATCGCGAACCAGGTCAGGTACGGGTAGCACCACATTCTCACCCTCAGCTTTTCCGGCGCCTCGCGTTCGAGCCGGGCACGCAGCTTCAGTTGTGACAGCGCGATCAGCACATAGACGAAGATGGCCACCGTGCCATACGAGTTGACGAGGAAGGCGAACACCGTATCGGGCGATACGTACGACATGACGACCGATACGTAGCCGAACAACGTTCCGATCAGGATCGCCCGAACCGGCACGCCGCGGCGGTTGACCTTCGCAAGCGCGGCAGGCGCATCGCCATGGCGGGTCAGCGCAAAAATCATCCGCGAGGCGGCGTAGAGGCCGGAATTGAGGGCTGACAGCACCGCCGTCAACACGATCGCGTTCATCACATTCGCGGCGGCCGGAATACCCATCGCGTCGAGCGCACTGACATATGGCGTGGCCATTTTCGGAGAATCCCACGGCACCAGCGCAACCACGAGCAGGATCGAGCCGACATAGAAAAACAGCACGCGGGTAATCACCGAGTTGGTTGCTTTGGCAACCGCCTTGACCGGCTCATGCGCTTCGGCGGCCGCAATGGTGACGATCTCGGCGCCGAAGTAAAAACCCGTCGCGGCGACCGCACCGCTCAACACCGGGCCGATCCCCCTGGGCATCAGTCCTCCGTGCGCAAAAAGTGTGGGCATCACCGCCGTGGTATGCATCGATGCGGGCCACAGTCCCAGCACATACAAACCGCCCAGGAACAGGAACACGATGATCGCCGCGACCTTGATGGACGCGAACCAGAACTCGAATTCCCCGTAACTGCCGACCGAAATCAGGTTAGTCGCGGTCAACACCACCAGCAGGACGAGGCTGATCGCCCACGCCGGCGTATCCGGTAGCCAGAACTGCACGAGTTTCGCACCGGCCACCGCTTCGACCGCGACGACGATGACCCAGAAATACCAGTACATCCAGCCGGTCAGAAAACCGGCGAGCTTGCCGGGGCCGCGCTTGCCGGCGAAGGCGAGGCGCGCGTATTCGTAAAACGAGCCGACTGCGGGCATCGCGCACGCCATTTCGCCCAGCATGCGCATGACCAGCACGATCAGGCCGCCGGTAATCAGAAACGACAGGACGGCGGCCGGCCCGGCCTGCTGCACCACCACTCCACTACCGACAAAGAGGCCCGCGCCGATCACGCCGCCTAGCGCGATCATCGTCATATGGCGTTGCTTGAGCCCAGTCTTCAATTCGCTTTTATTCATCGATGCTTGCATGTCACCTCCATATCCTGTTCATTCCGGCACCGGCCCGGCGCTGCTGTATGTGCAGTACCTGAAGCCCTGGCGCCGACAATTGCGGATCGAGCGAAGGCGCTCACGCGCCTCGCTGCATGATGTTTTGTTATGGTTGAACGCGCAAACCTGCCCGCCTGCGCGGCGCCGTGCGCAAGATGCGCAGCGAGTGGCATTCGGCGTACCGCATAGGGCGCGGTACGCCGGCCACGTTCAGGGTTTCTCGTCGCGCCTGAAATACATCTGATAGAGCATCCGTTGACCGATTCGACGGAACGGTGCGAACGGGTGGCCAGGCAACGGCGACGTGAATATCGGCAAGGTCTGTTTCGAGCCTTTGCCTGCGATGCGTTCGGCGAGCCGGCGCCCGGCCTGCTGTGAATACGATACACCGTTGCCGCCGTAGCCGAGCGCGTAATACACCGACTGCCTGGGGTCCGGCTGACAGACGCGCGGCATCATGTCGTGGCTCACGTCCACCCAGCCCCACCACGAGTAGTCGATCGCGACACCGCGCAACGCGGGGAACTTGCGGCCCATGCCTTCGACGAGCAATTCGAAGTGACGGGAGTTCGGTGCATCGGCGCCGGTAATCGCGCTACGGCTGCCGATCTGCAGCCGATTGTCCGGCAGGAAGCGATAGTAGAAACGCAGGGTGCGTGTGTCGGTGAGAACCTGCGTCGTTCGAAAATTGCACGCGGCAATTTCCTGCTGTGTGAGCGGACGCGTCACCATCGAATTCGACAGGATCGGCATCACACGGCTTGTGAGTGACGGATGGAGGTTTTGCGCCGTATAAGCGCCTGTCGCGATACCCACGGATCGCGCCCGCACAATGCCGCCTGGCGTGCGCAGATGATGGATGCCGTTGATGGTCTCCCAGCCCGTTACCGGGCTTGCCGGATGCACGCGGGCGCCCGCTTCGCGCGCCAGCCGCAGATAGCCGTATGCGAGCTTCAATGCATGAATGCCGATCCCCTCGGGTTCATGCAGCGCGCCGGCCGCTTCGGAATCGTTGACGAACTCGCGGCGAAACGTGGCCTGATCGTAGAGCTCAGACGGGTAACCGAAGACGTCCTTCCATACTTTTGCTTCGGCGGCGAGTTTCGCCATCATGCGCGGCCGGTGCGCAATCAGAAAGTGCCCGCCAGGCTGCGGATCGCAATCGATCTCGGCGACCAGCGACTTGAAATTGTCGAAGCCCTCCTGGATCTCGTCGTGCATTTTCAGCGCGACGTCCTTGCCCCATCGCTCGATCCATTGGGAACGCGACAGACGTCCCGAAGCATTCTGGCCTTGTCCACCGTTGCGGCTGCTGCAGCCCCAGCTCGTCTTGTTGGCCTCGAGCACGACGGCCTTGATGCCATGCTCGCGGGCGAGGCAGAGCGCTGTCGCGAGCCCGGTATAGCCGCCGCCAATGATCGCGACGTCCACGTCGATGTCTTTCGTGATCGGTCCGTCATCGGGCGGCGGCGTGCCGGCAGTCGCGACCCAGTAGGTCGGTGCGTACTGTTTGCCCTGCCCCGGCCCAGGAGACACCAGCGGGTCGTAGGTCGGGTCGTATTGCGTCGCACTGTCCCGACCACCAGACAGGCCTTCGCCGACCCGTGTGATTACACTTTGCGCCATGTGAAGCTCCTCGTCGGCATCAAACGTTCTGCTTCGGACGTTCCTTGCGGAAGGCGCGCTTCTTCGCGATCAGTCCATCGCGAAACTCGAAAAGGTCGCACCCTTCCGCTTCGATGCGCCAGCCTTCCGCATGGGTGCCGGTGAACACCCATTCGGACACGCCGCGCTCACCGATAACGTAATGACGGCCCTTGCCCCAATGCGCATCCGGGAAGGTCTTGAAGACCGCTTCGAATGCGGCGCGCACGGCATCGCGGCCGACAAAGCGCGCGCCATATACTTCACTGCCGCCCGCTGCGTCGAACACGCAGTCTTCGGTCATGAAGGTCATTAGCGCATTGGCGTCGTGCCGGTTGAATGCATCGGAAAATGCCGCGAGCGTCTCAGCGGTAACGATCGGGGCGGACGTTTCTGTAGTGGCCATGCATGTCTCCTGCGTGATGATTCTGGGTCTGTTTCGTGATGCCGCACACGCGGCGATCCGTCGAGAAAAGTGTAGGTTTTGCGTGCGCCGGACGGTAGAGCCAGTGCGCCGCTTTCGCCTGGTGCAGCGCCCGTGGCGTAGACGCCGGTTGATTCGCGAGGACGCGGATCGCGCGATCCGCACAGATGCCGTGGCTCGCTAGTGGCGGGTTAGCGCTTGCGTGCCTTCAAGGCAACGCTTCACGGCGTGCTCGTCTTCATCGGTAAAACGGCCGATCAGGACGATCGTCGATTCGCGTGGGGCGTTGCCTGTAAAAGGCGTGATCAGAATGCGCCCGCCGACCACATGGAGTTCCTGCGGCGAGATATCCTGCTCGAACCAGACGATGCCTTTGGCTCTCAGGAGCGGAGCGGACAGGGTCCGGAAAGCATTCTTGAGCTTCTTCCTGTCGAGGCGCGAGTCCGATCGAAAGGAAAAACTGTAAATGCCCGGATGGCTGCCGGTGTTGCTGACGCTCGTGAGGCCCGGTCCGCCGGCGCGCTGCCGAGGCGCCACGCTGGCGTCGAAGATCAGTTCCAGCGGGATTGCCCCGTTGCTCGATTCAAGCAGAATGGCGGTGGTGGCGAGCGCCGACACCGCAGCCGTCGCCGTCGCTTTTTCCGGCGCTGTGACGAGGTCTGTTTTGGTCAGCACGAGCGCCGTGGCGCCTGCGATCTGCCGGCGCACGATGTCGCCGACGTAGGGGTCTTGCAACGTCTCCTGAATACGTTCCGCGTCGACCGCCACGATGATCCCGACCAGCCTGAACGCCCGGTCGAGCAGGCCGATCTGCGCGATCTTCACGGGATCGGAGACGCCACTCGCTTCGATGATCAGCAACTCGGGACGCTCAGGACGCGCGCTGATTTTCAGCAGCGCGTCGACGAGGCGGCCGCCGATCGAGCAGCAGATACAGCCGTTTTCCAGATTGATGACGTCGTCGGTTCGCTCGCGGATCAGGGAGGCGTCGATATTGATATCGCCGAAATCGTTGACCAGCACGGCCACCCGGCGCTGCCCCGCGTGCGACAGCACATGGTTGAGCAAGGTCGTCTTTCCCACGCCCAGATAGCCGCCGACCACCACCAGCGCAATGGGTGGCGGCGCGCTCGATGCAGCGGCGCCATTCATGTCGCCGGCGACTGGAAAACACGGCCGCCCAACACCGTGCCCCACACTTCGACGTCCTTCAATCGCTCTGCGGCGATCTCGCTGGGGTCGTCCGCCAGCACCGCGAAGTCCGCGAATTTGCCGATCTCGATACTGCCGATCAGATGGTCCATCCTGAGCGTATAGGCGGCACCCAAAGTAATCGCGCGCAAGGCGTCGGCCACGGGAATGCACTCGCTCTCGCCCAGCACGCGGCCCGAGGCAGTCTTGCGCTGCACCGCGCACCATGCGGTGAAAAGCGGGCTCAATTGCGTGATCGGCGCGTCGGAATGAAACGCGAAAGGAATACCCAGGCGCCGTGCGGACCCTGCTGCGTTCATCCGGTTCGCCCGGTCAGGGCCCATGGTCTGGGCGTAATGGGCGTCGCCCCAGTAGTAGATATGGTTGGAGAAAAAGTTGATGCACATGCCCAGCTTCGCGGCGCGGGTCAACTGGCTCGCGTCGGCCATCTGGCAGTGCTGCAAGGTATGCCGATGATCGCTGCGCGGGAAGGCATCGAGCATTTTTTCGAGCGCATCGAGCACGACCTCGGTGGCTTCGTCGCCGTTAGTGTGGATGTGCAGTTGCAGCCCCGCCCGATGAAACGGCGTGAACACCGCCTCGAGCTGGCTGGGCGGAATCAGCCACAAACCGTTGGGTTGTCCGCCGAAATAACCCGGCCATTTCAGGCGCGCCGTGAAGCCCTGGATCGAACCGTCGACAATGAATTTGACCGGACCGAAGTTCAGTTTGTCGGTATTGTCGCGGATCGTCGCCAGCACCTTTTCGACGCCGTTTTCAGGGCTTCTCTGCGGGGCGAACGCCGGCACGATCCTGACCGGATACGCGGGGTCGTCCGTGACTTCGCGCAGATTGCGGGTTCCCAGCGCCGACAAATCGTTGACGAGGTCCGTCGCGGTGGTGACGCCGGCCAGTTGCGCGATCTTGCCGAAATTCCAGATGGCCTCTTTCTTTTCACTCGCCGCGATGGAAAGCTGGCTGCCGATCACCTGATACACCGGGAACATGGCGGCGAACTCCTGCAGCTCGCCGCTCGGCTGGCCGTCGTGGTCTTTGTCGATACCGTCGATGTCGGTGTCTTCGTCGATGCCGGCGAGGGACAGCATCGCGCTGTTGACGTTCATCAGGTGCACGCTCGCATGCAACACCGCAATGGGCCGGCTCGACGAAACGGTATCGAGTTCCTTGACCGACAGGCGGCTCGCGCCGAAGAAGATCGGATCGAAGCCCCAGGCGAGCAGCGGGGCCGCCGCGTCTGTCATCGTGCGTTGCGCGTCGCTTAGCCGGGCGATCACCTGGTCCAGCGTTTTCAGGCCCGGCCACAGCTTGCCGTCAGGGCCGCGCCGGTCGTAGTAGCCGAGATACACGGCGTCCCACATGGCGCCTTCCATCAGGTGGCAATGCCCTTCCACAAGGCCCGGCATCAGCACTTTGTCCCGGAACGTATCGACGATCGCGGCACGGCCCCACTGGCTGACGTCGTCCTGGCTGCCGACCGAAAGAATCCGGCCATCGCGAACCGCGACATGGGTGGCGTGGGGCTGGGCAGGATTCATCGTCAGAATTTTTCTGGCGACGAAAACGGTCACGGGACTGCTTTCAGGCACATTCATGGATAGGCTTTTTCTGGAGTGAGATGGTGGCCAGTCGCTTAAGACAACGCATGAACCGGTTTGCGTTTCGAGCCGTGGTTCAGCACCGCCGTGACTGCGATATTGACGGCGAGGCAAAACAGACCCAGATTAAAGCCGCCCAGGTCGATATGAAGCATGTAGAGGATGATCGCCAGGATCTGGCCGGTCAAAATGCCGGTCGCAACGGCGGATGGCTTCACCCGAAGCGAGAACAGAATGATCATCACGCCCGGGAAAAATTGCGTCACCCCGTAATACGCGGTGTTGATCAGCGTGAGCATCAGGTTGGGCGTCAGCAGTGTCATCACGATCGATGCCAGCAGGTAGATCATGATCACCATTTTCGCGCTGGCTTTCTGCTTGCTCTCGGGCATTTTGGGCAGCAGATTGCGCGTCACGATCGGGCCGATGGCGAGGCAGATACCCGTCAGCACCAGCAAACCGGACAGCGATGCACCGGCCGCCACGAGGCCAAGCAGCCAGCCCGGCAGCAGACGGATTGCCGCCGCAAAGAACGCTTCGTTTGGCGACGCAAGATGCAGGTTCTGGCTGATCGCATAGTAGGAAGCGATCACGAGGAACGGATACATCAGCATGTACAGCGGCATGGCAACCTGGGTGCGGCGGATCGTGTTCGGACTCGTGGCCGTGAAAAACACCTGCACGGCGAACGGCATCACGTAGAAGCCGAGAGACTGGAACAGCATCGTGCTCATCGAGAACGTCAACTGACTGGCGCTCATGCTGTTGCTGACGTGCAGGCTCGCGGCGTGAAAGACTTCAGTGACACCCGATTCCCACGCAACGGCAAGCCCGGTGATCACAATCGCCACGACCATCAGCACGTCTTTCAGAATGGCGATGTAGGCCGATGCCCGCACACCCGAAATGGCGATATAGGTGAACGCCAGAGCCGCTGAAATCAGAATCAGATAGAGCGGCTGAAAATTCCAGCCCAGTCCTTTGAAGGCGGCGACGAGCCCCGTGAATTGCAGCTCTCCCCATGGCAACAGAAACAGGATTGCCGACGCAGCAACGACGAGTTCCAGTGCGCGGCTGCCGAAATGGCCTTTGAACAGATCCGGCAACGTAATCGCGTTATAGCGCTTTCCGGCCTGCCAGATTTTCGGCCCGATGAAATAGCCCACGGGATACGCGAGCAGGATGTAGCCCAGAAACCAGACCCCGTAGGTCGGCCCTTTTGCATAGATGCCGCCTGGAAAGCCGACCATCGTACCGATACTGTAGATTTCGCCCGCGGCCAGAAAGAACACCAAATACGCGCCAAACTGCCGCGACGCGACAAAGAAATCGTGGACGCTCTGGGCGCCATGCCCCTTCTTCGACCGTATCGCCAGATACAGCGAAAAAAGAATCAAACCGAGAAATACGACTGTGGACATCCGGGCTCTCCTGCTGCTTCAGTTGTTTTGCGGATGGGCGTCGCCGAGGTGGCGGTCGAACAGGCACCAGCACACCAGCAGGCAGCCGGAGGTGAGGACGAACCACATGAAGATCCACGCATAGATGAACGGCACGCCCAGCACGAATATGTCGACTGAAGCCACCCAGGGCAGCAGGCCGATCACGCCTATATAGGGAATGCCAATCCCAATGAAGAGCTTGAGCATTGTGTCTCCGTCCTTTCTGGATCGTTTATGAATGCATGACGGCCCGCCGTCCGCGTGTGACGCGGTGTATGGCGGGCGCCCCCCCGTTGCCCGGTGGCGGGAAACGATGGCGGCAGCAATTGAATTCAGTATGGATGGCCGAAAATGCTCGTGGGTAGTGCCAGCCTGCAAGAATCGCCTGGTCCACATGGCGGCACGTTCAGGGCAATGCGCCCGCACGAAAGCGGCAGCGCTGGTTCGCGCCAGCCGTGCAAAAAGGCGATCACGCCTGGAGCCTGGATCCAGCACCGCAGAAAAACGAGGAGATTGGCGCGCAGTGTCGCGCCCTGCCCGATACCGTCGTGACAGTAGACGGCGGGCGGACCGCCGGCGGCGCCGAGCATAATCGGCGCGCCGGGCGGACCGTTGTTACTGGCCGTAGACGTCGAAGTCGAAATACTTCTTCGCGATTCTGTCGTACGTACCGTCCGCGCGCGTGTCCGCGATCGCCTTGTCGATCTTCGCCTTCAGGTCGGTGTCTTCCTTGCGCAAACCGATCGCGGTGCCGCTTCCCAGCGTCTTCGCATCGTAAAGCGCACTGCCGGCAAACGCAAAGTCCTTGCCCCGCGCCGTGCGCAGGAAGCCGACGTCGGCTTGCACCGCATTTTGCAGCGAGGCGTCGATGCGGCCCGCGATCAGATCCGAGTAAACCAGATCCTGATCCTGATAAGCCACGATAACCGCGCCAACCGGCTCCCAGTAAGTCTTCGCATAGGTTTCCTGGATCGAGCCCTGCTCGACGCCGATACGCTTGCCCTTCAGCGCTTCCGGCGTCGGCGTGATCGTCGAGCCCTGCTTCGCGACGAGGCGTGTCGGGATACGGAATACCTTCGACGAGAATGCAATCTGCGCCTGCCGCGCCGGCGTCATCGACATGGTCGATAGCACGCCGTCGAACTTGCGCCCCTGAAGCGCGGGAATCATCCCGTCGAAGGCGTTTTCGACCCACACGCATTTTGCGTTCAGACGGCGGCAGATTTCGTTACCGAGGTCGATGTCGAAGCCGACAAGTTTGCCGTCGGCGGATTTCGATTCGAACGGCGGATAGCTCGCGTCGACACCGAAGCGCACGGTCGACCAATCCTTCGCGATTGCGCTGCCGGACGAGACGGCGAGCAGCGCAATCGTCAGGGTTGCAAGCATGGATTTCATGTTTTTCCTTTGTGACTACTTTTTTGGATAATCAATACGCGGCGTGGATGAGTGATTACAAACCGGCGGCAAGCGCGCCGACGCGCGCAGCGCCCGCCATTCGACCGGAAATTTGCCGGCCTTACAAATTCATTAAAAAAATCAATTCATGCACGTGGCGCATGTCAACAGGCTGCCGCTTCGGACTCGGCGATATGCCGCACGATGGTCGCGTTGACTTTGTCGGCGTGCGTGAGCGGCCCCATGTGTCCTGCGCCTTCGACGATTGCAAGACGCGCCGCGGGCAGCAGCATCGGTAGCCGCTCGGCAATCGCGCGCGTCGGGACGGGCGCGTGCTGGCCGCGCATGATCAGCGCCGGCACCCGCAGGCTCGTGTACGCGCTGGCGGGCGTGCGCTCGTCAAGCAACGCGCGGAAGTCGAGCGGCGCCTTCGGCGCCCAGCGCGTGAGCGCGGCCTGCACCGAGGGCCGCAGCGCTTCCCATGCGCCGCGGCCGCCCCAGTAGTCGACGAACGAAGCGGCCGCGCCACGATAATCGCCACAGCTCACGCCTTCGGCAGTGCGCTTCGAGATTGCAATTATTTCCGCGAGCGCGTGCGCTCCATGCGCGCCCATCACCTTCAGCAGATGAAACGCCGAGGGCTCGTAAAGCGCCAGGCTCGCGATGCGCTCCGGCCGCTCGACGGCCGCGCGCAACGCCACGCCGCCGCCGTACGAGTGACCGACGAGATGCACTTTGCCACGCGCGGCATCGATGATGCCGACGGTCCTTGCGGCCTCGTCGGCGAGCGTGAACGCGCGCTCGCCACTCCACGGACCCGTGCTATCGCAGCCGTAGTGCTCGGGCGCGACGAACGCGTGGCGCGAGCCGAGCGCCTCGCCGAGCTTGCGCCATTGCGCCGCTCCAGATCCGGAGCAATGCAGTGCGATCACGGTCGTGGCGGGTGAGAGAACCTGCGATGCGATTTTGATATTCATGTCGTTCCTGGCGTTCAGGAGTGGGGCGCACGGATGCCGGACCCGGGGAGTCTTTACTATCGGCGTGGCGCGGGCCGCCGGCTATGATCGGGACGCCGGCGTTCATGATCCGGCGTCCGGATTGATCTGCGGACGGCGCGTTGGTGCGTCGCTTCAGCGGTCAAGGTCCATCGAATGCATGCGGCGTTCCAGTTCACCGATGTCGACGGCCTCTGCGAGGTACGCGTCGCGACGGCTGTGTTCCGCGCGCTCGAGCGCCCTTCTCAGCAGCAGGAAAAGATAGATGAACATGATGTCCTCCGGTCGGTGACCTGGTTGATTGCATATCGGCGCCAGCGGGGCCCGATACGTGGGTTCCAGGCGTGCATCCAATGCGTGGGCATCCGGCTTCGATGGATAGGCGGGTCGTGCTACGGCTGGACGCTGTGTATTGCAGAGTTCATGCCACATTGCAGCAAGCTTTGCGTGGCGGGCGTTTCAGCGCTCTTCAGCGATGCGGATGAGGCGAAATGTCGTCGCGTGGCGAACACGTCTTCGAGATGTAAGTCGGGCCGGGGCAGACACTTTGGTGTATGTCGCGCTCGGCGGGTCGGTTTCATCCAGGCCATTTAAAATCGCATGCGATTTAATCGTTGGCGCTTGACACAGACAAACTCCTCGTTCATCATCCGTCGCATGCAAATCAATCGCATACGACTTAAATAGCTTAACCCCCTACTCACAAAGGAATCCACCATGACCAAGATCGATCAAGTGCTCTTCTCAGGCAACAGCCACGGCACGGTCAATCGCGACCCCAATGCCCAGCGCGGCGAGCACGGCGTGCTCGACCTCAAGCTGTCGGCGCCGGGCGGCGAAAGCCGCGAGTTCATCGCCACCGAACTGCACCCGCGAGCTGAGCAGCTGTTTTCGGGCGCGTGGTCGGCCTGTTACATCAGCGCGTTCGAGATTGCAGCCTCGCTGAAAAAGGTCACGCTGCCCTCCGACTACTCCGTGGACATCCAGGTCAGCATCGGGTCGGTCGGTAACGGACATTGCCTCGGCGCCCAGTTCACCATCCGTGCGCCGGGTCTGGCAACGGAAGTCGTCGAGGCAATCGCCCACCTCGCCCATCAGATCTGCCCGTACTCGAAGGCTGTGCACGGCAATATCGAGGTCGGCCTGACTGTCGTTACAGTTTAATCGCACGCGATTAACTACTGCACACTTAATATCACGGCATCTTCGCCCGTCGCGCCTCCCTTGCGCTCACGTGCGATTTACAGCCGCTCAACACCCTGATTCACGAAGGTATCCATCATGGAAAAGATCGAAAAAGTCCTCGCCTCTGGCAACACTCACGCAACGGTCAATCGCGACCCTGACGCCCAGCGCGGCAAGTATGGCGTCTTCGACCTGAAGCTGACCGCACCCGGCGTTGAAAACCTGGAATTCATCGCCACCGAACCGCACCCGAGAGCCGAACAGTTGTTTGCGGGCGCGTGGTCGGCCTGTTACACGACCGTGTTCGGACTGGCAGCCTCGATGAAGAAGGTCACGCTGCCGTCCGACTATTCCGTGGACATCCAGGTCAACATTGGGCAGACCGGTACCGCGTGGTTCCTCGGTGCCGAGTTCACCGTGCGCGTGCCGGGTCTCGCAACGGAAGTCGTCGAGTCGATCGCGCGCCTCGCTCATCAGATCTGCCCGTACTCGAAATCCGTGCGCGGCAACATCGAGATCAGCACGAACATCGTCACGGTGTAAGCGGATAAGGCGCGCGCGTCTCGGCACTGCTCTGTCGCTGGGCCGTCGCGCGTCGTCGCTCCTCATGCGCGGCGACCGCGCCGCGCGACGACTCACCGCGAGACCGAGGCCGTCTGACTGGCCCCTTGCTCCCGCCGCAATCGCGCTATTCAGGCGTCGGCGCGTCCTGCCGGATCAGCGCGCGGCGCTTGAGCTCGGCCCAGAATGCCGGGGGAATGTCAGCCCGGAAGGTTTGAAGATTATCTTCCAGCTGTGCAACCGTACGCACGCCAGGGATGTTGGTCGGAATGGCGGGATGACCGAGAACGAATTGCAGCGCCGCTGCTTTGAGTGGTACCGAGTATTCCCGACAAACATCCTCGATCTTGCGTACGCGTTCGAGAATGGCCTCCGATGCGGGCGCGTAGTTGTATTTCGCCCCAGGCACCGCACCCGTCGCCAGAATGCCACTGTTATAGCCGCCGCCGAGAATGACCGAGACCTGCTTCTCTTCGCACAGCGGCAGAAAGCCATCCAATGCGTCCTGCTCGAGCAAGGTGTAGCGGCCCGCCAGCAGCAGGCAGTCGAAATCCTGCCGGCGAATCGCTTCGTGCGCGATTTGCCACTCGTTGACACCGACGCCCACCGCCTTCACGACACCTTCGTCGCGCAACTTCAGCAGTGCTTTCGCCGCACCCGCCATGGCCGCCTCGAACATCTCCGGCTGACTTGTCCCGTGCGTAAACACGTCGATGTCGTGAATCAGCGCGATATCGATATGTTCCAGCGCCAGACGTTGCAGACTGTCTTCGATGGAACGCATCGTACCGTCATAGCTATAGTCGAAAACCGTTTCGAACGGCAGCCCGTCAACCCACGGCTCAAAGTTGATCTCGGCACGTTTGCGCGGCTTCAGAAGACGCCCGACCTTGGTGGACAGCACATACTGGTCGCGCGGATACCAGCGCAGACCCTGGCCGCAACGTGCCTCGCTCAAACCGTGCCCGTACATGGGCGCGGTGTCGAAATAGCGGACCCCGGAGTCCCACGCCGCCTTGATCAGGGCGGCCGAGTCCTCTTCGCTGATCGGCCTGAAAATGTTGCCGATCGGCGCGGCGCCGAAACCCATTACGGTTGTGCTGAGCCCTGAACGTGGCCATTTACGCTTCGCTACCGGATCCATCGTTGCCCTCTTCATAAGTGGCGATTTTCGTTTCAGACCTGATTGGCTCGAAGCCATCGCCTACTTCACCTTCGCAGCAGCGGCAAGCTTGCGCACGCCCTCTTTCGGATCTTCGCTCGAGTTCATGAAATTCGTGACGACGTCGGTAATCGCGCCAGCGGTGACCGACGACTGAAGCTGGCCGAACGCCAACGACGGCAGGAATGAACCCGCTTTGATGGTGGCCTGCTCGTCTGCGTACGATTTCTTGGCGCAGCTATCGAACTTGTCCATGGGAACATCCAGCCGGACCGGAATTGAACCCTTGTAGAGACTGAATTGCTGCTGGAAATCGACGGACATGATCGTCTTCGCAAGCGCGAGCTGTCCGGGCGTCGCGTCCTTTTTGCCGTTCTGCTGAAAGAACACGAACGAATCCACCGTGTACGTGTAGGCATTCGACGTACCGGGCGCGGCCGCGCAAATATAGTCGGCATCCGCCTTTTTGTTCGCATTGGCGAATTCGCCTTTGGCCCAGTCGCCCATGAATTGCATGCCGCCCGAGCCGGAAATCACCATGGCCGTCGCGAGATTCCAGTCGCGACCGTGGTAGCCCTTATCGAAGTAACTCCGAATCTTCTGGACGATCTCGAACACCTGCACCATCTGCGGCGAGGTCAGCGTTTTCTGATCGAGATCGACGAGGGCTTTGCGGTAGAAATCCGGCCCTTGGGAGAGCACGACCGTCTCCCAGATGGTCATGTCTTGCCAGGGTTGCCCGCCATGCGCGACGGGTGTGATGCCCGCCGCGCGAAATTTGTCGGCGAGCGCGAAGAATTCCGGCCACGTCGTGGGCGGTGTACCGCCGACTTTATCGAGGTCGGCCTTGTTGATCCACAGCCAGTTGATTCGGTGTACCGAGAAGGGCGCCGCCACATAGTGACCGCCTGCCTTCATGGAACTGTCTATCTGCGCCGGCGTATGCGCTTTCCAGTCGGTAGCGGACTGATCGATATTGACCAGCACGCCCTGATCGGCCCAATCCTGAATCAGAGGCCCCTTGATCTGTGCGGCCGACGGCGCGTTGCCCGAGATAACCTGCGTCTTCAGCGCCGTCATGGCGGCCGCGCCCGCGCCTCCCGCTATGGCGAAGTCCTTCCACTCGTAGCCCTGTTTGTTCATATCGTCCTTCAGCACCCGGATCGCTTTCGATTCGCCGCCGGAAGTCCACCAGTGCAATACCGAAAGCTGCTCGGCGGCCAATACAGCATGCGTTCCAGCCATAAGCAGCGTCATAGCCGCCGCAACCGACGTGAGTGATCGTTTCATTGCAGTCTCCGAAGTTTTCTTTATTTGATCGAGCAACGCGTTCGAGGCCAGGTCGACCGCGCGCGCGTGCTCGTGTTCAGGCGTGTCAAACGTCTTTGCCGCGTTACAGGTCAAACCCGAGTTGCGCTTTGCCGAGCGGCGTCAGGTCGTCAGCCGTCGCGCGACCGGTGAAGTCCACTTCGAAATGGTCGGTCGGAAAATCGGGCGGGCTTTCGCCCTTCAGGAAGCTCGGCAACTGGCGCTTCAGGTAAGCGTCGTTCTTGGCGCACGCGGGCGCCGAGGCGATGTACATCACGTTGCTGTAGCCCGCGCCCTTATGCTCGTCTTCTACCGCATGGATGACGTCGCTGTGCCAGAACACGGTGTCGCCCGCCTCCATCTTGGGAATCGACGACAACGCCTCGAACAGTGGCGCATGAAATTCCGGCTTGATCGACAGCGCTCGCCCGGGCATTGCGCCGCACAGGTCGTCGTCCGCGACATCGTCCTGAAGCGCGCGCAGCAGGATGTACACCATCGAATTGGCGATGGGCACGAGTTGCAGCGTGCCGTCGCCCGGGCCTTGCGGCGTCAGCGCAGTCCAGCCCTGAAACGTGCGGAACATCGAACAGACGGCCGGCGACGCGATCTCCTCGACATCCGGCCGGAAAGCCGCATCGAACGGATCGTAGTCGCGCCAGTTGCCCTGCAAACACGTGGCGGTACACCTTGCGGAAATTGCCTTCGATCCAGCGCTCGACCGACCCGCCATCGCAATGCGCCGACAAGCCGAGCGACTCGGAGCCCGGCGGCCTGCGACGCAGACGGTCGGCATAAACAGGCACGCGCTCCGGATCGAAGTGCACGCGGCCCTCGCTTTCATTGCGCCACAGTCTGTTCAGGAACACGCGTGCCGCGGTCAGCGACGCCGACTGACGGGCCAGCACCTGTGGCTTCGACCAGTACACGCCGTAGATCTGCGGCTTGCTGGAGGCCAGCTGGCCAAAGTATTTGTCCTCGGCGCGGTTTTCGAGGCGCTTGTCGAGATGATTGCGCTCGACATAGTCGGCAATATCCTCGTCCCAGCTCTGCACCAGCGCGCGGGGAAACACCTGCGAATCACGCATGCGCCGCGCGCCTTGACGAGCGCGATCTGGTCCGCGCGTGACACGTTGTCCGGTGATGTCGGAAAACTGAATTTCGGGGATGACGTCTTCACCGCGATCCCGCTGCCCGGCGATTCGCTTCGCCTCGGCGCTGATCGCTTCTTCGACTTCGGCGAACACCTCCCGGTAGTTCGGCAACGCCGCGCGCAACGCCTTTTTCGCTTGCCGAATTGCGGTCGGCAGATCATCAATTTTCAGCGCCATGACTGTCTCCGTATGAATTTGATAGCCCCGAGGATATGACGCGCACGCGCGCCGCAGTGATACTATTCAGGCAATTTATTTGCGTTTTCGGCCATGAAACCAGCCTACGAGCACGTCGAGTTCGGTGAGGACTGTTCGGTCCGGGTTTACCATCGGCGGCTCGCCGCGTATTCCGTTCGAATGGCATCACCATCCGGAGTACGAGTTAACGCTGACGATGAACAGTCATGGCAAGCGCTACATCGGCGACTCCGTCAATGAATATGAGGCCGAGGATCTCGTCCTCGTGCCGCCGGATCTCCCGCATACGTGGGCGTCGAATCGTTCGATCGAACCGGCCTCGCCGCAGGTCGCCATCGTTATCTGGTTCGACGGCGATTGGGCGCGACGTATGGCGGATTGTTGCCCCGAATATGAACCGCTGCGCAAGCTGTTACGCAGGGCCGCGTGCGGGCTGGCCTTCGAGCCGCCTGCAGGCGCAATGATGCGCGGCCGCCTCGAGCCATTGCTGTCGAGCGCGGCGCGCGAGCGCCTTGGCGCCGCCCTCGATATTTTGTGCACGCTCGCCGACGCGCCGGGTCAGCCGCTCGCCTCGCCGAGTGCTTTCAACCAGACGAGCGCGGGCCCATCCGGCCACGAGCCCGAGCGTATCAACCGGGTCCTTTCGATGATCGACGCACGCTTTGCCGAACCGCTGCGACTGTCCGATCTTTGCGCGGCCGCCAGCCTGTCGGAACGCACGCTCACGCGTTACTTCGTTCAGCATATCGGTGAGAGCGTCGGTCGCTATATCACCCGGGTTCGTATCGGGCACGCGTGCCGAATGCTGGCCGACACTTCACTGCCCATTGCCGTTATCGCCGCCCGTTCGGGTTTCGCGAACGTCGCCAATTTCAATCGGCAGTTCAGGGCCGCAAAGCAAACGACGCCGGCCGAATATCGACGGTTATTCGCCGCTGCGGGTTCTTCAGATAAGGACAGCTGCGGCTCGTTTGACCGAACGGTCTCCTTCACTTCAAAGGAAGCGGAAATCGGCCGGTGAGCGCAACGACGAAGAGACTGCCTACTAGAGATCGGGGAATCTCAGGCAGCCTCGCCGAGCCGTTCTGCGCTCATTGCAAAACATTCCGGCTCTGGTCCGGTCCGTGTTGCAACATCCGTCAGTCGGTCAGTCCGTCCGTCACGCGGCGCGATTCATGTTCGGATACCTTGTCGCGCCTTGCTAACAATCGCACGCCGAATGTCGTGGATTTTTTCAGCGCGGTGTTAAGCCAAAGCAAGAGCTTTTCCTTTTCGGGAAGCAGCGGCTGTCCACGCGAACGCTGGCGGAAATTCTCTACCTTTAAGGCGAGCAGTCCCCATGGGGTGTTCGCGATTTGCATACTCCACATCGTCAGAATGTGGTTGCGACTCCAATAGCTTTTGTATTTTTCCGAGCCGGCGCCGAAGTCGAAGTCGAGTCGATGTTCGAGCGCCCATCTAACACAATGCTCTGTCGCAATCGCGCCCGGAGAGTGGCGGGAATGGGCGGGATCGAACCCGCCTATAAGGTCGTCCACGCGGGTCTTGCCCATTCCGAAAATATCCACGGCAACCGGTGCACCGTTGAGACTCACCACCACTAGCCGGGCAAGGACCTCGCCATCAGTGTGGTTGAGCAAGGCGACAAGAAAGTTTCTATATTCATTCGAATATAGCCATTTGCCTGTTTTATCCACGCGGTCGGCCCACTGGCGCTTGCAGTCAAACATCCAGTCCACTAATCGGGTATTTTCCTCCGCGTTTTCCGGTCCGAGAAAGCGAATCGTCAAGTCGCCCTTTTTCGACAGACGCCGTTCCAGTGCACCGGGCTTGTGTTGGAATAATGGCCCAAGCGAAGCGCTAAAGGCGTCCCAACCGGTCTCTCGACGCAACAGCCCGACGGCCGCTGGATGCGCCGTCTTCATCACCACGCCACGCTTGGCTGACGCCAGCGCAAACAATCTGGTTTCGGCATTCAGATATGGCAGCAGGATAATATCGGCGCCAATCTTCTTTTGGACCGCATGCCAGGCGCGCTCAATTGCTTTTGCAGCCGTGGGTGTATCTTCAACAAGGATGCTCGTATAGTCTGTCGATTCACTCGCAAGCGGACGCACGACAGTCCAGAAGAGCTTTCCGTATGTGACAAGCGGCCATACCATGACAAGCCGCCCGTGCTCCCGCACGGTGATGCAGCACAATTTCCCGCCGCGTGGCCGGGCAACCTCGGTCCAGCACAACAGGCACACCGCAAAAGCCTGGCAATAGCGGCCTTCTGCTCTTGACCAGAGTTCATTCCATTCCTGCTGTAGAGCACGAAACTCGACAGGGTCACTAACTATGTCAAGTCGTGAACTCGGTTCATCCATACGCCCTCCGGTGCGCCGTCGGTAAGTGAGCCAGATCGGAATTGTGTTCTATAGCTAGTGCAAGGTTTGAAGCAGCCATTCACAGCAAAGCGCAAGTGCAACAGGCTTAAGGCAAATTGTAAGCTAGTCTAACAGGGACGTAACGTTGGGACGTGTACAAAAAGAGCCGTCAATCGTGCTCCTGGGCCTAGACAAAAGCGATAAATTACGCCCCGTATTCCAGCCGCGCCCAGCCGCGCGCGAAGGCACAACTCGCTTCTCGAAGGCGATATCCGGAAAGCGAGAACCCAAGGTCGATGACGAGCGCCGAGGTCGACATGGAAGTTACACATTGTCCCAGTAAGGCGGTGAGCCAATTGCATCAACAAGGAAAGCAGACACCTCGCGCACCTTGTGAGACCGCAGTCTGTTCTCAGGCGAGAGAATCTGAATGTATAGCTCTTCAGCGGACGCCGAGATATCCCAGTCTGTCAGCAAGCTCAAAAGCTTCTGATCTTTGAAGCTTGTCGGCGCAAACAGCCAGCTTGGGAAGAGCACGATTCCGCGTCCTGCCAAAGCAGCAGCGACCAACACCTCCGCATTGTTGCTTCGCAATGGACCGCTCACATCCAGCGACTCAAAGTTCTCCTTGGCCGAACGCCTGAAATACCATCTCTGCGGTCCTTGCTGCCCTTTGTACAGGAGGCAATTGTGCCGCAGCAGATCGTCGGGAGTTTGCGGGGTACCGCGCAAAGCGAGGTATTCAGGGCTCGCAGCAAGCAAGTACCGATGAGCGCTCACGACCTTGCCTATCAGCCCCGAATCCACCAGTCGCCCCACACGAATCGTCACATCGGCACCTTCCTGCACCGGATCGATGAAGGCGTCCGTGAGCGTGAGCTCTACCAGGAGGTCCGGATATCTGCCTTGCAGATCGTTCACCAGGTGGGCGATATGGAGCCTGCCAAGCCCTTCTGGCGCATTGATCCTTACCAGTCCCCGGATACCGGCGTCCCGATGGGCGAGCTGGTCTGCAGCGCTATCCAGCAGCTCCATGGCCTCTCGCACCTGCGCATAGTAGCGCTGCCCCTGCTCGGTGAGCCGGACGGCACGCGTGCTCCGGTAAAAGAGCTGCTGTCCCAGTTCCTTTTCCAGAGACGCGATGAAGCGCGACACCGACGAAGCTGGGACCTCAAAGTGCCGGGCAGTGGCAAGAAAACTGCCGGTCGTGGAAACCATCAAGAAATAACGCAAGGCCTGGACGTGCATGGCTGCTCTTTAACGAGGGGGCGCTCAGTCCCTGCAAGCGCGTAGCGGACGTGACGTTAGCAAACGCCGGTCTACACAGGTGTCTGAGCGCGGGACTCTCCCGGACGTCTCCGCAAACGGACCGCACGGCAAATCAGACCGAAAAATGCTGTTTCGACAAAAATGATTTGCCGCGTTGACCAATTGTTGCAGGTATCGCATTTGGCTACCATGGTTCGTACCGAGTTTCTATCGATTCCCCATCGCGTTTTGCGACGAACAGACCCCGGATTCAAGAACGTCGAGAGGGCCGCGCCGGCGGCAAGCCTCTTCGTCTGCCGCCCCCCCGTCGTTTTGACCAACCTTGCAGGACCCCACGCAATGAACCCGCTTTTCGATCCATTTGTTCTTGACGGCATGACCCTCAAGAACCGTATCGTCATGGCGCCGCTCACGCGCTCACGCGCCCCCAACGACATCCCGGACGAGCGCATAGCGCTTTACTACACCCAGCGGGCAACCGCCGGGCTGATCGTTACCGAAGGCACGCCGATATCTGGCGAGGGTCAGGGTTACCTGTTCAACCCAGGTATTTTCACCGCAGAGCAAATTGACGGATGGCGCTTGACCACCCGTTCCGTCCACGCCGTCGGTGGAAAGATTTTTACTCAGCTCTGGCATGTCGGCCGGGTTTCTCACCCGTCAATCCAGCAGGACGGCAAACTCCCTGTGAGTCCGTCCTCGAAGCTCGCCGTGGGTGCGATGGCTTATGGATACGACGGCGCCGGTGAGCCGGGCTTCGTCGAACCGCCCGCGCCACGCCAGCTCGCAACCCACGAAATCGCCCGCATCGTGGAGGAGTTCGCACAGGCTGCCGGCAACGCGATCGAAGCAGGCTTCGACGGGGTAGAACTTCATGCGGCAAACGGCTATCTGTTCGAGCAGTTCATGAATCCGCATGTCAACGATCGAACGGATCGCTACTCGGGTGACAGCATCGGCAACCGGTTGCGCTTCGCGCTCGAGGTGATCGACGCCGTGGTGCAACGTATTGGCGCCGGACGTGTAGGTATTCGTATCTCTCCGTATGGCAAGCTTTTCGACATGCCGCTCTATCCTGAGATCGACGATACGTACACGGAGCTCGCCAGACAGATCGGACAGCGAAAGCTCGCTTATGTCCATGTGATGAATCAGGCAGGCTTCTCGCGGCTTGACAGGCTTGTAGAGACTGAGGGGGAGTCAGGATTCAATGGCCTCCTGCGCAAAATGAAGGACCATCTTTCGCAAACTGCGCTGATTCTGGCAGGCGGAATGACGCGCGAGCGCGCCGAGCAAATGATCGAGGCCAGGCTGATCGACCTCGCTGCCTTTGGCACTCACTTCATCAGCAATCCAGATCTTGTCGCCCGACTGCAGAATGGTTGGCCGCTGGCTCCCGCTGATCCCAATACTTTTTACGGCGGCGGCGCCAAAGGCTACATCGACTACACGCCGTACACGGAGATCAAACCAGTCGCTTTTCAAACCAGTGATGCGCATACGGCTCTGCGCTGAACGCTTCGACTTCAACGTATCCAGATTGCCGGTATAGAGAAATGGCCTCGCGTAGCGTTCGATTTGTCTCCAGGCGAATCGCGCCCACTCCGGTCTGACGAGCCTGCTTTTCCGCCTCGTCAATCAACCGGCGGCCTACGCCCATACCGCGGGCGGACGGGCTCACCCACATCCGTTTGAGCTCGGCCGGCGAATTCCCATGAAACTTCAGCGCAACACAGCCGACCGGACTTCCATGAAGTCGCGCGACGATCAATGCGCCTTCCGGCGCCGACAGTTCGTGGGCATCGGCTGAGAGACTTATGGCCGGGTTGAACCCTGCTTCAAAGCGCTCATCGAGTTCGCCGAAATACCGTTCAAAGCACCACCGCGCGTCGTCGCTTGCGGGATCTTCGAGCGCGAAATGCACCAGAGACGCCTGCAGCAAGCGCTCGACTTCAGCCATCGCCACGACAAGTTTGCGGCGCTGCTCATCGCCTAGCGGTTCGAGCGCCCGTAGCGCAACCGTATCGGAGAGCCGTTCGAGTTCAGACCTTTCCTCGAGGCCCGCCTGAGTCAGGCAAGCGCGGCGTACCCGGCGATCCTCCGGATGCGCACGGATCACGACAAGCTTTTGTCGTTCCAGTGAAGCCAGGGTGCGGCTGAGATAGCCTGAATCGAGATTGAGCCGCTCGCGCAGCGTGCGAAGATCCGCGCCGTCAACGCCGATCTCCCACAGAAGGCGCGATTCACCCATTGGGCGACCGCGTCCGAGGAAATGATCGTCGATAACGCCAATGCTCTCGGCAACGATGCGGTTAAAGCTACGAACCTGGAGAATATCGGAGGGGCTCATATCTCTGACTTTAGTCAGAGATATTGAATCCGTCAAGCTCGACTCCCCAGATTCCGGCCAGTCGCTGTTCGGACAAACACGGCAGATCGGACCTACCCCATCTCCAGCGCGTAGCGACGGCAGTGCTCCAGATAAGCCGCCTCGTGGCTGCCGACAAGTTCGACAACGCTGTTCCAAAGCCAGGGCGGCGCGTCGATGGTTTTCGAGCGGCCCCGGCGCAATTCCTTGAGCCACGCGCCCCGAGCGCCGCGATCCATCTGCCGGCCATGCGCTTTGCCGACAACCTGCGCCAGATAACGCGCGACGTCCATCGCTTCTGCCTGACTGAGTTGATCGATCTCGAGTTTGATATCTTGAGGAAGCAGTTCCCGGATCACCACCGAACGGTCCCGCAGGCGGGCCGCGCGCATCCGCTCACCGAGAAACGGCGATAAATGCCGCGCTCCCTCGACGACACGTTCGGCATTGTCGCGCGGCATGGCAGCGTCCGCATATCGCGGTGCCGCCGCCTTCAAACCTTCCTTGATGTCGATCAGGCAAAGATCGTCTCCTTCAATGACGCCGCCGTCGACATCGAGCAGAACCGCATACCGCAGGCGGCCGAGCGAGCTGCAACCCTTCACCCAATAGGCGGCATCCAGCACCGAGACCCGGCCGTCATCCTTTCGTCCCCGCAAACTGGTCGCGAGCTGGCTTATCGAGCCTTTTTCGAACAATGCCGATATCCCGGCCGCTTCATCCTTCGTGAGAGGCCAGAAACGCTTGCCCAGGGGTATTGTCGGCGTGGTGTCTTCGAGACGCTCGACCGCCAGATGTTTCCACGAGCGGCGTACCGCTTCTTTCATCACAACGCGCACGGTTTCCGGCTTTTTCGCCAGATTCACTTCCCTACCCTTCGACTCCCGCTCGAACGCACGTTCATAGCCATCGGCAAGCGCTTCCATCATGTGAACGGTCGTGAGGCCCGGCAGGTCCGAGCCGCGCGCGGCGGTGGCGAGCGAAAGACCGAGCCGGATCAGATCGTGCGCCGGATTGCCTATCACCGTCTGATCCAGATCGCGGATCTGAATCTCCACGCGACCTTGCGCATCGGCGACCGGGCCCAGGTTGCCTGTGTGGCAATCGCCACAGATCCATATTGGAGGTCCCTCCGGCAGGGCTTTACTGTCACCGGTTTCGAGCCATGCATAGAACTGCGCCGTATTGCCACGCACGTATGCGTGCGCTGAACGAGCCATTTTTGTATTGCGTATCGCCGTCAGTACGGCCTGTCGACTTTTGAAGTCAGGCACCTTCCCGTTGTTACCCGTTTTTTTGGCCATGTCATTTTCCAGAGAGCCTGCGTGTTTTTGTTTCCGATTCGGCAGTTGCAGGCGAGGCCACGCAAAAATCGAACCTGTGAACACGCAGCTATCCGAATACCCGGGTCCATGCGGTGCGCAGGCGTCGCGCGCGGTCTTCGAAGAGATATGAGGCAGCCAGTGCGAGGAGACCTGAAATAGCCCCAGTCAGGATGTGCTCGACATAGGGCAGACGGTAGTGGCTCGCGTGCGCGTAGGCATCGCCTAACGCTGTCAGCATGCCGACGACCAGCGCGTTGCCGTATCGATGCCCGTAGAGTTTCGCCGCAGGCGTGAAGGTTAGAAGCACCGCCAGCAGCCCGGTGAGCAGACCTGTATGGACTGCGATCGCCCAGTGGGCAAGGCTCATGATATTGCCCCAGCTCCCCGGCATGCAGGTCATGCACGCGCTGGTCGGCTGCCAGAAACGCTGGACAAACAGTTTGACGCGGCGCTTCCAATCAATTGACATGATGAATTCCCATCCATGCCGTTGTTAGGGCCTGCGCCGACACGGATACCGTTGGAGCGGTTGCAGGCCTTTTGACCAGCTTGCCGTCCTCGTCATGGATGCGTTCAATCTATACGCCGTCGAGGCCGGGCAACAACGTCAACATGGTGGAATACTACACCGCGAATCGCGGTCCGCAGACGCGTTCACGGTTGAAGAAATCCGCGTCTGGAGCCAGTCCGCCATGGCGGCCTGCTGCCGTACGATGACCTCACAGACGGACTTTGTCTCAAAGAAACCGCTAGCTTCCGCGATCTCGATCAACGAGGTGTAAGACTCGATCTCGCGGTGCTTGAGCGCTATCAGGCTCGCCAGATCGCCGGCGATATGCTCCGGCGTTTCCGTGCTACCCGTTTCGATAGCGCCTGATAGTTCATGCGGGAGGGTCTGCAGGAGAGCGTCGTTGCCATCGATACGCTTGATGCAAATCGCCAGCGATTTCTGGTTTGCAAGCGCATCCATCAGATCCGCATCGATGCGCTCATTGATCTCCCGATAGTGTGTCGTTCCGGCTGCGTAGGTTCTCAACACGCGCTCGGCATAACATTCGGTCGCGTAGACGTCTCGCAGCGCTTGCAACAGGTCGTCTTTCAGATCGCTCATATATATTTCCCTATCATGACCGTGCTCGACAACCCGGATGTGCCGCGGCGACAAAATTGCGCCAACTGACGAGACAGATGATCTTCGGACGCCTGAAACGAGAACCCGTCAGATCGGAAACGTCACTCAACTGCTTGCATGCCGGCCATCGCGCCAGCCCGCACCGGGCACTGTTCCACCACGATAGGCAGTCGAAGCGTGAATTCGCACCCGGCACCTGGGCCCGCACTGATCGCCGACACCTTCCCGCCATGCGACTCGGCAACAGCTTTTACGACGGCAAGACCCACTCCCAAGCCGCCGGCGCTCGCCGAGATGGTTCTGCTGGATTGAGCGAACAGGTCGAAGATATGCGGCAGGAGCGCATCCGATATACCCAACCCATCGTCCTTGACGGATATGACAAGAACGTTGTGATCGGCGAGCACGTGTACGGTGATGCAACCGTATTCCGGCGTGTATTTCACCGCGTTATGAAGGAGATTGCTGACGGCCTGTGCCAGGCGAACGGGATCGCCTTCAACGCGCAGGGTCTTGTCGGCAATCTGGATGTTGAACGCCTGGCTTCGCTGCGCTGCGGCCAGTGCTGCCGCGGTCAGCGGCGCGGCGAGCACCGCAATGATGTCGATGGGGACCTTGTTCACACGGAGCGCACCATGGTCGACCCGTATCGCGTCCATCAGATCCTCGGCAAATCGGGCAAGCTGCGCGATCTGCCGATCAACCATGTCGATCGACCTTAGCACCTCCGGTCGATCTGACGACGCCCTGCGAATAAGATGCGTGGCGAGCTGCATTGGCGACAACGGCCCGCGAAGCTCGTGCGCCACCATCGCAAGAATGTCGTCTTTGCGTCGCAGCGCGTCGAGATGACGGATCGTAGACGAGGAATGATTTGAAAAGGTGATGGAGAGGCGTTGCTGGGGCACCTGAATCATCTCGTCGGGCATATTTGTGCGTTGTGCCCCGGGTGACCCAACTGACCACCAGAAAGACCCTGGCAGAGCTGACATGTCAATCTCCAGATCGCGGCCTTCCGGCCGCGATCGACCCATAAGTGGCTGTTCGCCGATGCCTGCCTCGCGAGAGTGAGCGGAAAATCACTGGTACGCGCAGGTTGCAGTATGACGATCCCACGGATCAACACAATGAGTCTGTACGGTGGCGTTCAAATCGGTAAAAACAACCGCGCTGATCTTGCGGTATGAGTAAGCCATGTACGCGCGGGCGATCACGATCCGCCGCTATCGCCTGACTAGCTGCGCGCGCAAGACTTCGATTTCATCGAGCAGATCAAGCGCGAGCGCGATGCCCGCGGCGTTGATCTGCAGATCGCGTGCGAGGCGTCGAGCTGTGCGGACACGGCGCAATGACACGCCGTCAAAGTACAATGCCTCGCTCCCGCTGCCGCGTTTCGGCTCGATGGCCCCCTGGTCGATCCACAGAGCCAACTGATGTTCGGAGGTGCCAGTTGCCCGGCACAACTCGAACGCGGTGAACTCCACCTGCTCTTCGACAATCAGGCCATCTAGCCAGGCAGTGCTCGATTCTTTCATGACGGGTCACCTTAAAGATGCGCTCGCGGATCGAAGTTGAACGCTTGCCGCATCGTCTCGTAGGCAGCGCGTGCCTGATCGCCCTCGGCGGACGGCAGAACGATGTTCAGTTGCGCATAGAGGTCGCCCGGCGTGACAGCCGGACCGCTTGCTGGGATGCCTTTGCCTCTAAGGCGCAAGCGCCGTCCACCGGCGGAGTCCTGCGGGATCGTCAATTCCACCGCGCCGTCCGGTGTCGGCACGGTAACCTGTGCGCCCAGCGCGGCTTCCCACGGAGCGACCGGCACATCGATTGTGACGTCGCGTCCATCGACACGAAAACGTCCGTGTTCGCGAATGCGAATCTCGAGATAGAGGTCTCCCGCGCGCCCGTCGCCGAAACCGGCCCCGCCCTGACCGGTCAGCCGCAAATGCTGGCCGCCGTACACGCCTTTCGGAATGGAGACGTTCAGCGTCCGCGATTTTGTCGTGACGTGGCCGCTCGCGTCGAGCACCGGCGTATCCAGCGAAATCGAACGCTGCGCGCCGCGATACGCATCCTCAAGATCGATCACGACCTTGGCGTGGTGGTCCTGACCCGGCACCGAATAGGGCGCACCGCTGTAAGCGTCTTCCAGATCCTGCGCCATTCCCGCGCTGTGACCGGAACCCGCAGTCTGCCGTTTTCGTCCTGGCGAGGCATGGCCACCGCCGGTACGTGCTGCGCCGAATAACGAGTCGAAAAATTCGCTGAAACGCGCTTCCTCCCCGGCCTGATTGTCTGCGCCGCTGAATTCGAAGCCCTCGTCCCACTGCGGCGGCGGCTGGAAGTCCTGGCCGTTGCTCCACTGGTCACCCATCCGGTCGTAGGCCGCGCGTTTTTCCGTGTCCTTGAGCACGCTATACGCTTCGCCGAGTTCCTTGAAGCGCGCCTCAGCGTCGTCGAGTTTGCTGAGGTCCGGATGATATTTGCGGGCGAGCTTCCGATACGCGCGCTTGATGTCGTCCTGTGTCGCGCTGCGCGACAATCCGAGCGCTACGTAATAGTCTTTGTATTTCATCTCGAAGACAGGCCGAAGGGACGACACGAGGAAACTGTCCAGCGCCCTGGCAAAACCGCTACGGTGGTCAGGCACATGCTGGGCCAACCGCCCGGCGCCTTGAATGGCCGTGGAGGTGCGGTCATGATGTTGTGGACAGTCAATGTTCGAGCCATCCACTACCACGGTGCGCGTCGGGATAGTGAAAGTCGGTACGGTGCCGTACGGCTGCGCGTACCAGGCGAGCCCGATGGAGGTGAGTCACAGCCTGGCTGCGCACCGCGCTTTCAAATGAGAGAAAGCACACCGCGTCGCGGTCAATGGCATGGCTGGCACGAACTATAATTTAATCGTGCTATGGTCCACTCTGCGGTATCGACGAACACGCTTGCTCACCGAACTCCCTATTCTGTAGATTTCACAGCCGGCCAGCTCAGACGGCCGAGAATTTCTTCAGCTCAATTCTGCGAAAGCGAAACCGCGTATTCGCTAGGACTTCGGGAGGTGACCCATGTTGATTACACATCAACCGAAAGACAATCACCTGCTTTCTGTGCTGCCGCAGATTGAATGGGACCGTATCGTACCTCACCTCATCTCGCTCGACATGCCGTTGGGGCAGGTTGTGTACGAGTCGGGGGACAAGCTGGACCATGTCTACTTCCCAACCACCGCGATCATCTCCCTGCTCTACGTCATGGAAGACGGAGCGTCCGCCGAAATCGCGATTGTCGGCAACGAGGGGCTGATCGGCATTGCGCTATTCATGGGTGGCGAAACGACGCCTAGCCGCGCGGTCGTACAAAGCGCCGGACACGCGTACCGGCTCGACGCGCGCATCCTGAAAGAAGAATTTCATCGTGCCGGCCCGGTGCAGCGATTGCTGCTCCGCTATACCCAGGCGCTTATCACACAGATGGCGCAAACGGCTGTGTGTAACCGGCATCATTCGATCGACCAGCAACTCTGCCGCTGGCTGTTGCTCAGCATAGACCGGCTGCCGTCCAACGAACTGACGATGACTCAGGAACTGATCGCCAACATGCTGGGCGTGCGGCGCTCCGGTGTCACGGAAGCCGCCTTGAAACTGCAGGATGCGGGGCTGATCAGCTACAGTCACGGCCATATACAGGTATTGAATCGCCCCGGACTGGAAGCACGCGTATGCGAGTGCTACAACGTGGTAAGGCGCGAATTCGACCGTCTGCTGCCCGATCTGAAAGCCATTTAGGCGTTGCGGCCTGCGGACTGTGCCCCCTGGATTTCGATGATCACCTTGAGCGCCCGCGTCTCTGCCGCGTGAGTAAAGGTTTCGTACGCGTCAACGATATCGTCAAGACCAAAGCGGTGAGTAATCAACAAACCCGCATCGATTTTTTTGGTGCGCTGGCTGCTGAGAAGCATGGGCGTGCTCACTGTATCAACCAACCGCGTGGTGATCGTGATGTTACGGTCCCACAGGTGTTCGAGATGCAGATCCACCTTTGTTCCATGCACCCCGATGTTGGCGATCGTACCGCCTGGCGCGATCAGATCTTCACACAATTCAAACGTTGCCGGAATGCCGACCGCCTCGATGGCCGTATCCACACCGCGCCCGGCCGTCATTTTCATCACTGCCGCTATGACGGCGTCGCCGTGCGCGCCGTTGATTGTCGCCGTTGCGCCCAGGCGCTTCGCCACTTCCAGACGGTTGTCGTCGAGATCGATCACGATGATATCCGCGGGAGAAAAGAACTGGGCAGTCAGGAGCGCGGCCAGCCCAATCGGTCCCGCGCCGACGATCGCGACGGTACTGCCCGGCTGAACCTTGCCGTTGAGCACACCGCATTCGAAGCCGGTCGGCAGAATGTCGCTCAACATCACCAGTGCCTCCTCGTCGGCATCGTCCGGGATGCGGTACAGGCTGGTATCCGCGTGCGGAATACGGACGTATTCGGCCTGTGTGCCGTCGATCGTATTGCCCAGTATCCATCCCCCGCTTGTGCAATGGGAATACATCTGCTTGCGGCAGTACTCGCACTTTCCGCACGAGGTGATGCATGAAATCAGAACGCGCTCGCCGGGCTTGAATGTCGTCACCGATGAGCCGATCTGATGCACCACCCCGACGCCCTCGTGACCCAGCACACGGCCAGGCTGGCAACTCGGGACGTCGCCTTTGAGGATGTGCAGATCCGTCCCGCAGATCGTCGTCCTGGTGAGCTTCACGATTGCGTCTGTGGGAGCCAGGATTTCGGGTATTGGACGTTGCTCGAGTGCCTTTTTTGATGGCCCTTGATACACAAGTGCTCGCATTGCCGGTATCTCCGTCGGGTAGGGTGATGGCCGGGCCGTTGCCGGTCAGGAACGGGCATCCGGTGCGGAGTCTTACGATGCCGCTGCGGCTACGCGGCCGGTCTGGTCGCGTAGCGGCTCCATTCTGCCCGCTGACCAGTAGCCCGTTTTGCCATAGTACGAATACAACTGCGCTTCGAAATCGCGCGTGAGCGGAACCCTGCTGTCGTAGGCCGGGCTATCTTTGATAGCGTCGCATGTCAGTTGCGTCGAAACCGTGGATTCGAACCAGTCGATCAGGAAGATCCACTCAGCTGCGAGCAACACGTCCTTCCCGGACGGCCACCAGTTTTGCGTATCGACTAGCAAATAGCGAATAGTCCACGTTTCGTCGTCGAATATAAATCCCGACACGTGACCGATATCGCCGTCGGCCGCCTCGACGTGGTAACCATCCACAGCGTCTGTACTCCGCAGATGGCTGTCGCCTTCAGGCTTGTCACCATATAGCGCGAGTTGCGCACGCGTCTCTGCGGACACAGCTGACAGCGCGGCGCGGCTGAATGCCGGATAGCTGCTCGTACCCCAGGCGCCTATGGCCCCCCAATACGCCGGGTAACCGTAATAGCGTAGGTACTCCGCTTCGTGCTGGCGCGAGACTGGTTTGTGGGTGTCGATGGGAGGACTGTCACTCACCTGTTGCCGGGTGAGATCGACGTGGACACTTGACGCACCCGGATCCAGGGTAACGACCGAGTACGGCGAAATCAGCACGCGTCGTCCGTCGATCCAGTTTCCCGTCTTGACCACGAGATAGCGGATGCACCATGCCTCGTCGTCGAAATAGACTTCTTCGACGCTGCCTATTTCGCCGTCGCTGGCGGCCACGGTACAGCCCTTCAGACTCTCGATATTTCGCAACATGATTCGATACTCCTGCTACCTGGTAGGGCATCCGCGAACACGGCTCCCGAACACTATCCGCGCGCCTTGACAGAGCGTGCGCGCCGAATTCATGGAAGTCGGTACGGTGGCGGACGGCTTTACCGTCTGCCGGGGCGTAATATCGAATGAAGATACGTAGACTTTTCAGGAGCACGTCATCATGATGATCCCCACCGTGGCATACAAAGGGCACGAATTACGCGCGTATGCCAGCCAGCAATTCCCGCCCTTCGGCGACCCGTATGCAAAAGGACCGAGGCGTTATTCATCGGTGGTACGTATCGACACGGTTCCTTCGACTGAGACTGAGACTGAAGCACGACGCTATACGACCGTATTCGACGCCGCGAGCCCCGCCACCTTCAACGACGCCATCGATCTTGCGATGCAGTTCGGCAAAGACATCGTCGACGGCAAGGTTCAGGCTGCGGCGCTCTGAGCGTCCCGTCCCAAGCCCGCACGTTCCCTGGAACATACTCCACGAGGTCGACATGTATAAGCGCATCCTGGTAGCAATCGACGGCAGCGAAACGTCTGAACACGCTTTCGACGCCGCTTTGCAACTTGCACGTGACAATGGCGCCCAATTGCAACCGCTCTATGTCGTCGACAACCCGTTGATGGCCTACGACGCTTTTGGCTACGATCCGACGATCCTGCGCGACGCGTTCGTCGAAGAAGGTCGCAAGCTGCTTGCTGACGCGTTGGCGCGGATGAAGCACGAAAACGTGGCTGGCTTGCCACGGATCGTGGACGTCGATCCGGTCGGCGAGGACATTTCGGAGCGTATCCGGATTACGGCGAGCGAATTCAACGCGGACCTTCTGGTGCTCGGCACACATGGCCGACGCGGTTTCCGGCGCCTGTTTCTCGGCAGCGTCGCCGAGCGCGTGGTGCGTAGTGCCTGCTGTCCCGTACTACTGGTGCCGGGCCGGCAGGCGCAAACAGAGCATGCGCACACTGCGCAGCGGGGGCACGCCGACATCGCCGCCGCGATGTACGAACTGCCGCGCTAGAGCGCGTGGCATATCATCGTGACGATCCATCGTGACGATCGGCTGGGCCGCGCGCTGATCACCCGCTGAGCACCTTTAGCGCGCGTATTGAGCATGGTGGCGATCGCTCAGAGCGCGACCGCATGCCGGCTGAAAACTTTCGGATCGCCAACTGGCAGAACAACTCGTCCGTGCACTTCGTTAATCACATCGGCTGCGGACAGGTAGAACGCGAGCGCCGCCGTGACGAGTCCCATATAACCGCCCGCCATCCGTACCAGCACCGAGCCTGTCCACTCTCCCCCAGCCAGCAGCCCAAAAGTGATCCACAGCGCCAGAAAGATGAACTGGAGTGCGCGCGGTGAACGAAAGGTGGCCAGCCACATATAAAACGTGAAGACTCCCCAAAGGAACAGATACCAGCCGACGAATGCCGGCGCCACCTTGTCGTGCAGAAACAGCACGAATAGCGCAAACGACCACCAGAACGCGCCGTAGCTCAGGAAGGCGGTTGCGCCAAAGGTATTGCCGCGCGGCAACTCCATGATGCCGGCTATGGCCTGCGCCGTGCCACCGTAGGCCAGTGCGCAGGCGAGCACCATACCCATCGACTCGCCCGAAAACCAGCCGGCGTTGATCATGCTCAGCAGCCACGTCGTCAATGCAAAGCCAGCGAGACCCAGTGGCGCAGGGTTCGCTAGTGTGTTTCTGATCGGTGCGCTGGCCATGGCCTGCTCCTGAATACAAAAAGCGCTCCGATGATCTCGCCATTTTCGCGGAAAATCATCCGAGCTGATCGAGAATGGCCGGATTTTCCAGCGTGGATACGTCCTGAGTGATCTCTTCGCCGGCCGCAAGCGAGCGCAGCAAGCGGCGCATGATCTTGCCAGAACGGGTTTTCGGCAAATTCTCACCGAAGCGAATTTCTTTAGGCTTGGCGATCGGCCCGATCTCCTTGCCGACCCAGTTGCGCAGGTCGTTGGCGATTCTGATCGCGACGTCGCCGGTTGGCCGCGCGCCCTTCAACACCACGAACGCGATGACGACTTCGCCCGTCGTTTCGTCGGCGCGGCCGACAACCGCAGCCTCCGCGACCAGCGGATTCGCGACGAGCGCCGACTCGATTTCCATCGTGCCGAGCCGGTGCCCCGATACGTTGAGCACGTCGTCAATCCGTCCCGTGATCGTGAAATAGCCCGTGTCTTCGTCCCGCACCGCGCCGTCACCCGCGAGATACAGCTTGCCGCCCAGATCCTCGGGGAAATAACTCTTCCTGTAACGGTCCGGATCGCCCCATACGTTGCGCAGCATCGATGGCCATGGTCGTTTGATGACCAGAATGCCACCCTGCCCGTTCGGCACGTCCTGCCCGATTTCGTCGACCACGGCGGCCATGATGCCTGGCAGCGGCAACGTACACGATCCGGGCACAAGCGGCGTCGCGCCAGGCATCGGCGCAATCATGTGACCGCCCGTTTCGGTTTGCCACCATGTGTCGATGACAGGACAATGGCTATGGCCGACGTGTTCGTAGAACCACGTCCACGCGGCAGGGTTAATCGGTTCGCCAACCGTGCCGAGCAGCCGCAACGTCGACAGGTCGTAACGGTCCGGATGCACTTCGGGATCGGATTCGGCCAGTTTGATCAGCGAGCGGATCGCAGTCGGGGCCGTATAGAACACCGTCACCCGGTGTTTCGCGATCATGTCCCAGAAGCGTCCTGCGTTCGGATACGTCGGCACGCCTTCGAATACGACCTGGGTTGCGCCGATTGCCGTCGGACCATACGCGATATAGCTGTGGCCGGTAATCCAGCCGATATCGGCGGTGCACCAGAACACGTCGTTGCGCTTCGCGTCGAACGTCCATTTCATGGTCTGCGCGGCCCACATCAGGAAGCCGCCGGTGCTGTGCTGCACCCCCTTCGGCACGCCGGTCGAGCCGGACGTATAGAGAATGAAGAGTGGATGTTCCGCGCCGACCCATTCCGGCTCGCAAATGCCCGATTCGGCTTGCGTAAGCTCGTGCATCCACAGGTCGCGCCCTTCGTGCCACGTAACGTGGCCGCCCGTGCGACGATAGACGATGACGCTCTTGACCGCTTCGCAACCGCCTATCGCGAGCGCGTCGTCCGCGATATTCTTTAGCGGCAATGCTTTGCCGCCGCGCATCTGTTCGTCGCAGGTGACCAGTGCGACCGCGCCCACGTTGACGATCCGCTCGTTGAGCGACTTCGACGAGAAGCCGCCGAACACGACCGAATGTGTGGCGCCGATCCGCGCGCAGGCCTGCATTGCCACAATGCCCTCGATCGACATCGGCATGTAGATCACCACGCGGTCGCCCTTCTTCACGCCGCGGGTTCGCAATGCGTTGGCAAAGCGGCACACGCGTTCGAGCAACTGCCGATAGGTGACCCGTGTGACGGTGCCGTCGTCGGCTTCGAAGATCACGGCAGCATGATCTCCGTTGCCGGCTTCGACGTGACGGTCCAGGCAGTTGTACGACGCGTTCAGTGTGCCGTCCTTGAACCATTCGTAGAACGGCGCGTTCGATTCGTCGAGAACTGAAGAGAACGGCTTGTGCCAATGCAGCATCTCGCGCGCGCGCCGCGCCCAGAATCCCGCGTAATCGTGTTCGGCTTCGGCGACCAGTGCACGATAGGCATCCATGCCTGAGATCGCGGCGTGAGCCGCTACGCTGGGGTGCGGAAGGAAGGCTTGCGGTTCCTCCAGAATCGAATCAGTCGTTGACATATCGTCTCCCTTGCACACTTTCATGCGCGTTTGACGGGTACTTTCCGGTTAGTGACGGAGCCCTTGCTGCGCCCTGCGTGACAAAGCGATTCGCGTAGTCGGTCCCGTGATAAAAAATAGAGGGCTTGCGTTGACGATGCTCGCGCGGTGGCCGGAAGTCGGTACGGTGGCGTACCGGTGGGAAAGCGTGCGTGCACGGCGCGATGGGTATACAGTCGGTACACGGATCGCGCTCAGCGCATCCCCTTTCTGGAACTGTCATGCAATCGAAAATCAGAGTTGCGCCACGTACGATCGGCAACGCGAGCGAGTATGCCCTGTCGCGCCAGGCCCAGGCGCTTGCGCTGGAACAAGCGGACAGTGCGCGGGCGGAAACGCGACGCGTCAATGACGCGCTCATTGATCCCAATGCAAGCAAGTGGCGCTATTCAGCGACGTTAGCGAAGAGTTGATGCCACGAAGGAATGGCTTGGCAGCGTCGCCGCCATCTTTGCCGGATTTCGCATCCGCGCGCGAGAACGACGCTGAGGCCGTACGACACCGTACAGACAGATCCCCACGCGACGGCAACAATGCGGTTGAGGTCCGCTCTGGGGTCCGCTCATGCCCCACGTGATCGAGAGATTGCGCGCACACATCGATAGAGAGCAATCATCGATGCGATGACAGACGGATTGGCCGCGATATTGACTGAAGGCTCCCTGCATCAGAAGCTTCAGACGTCCTACACGGGAGCAATGTGTCGCATCATCAGCTTGAAACAGATCTCACTCATCTCGAACGCATAGTGCCCCAGCTCGTCGCTGACAGCGCGCTAGGACTCGTCTATTGGCAGCGTCGTATCGCAGCGCTGGAAATAGAGCAGGCACTGCTTCCAGACGGTGCCCGACGCGTGACGCGCCTGCTCCTGCTGTTCGACCAGATCGACAAAGGGTCGGCTCACACGTACGGGCAGCGTTAGCAATCTTGCACCGAACGCGCCGCCGGAACGGCAGCCAGTACCCTTGAGGCAGTCTTTCGCAGAAACCACTTCGACGTCTCAATTTGGCCGGTCCTTACCCGTCGACCATCGGCAGATCCCGCACCGCCAGAAACAATCTGCATGCCCAAACCGGCCGTCCGTTATGCGGCGTTATTTGCCGTTGAACAACCCGCTCAGCGCACACGTGACTATCGATGCATTGAAGCTGCGAGGCATCGTCGCATTGCTGCGTACCGCACTTTTACTGATCGGACGCATGCGCCCTGAGAAACGTCACATAGCCGTTCTGGGTCTTGAGGATTTTCTCGGCGCACTCGTCGTAGTCCGAGCCCTTCGCTTCGTCCGGCGCGTACATGCCGCGGCACTGCGCAAAAAGCGTGAGCGTCGCGCCCGCACCTTTCGCAGCACGGGTCGCCGAAAAAGCGGCCTTGCCGGAACCATCGGGCACGTCGGTTTCGATTGCGACCGTATCCGCGCGCGTCACGGGCGTGTCCGAATGCTGCTGAATATAGCGTTTCGTCAGCGCCCAGGCGGCATCACAGTTCGCCGGTGTGCAGTCGACCGCCGCATTGCGCTGGGCGGCGGCAAGGTTGGTTTCGTTATGGATGAATTGCTGGGCTTGCGCCGCCTGCTTCTCGGGGGACGAGCAACCGGTGAGTGCAAGCGCAACGAGCGTAGCGAATGAAACAAACGGAATGAACGGAACGGCAGCGATCTTTTTCACGAGTAAGACTTCCGTGGCGATGGTCGAACGCGATTATAGCTGTGCGCCGGAACCGCTCACAGATTCGCCCGGCGGGCTCGCGCGGCATGTGCAATGGCGGCCGTCATTCGCTTTCAGACCTTGCGGGCCAGATGCCATTACAATCCAACACTTCGATTCGACAACCATGATTTGCGCCATGAAATACCATCTTGCATCGACGCTCGCGGCGCTCATCGCGACCGTAAGCACGCTCGCGGCAGCCGCAACAGCCGGGGCCAGCGACACCCCTCAAATGCAGTGCGCCATTGGGTATGTCAGCGGTATCGGCGGGTCGGCGCGGAGCTTTCGTGAATACCTTGCGACGCCCGACCGGGACAAATATCGCTACCTGGCGGATAACCCGATCCAATGCCAGGTCTCCGACGAGGGACGCGCGTCGGCCTGTGCCGGCCTCACCAACCTTCGGCATGAAAAAGTCAGCGTGTACGACGATATCGACAGTGTGACGATGGCCGTGGTCGCGCGCGTGGAACTCGACCGGGGGACATACCCGGTGATTATCGTTGTGCGAAAGCAGGATGTGCAGTGCGAGGAGTGACTGCCGGTCGACCCGGTCGGCCGGCATGAAGCCGCCCTTTCGGGTGCCCGCCGGCACCCTTGGGGCAGTTCCGCGCTGGGCAGGAAGTATGGTTAGAACATATCCGCGGCCGCCTGACGCTGCGTGCCCTTCGTGCCGGATTCCGCTTCAGAGCGCGACGGGATGAACGGACCAGTGGTCATGTTCGAGTAGCTTTGGCCAGGTCCCACCATCGGAAACACATCAGCGTCCTGGTCGATCATGACTTCGAGGAAAGCCGGTCCGTCGAACGCCACGAAGGCCTTGAGTTTGTCCTCGAGCTCGCTCAGCGTTTCGACGCGACTGGCAAATTCAAACCCGTCGGCCCGTGCCGCCATGACGAAATCCTTGCGATGGAGCGACTTGTCGCTCACGCACAAACGCCCGTCGTAAAAGAGACGCTGCCACTGCCGGATCATCCCGTCACCGACATTATTGAGCAGCAGCACTTTGACAGGCGCACCGTACGTGGTTGCCGTCTCCAGGTCACCGATATTCATGCGGATGCTGCCGTCGCCATCGATGTCGATCACAAGGGCGTCCGGTCGCGCCAGTTGCGCGCCGATCGCTGCGGGCAGCCCGAAACCCATCGTCCCCATACTGCCTGAGGTCAGAAAGCTGCGCGGCTGGACAAAGTCGAAAAATTGCGCAACCCACATCTGATGCTGGCCGACACCCGTGGTGACGATGGCCCGGCCGCCGGTGATCTCGCTGAGCTTTTCGACCACGAACTGCGGCTGGATCAGCGGACTGTTGCGGTCGTAGTTCATACCGTAGACGCGCTTCAGTTCCTTGATGTGGTCGAGCCACGCCAAAGGCGGCTGCACGGCCGCTTCGTTCTCCATCAGCGACAGCAAGGTATCCTTCGCGTCGCCCACGTGCGTCCAGTGCGCCCGTTTGACCTTGTTGATCTCCGCCTCGTCGATGTCGATGTGCGCGACATACTGCGCTTTGGGCGCGAATGCGTGAGGGCGGCCACCGGCGACACGATCGTCGAATCGGGCGCCCACCGCGATCAGGAAGTCACAGTCTTCCACCGCGTAGTTCGCACAGGCCGAGCCGTGCATGCCCAGCATGCCGAGCCCCAGTTCGTGTTTGACGGATAGGGTGCCGAGACCCATCAACGTGTTCACCACGGGGATCCGGTAGCGCTCTGCAAATTGACGCAACTCCGCCGTCGCACCCGCCGTGATGATGCCGCCGCCCACATACAGCAGCGGTCGTTTGCTGTGCGCCAGCATGAGCGAAGAATTCCGCTGCGCTTGTCCTGTTCGAGACGAGCACCTTTGGCCACCTTCCGAAGGCGGTCGGAGTAGCCTCGAAACTCCAATGTGCCTTGCCCGTGATACATGCCGGTCCAGTTCTGGATGTCCTTCGGCACATCCACGACAACCGGGCCGGGACGGCCGGTGCGCGCGACTTCGAATGCGGTCCGCAGTGTCTGTTCCAGCTTTTCCGGGTCGGTAACCAGAAACACCTGCTTCGCGCACGCCGACATGATGTTGAAGACGGGCGCTTCCTGGAACGCGTCGCTGCCGATCGCGGCACGAGGCACCTGTCCGCTAATGAGAACGACCGGGACCGAATCACCGTTACAGTCGGCGATCGGCGTCACGGCGTTCGTCGCGCCAGGACCCGATGTCACCATGAATACGCCGACTTTTCCGCTCGCGCGCGCGTAACCCGCGGCCATGAAGCCGGCAGCCTGTTCGTTGGCGGGCACGACGAGGTTGATCTGGCGCTCGGGATGGTCCGCGTGCATTTCGTTGAAACGAAAGACGGCGTCGTACGTCGGCAAAATCGCGCCGCCGCTATAGCCGAATACGGTATCGACGCCCTGTTCGCTGAGTACACGCAGGATGATGTCGGCACCCGACATCGGTTCGCCGGCAGGCGGTGGTTTCTGGAGGGTTTTTAACGCAACGTTTGGGTTCTTGGTCATGGCTGGCTCGCATGGAAACGGGCGCTGACACTGTCAGCGGCCAAAATCAAAGGGCGATTTCCCTTCCAACTCGAGAACAGCGTATGTTCCGTACCAGCTTATGGGCGATTGCCTCTGACGGGTTCTCCGTACCAGGCAGAGCCCACCTAGCACTTTTTTGATGTGCTTCTGGAAGAATCGTGAGGAATGGCTACACCTATTCTGACAATGATTGAAGCTGCGCGCACATGCAAGAAGGCTGTATATGGGCCAAGGTAGGCCGCATCTGAGCCATGCTATGCCACTTTTTTGCTGCACCGCTTTCACGCAAACATGCAGGTGATTGCAAAGCATAGCGAGCCAGGCCGGCAACCGGAATACGCAGATGGTGCCGCGTCCCGCCAATCGTGAAGAGATTTGGGCCACGTCATGGCGAAGCGATGCTGCTGCGGTGCGTCACTGTTGAATCCGCACCGCTGCACACGCGATGCCCCTGAAACCCGATTTTCTGGCAACAATACGGAAAACGCTTTCCCTATGCGACACACTCAAAAGATGGCCGTCGCGGTAAGCTGGGCAGCCGCCTGCCGTTGCCGTCTAGCGCGCTTGCCCGGTTCGTCGTGGTGAAGTGTCAATCGCCGGTATTCTCGGCAGTGCGCCCACAATCAATGAAGGTCACGGCATGAGAATCGCCATTGTTTTATTCGATGGTGTGCAGGCGCTGGATGTAGCAGGCCCCCTGGACGTATTCGCAGAAGCAAACACATTTCTGTCCGAGCATCAGAGATATCAGGTCTTTCTCCTCGGAGAACGGGCCGGCACAGTAACGTGCTCGAACGGGATGCAACTTTCGGTGCCTTATGGCTATGCGGACTTCAATACGCCATTTGACCTGCTGCTGGTAGCAGGAGGACCGCAGTTGCCCGATGCCGCGCCGCGAGGCGAATTCTTGAAGTGGTTGCAAGATCAGGCGCGTGGCGCGGCACGGTTTGGCTCCGTTTGCACCGGGGCGTTTTTGCTCGCGCAAGCCGGGCTGCTCGACGGTAAGCAAGTGACGACCCATTGGGCAGACGCGGGCGCCTCGCCGACGAGTATCCCGGCGCGTGCGTGCAGCCCGACAGGATTTTCATCCGTGACGGCCGCCTCTTTACCTCCGCCGGCGTGACGGCGGGCATCGACCTGTGTCTGTCGCTCGTGGCGGAAGACTGGGGGCACGAGCTTGCGGTGCGGGTGGCGAAACGCCTCGTCGTGTACATCCAGCGAGAAGGCGGGCAGTCTCAATACAGTCCTTACGTCGGCGTACGGAAGGAGCAGGATCCGATTGTCGGCAAGGTGCTCCGCTACGTGACCGAGCACATTACCGACGCGCTATCGATCGAACAGCTGGCGAGCGCGGTTTCAGTCAGCCGGCGTACCTTCTCGCGGCTATTCGCGAAGTATGCCAAGGTGACTCCGTCCGCGTTCGTTGAACAGGTTCGCGTTGACACCGCGAGGAAGCTGCTCGAGGAGACAGACGCGCCCCTCAAGACTGTCGCGTTCAATTGCGGCTTCCACAGCGCCACGCATATGCGAACGACGTTCTGCCGACGGCTCAACGTCACGCCCAAACAATATCGCCAGCGATTCCGTGGTGCGGCAGGCAAGCAGCAATGGGCTTATAGCGCCGTCGACGAGCAAGTGAGCGCGGGTGGAAAGTGTGAGATAGCTTTCCGGCGCTAGCCGAGCCGGTCCCCGGCCAGCGCAGGCATCCTTTGCACCCCTCGCGTGCGCTGCCGGTGGCATGCAGCGTCGCTGGCACAGAATCGGCGCACACTTGGCCTGAAATCGACTCTCCTGTCACTTGTCCGTCGTAATCGGGTGGCTCAAACTGCGCACGTGAGCCTCCTCCCAACGGAGAAGCGCGGGGGTGGTTCGAGACCCTTCCGTCAGAGCATCCCGGAACAATCGAAAAACGATATCGTCGAGGCGGCCTGTTGTTCGCACTCGACGGCTCAAATCTACTTCATGCAAAGGCTTGCACCATCCGTGACGCCCTCCGATTCACTTCAATGTCTTCCGGATATCCTTGAACCGGGTTTGTCGGTGGTATTTTGCGGAATCAATCCGGGCGTGCGTGCAGCATCGAGTGGGCGGCACTTCGAGGGCAGAAACAACCGGTTCTGGCGGACCGTTCATCTGGCGGGTTTTACTCCTGAACAGATTTCCCCGCAAGACGACCGCAGCTTCCTGCAGTATGGCTGTGGCCTGACAACCGTGGTATCGCGGCCAACGGCACGCGCGGACCAGTTGTCACAGTGGGAATTCAAAGCGGCTGCGAGCGAATTCGAGCGGAAGATTGAACAGATATGCGCCGCAATGCGTTGCCTTCCTCGGAAAGATGGCGCTCTGCGCAATGACGGGCACGCGCGATGTCCACTGGGGTTTGCAACCAGCACTGTTCGGCGGCGCCCGCGCGTGGGTCCTGCCCAATCCCAGCGGCCTGAACCGGACATTCAGCCTCGACGCGCTGGTAGTTGCCTACCGGGAACTCCGTCTCGCGATCGCGATGGCGGATTCGGCTTAGAGAAAACCGCGCAGTACGCCGACCTGCGCGATCCGACTTGCTCACCGCCCTACTTGACCTGCCCCATAATTCCAGCGGGTCCATTGATCGTCAGCGCGCTTTCTACGTACTGAAGATGCACGTTCCTGCGCAAGGTTTCGGTGACGAACTCCACGAAACGCGCGAATCTTGCCGCTTTCGCCGCGCCGCTCCACATGGAGCAGATTGACTGGCGTCGACTCGGGTTCGAACGCGGTCAGCACCGGCAGCAGCGTTCCATTGAGCACCTCGGGCGCCGCCTGGTAGGAAAACAATTGGGTGATCCCCACGCGGTCGACGGCCGCCAGAACGGCCGCGGGAGCCAGATTGACAATCATGCGCGGCTGGATCCGGACTGGCAGCCGCAAACCGTTTTCGTAAAACAACCACTCGAGCGGATTCGTCACGCCCGTCAAGGACACGCAGTGGTGATTGGCCAGCTCCCTGGGATGAACAGGTTCACCGTGCGCGGCAAGATAAGCAGGCGCCGCGTACGTTCTACGCCGCACAAATCCGAGCGGCACCGCGTAGATCGAGGAATCTCCCAGGTGACCGATTCGAATGGCGATATCCACGCCTTCCTCGAGAAGCCGCGTAGTGCGATCGATATACACCGCGTTCACGCTGACGTCCGGATAAAGTCGTGCATATGCATCAACCAGCGGAGCGATGAAGCGCTGGCCTAACAGCACCGGAGCCGAAATGGTCAGGGTGCCCACAGGGTTGTCCTGGCGAGCCGCGACATTCGCCTCTGCGTCCGTGACGGCATCCAGCACGCCGCGGCAGGCATCGAGGTACGACATGCCCGCCTCCGTCGGCCGGACCGAACGGGTTGTTCGTGCAAGCAGCTGCGCCCCTAAACGGGATTCAAGCGAGTTGAGTGCCCGCGAGACGGCAGGCGCCGACATGCCGAGTTTCTCTGACGCGCCGGTGAAACTGCCCCGGTCAACGATGGCTACGAAAACCTCCATCTCGCGTAATCTGTCCATCATGATTCCCAACTCGAATATGTTTGCAGCAAGGCACTGCTTGTACTGTCTACTACGGCCACGTCAATGTGTGGCGGCCTGGAAAGCGATCGTCCGCAGCAGCATCGCTGCGTTACCGGGATGCCGCAATTCTAGGCGTCATGTTCTGCGTCGTGACGCCCTCCTTCCGCGATTGACTCAAAGACAATCACAAATGGCCGGCGCCGAGCACTTTTAACGAACAGGCGAACTGGACTGCCGTGCTATTTCGCGCCGGCGAGGTTTGCTTTGTTATCCAAACTGAAATTGACTTTTGCGGGATCAGCACACCGCCTGAGTATCCGCAATGAGCCTGGCAAGGAAATGCGGCCATGCGGAGGCCGGTGGCGGCTTGCTCGCCGCCACCGGATTCGCTCTCACGCCTGTCTACGCTTCAACAATGGTCACGTCATAATCTTCGTCTTCGAAAGCGACGAGAAACTCTTCAGGCATCAGCCATGAATCGACGTTCACCGTCTTCGCGTCAATATCGACATTGACCTTCGCGTCGGCATCGACGCTCTTCATTGCATGCTCAATCGTTGGAACATCGTCTGAGCGCACTTCGCTTTTCATTGAGAATTTCACTTGTCACTTCTCCAGTCAATAACGCTTGAATAAAGCAGGACCTATCGATTCATCGGCATCAGTGGGTCCGCGTATTGATTGTACTCACTCCCGGATTTTACGGTTGACAGAGCGCTACGCCGATTGGCTCTGTTGAGTGAATGGAAAAGGATCATTTCCAGCTGGGCGCGTCATTGTCGCGGCTGTGCGGAGGTTGGCCAGATTTGTGAATGAAATGGCCTGATACGCGAGCTGTGCAGGCTTTAAGAATGCGGGTCGGTCTCCTAGAATGAGATCAATCCATTGCGCGGTTGCGATGCGTGAGCGAACCGCTCGGAATCACTGCGGGAAACACCACGATGCCATTGTGTCAGGTTCCTTCGCGGCGCATCCAGGATCTTCACGAGCACCGCACGTGAGAGGGAGACTTCCCTACGCAATACCTCATTCATTACAAGTAGCCTAGCGGACTCTTATGAACAACCCAGGGACAACCGGACCGGCACAATCGAAGCTCGCAGAATCGCCCGCGCCGGTTTCCACACGGGAGGCAGAAGCGGTCGCGCAGCCGGCGGCCAAAGAACCCGAGCTGCCGCTTCGCCTCGCGATTGGCCTGCTCGGGATGCTGCTCGCCTCGCTACTGGCGATCCTGAACGAACAGGTCACCGCGGTGGCGCTGGCCGATATCAAGGGCGCGCTCTCAATTGGGCGTGACGATGGGACATGGTTGACTACCATCTTCGAGGCAACGAACGTGGCCACGATGGTATTTGCTCCGTGGTTCGGAATGACGTTCACGCTCAAACGATTTACGATCGGCGCCGTGCTGGCCGTGATGTTCCTCGGATTCCTATGTCCGCTCGCGCCGAACCTCACCAGCCTGTACGTGTTGCGTGCGCTGCAGGGAATCGCCGGCGGCTGCCTGCCGCCGATGCTGATTATCGTAGCGCTTCGCTATCTCCCGCCGAAGATCAAGTTGTATGGGCTCGCCGGGTATGCGGCCACCGCAACCTTCGGTCCGGCAATCGGCACGCCTCTGGCCGCGTTGTGGACCGAATATGTCAGCTGGCGAATGGCCTTCTGGCAAATCGTGCCGCTTGGTCTCGTCGCCTGCGTGGCAATTTACAAGGGACTCCCATCGGATCCCCTCAAGCTCGAGCGGTTCCGCTCGTTCAACTGGGTCGGCTTCATACTCGGATACCCCGGAATCGCCATGCTCGTCATCGGCTTTCTGCAGGGTGACCGGCTCGACTGGCTGAGTTCCACGTTTATCGTCACGATGTTTGTCGGCGGGACGCTGTTGATGGTGGCATTCCTGATCAACGAGTGGTCTCATCCGCTGCCGTTTTTCAAGCTGCAACTGCTTGCCCGCAGGAACTTCGCGCACGGACTTCTCACCCTGGTCGCCGCGGTCACGCTGGTGGTGGGCGTCGATGCGATACCCAGCCAGTTTCTCGCGCAGATTCACGGCTACAGGCCGTTGCAAACCACGCCGCTGTCTTTGCTGGTGGCCATCCCGCTTCTGATTTCGCTGCCTCTGACCGCGGCCCTGCTGAATCTGCGGCAGGTCGATCACCGTTGGGTCATGGCCATCGGGCTCAGCCTGATCGCCACTTCGTGCTTCCTCGGCAGCTTCATGGACTCCGAGTGGATTCGCGACAACTTCTACGCGCTCCACTCGCTGGAGATCCTCGGACAGCCAATGGTGATCCTGGCGATCCTGATGGGCGTCACGACTGGTTTGCCGCCAACGGAAGGTCCGTTTGCCTCGGCCATGTTCAATACGGTCAAAACCTTTTCCGCTGCTGCAGCAACTGCGCTCATCGAGGGAGTGGGTACCATGCGCGCGAGCGTTTTCATTCGAACATGCTCGTGGACCATCTGGGCAACAACGCGTTGGTGACGAACCAAAGCATCGATTCAGCACACAGTCTCGGCGAGCTCGCGCACCGGATTCACGAGCAGGTCGTCGTGCTGACGTCGGCGGATCTCTATCGTGTGATGGCCGTTGTCGCCATCGCGTTTCTTTTCGTTATCCCGGTGTTACCCGTGCGTGTCTATCCGCCGTGGAGCACGACGCCGCCCCCTTCCCGCTAAGCGACGATATCTATGTCATCTGTCACCCGATTTCCTTCCAGAACCATTCGTATTGCCGCGTGTGTGGTCGTACTCGGCGTCGTTATATGGGCCTGCATCAGACTCATTGCCGATTCCAATACCGAGACCACAAACGACGCCTATGTGACAGCCGATTTCACGCTGGTGGCGCCACGTGTTGCCGGCCAGATTTCAGAGGTACTCGTCGAAGACAACCAGCAGGTGAAAACCGGCCAGGTACTGGTTCGTATCGACGACCGCGACTTCCGCGCGGCACTCGCGAGCGCCCAGGCGGACGTGGTGGCAGCCAAAGCGGCGGTCGCGAACTACGAGGCAGAGATCGCGCGCCAGCCCGCGCTTGTCGATCAGGCGCGCGCCACGCTGCGCTCGGATGATGCGTCGCTCACGTTTGCACGGGCGAACGCCGCGCGTTACCAGAACCTTTCGGAAACCGGCGCTGGAACGACCCAGGAACAGCAGCATGCGACGAGCGCGCTGGCCGAGCTACTCGCACAGCAGGCGCGCAACCGTGCCGTTTTTGTTGCGACCGAACAGAACCTCGACGTGCTGCGTACGCAGCGCGACAAGGCGGCGGGTTCGCAGGCCCACGCTGAGGCCGCGCTCGAGCAGGCCAAACTCAACCTGTCCTATACGGAGATCGTCGCGCCCATCGACGGCAAGGTTGGCAGACGTTCGGCACGGGTCGGCGCATTCGTCACGCCCGGCGCGCCGCTGCTCGCACTCGTCCCGCTTGTCGGAGGCGTATATCGTCGCCAATTTCCAGGAAAACCAGCTCGCGAAGATGCGGCCCGGAGACGCCGTGCGCATCAAGGTCGACAGCTTTCCGGGCGTGGTGATCAAGGGGCATATCGATAGTCTTGCGCCCGCGACCGGTGTGGCCTTCGCGCCCATCGCGCCCGACAACGCAACGGGCAACTTCACCAAGATCGTCCAGCGCGTGCCTGTCAAGATCACGATCGATCGTGGCCAACAGGCCGCTTCTGCATTGAGCGTGGGGCTTTCTGTCGAGGCGGAGGTCGCTGTCGGCAAGCATGCCGAGGCGTCGATCGCAGGAGCCGACAAGAAATGAGCGCGAGCGAATTTTCCATCCGCACGCCGGTGCTGGCGGTGTTTCTGAGTTCTGCGCTCACAGGGTGTCTTGTCGGTCCGAATTTCGAACATCCGCAATCGACCACGCCCGAGGTGTTCGACCGCACCCAGTCTGCGCAAGCACCAAGCAAGGCAGTCGAATCTGCATTCAGTCAGGAGTGGTGGACGCTCTTCAACGATCCCACCCTGGACGCGCTGGAACAACAACTGGCCGATGCGAATCTCGACGTCGCGGCGGCCTCGGCACGTCTGCGGCAAAGCCGGGCCGGGCAACGCATTGCCGGTGCCGCGCAATATCCGACCCTGGACGGCGCCGCGTCTTATAACCGCGAGCGCGGCAGTCCGAACGGCATCCTGTCCTTGCTGGGCGTGCCGCCATTGGCAAGTCAGCCGCAGTCGGCCTCGGGCAGCGCGCCGCTTGGCGTGGCACCGTTGCCGGGCTCCGCAGGCTCGCCGGCTTACAACCTTTACCAGTTCGGCGTGGATGCATCGTGGGAAGTCGACATCTGGGGTCGCGTCCGACGTGGTGTCGAGGCCGCGACCGCGCTTGAGCGACGCCTCCTACGAGGACCGCAACGCCGTCCTGTTGTCGGCGCGCGCCGAGCTTGCGCGCGATTACATTCAGTTGCGCGACACGCAGGCTTTGCTTCAGATAGCGAAGCAGAACCTTGCGATTGCCCGTGACGCCGTGAAACTCACGCAAACGCGGGTCCGTGAAGGCGTCACGACGGACCTGGACGTAGCCAACGCTGCCGCACAGGCGGAGACAATCGAAGCCCTGATCCCGACGCTCGAATCGCGATCCGAGACCACGATCAATGCGATTGGCGTCTTGCTGGCCAAGGAACCGGGCGCACTGCGGCAAATACTTGCGGAGCCGCAGGATGTTCCGGCACTCCCTTCACAGGTACCGATCGGTTTTCCGTCCGAACTGGTGCAGCGCAGACCCGACATCAGAAAAGCAGAGGCGCAGCTGCATGCGGCCACTGCGGGGATCGGCATGGCGAAAGCCGACTTCTATCCACGCATATCGCTGAACGGCAGCGCGGGGTTCCAGAGCCTTCAGCTCTCGAATCTCGCCACCTGGGCGTCCGGCCAGTTTGTCGTCGGGCCGTCGATCACGTTGCCGATCTTCGAAGGCGGACGCCTCAAGGGCACCCTCCAGTTGCGCGAGTCCCAACAGCAGGAAGCCGCGATTGCCTATCAACACACCGTGCTTCAGGCCTGGCGGGAGGTGGACGATGCACTCGTCGTCTATGACGCCGAACAGCGGCGCCACGATCGGCTGACAGCAGTTGTCAGCCTGAACCGGCGCGCCCTGTCGATTGCGCAGCAACGGTACAAGGCAGGCGCGGTCGATTTTCTCAACGTGCTGAACGTGCAGAGACAGTTGCTTGACGCACAGAGCAACCTTGAGCAAAGCAAGGCCGACGCCGACGCCAACCTCATTACGCTTTGCAAGGTACTCGGCGGCGGGTGGGAATCGACGTATGCCAGACTGGACCCGCCTCGTTGATGCGGTATTCGGTAGACGCTTCAGGAACGGGTTACCCTGGGTCTAACAACGGGCCCTTTTGCCAGGAGAATCGTGCGACGTACCGATGCACGATCGTGTTGAAGCGGGGTCTGTCGGCACTGTGAAAGCGGACGGGTTTCGGGGACGACGCAGGATGGTCGTGAGGCGTGCGTTGGGGGTAAGCTGATTGCTGAAACCGTTTTGACGAGGCGTTGATGACACGTCCGTTTTTCACGATTGGCCACTCGACACACCCGCTGCCCGAATTCATCGGCCTGCTGAACACGGCGGAGATTGAAACGCTGGTCGATGTGCGCAGCATTCCGCGCTCGCGCACTAATCCGCAGTTCAATCGCGACACCCTGCCGGAAGCGCTTGCACCGGCGCACATCGGCTATGTGCATCTCGCTGAACTGGGTGGGCGCCGCAGCAAGCGCAAGGACGACGCGCCCTCGCCCAATGCTTACTGGACGCATCCCGCGTTTCGCAACTACGCGGACTACGCGATGGGACCTGCGTTTCGTGAGGGACTCGAGCAGCTGCTCGCGCTCGGACACCGCCACCGGTGCGCAATCATGTGCTCCGAGGCGGTATGGTGGCGATGCCACCGGCGGATCATCACCGACTACCTGCTCGCGCGTGGCGAGACCGTGCTGCACATCATGACCCTGCAACGCACAACCCAGGCGAGCGTCACGCCTGGCGCACAACCGCAAGCGGACGGCACTTTGATCTATCCGCCCCAGCCCACGCCGTGAATACCTGTGAGTGACGGGGTTGCGAGGTCAGGCTCAATCAATTCCGCCCAACCGTTCTCTCCGCTCTATACCAGGCAACGGCAGGTACCGCCGCACACGCCGTGCGGCGGCCTTTGATCGGCATGTGCGTCCGGGTCGGCTTAGCTTGCCACGGGCATTGTGAATTCCGCACCTTTGGCGATACTGTCGGGCCAGCGCTGCATGACGCTCTTGTAATGCGTGTAAAAGCGCACCGCTTCCTGGCCATACGCGTGATGATCGCCGAACAGCGAGCGCTTCCAGCCTCCGAACGAATGCCACGCCGGCGGCACCGGACTCGGGATATTGATGCCCACCATGCCGATGTGAATCTGCCGCGTGAACGCGCGCGCCGCAGCGCCGTCGGATGTGAAAAGCGTTACGCAGTTGCCGAATTCATGCGCGTTGACGAGTGCTATCGCACTCGCGAGATCGGGCACGCGGACAACCGACAGCACCGGCCCGAAAATCTCTTCCCGATAGATGGTCATGTCGGGCTTCACATCGTCAAACAGCGAACCACCGAGAAAGAAACCCTCTTCGTGGCCCGGCACACTATGGCCGCGACCATCGACGACGAGCTTCGCACCTGCCGCGACGCCCGCATCGATATAGCCCAACACCTTGGCGCGATGCGCCGCGCTGATGAGCGGCCCCATGTCCAGATCGGGCTCCATGCCCCCGCCGATTCTGAGCGAGCGCACGCGCGGTGCGAGATGCTCGACCAGTTCATCGCCAATGTGCCCTACCGCCACCGCGACTGAGGTCGCCATGCAGCGTTCGCCGGCCGAGCCATACGAGGAATTGACCAACGCATCGACCGCCTGATCGAGATTGGCGTCGGGCATGACGACCAGATGGTTTTTCGCACTGCCCAGCGCCTGCACGCGCTTGCCGCGCTTTGCGGTTTCGCTGTAGATGTATTCAGCGACCGGCGTCGAGGCGACGACAGACATCGCGACGACATCGGGGTTCTCGATCAGCGCGTCGACCACGGCCTTGCTGCCATGCACGACATTGAAGACGCCCTTGGGGAAGCCCGCCTCGATGAACAGTTCGGCAAGCCGGATCGAGGCCGACGGCGTGCGCTCCGATGGCTTGAGTATGAACGTGTTACCACACGCGGCCGCCATCACAAACATCCAGCACGGCACGACCATTGGAAAGTTGAACGGCGTGACGCCCGCGCACACGCCAAGCGGCTGACGCAGATTCCAGCTGTCGATGTCACCGCCGATCTGATCGGTGAAATCGGTCTTGAGCAGGTTCGGAATGCCGCACGCGAATTCGACGATTTCAATCCCGCGCACCACCTCGCCCTTCGCATCATCGAATAGCTTGCCGTGATCGCGTGTAATAAGCTCGGCGAGTTCGTCGCTATGCGCCTCTAGCAACTCCTTGAACTTGAACATCAGACGCGCGCGCTTGAGCGGCGCGGTTTCGCTCCAGGCCGGGAACGCGGCTTTCGCAGCGGCCACGGCAGCGGCAACTTCAGTTGCGCTTGCGACCGGCACGCGGGCCGACACGCGGCCCTCTGCCGGGTCGAATACGTCGGCGTATCGCCCGCTCGCGCCAGCAGCGCGTTGGCCGTCAATAAAATGACTCAGCTCGCGCACAGCGCCTTGATTTGCTTCGCTCATACTTTCTCCTATGGGGGATGCGGACGCTGCCGGCGCTATGCCTTCGCACGTCTTTCGAACATGGGTTGTCGGGCTTCAACGCTGGTCGGCCCAACGGCACCACGGGATTTAAATGTAGGCCCATTTACCCGGATTTCGAACACCCGCGTCTGACACAACAGTCTTGCGCACCGGGAATAAATTGCAATTCGGGGAGAAGGTCTGGCCCGCTGCAGTGAACGGTGACGTTCTGTGTAGCGCGGCCGCAAAAGGCGCGAAGTCGGTTTTGTGTGCGTATCTCCCTGCTATGTTGGCATCACCTTTTTCCAACCGCACACATTAATGCGTCTACTGTATAACTGCATTTACACTCTTCGGTCTTATCGCAGGGAAAAGCGGCCCTTAGTATGGGGTGCGGCGATTCAGGCAGGCGCCTGGAATTTGCAATGCTCATTGTGACCTGCTCGCCGAACCGGCAGGACCGGATGTGTGAACCACTGGCTCGCGTGTAACACGCGGCGCTGTGTACGTGTTGTACGTGTTGTACGACCCGAATCAATTGTCGAGGAACTCCGTCATGCTCAATACGCAAACCGCCCGCATTCTTTCCCGCTATAAAACGTGGGCCGACAAACTGCTTTTCGACGCCACTGGGGCCTTGCCGCCCGACGAAGTCGTCAAAACCAGGCAGACGCTATTCAAGACGATGATCGGTACGTTGAACCACAACTATGTGGTTGATCTGATCTGGAAGGCCCACCTCGAACGAGAGGAACACGGCTTCACGGCGCGCAACGTCATCGTGCACGCCGAGCTGGACGACCTGCGCCGCGCGCAACAGGAGGTGAATACGTGGTTCGAACATTGGGCCGATGCACAAACCGACGCGTCGCTGGCCGAAGAACTGTCGTTCGTGTTCATATCCGGCGAACGTTCGACGATGTCGCGTGGCGCAATGTTCATGCACCTCGTGAATCACGCTTCGTATCATCGTGGCTGGGTTTGCGACATGTTCTTTGAGATTCCCGCCAAACCGCCTACAACCGATCTACCCGTCTTTCTCTCAGCCTACCCGGAGTCCGGTTTCTCGCGCGATCAGCCGAAAGCATAAGAGACCTCTCTTCAGCGAACATCGAAACCCTTGCACAGGTTGCCGAAAACCTTCCAATCTTCGGGATAAACGACAGTTTCCCGAATGACAACAATTAAAAAAGATTGTTTCCACAGAATGGATGAATTGCGCTGAAGAAGAACTCGCCGCTTGCCGATATTCCTGAACAGCTCCCTCAATAGAAGAGAGTTTTAGTTGACCCGTGGAGGATTCGCAGATATGCGAAAACGGGTTCAACGGAATTGAACACAAGCTCTGGCCATGACAAAAATACTTTCACAAATTAGCCTTGCCTCAAAGTTCGCTGTTCTTGGCACGATGACACTCATCCTCGTCGCCATACCCAGCACCCTCTATTTCTACGGCACCAATGCCCAGATCCACCTCAAGCAGCGCGAAAGCTCGGGTATCCCAACGGAACGAGCTGTTCTACAGGCATTGCAATTAACGCAGAAGCACCGTGCCGAAGCCGCCGTCTGGCTATCGAACGACAGCACCGGCCACAATCCCCCACAGCAGACGGCGACCGACGCCGACGCGGCATACGAGACCGTCGCGACGGAAGTGGGACGATTCGATAAAGACGATCCCGCGGTCCAGCAATGGGCCCTCACGGTAGAAGCATGGCGATCATTGCGCCAGAAAGTTGCGAACAGAGCGATCGATCAGCCGGAGAGCCTCTCCGCGCACGCGGCTCTCATCGGCAATCTGTTGAAGACAAACGCTTTGCTTCTCGACCATTACGGGTTGTCGATCGACGGAGATCTCGACAGTTCACGCCTTGCGACCAGTTCGCTAAGCGACCTTCCGGCCGTAACCGAAGAGCTTGGGAAAGCGCGAGCCAAGGGCGCCAGCATCTTGTCCAGAGGGAGCGTCACGCCGGCCGATACGGTCGAACTGACGAATCTCATCGAGCGCGGCAAAGAGCGCTCAGCATTGTTCAAAAGCTCGATGGACAAGGCAACGGGCCGCAATCCACAGCTAGCAAGCCTGCTCAATCGTCCCATCGACGATGCACAGTCCGCAGCGGCGGCAGTACTGGATCTTGCCGATAAACGCATCATCCATTCGGCGGCGCCCGATCTCGCGCCTGCCGACTACATCAGGCAATACACCGACGCGATTGACCAGTTCTTCAGAGTCGACACGATCGCGATTGATGGGCTCGATGCTCTGCTCCAGCAACAGAGTTTTCATTTGCGCGCGGTACAACTTGCCGTGCTCGCAGTCTTGCTGGTTATCGTTTTACTGTCGGCGGCGTTCGCAATAGCGGTGATTCGCTCTGTCGTCAAACCCGTTGCGCTCGCGGTCGAATTCGCACGCAGAGTGGCTAAAGGCGACCTGACCGGCAGTATTGAAGCGACCGGCAGCAATGAGACCGCCCAGCTTCTGCACGCATTGCAGGACATGAACGTTCAGCTCCTGCAACTGGTCGGCAACGTCCGACGCAGCGCGCAAGCCATTTCAGTGGCCGCGAACGAAATTGCAGTCGGGAACACCGACCTCTCACAACGCACGGAGGAGCAAGCCGCGTCGCTCGAAGAGACCGCATCCAGCATGGAACAACTCACGGCGACCGTGAAACAGAATGCGCAAAACGCCGACGCTGCGTTTAATCTGGCGCTCGCCGCATCGGAAACGTCCCGCGATGGCGGCACTGCTGTCGAGTCCGTGGCTGTCGTCATGGACAGGATATCGAGCCGCGCCGCGAAAATCAGCGAGATTGTCAGTCTCATCGACGGCATCGCCTTCCAGACCAATATCCTGGCGCTCAATGCAGCCGTGGAGGCTGCTCGCGCGGGCGACGAAGGCCGTGGTTTCGCAGTCGTCGCCGGGGAGGTGCGTGCACTCGCACAGCGAAGCGCCACGGCCGCCAAGGAGATTAAAGCGCTGATAGAAGAATCGGTCTCGGCGATCCAGGAAGGCGCCGACACGGCGACGACGGCCCGCAATACGGTTTCACGCACGGTCGATGCGATCGGACAGGTGAATACGATCATGAACGAAATCGCGACAGCATCTGCGGAGCAAGGCAACGGTATTGACCAGGTGAATATCGCGATTTCGCAGATGGATCAGGTGACCCAGCAGAATGCGGCGCTTGTCGAGCAGGCTTCGGCCTCTACTGCGGCCATGGCCGAGCAGGCCGCCAGGCTGACCAGAGAGGTCGAAGTGTTCGTCATTGCCTGAGCTTGTGCATTTCGATCTGGGCGGGCCGAGCTCGCCCTTTCGAATTGGGTTCGCAGCCTGACATCCCAAGCTTTTCAAACAAGGCCAAATTCACAGGGAGTACTACAAGCTGGTGATTACTCCGAGTGGCAGCGATTATTGGATCGGCTACAGTTGAGCCACCAATTTGGCATTGATAGGGCCGCTGCAGCATGGACACTATTCCACAAAGAAATGAAGGCGAAGTAGAGCTCGATCTCCATCACCTGCAAGTATTCGATGTACTGCTGACCGAGCACAGCCTGACCAAGGCCGCGCGCGTGCTCAATCTCTCCCAGCCCGCCTTGAGCAAGACGCTGGCGCGACTGCGACTGTATTTTGGCGATCCGCTGTTTGTGCGTGTAGCGCTGCGCATGGAGCCTACACCGAAGGCACTCGAACTCGCCGAACCCGTCAGGGCGATATTAAAAAGACTTCGCGCGCTGCGCTCGGACTACGCGTCGTTCGACCCAAAAACGTCAACGCGCAAGTTCAGCTTCTTTCTTGTCGATGCGGGCGTGGTGAAGATATTCCCAGCGCTCCTGAATTACCTGGCCGCTGAAGCGCCGGGCATATGCGTACAGTCGATTCCGTGCGACGCGCAACACCTCGATTTGTGGCTTGAATCGGGTCTTGTCGATCTGGCAATCGGTTCCTTCCCGTCGCTGACAATGGGTATCCGGCGTCTACCGCTGTGGACCGAGACCTACGTAAGCGTGACGCGCAAAGACCACCCGCGTATCGGCCCGCATCCAAGCAAAGCACAGTTTGTCGCGGAGAAACACGCACTCGTGTCCGCATTGGGCACCGGGCATGAACACCTGGCCATCGAGCGGCTCCTCGAGTCCGAGGTGCCGCGCAGGAACATCGTGTGCCGCGTCCCCGTCTTCACGTCGGCCGCGCTGATCGCCAAACACTCCGACGTGATCGCCACCGTGCCAAGGAATCTTGCTGTTGCAATGAGTCACGACCTCGACTTGCAACTGGTTGAGCCGCCGATCGCCTTGCCCAAACTGCAGATCGCGCAGTACTGGCACGACCGGTGCCATCTCGAACCCGGCAACCAATGGCTTCGAAACGTGTTTCGCACGCTGTTTTCGACGCCCGGGTAAGGCGAAAGCACGATCAGGTCTGCATCGAATAGCCATTCGATGCAGACCTGACGCCAGCGCTACCCATCGATCAGAATAAGGTGAATACGAGTCGCCCTAGCCGACGGGGTTCAGCACGAAATCGTAAGTCAACGTGTAGCCGCCGTTGGGCTGCTTGATCCAGTCGGCGACCAACGTTTGCCGTACGCCGAAAACAGCATCGGAATCCAGATACTGGTCGCCGTTACGAAATACGTGCGTGACCAGAGTCTGGTAATTTTCCGCCTTGATCATGAAATGAAGGTGGGCGGGCCGCCAGGGGTGACGCCCGGTGGCACGCAGCAAATCGCCCACCGGTCCGTCAACCGGAATCGGGTACGCCACGGCGACAACCGTACGGAATTCAAAGCTGCCGTCCTGTTGCGCCCTGAGTATGCCTCTGCCCTGATGGGTCTCGAGGTCCGGATACTGAACGTCGTAGTAGCCCTCAGCGTCGGCCTGCCAGACCTCCATCACTGCGCCGGCGATCGGCGTACCGTTGAGATCCTTCACCGTGCCTCGCACCAGGCAAGGTTCGCCTACCGCGCCATTGGCGATATCGTCGCCATTCTCATACTCGGGCGCGCCTTCTACATGGAACGGCCCAAAAACGGTCGCCTCCGTGCAACCTTCCGGTTTCTTGTTGTTCATCGCAACGGTCAACATCGAAAGACCGAGGACGTCGCTCAGCAAAATAAATTCCTGGCGCTTGTCGTTGCACTTTTGCCCTGTAGCGGTCAGGAACTGGATACCTGCCAGCAACTCCGGTTCCGTTAGTTCGACTTCCCGCGCAAAATCGTGCAGATGATTGATGAGGCTGGTGAGTACGAATTTCACGCGAGTATCCGGGGTGCCGGATATCAGATCGAGCACCGCTTGCGTGACCGTCTGTTCGTTGAGGTTGCGCATGTTTGTCTCCAATTGTTGGGGTGTTGGTGAACCACCGACAACCCGTATGTTGATAACGGCCATCAAGCGACGCGAAGAAATTCCCAACGCAACCTGCCGCGGATCATGCAATCAGATTTGCGGTCGCACACCTTCGTATGCGTCTTCTAGCAGCTGTCTTATCGCAGCTTTCTCCAGTGGCCGTGGATTGGGGTATTGATTCTGCAGCGCGATCGTGCAGGCCTCATCGAGGTCTGACGCTTTCATTCCGATGTCTTTCAGTGCCAGCCGCGCACCGTTCGCCTTCGCCAGATCGAAAACGGCTTGCGGTGCACTCGTGCCGGAGAGCGCGCGTGCGATGCGCTCCATCGCGTGCGGGGCGGCCGTTGCGTTATAGGCCAATGCATGCGGCAAGACGATCGTGTGGGTTTCCGCATGCGGCAGGTTGAAGCTGCCGCCCAACGTATGACACAACTTGTGATGAAGCGACATCGCCACCTTCCCGAGCACCGATCCACATAGCCACGCGCCATAAAGCGCATCCGCTCGTGCAAGCCGAACCTGCGGATCTTCGGCGCCAAGCGTCAGCAGGGGCAGCGCTCGCCCGATGGCAGCGATGCCCTCGACGGCCATCAGATCGGTGATCGGATTGGCGTCCGAGGCATATAGACCTTCCGCCGCGTGTGCGATCGCGTTGATCCCGCTGGTCACGCTCAAAGACACTGGCAGCGAGTACGTCAGTTCGGGATCGTAAATCACCGTCCTGGGGATGACGCGAATATCGCGGCCGGTCTTCTTCAACCCGGCTTCGGTGATGCCGTAGATCGGCGTCATTTCCGAACCGGCATAGGTCGTCGGAATAGCAAGAATCGGAAAGTCGGATTCCAGTGCTATGGCCTTTCCGAGCCCTGTCGTCGAACCACCGCCAATAGCAATTGCACAGTCGGCGTCAAGACGACGTGCCAGCTCGCGTGCTTCGCGGGCAACTTCAACCGGTACATGCATAGCCGCCCTGTCGAATACGCCGGCGACACGAACCCCGAGAATGGCGGCGATCCGTTCTGCATCCCGACGCTGATCAGGGGTCGCGAGTATCAGTGCGCGACGCGCGCCAAGTAAATCGACTTCGGCTTCGAGGCGGCTTAGAGAACCGGCACCGAATACAACCCGCTGCGGATGACTGGTATAAATGAATTCGTTCATGATGGTTTTCGCCGGGGTCACGTCAGATCAAGGCCATCGTAGCGGATGCCACGCGACTTGTGGCCGCCTTCGCCCTATCGAGGAATCGAACCGTCATCGCGTCACCGGCAGCGATTTCAGTGTCCTTCTCGACCAGCAAACGCACCGTGCGCGCGCCGATTTGTGCATGATGCTCTCGAACTTGCAAGATAGCGCCAATCCAGGGCGCCGCCACATCCTGCTTTTTTACGGTTCCTGCGTAATCACCGGCCGGCGGCGAACACATATCGCGGGGCACTACAACATCGATCACACGGCAAGCAGATTCATTCGGCCCGAACACTGTCCCGGACAACTCATGGGGACGATCCAGCATCGCATTTGCGCTCGCAATATCGCCTTGCTGGATGAGCCGCCGTGTTTCGCTCGATGAACAATGCGTACCGTTCTCAATGCGCGCATTCGGCCGCAACGGCACAGGACGTACGTCAAATCCCAGGCGATCACCAAGTTCGCCCAAATACTCAATATTCCCCTGGCGCCCACTGCCGCACGCGAAATTCTCGCCGACGATAAGTGAACGCATGCCCAGCATGTCGACCAGAGTTCGCCGCACGAAATCGTCAGCCGATTCGCCCCTTCGCTCGTCATCAAATCTCAGGACAAGACAATAGTCGACATGACCGGTGGACACTAACAGATTCATACGACCTTCAAGGGTCGATAAGAGCGCTGGGCAGGATTCGGGGCGCAACGTAGCTAGCGGATGAGGATCAAATGTGACCAGGACGGTAGGAAGCTGCAAGGCCAACCCTTGCTCTCGCAACTTCCTCAGGACGCGCCTGTGCCCACGGTGAACGCCATCGAACATCCCGATCGATACGGCCGAGCCGGATAACCTGAATTTACCTGGATCAGAGATGACTATCATGGAAAGCTCCCGTAAGCCCCGTCAATGGTGGATCAAATCAGCTTGCAGGCTTCTTCGAAAGTGAGCCGTGGGCTGCGAGGAAACAATTTGGAAGGGTCCCCTCGGCCAAGGCCGCAAATGAAGTTCGATTTAACCGAGGTGCCGGCGAACAGTGCGGCGTCAACTTTCGCATTGTCGAAACCCGACATCGGACCGCAGTCGAGACCGACCGCGCGTGCCGCCGCAATCAGGTATCCGCCCTGCAGGGTACCGTTGCGAAAAGCCGTTGTTTCAGCGAACCCGATCTTCGCTTCGCCTTCGAACCAGGTCTTGACAGCGGGATTGTGCGGAAAGAGCCGCGGCAGATCATCGTAGAAGCGGGTTTCGTAACCCACCACCGCGAGCACCGGCGCTGTCATGCTCTTATCTACATTTCCCGGGCTGAGAGCGTCCTTCAGCTTTGCCTTGCCGGCTTCACTGCGCACGAAAACGATCCGCGCCGGCGAACAATTGACTGAAGTGGGACCCCACTTCATCAGTTCGTACATCTGCTTCAGTTGCTCGTCCGACACTGACTCAGGAAGCCAGCCGTTCTGACTGCGACCATTGCGAAACACGCGGTCTAAAAAATTTTCATCGACCATAACCTGTCACCTTCCTGAAGAGAAACTGTACCGTGCCAAAGCACGGTACCTACGTCGCACGCAGTTCGCCGAACTGGCGAACTTTGGCTGGTAGCGTGTTAGATGGACATTGTGCCGCTGAGCGCCAGCGATTCCTGGTGCCGTGCCGAATCGAGCGCCTTGGCGTAGTCGGCGGTCGCTTTGTAGTCGGAGTTGTCGTCGATTGCGGACTCGATTCCACACACCTTGCGAGCAAGCCTTGCATACGGACCCGAGCCGGAGAATTCCGCACGTTGCATGGTGAGCGTACGAATGGCTTGCAGCGGCGTACCGTTGAAATTTTCGAAGACAAACAGGCGGCTGCCCCAGTCCGTCAGGAACAGATCGCGGATCACCCGGCCGATCTTCACACGGTCGTGCGGCTTGCCGACCGGTCCGCTGTTCAGGCGTTCAAACCACGGATTGAGTGTCGCATCGTTCCATTGATCCTCGCTGGCGAAAATCAGAGCGCTACGCCCCGAAAGGTCGACCAGTTCATAGATCATTTGCGAGAAGTTCTCGAGGTACAACGCGCGGCCGAAATCGTAGACCAGAATATTCGGCTTGTAATGGCCGCCAGGCGTGTGAAAGCCTAATTCCTCGGCCGCGATGACGTGGGCCAGCATGGCCTGATGAAAACCAATCAGCTTGGCCACGCGGGTCATGACAGCTGGAATCTTGTTGGTTCCGATGTGCTCAGTGATCAGCACGGCCAGCCCCGCCATCAGCTCAGCGCGCACCATCTGGCGAACCAGCGCATGGTAATGCAGCCAGTCGAACACGCGTTGCGGGTAGAGCTTGGCATGTTCCGGATTGCCAATATGGAAGACATGCGACCAGGGAATGAACACATTCTCGAAAAGCGTCATGCCGTCGAGTTCATCGCCCTGCGAGGCGAGCGGGTGTTCGATTGGATCTTCCTTGACGACGCCCTCACGACAAACGATTGTCACGCCTTTGGCATTGATCGGACAGGCAGCGAAAATGACCTGCTCGCCGGGAATGCCAGGCCGGAAGAATACGCCGATATGGATCCAGTCGGCAAAAGCGACGCCCGTGCCGATCGCCTTGATGCCATTGACAACGATTCCCTTCTCATTCTTCTCGACTATGCGCAAACCCGGCGAACGCTGTTGTGCTTCCGGGCCGGAACGATCCATTTGCGGATCGACAAATTGCGGCGCGCAGTTAAAGTCGTTGTCCTTGGCAAAGTTGACAAAGCTGACGATGTTCTTCCCTTTTACGTGACCCTCTGCGCCAATGGATTGAGTTTCCCACGGCGTCGGATCATCGAGGTAAGTCATCAATACGTAGTTGTTCACATCGGGCGTGCGGGGGAACGATGCGCCAGCCATTTCACGCATGACCGTCTCATGGTATTTCCGCTTGCGCCGAAGTTGTTCCTTGTTGTGATGGCTGAACCATTGCATTGAACGTCGCTCACCATCCTCGTCAACATAGGTCAGCACGTCCTGCAGATCGGCCCGATGGTGCAGGTCGTAGAAATCAGCATGGCGCTGCGCATAGTCACGTGTTTTCGGGTGCGTGGCAATGTTGTCGATCTTTTCGTTTCCCACCCAGACTTGACGCCCGTCATTGAGGGATTCGAGGTATTGACGACCGGTTCGGATCATGGCTTTTCCTTCAAGGATTTAGTTGAATACAACTGCTTAAAGCGTTGCGGGTTGGGTTGTTGTGTAAGTGCGCTGATAGTAGGCCAGCGGGTGACGCTCATCTGCTTTAATGGTTGCGATAACGCGAGCGAAAATAAGGCTGTGCGTGCCCACCTCAATCGCATCTGCAACACGGCAATCGAGCGTCATCATTGCTTCTTTGCAATAGGGTGCACCGCTTGCCAGGGTTCCCCACTGACTCCTGGCAAAACGTTCCGGCATTGGCAGCCCACCGACTCCGGCGAATAGCTGGGACAACTCACTTTGATCTGCACTCAGCCAGTTCACCGTGAGTATTCCATTCGCTTTGATCACGCCATTAGCGAAGCTATTCCGGTTTACACAAACCAGAACAGTCGGCGGAGTGTCACATACTGAACAGACCGCAGAGCACGTTACTCCGGCTCTTCCATTCGGACCATCGGTAGCCAGGATAGTCACCGGAGTGATTGCCTTGGAGAGTGCATCCCTGAATTCAGTCGCACTTACTTCGGCCGATATTGTCTCCGGTAGATTTCCCAGCAGCGTGGCAATGGCCGAATCGGCTGCCAGTTCTTTTCTTTTCTGCGTGTTGGGCATAACACGTCTCCAGATAGAAGGTTACTCGGGCTCTTTATTTCCTTTCTGTTGATGGAATTGATTGTTATCTTTTTCTTGAAGGGAATCTACAGATTGGCGGCATAAACACTATTCCCTCAAGGCATCGCTGATGCAGCGTCGCAGCTGTTCTTGTTAAAAATAAAATAGAGGTGCGAGCACGCAGTTATGCGCCCAGGTTGGGCGCACAAAAAAAATGACGCCGCAGTGCGGCGTCATTCCTTCGTCATGCTGATCGAGATGGCGATGTGCTTACAATGTCGCCAGGTACATCTCGTCAGCGGTTCCTGCAGGGACGCCGAGTTCCGCAGCGACGGCAGCGACGCCCTCCTTGGCAACCTTGAGGTCCACGCGACCGTCGGAAGTGAAGTGCGGGCGGATGTACCGCTCGTAGTATTGCTCTGCTTCTGCGCCGGTCAGTCGGGTCAACATCGAAGCGATGTGTTCGACGGCCAGACTGGGCTGATCGGCGATCGTCTTGAGCGACCGCTTGTAGGCTCGCACCAGTGCCTGCAGAGCCGGATCGTCGAGTGAGATTCGCGAAGGGTCTACGGCGAGTCCCACAGTCGGGATCTGGAAGTGGTCGCCCACCCAGGACAGCACCGAAAAGCCCTCTTCCCCGGCGACCTGCTCAGGCGATAACGTGCTGCCTACATAGGCCGCATCAATCGAGCCGTCGCGAAGGCGTCGCAGATCCATCTGGTAGTCAGCCGGGATTCGCTCCACGCACTGCACGTCACGATCGGGATCCAGACCATGCTTGCGCAGCACGATGCGCGCAAAGACGCCAGGTGCGGTGCGCGGCCCGTGAACCGCCAGTCGACGGCCGCGAAGATCCTCCATGGACTTGACGCCGTTCGCGCCGACGAACCAGAAAAGCGGTCGGTGCGTATTGACGCTGAGGGCCGTCCACTGAATCCCGTCGGTCAGGCGGGACAACAACGCCCGGCCCAGCCCGATGGTTGCGCCGGCACGCACGCGTTCCGTCTTCCACACGGCTCCGTCGCGAAGGGCGACGTGCACACCCTCCTCTTCAAAGTATCCCTCCTGATCGGCCACATGCGCGATCAATTCTTCGTGGATACCACTGCCCACATAAGTCAGGTCAATCGTGTGCATTAGCAATTAACTCCTCTGTCAGTTCAAACGAGCACGATGGCAAATTGGCCTCTCTCCCAGTCTGGGACGATTTGCGTGCGCGTTGCATTCACTAGATTCCGAAGCCGCCGCTAACTGGAACGTAGTGGCCGGTGGTGAAACCCGAAGCGTCGCTTGCCAGGAACGACACTGTCTGGGCCACTTCAGTGGGACGGGCGAGCCGTCCCATAGGGTTCGCCGCGGCAATTGCTTTCAGTCGTTCGGCCGAAACCAGCGTGCTCGACGTCGCGCCTTCCACGGTGGTCGGTGCAACGAGATTGGCGGTGATTCCGTGCGGTGCCAATTCCACAGCGATGTAGCGTACGAACTGGTCCAGCGCCGCCTTGGCGGTGCCCAAGGTAATCATCCCGTCACGCGGGCGCTGCGACAGCAAGGTGCTCAGATAGATCAGCCGCCCGCGGCCGCGAGACATCATGCCTGGCACAACCGCCTTCGTTGCCAGAAAGGCCGCACGCAACTCACTGTCCAGCTTGCTGCCGAGTTGCTCCCAGCTCAGATTGGCGAACGAGGTAACGTCATACGGCGTCAATGCATTGTGCACGAGAACGTCGACGCCACCCCATTGCCGATTGATTTCATCGACCATGGCGGCGATATCGTCAGGATTGGTGACATCGGCTTTAATCGCCATGGCATCTCCGCCGGCCGCGACGATACTTGCGACCACGTCATCGGCCTGGGGCGCACTGGCGCGATGGTTGACGACCACCTTGTACCCGTTTTTTGCGAGATCCATCGCAATAGCCGCACCAATGCCGCGGCTGCCTCCCGTGATTAGTGCGACTGGCATGTGCTCACCTCCATTACATGGTTGGCCTGGTACGTATTCTCCAGGCGGCTACGCCGCCCCACATGGATCAAATCAATTGCATGTACTAGCAAAATAGCTCCTCTCTAGGTCAATCAGGTGCATCGGCAAATGCATCCAGTTTTACTGGACGATGTAGGCACCCGACGTATTCAATCGATGACAAGGTGCCTCACGTGTCCTGCTTCAGCCACAGTACATCGCCCGAGTTTTTAACTCTACGGGTGCGGCTTCATAGACACTATTCCGTAGCGGAATAAAGCGGATCTCGCTCAATGAGCCGTCGACGGATTGCCTGAAGGTACGATCACGAAAGCTGAGTACTGCTGGTCGACGGCCAGACGGCGTCTATTGAAACGGCATGTACATTTGCAGCCAGACGCGATTCCCCTCCGGCCGGTTGCGAACCAGCATTTCGCGCTGGTACTTGAGCGCCACGGAAAATTTACGTGAGCCATAGGCTATGGCCGGCCCCACAGCAAACGCCTGTCCACGGTTGCCGTTGCCATTTACCGACTGCCCGTGCTGCGTATCGTCTGTCACCTGCTTATAGAAATATCCGCTCACCCCGATTTGCCACATCGGAGTGAAGCGGAACCCCGCGTTGTAGTCGACGATAAACTCGTTGCCCGAGTGATAGTCAGTGACGTGATTCACCGAATTCACGCTGTAAAGCGCACGCGCACTGAACTCCACATTCGGCGTCGGCAGCCACGTGACCGCATAGTTCGGCTGCATCGAGTAGTAGTGTCTGCCGGGGTTCACCAGACGGCTTGCGTCGTAACTGCCGGTCGGCAGAAAGAATTCGAGGCCTAACACCTGATGCAGGTTGCCCAGGTGCCAACCGAGAAATAGAGGTCCTACAGTCAGGTCCGACAGCCCGGTCACCTCGCCGCTCTTATAGACCTTTCCTTTTGGCGTGTGCGCATCGAAGTGCAGATCAAGATTCACAAACGGAATGTTCGTCCGCGACTCGAGCGTGGCGCCAAGGAACGTTACATCGCGCCAGACGTGAGACAACCTGAATGCTGCCGCCTGCGCGTGCAGCGAGAAGTCCGATACGCTGCTCGAAGGGTTCCCATTGTTGCCTTCGAGCGTCGTCGCCTCGTATTCCTGTAGATACACATAGATGTGATTGCCTGGTGGAGGCTGAATGCCCGAAAGCAATGTGTTCACGCCGACGGGATAGTTGTTCCCGCCGCCTTCCGTGGCATGCACGGTCGTTATCCAGCAGCACGATGCAATCGCAGTGCCCGCCAGAAGCCGAATACCGACTGGGCGACAATCCGCGAGAGATTCAAAAAAAGACATAGCTTCCCCTGCGCGCTCGTCCGGTGTCGCACGGCGCGGTTGATGAATTTCGTTATGCTGATTTGAAAAACGAGACCCGTTATAGGATGCGCATAAGCCTGCCCATCAACCGGAAATACTTAAGCGAACGTGCGCGCATCGTCTAACGAGAAAAGCGAATTGCGCGCAAAAAATTCTTTCGGTATTTCCATAGCCATGACCGCGCAGTATGTCCGACTTCACCGGCGTTCTGCTAAGGATCACCTCGTCCCGCGTGGCAATATTGAAGGCCTGTAGCGGTCCGCGATCCAGATTGACTGGGCGTCGAACTGCAATTGGATATCCGCGTTTGATCGTGCCGTCCCGCAAAGGTGTGGTGCCTGCGAAGACCGCCTGCGCATCGGGTTCGAACCAGGCGCTGACGCCGATGCTGTGCGGAAAAAGCGTTGACAGATGCGCAGACCGTACTCGCGGTCGGGCAGGTGACGCCTGCGCGCCCGCCTGATCTATCGATTTCCTTGATCGTCACAGCAATCGCGGCCGGCGACAGCGGCTTGCAAAACTGAGTCGGCGAGATGCCGGCCGGCGATAGACCAATGGGAAAAAACGCGTGTTCATACTCGAGTTTACGGAATGGACCCTGCTGCAGTTGTTGCACGCATGACATTCCGCTTCTCCTGATGTCGAGTCGACCTGTGGACTTCCCTGCAATGGAGCAAATACGCAGTCTTTAAGAACACTGCATGCTGTAAATTGGTCTCTGCACCTACATTAGAGCCGCCAAATTAATCCCTCTACGGGCGCTTCGGTATAGACACTATTCTCCCGCGTAATGAAGGTGACTTTCACTTGCATCAGTCTCACGCGTTCTACGTTCCACGTTCTCCGGACCAGGCAAAGCATGAGGAAAGCGGCACGCGTGCCAGACACCGTGTGTCCTCCGCTCGGCAAGGTACTCATGCCAATATCGAACAGGAAAACAGAACATGTACTTAGATGCTGCGCCCGGTCGGGAGAAAGTCCCGGTACATCATTCCTCTACCATCCACGAGCGTGGCATAGACACTATTCCTCGACAGAATGGTGACGAGGATCCGCGCATTCTGGTCGGAGTCCGATACATCGGATCGGCTAGCTTTCAGTGCCATCAGTGGTAGTACGCAACGCTACGGCCTTTCTGCCGCCGTATGGAAACGCGATGTCGCGCGAGCCTATCAAGTCGCACGCGGCATCAGGATCATCGAAGCGTCGGAGTTCGAGCGGCGCTCACCGGGCAGGTTTGTCGCCGACGTGAGCGTTGGCTTTAAAGGGCGGAACCGACAGTACAGATTCGTACTCAGGTGTTGCCCTGGTTTTGAGCTGCTTTCCTAATGGTGCGACAATCGAACAGGCACAAGCCCGTCAGGACATTGCCCACCGCTGTCCGTTCAATCACCGAGGACAAGAACATGCGTCGATATATCTATCTCGCGGCATTGCCCGCGGCCTTTGTTGCCGGCATGTTCGCATCGCATCTGGGGACGCTGGCGCATGCCCAGTCGTCAAATGCACCGCTGACGGCGCAAATCATTGACCTGGCTGCCTTGACCGATGCCGATCTCGGCGCGCAGATTCCAAACATGGGTACCTTGCGTTCGAAAGGGCTGGTCGTCACGCCAAGCGGGACCGTCGCAGTCCAGAGCGGTAACGTGCCCAAACATACGCATAAAGGTTCCGACGAAATCCAGTATGTGATTTCTGGAAGTGGGACTTTCTGGTTAGGTAACGAGCAGCGTCAGATTCACCCCGGCGACCTGATCATTATCCCGAAGGGCACAGTACATGCGGGGGCCGAGGCGACCAGCGGAGAATTCAAGGTCCTTTCCATCAAGCTGCCGCCGCAAGCTGCAGGCGATATGCAGATGGTTCCCTGACTGTGGCTAACCTGCCTCGACGTCGATGATCGACCGATGGCGCGTCTCGGGCATTAGCACACTTGAACGCCGACACTGTTGCGACGCCGGTGTCGCCGGTGCCGTCGCCCGAACGCCATCACTTCGCCTGAGCCGGGCGGCCAAAGCCGCTACTCAGAGAATCGCCGCCAACGTTGCCGCAAATCACCGCTTCCGGAAAACCCGCACGCTCGCGTAGCACGCCGTGAATTTGTCCCACTACGGTCGCGCCCTCTCCCACCGCAGCGGCCACGCGTTTGGTCGACCCGCAGCGCGCGTCGCCGATCGCGAATACGCCCGCAACACTTGTTTCGAGTGTGCGGTCACCGTCATTGAAATCGCGGCGCAACGCCGAGCCGGTCAAAACGAAGCCTTTCTCGTCCGTCCTGACATTGCACCCCTTCAGCCACGCGGTGTTCGGTTCTGCGCCGGTGAACAGGAAGAGATGCCTGACGCCGAAAGACAACTTGCCTTGCGGCGAAACACAGTTGACTGCGCTCAGGCCAGATGCGTCGGACGTAAGGGACGTGACCTCCGTACCGGTTCGCAAGGTCACGTTTGGAAGCCTCGCAATCCTGTCGATCAGATATCGCGACATGCTCGATTCAAGCCCGTGCCCTCGAATCAGCAGATGCACATGACGCGCATTCGATGCCAGATACACTACCCCCTGCCCAGCCGAGTTGCCGCCGCCGACAACGACCACGTCGAGGCCACGGCACAGCTTCGCTTCCACGGGCGATGTTCCAAAGAAAACGCCATGGCCAAGCAGGCGTTCGAGCCCATCAATGGCCGGCTTCCGATAGGTCGCGCCTGACGCGATCACCACGGTGTGAGCCGCTACCCGTTGTCCGTTGAGCAGTTCGATTTCGATTGGCACGCTATCGCAGTGCAGGGCTCGAACCGGTGTCGGGATTGAAATGTGTACCCCGAATTTTTGCGCCTGGACGAAAGCGCGCCCGGTCAACGCCTGGCCGGTAATGCCTGTCGGAAAGCCGAGATAGTTTTCGATGCGCGCACTTGCGCTCGCCTGGCCGCCCGGCCCACGGCTGTCGAATACCGCCACCGACAGTCCTTCAGACGCCGCGTACACCGCCGATGCGAGTCCGGCCGGCCCGGCGCCCACGATCACAACGTCGTACACATGATCCGGGTCGAATTCCGGCAACCAACCCAGATGCGTCGCTACCTGATTTTCATCGGGTGCCCGCAAGACGGTGCCATCGGGGCAGATGAGGATCGGAAAATCCGCGTCCGAGGCTGAAATTCGCTGCAGTAAAGCGACCGTGTCCGGGTCGCTGGAAGCATCGATAACGGTGTACGGATACGAGTTGCGCCGAAGCAGTCCCTGTAGCGCGATCAACCTTGCGTCTGCTGCGTCGCCGACCAGCACCGGGCCGCTACCGCTCTCGATCAGGCCGACGCGCCGCAGAATCAGCGCCCGCATGATCTTCTCGCCCAGTTCGGCTTCGGCCACCAGCAGACTGCGCAGATTCGCAGGAGGAATCACAAGCGCGTCGGTGTCTTCGACCGCAAGCCCGTCGCCGAGGCACGGGTGGCCATACAGCTGTGCGATCTCGCCCAGAAAATGACCCGCGTGCTGATCGACAACGCGGTGTACCTTGCCAACCGCATCGCGCCGCGAAACCCGCACCAGCCCGCTCAGAATCACGACCAGACCGGGACTGGGCCATCCCATCGTGAAGAGCACTTCCCCCGTTTTCCAATGGCCTTGCGATCCAAACGGGCGCATCCGGTCGATTTCGCGCGCTGAGAGCGACGGAAACATTTGATGGATTCGACTGGATAGCGGTGAGAACGCAGCGTCGGATTCGATGGAGTCGATCTCGTCGGCGCTGTGATGCGAAACGACGTCGGTTGCATTTCCAGGCCGACGCCTCGCCTGCACATCCAGCCCGCTCTGGACGAGCCGTGTCGTGATATCGCGTTCTGCCTGATCGCGTGAGCTGCCATCGCTGCTCATGGACGTGCCTCTGTAGAAAACGCTTCAAAAAGACAGTTCGCCGGCGTGCGCTTTGAGTAACGAAAGACCAGCGAGGCCTGCCTGCCGGGTTCGCGCTTCCGGCGCATCCTCAGCCTAGGCATGGACGCCGGCGATAGCAAAGACGTTTTCGTTTTCGCCTACCTTCTGGCTTTACCTGCGCGGCGCTCCAGTAAGCATGATCGCGCATTCATCCCGCGGGACGGCCGGTGTCGTCGTCCGTGTGCGCATCGAACGCCGCCTGTGCGGCACGCACGGCGCTGGCGTGTTTGCCGGTCCACGCGTTCAATGCATTGAATGGCTTGTCCAGCGTTCGGCCGAGGGCAGTGATGAGGTACTCGACACCAGGCGGCGCGGCGTCGATCACCCGCCGTTCCACCAGGCCGTTTCGTTCGAGACGTCGAAGACATTCGGCCAGTGTTTTCTGCGAGATGCCGTCGATTTCGCGTCGCAGCGCGTTGAAACGCATTCTGCCGTCGGCACCGCAAATGGCGCCCAGCACCAGGATGGTCCAGCGATCGGCGATCTGATCGAGCAACAGGCGATCGAAATTGCGGCCTTTGTTAGCGCCCTCTGCTTTCATCCCAGGTTTCCTTCAGGTAACTATGTCACGTCGAAGTGTCTAGTCTACAGATAGTGCTTCAACGATACTGCGTTCCACTTTGACTCTTATGGAAGATCGAACACCATGAAGAAGATCGGCGTTGGCATCATCGGCGCCAGCCCCCTGAACCCGGGCTGGGCGGTGCTTGCGCACTTACCGGCTATTGCGTCCCTGGCCGCCTATGAACTGCGCGCGGTCGCCACGTCCACCGATGCCTCGGCACAAGCCGCCGCCGCGGCCTATGGCGTACCAGGTTTCAGTGATTCAACGGCATTGATTGGGCATCCCGGCGTCGATCTTGTCGTCGTGACCATAAAGCTTCCATTTCATCGCGAACTGGTTTCCGCCGCACTCGGCGCCGGCAAAATGGTCATGTGTGAATGGCCGCTTGACCTCGACCTGTCCGCGACGCGCGCGTTGCAAGAACAGGCACAGCGTGCCGGTCTGAGAACACTGATTGGCCTGCAGGCGCGGATGGCGCCCTCTATCCGCTATGCTCGCGACCTGGTGGAACAGGGTTATGTCGGCGACGTGCTGGCAACCACGCTGGTGGGATCGGGCATCGGCTGGGGACCGGTAACCGACCAGGCCCACGCTTACGTCTACGACGCCGCCAACGGCGCGACGGTGTTGTCCGTGCCTACGATGCACGCGCTGGACGCGATGAACTTCGTTCTCGGCGACCTCGCCGACGTGCGTGCCGTCGCTGAAGTCCGCCAGCCCAATGTGTTGCTTGCCGATACCGGCGGCAGCGTCCCCGTCACGGCACCCGACCACATCGCGATCGCGGCACGGCTGGCGAGCGGCGCGGTAGCGTCGGTGTTTTTTCGCGGTGGCGTGTCCCGTGGAGACAACTTCCGCTGGGAGATCAATGGCAGCAAGGGTGATCTGGTGTTCACCTCACCGGTGGGGAACGTGCAGGTCCTCGCCCCGGTGCTGCTGGGTGCGCGCGGCGATGCCGCTTCCGTACAGCCTCTTGAGGTGCCAGCCGGATACGAGCTTGCGCCACACGCCCCGGAAGGCCCGGCGGCAAACGTCGCACGGCTGTACGCGGCCTTTGCAGAAAATCTGGCGGGGGCCGCGTCGGGCGCTCTGGCACCCGATTTCAGCCATGCAACCAGATTGCACGAATGGCTGTCGGCCATCGAAAAAGCGGCTCGCAGCGGGCTACCGCAGACGTTGAACATCGGTCAACCTGCATGATGCGGCGTGCTGCGGCAGAAGCTCGCCGCAGCACGAAATGCCTAACCCTATACCAAGAGATGAGACGCACCATCTAACTATCTGACTCCGGTATCCACTCTAACGACTGGTAAGCGGGTACGCGTTGGATTAACTTTGTTCCAGCGCGGCACACGCTTTCGGGGCACACGCCCCCGGCCGAACGCCCCATCAGCGACCCGCGCTTCGCCCTCCTTCCATGCGGACGAACGTTCTGTAGAGCGGTCGGCACGACATTCAGGTTAGTGAAGTAAAACCGTTGTCGACCGGATCGGCGCGATCACCACAAGAAAATAGAAGAAACACGTGCGCGATGAATACGGGTCAACTTCCAGACAGGAGGATGAGAATGACCTATGTAAAAGCATCCGTTTACGGGCGCCTGCTTGCTGCTTCAGCATTGGTCGGGACGTTGGCGATTTTCATGCCTGGCTCTTCTCAATCCCAGACTGCGCAACCTGCTGCAGCAACAGCGAGCACCGCGCAAGAGCAGCAGGCGGGCGACACATCGATACGTCCGTTCCAGTTCCATGCGTCGGACGAAGCACTCGCCGATCTGCGCCGACGAATCGCCGCGACCAGATGGCCCAGCCGCGAACTGGTGAACGATGCGACACAGGGCGTGCAACTGGCCACCATGCAGAAGCTCGCGCAATACTGGTCGACCGATTACGATTGGCGCAAAGTCGAGGCCAGGTTGAATGCGTTGCCGCAATTTGTGACCAACATCGATGGCGTGGACATTCATTTCATCCACGTCCGCTCGAAGAATAAAAACGCGCTGCCGATCATCGTGACGCACGGATGGCCCGGCTCCATCATCGAGCAACTCAAGATCATCGATCCGCTAACCAACCCAACCGCCCACGGCGGAAAAGCATCGGACTCCTTCGATGTCGTCATTCCTTCTCTGCCAGGCTATGGGTTCTCCGGAAAGCCCACCGTGACCGGCTGGGATCCCCAGCATATCGCGCGCGCCTGGACCGTGCTGATGAAGCGGCTCGGATACAAGCGGTTCGTCGCGCAAGGCGGCGATTGGGGTGATGCGGTGACCGAGCAGATGGCCGTGCAGGCTCCACCGGAACTGATCGGCATTCACACCAACATGCCGGGTGCGGTCCCCCCCGCGATCGAGACGGCGCTGCACTCCGGCGGCCCGCCGCCGGCCGGACTTTCGCCCGACGAGCAATATGCCTACGGCCAGCTCGACTTCTTCTACAAACACGGTCTGGCCTATGCTCAGGAGATGACGAACCGGCCACAGACGCTTTACGCCACTGACGACTCGCCGGTCGGCCTCGCGGCCTGGATGCTTGACCATGATGCGCGCAGTTATGCGCTCATCGCACGTGTCTTCGACGGCCAGCATGAAGGCCTGACACGGGACGATGTTCTGGATAACGTCACGCTCTACTGGCTTACCGGCACCAGCGTGTCGTCGGCGCGCCTGTACTGGGAAAACAAATTGGCTTTCTTCGCGCCAAAGGGAATCAGGATTCCGGTTGCAGTCAGCGCGTTTCCAGATGAGTTGTATCAAGCGCCGAAGAGTTGGGTGGTCATGGCTTTCCCGAACCTCCTGTACTACAACCGGCAGCCGAAAGGTGGGCACTTTGCCGCGTGGGAGCAGCCGGAGGCCCTTACACAGGACCTGAGGGCGGCATTCAGACCACTGCGTTAATGCAACGTTAACGCAGCGCTAATGCGACATCAATGCATGCGACGTCACGCGGACGTTTGGGAAACCTTCTTCCGCGTGAGACGTCGAGTTGGCAGTCCAGTCAGGGCCGGTGCTTCAGGTCCGCAGCCAGCTTAGGCCAGCTTTTCGCCGCCAGGCGAGGCACGCAAACAAGGCTTTTTCGCCCGTAACCGTAGCCGTAGCGACGATCACCCATGCTGCGTTCGCACAAACGAGGTTAAACGCAACCTCCACGATGCGAACGAACAGACAGACACATCGCCCGGGATTTCTCTAGAGTTGAAGGATCGTCAGTCGGTGACAGGCGACGTTGCGCTGGCTTTCAGCGTGAGTTCAATCTACGGGAAAAACAAATGAGAACATCTCTTCACAAGGACATATCGACCGAATGCAATGGGCACGGCACGCCTGCCCTGCATGCCAGCAGCGCGCCACTGGCCCTCAAGCACATGATTCACCCAGAAGAGATTCGGGACAATTTGCCCGCCGGTCAAGGCGGCATCGGCTTTCTGTTTCACGCTACGGACTGGGATACGCTTTCATTTTCATTTCACAATGTAAAACACAGGAATGCCGCGTTCGAAGAAGAGCTTTGGAGAACCAGGCCTTTTATTGCATCGCCGATCTATTCGGGCTCCCAGGTCATCGGGGCGAATATTGCGTGTCCGGTTCCGCTGGAGTTGTGGCTTGGAAGCCCGCGCGGCATCAAACGGTTTCGCGAGACGCAATTTTTTCCGGCCCTGGAACTGGCGCGGCAAGCGGGCTTGAACATGGTGGCAATGGGCGCTTCCACGCCGTATGCCTGCAACTACGGTGCGCTCCCGCGTCACACCAAACCGCCTCATATCACCACCGGTCACGCCGCCACCGCGGCGATGCTGAAAGACTGGGCCGTCCATTGCTGCAACGATCTCGATCTTGAATTCGGCAAGACGAAGCTCGCTCTGTTTGGCGCAGCCGGGCGGCTCGGCACCACCGTGGCCAAATACCTGCTCTATAAAGACGCCCCCAAAGAGCTCGTACTGATCGATTTGCCGGACAAGGTGAACCTGCTCAAGGAACAGGCCCAGGAGTTGATGGCAGCGGATCTGCTGGGACGCACGCGGGTTTCGGTGCACACCTTCAGCCCCGACACCCCGCTGCCGCGGTTCGACGGTGCGATCCTCGCCAGCAGCACCAGTGTTCCCTACCTTACGTCTGCCGACCTCAAACGGGCGCAATTCTGGATTGACGACTCCCATCCGCGCGCCGCGAGCGTCGAGGCCGAACTCGCGTCACGGGGCCATACGCTATATATTGAGTGCTTCGCGCGTGGCCCTGCCGGACTCGACACCAGGTTCCCGTTCAGACTGCCGACCACCCGCGATTGCTATACCTGTTTCGCCGAAGGCTATGCCGCCTGGCAGGAAGGCATCGCTTCCGATTTCATTATCGGCAGCCCGCCCGTGTGGTCTGTTTCCTATACTCACGGTCTTCTGAAGAAGTACGGGTTTTCGGTCGGACCGTTTCACGGGAAAGACGGTTCGCCGATCAACCTGGACAGGCAGCATCGCGACAAACCCGAACTGATCGGGTCGTGAACGTCATTGGAGGCCTGATGGTGATACCGCGCGAGAGCATGCGGGACGTGCTGGAACGAAGCCGGTTTGCAATTCGATGGGGAGGCGCACTGGGCCTCCTGTGCCACCCCATCTATTACGTTGTCTGGACCTATGTCCTGCCACAGCCGTACGACAACCTCTTTCTTCGCCTGAGTGCGGCGGCTATATGCATTCCATTGATCTTTCAGGCGCGGTGGCCAAAAGAGCTTAACCGCTTCCTGCTGATCTACTGGCATTGCTGCCTGATCTACGTACTGCCATTTGTTTGCACGTTCCTCGCGATCAGAAATTCATTCTCCACCATGTGGATGATGACCGAGGTCATGATGCTATTCATTATGGCTTTGTGTATCGACAACCCGTTTTTGCTGATGGGGTGCATCGGCGTCGGCGTATTTTCCGGCGCGCTGGCCGCGGTGCTGACCTCACCAATGCCGATCGTTCTGAGCACGGCGAACCAGTCCGATCTCGCCTTGCTGCCGGTGGTTGTTCTGTGCAGCATGGCCTTCAGTCATGCCATCAGCAAGGGGCGTATCTTCGTCGAAAAGAACCGGGCCTTGCAGGCGCTCGCGGGCTCGATCGCCCACGAAATGCGCAATCCTCTCAGTCAACTGAAGCACGTTCTGGATCGCGTGGAAGAGGCCCTGCCCGCGACGACCGAACCCAACCGCGCACAGGCTTTTTCACACGAGGGCGCGGCACTGCTTTATCGTCATGTCGCCCACGGCCAGTTATCGATTGAACGAGGCCTGCGCATCATTGCGATGACGCTCGACGAAGTCAGCGCAAAACCGATTCGCTCGGACTACCTCACCTATCTGAGCGCGGCGGCCACCACCCGCAAAGCGCTGGACGAATACGGCTTCGCCGATAAAAAGGAGCGCGGCAAGGTCAGACTCGTGGTGCTCGAAGATTTCACCTTCAAGGTGGATGAAACCGTCTATCTGTTCACGCTGTTCAATCTGATCAAGAACGCGCTCCATCACATTGCCACGCATCCTCAGGCCACACTCACGCTTACGGTCGACCGGCAATCGGTGATCGTTCACGATACGGGCGCCGGCATTTCGCCCGAGATTCTGCCGCATCTGTTCGAGCCTTTCCGCACCGCGGGCAATGCGGACGGGACCGGGCTTGGGCTGGCCTACTGCCAGCGCGCCATGCGTGCATTCGGCGGCACCATCGGTTGCCGGTCCGAGGTCGGGCGGTTCACGCAATTCACGCTGCAATTTCCAGTGGTCTCCGAAAGCGAAGTCGCGGAGCACGAGCGCAGAATCTTTGAACGCGCCACGCTGGTGTTCGAGGGCAAGCGCATTCTCCTCGTAGACGACGACACCGGTCAGCGAATGAGAACCCGTCGAGCCTTGCAGAAGGTAGGCGCGCAGGTCAGCGAGGCGGACAACGGCCAGATCGCCTTGAACATGCTTCAGCACGCGCCCTGCGACCTCGTATTGATGGACGTGAACATGCCGGTTCTGGACGGCTACACGACCACCGAGAAAATCCGCGCGGGCAGTCAAAATCCGAACTGGAACGTGCTGATCGCCGCCTATACGGCGGAGCCGGGCAACGTGGCACGCGTCCTCGCGCGGCGCGCCGGCATGGACGACATGATCAGCAAATCGTGCAGCGTGGTGGAGTTGATCACCTCGCTCCAGACGCTCTTCGAGAACGGCAATCGGCATCATCTGAACCAGCGATTCGACGGCTTCTCCGGCAAATCCATCCTGATCGCGGACGACGACACATACAGCAGGCTGGTCGCCAAAGCCTACCTGGAGCGATTCGGCGCGAGCGTCATCGAAGCCGAACACGGGCAAGCCGTGCTGGCCCGGCTGCAGGAAGACGGCGCCATCGACGCCATCGTCATGGATATGAACATGCCGGGAATGGGCGGCGTAGAGACCACCGCGTCGATTCGCGCCCGCGCCGATGCGTATGCCAAAGTGCCGATCATCGCCCTGACCGGCCAGTCCGATATCGAGGCGGTGCAGGCATGCCTCGCCGCGGGTATGGACGAGGTGATCGTCAAGCCGGTGCAGGTCGGCTCGCTCTACGCCTGTCTCGCACGACAGTTTGCCCAGCAACGCGGATTGAATGCGCCAGCGAAGGCCGATGTGGATCCGTCAGAAACCTCGGCCGCGCCGACTGGCAAACTTGCGCCGATCGCGGAAGGCAATCTGCTTGACGAGAAACATCTCGAAGAACTGGCGGCGCTGGATCTGCTGGACCAGTCGTTCCTCAACGGCATCGAGCAGATTCGCCTCCTTGTGACACGCCTCGCCAACAGTGCGGCAGCCCGCGACCTCGAATCGACGCAAGGCGCTTTGCACCTTCTGCTTGGCGTCAGCGGCAATATCGGTGCGAAAGCGCTGCATCAGTTTGCGAGGCAGATTTATCCGCGCGTGGCTGAGGGCAAATGGCCTGCTGAAGCCGACTGGCTTGCACGGATCCGCACACTGGGCAGCCGTTCAGCCGATGCATTGCAAGCCTATTTCGCCACCGCGAAAGCACGCCACGATCATCGGGATTTGCTGAACGATTGATAACCAGATTGATAACCCGCGGGCTCCATGCGGCTTCCTGGTTGACGAACGATGGTGGATCTTACTTCCACGCCACCTGAGTGTCGGAAGGCATCTTGTGGCCAGCGGCGTGCGTTTGGCTCCTGAAACCGGGAAAACCCATCGTAACCGTGGTGCCTTCACCCAACGCGGACTCGATCCGCAGGCACCCACCGAACGATTGCATGATGCGGTTGCAAAAGATCATGCCCATGCCGTGCCCGCCGGTCCCGGCGTGAGTGGTCACAGGATCGAGCAGCAGACGCGCTTTGACTTCTGGCGCAATCCCCGGCCCGTTGTCGCGCATACGGATCTCCGGGTCAGGGCCGCCCTGCACTTCAAGACGCAACGAAGGCGCGGTTGAGCCGTCGAGCGCACGCAACGCATTGGACAGTAGCGAAGAGAGCACCAACGCCACGCAATTGGGCATGGCGGGCACGACGAAATCGCCCTGCACGTCGACCTCGATCCAGTCGCGTTGCGCGCTAGCAAACGGATAGGTATCGAGCAAGGTCGCAATCAGCCGCGTTGCCTTGACCTCGCGCAGCCCGCCGCCCGAAGCCGACTGCTGGCCGCCGCTTTTGTGCACAGTGGCCCAGAAAGACGAGATCAGAGTCAGGCAATACTGCGCGTTGCTCAGCATTGACGTTGCCGCGCGGCCAATTTCCCTTTGCCGCTCCGGATCGTATTGCTCGGCCACGTCGCTCTCCACCGAGCGCGCAAAAAGCGAGATTGTCGCCAACGGCGTATTCAACTCGTGGGCGAGGAATGCGAGTGTCTCGTCCATCGCCAATAAACGTTGTTGACGCGTTTCCCGCTCGGCGTAGCGCGCGATCGCCAGTTTCAGGACCTCGCGCACCAATTCCGTTCGAAGCGGCTTTTCAAGGATGCGGAATATGTCACCCGTATTAACCGTCTGCAGCAACATGTCCTTATCGGCATACGCAGTCACTAGAATGCGCACGATTTGCGGATATTCCTGCGCGACCTGGCGCAACAGATCGTCGCCATCGCGCCCCGGCATGCGGAAATCGGTCACCAGCACGGCTATCTCCGAGCCGAACTCGCGCAGCAAGGCCATCGCCTCATCTGCGCCGGCAGCCACATGCACACGGTAGTCTTCGCGGATCGCGCGCGCGAAGTGGTTACGCGACAACTCGTCGTCGTCGACGAAGAGCACGGAAAACGGCGGTTGCAGCGTGTCACTCATCGCATTCTCAGCAGGTCGCGGCCGGTCGGAATCGAACAGAGCCGATTTTGCGGGGATAACTGGATTGGCGGAGCGACGTTGATTCTAGCATTCAGGGTCTGCAAGCCGTTGCCGCCAAAACCGGATCGCGGGCCTCGTTCTATGCGTATACGCTCGTCACCCAAGGCATATTTTTTATGCGCTCGACGATTGAATCCACCCATTCGCGTTGCGCTTGTGCGAATGCAATCGTGATTTCTTCAAAGCCATGGCCGGGAAACGTCGCAACATCCACTTTCTCGACGTTGCAGGAAAACGGCAGTAATACCTGCCAGATCGCCGCGATGCGCATACTGTCCACCCCCGCGCGCACCACAATCCGATGACTGCCCTCAGTACGCGTTACCTGCAATTGCGACTCCGCTCCGGTGTTTTCACTGGTCATGCCTGTTTCCTTCCCGTTTGTTAATCCGCGTCTCTCTTCGCGGTGTTCAGATACTGACTCGATCCTCTTGCTTTACTGAGGTATCTTCACAATTCCACACAGCCTTTTCAGCAAGGCGTCGGCATGTTCCCGATCGGCCTTTGATATCTCGCCCTGGCTCAGTATCGTCTCAATACGCTGACGCCAATAGTCAGGATCGTTAATCAGAGATGTAGCAGCGATGGATGATCCACTTGATATTATCCTTTCAAGCGTTGTTACTATTGTTTCTATATGCGAAAGATCATTCTTATAAGAAGTGTGACTTCTCATTGCATTCCCGGCTAACTTTTTTAATGCCCTTTCGTTCAGGCTATGTCAGTCGGCGCGCGCTGCCACCACGCGCCAGGATCGCGATTCACAAGCAATTTTCCGAAAAGAGAATCCCGACGAACAGCGCAGCAGGCGCATTGCGGCCGCCCGTGCGGTATCGTCGATCGACAATCCAATCCAGTTCGCTAATGGGGCAATTGGGGCAATTTCATCCGGGAACCGGCAACGCGCTTCAGCGCGGCTGTAAACCGATCAAACTACCCCGAAGCGTTCAGCTAGCGCGCGCGAGCATTGCCGCTCGACTACTTTGCCGGACCTGAAGCGGGCGCGGCGCCCGTGGACTGGCACGCTTGCGCCATTGCCACGGCTTGAGCGGTAGCCTTGCGCATCGCGTCATAGGCGGCGCCAGCACTGGAGACAGCCGACTTGATCGCGGTGACCGCAGCTTCGGAACCGGCCGGCGCATTCCTCGCAAAGTTGTCGACGACCGTCTGCAAGCTGGCGTTGTACTGTGTGCAACGAGCCTCGATCAGCTGCCGAATCTCGGTTTGCGTGTTATTCACGATTTCAAGGACGTGACGGTTATACGACAGCACATTCTCCGCGACCGGTTGCGCGGTGTTGGCTTGATGAACGAATAATTCGACCGGCGTCTTGCCGGAAACCGCTGCCTGCCAGGTCTGCTGGCTCTCCGCGAGCGTGACCTTAGCCGTTTGCAGATTCAACTTGACCAGCCCTTCGAAACACTGAAATGTCTGCTGCGCCAAGGAAAATGCCGCGGAAATGTTGTCACTTTGCATCGACAAAAACTGCTCAGGCGTCGAAAAATACACTGTTCGCTCCTTTGGTTCAACGTGTCAACATGTTCGAGACGGGATGCATGAAAGCTGTCGGGCTTGCCAGATCGATGACGTATCTGGCCCTTCATATGTGCGCAACCCTTCTGCAATGCAGCATTAGATGAAACATTCTAACTTTGTTAAATCCAGGAATGGCACACAGTTTTGCAAGTAATTACCCTGGGTAACATGCCAGTCCCTTTTTGACTGAGGAAACGGACGAACCGAATACCTCACTGGGTCAGCCTATATTCCGGAAAATATCACGAGCGTTTGAATCCACTGTGAAACATTTTCGAAAGGAGCATGCACATGCAAAAGCGCACACTCGGCAACAGCGGTCTCGAAGTATCGGCAATCGGCCTTGGCTGCATGGGTTTGAGCTTCGGCTATGGTCCAGCCACGGAAAAGACCGAAGGCATCAAACTGATTCGCGCCGCGTTTGAAGAAGGCGTCACGTTCTTCGATACGGCCGAGTGCTATGGTCCGTTCATTAACGAAGAACTGGTCGGCGAGGCGCTCGCGCCGTTTCGCGACCAGATCGTGATCGCCACCAAGTTCGGCTTCCAGGACGGCGATTCGAAGCAGCCACTCGACAGTCGGCCGGAACACATTCGCGCGGTGGCCGAGGCATCGCTCAAGCGTCTGAAGACCGATCGTATCGATCTGTTCTATCAGCATCGCGTCGATCCGAACGTGCCGCTCGAAGATGTAGCCGGCACCGTCAAGGATCTGATCAAGGAAGGTAAGGTCAAGCACTTCGGCATGTCGGAAGCGGGCGCGCAGTCGATCCGGCGCGCTCACGCCGTACAGCCCGTGACTGCATTGCAAAGCGAATATTCGATGTGGTGGCGCGAGCCGGAGCAGACGGTGCTGCCTACGCTCGAAGAACTGGGCATCGGCTTCGTACCGTTCAGTCCGCTAGGTAGAGGCTTCCTGACCGGCGCCATCGACGCGAACACGACGTTCGACAAGTCTGATTTCCGTAACACCGTGCCACGCTTCTCCGAAGAGAATCGCGAGGCCAATGCGGGTCTTGTCGACGTGCTGGGCAAGATCGCCGCCGGCAAAGGCGCCACGCGCGCGCAGATCGCCCTCGCCTGGCTGCTCGCGCAGAAGCCGTGGATCGTGCCGATTCCGGGCACCACCAAGCTGCATCGGCTGCAAGAAAATGTCGGCGCGGCCGCGCTCGAATTGTCGCCGGCCGATCTGGCCGCCATCGAAGCCGCGCTGAAGCAGATCAAGGTCGCGGGCGAGCGCTATCCGGCCCACCTGCAGCAGCGCGTCGATCGCTAAGACGCGCTGCCGCGCCCTGTCACTGCTCCTCGGGTGCCGCACGCTGCGGGCACCCGTGGAGCGCAAACAGAGGGCGCACGGTGACGCTTAAACCGGCGTGCTGAACGACAGATCGACACGCTTGCCCGCACGATTCGATTCCACGATCTGCTCGATCAGCTCATGCATGCGGATCGCGTCCGCGAACGTCGGCGCAAGCGTCGAACCGGTCTTGACGTCGCGTGCGTGGGCCGCGTACAGATTCGCCAGTTCAAGAACACTGGCGCCGAGTTCACCTGGTGGCAGCCATGCGTATTCCGCAGGAACCTCCAGCCGGGTCAGCGGCTGCGCATCGCCCCGTGCGATTTCGATGTGGTTATTGGCATCACCGAAGCTCGTCGTGTTCCAGATTTTCAGGTCGCCCTTGCTGCCCGTGATATCGAGCTGCACACCATAGTTGTTGCGTTTTCCCGCTTCGAGATGGACGCTCAGCACGGCGCCATTCGCAAAGGTCCCCGCGAGGACAACCTGGTCCGCATTGGTGTGCGGCAGCCTTTCACCCGTTTCCACCAGCGTGACTTCCCTGAACTGATTGACGGTCAGCGCCGATAGACTCTTCGGATAACCAACCAACGTCGTGAACAATGCGTCGAGGAAGTGGCCGCCATAGATCGACAGCAGACTGGAAAAATTCTCTTCGGGGATGGTGTAGTACAGCGAAGCCGGCCTTTCCCGCTGGAAATACTCGACACTCACGTGCAGGCGCACAGAACGGATTTCGCCGATTTCGCCCTGATCGAGCAGATCGCGCACGTAGCGGTAGCCCGGATTCAGACGCCGTTGCAAACCGACAATGGTGCGCACGCCCGCCTTGTCTGCCATCTCAAGCAATTCTCTGGACAACGCCGTATCTGGCGTGAGCGGCCATTCGCAGTACACGTCCTTCCCTGCGCCGATCGCCGCACGTATGCCCTCTTCGTGCTGAAACGCCGGGGTCAGCACGAGCACGAGATCGACCTCCGGATGCGATACCAGCTCATGGAGCGAAGACACCGCATAGCGGAATCCGTGCCGCGCGACGAGAGACGCCGCCTTTTCCGGACTGCGGCTGTACACCGCGGTCAGTTCATATTCGGGCAGCAGCTTGAGCGAAGGCAAATGTCCGTATTCCGACCAATGGCCGAGGCCAATCACACCCACCCTGATTTTGCCGGCGCCCCTGGCCTGTCTGACGATACCGTTCATTAGAACTCTCCAATGCTTTGCCGTGCAGACGGTCTGCCCAGCGACAGGCCCATAGTAGGGTGCGGACCATTGAAGATAAACGGGCGCGGATTCCGATCATTTCGGACATGTGAGTCCGGGATCGCGCGAAGCATGTCCCGCTAGATGCGCAGATTCTCGCCGACGTAGTCGATGAAAACGCGCAGCTTGGGCGACGCATACCGGCTCGCTGGCCACAGGATCCAGAAGGTGACTGTCTGGTCGATGAAATCGTCGAGCACGATCTGCAACGCACCGCTCGCCAGCGCATCTCGCACGAGGAAAGTCGGGCACGAAGGTGAGGCCCTTATCCTGAAGCGCCAGAAAGCCCAGCACTTCAATGGTGTTGCTGACGAAGGTCTGTGGCAGCTCCGGTTCCGCTTCCGACTCCGCGAGCTGAAACGGCCAGCGTTCCAGCTTGCCGCGTGGCGGGGAATTTGTGCAGCAGACAGGCGTGCCGAACGAGATCGGACGGTTGCGCCGGTATGCCGTGCCGCTCGAGATAGCCGGGCGAGGCCACCAGCACCTGAGCGCACGAACCCAGCCGGCGCGACACCAGCCTCGAGTCGTGCTGCTCGCCGGTGCGAATCACGGCGTCGAAACCTTCTTCGATGATGTCCACCATGCGATCGGAAAGATCGACGTCGAGTTCGATGTCCGGGTATTGCGCCATGAAGCCGTCCAGCGCCGGCATGATCAGTCCGGACAACTGCGGCGTGCTGATCCGCAGCCGGCCGCGCGGACTGCCGGCGGCATCGGACAGTTCGGCTTCCGCCGCTTCGACTTCGTCGAGGATGCGCCGGCACCGCTCGAGGAACAACGCGCCCTCGGCGGTCAGCGTGATGCTGCGCGTGCTTCGATGAAACAGCCGCACGCCCAGACGATTCTCGGTACGCGCAATGCTCTTGCCGACCGCCGAAGACGATACGCCGAGTAGCCGCCCTGCTTCCGTAAAGCTGCGGTTCTCCGCCACCTGTACGAACACCGAGATACCACTAAGGCTATCCATGAGCGAATCCCGAAGCCAGTTGCAACGGCCTGGCGGCGCAGCGATCGATTGCGGACGTTTCTGTCCGATATATTCGGAACCTTAGCCTATTTTTCTTATCCCGGCGCACCCATACACTGCTCCTCAAGGTCGAAAACCCGCTGTTGATCGAACGTCATCAGCCACCCAATCTCGAGGAAGTCATGTCCAAACTTCATTCCGCAGTCAAAGTCGGTCCCTACGAATTTGCCCATCGCGTGGTGCTGGCGCCGCTCACCCGCATGCGCGCCGAAGAAGGCGCGAAGCCCGGCCGCTGATGGCCGAGTACTACGCCCAGCGCGCCTCGGAAGGCGGCTTCCTGATCGGCGAAGCCACCATCGCCGCACCCAACGGCAACGGCTACCTCGGCGCGCCCGGCCTTTACGACGACAGCCAGATCGCCGGCTGGAAGCAGCGTCACCGACGCCGTGCACGCCAAGGGCGGCCGCATCTTCCTGCAGCTGTATCACGCCGGACGCCAGTCCAACAGCCAGTTGCAGCCGGGCGGCGTCCAGCCGGTCGCACCGTCGGCCGTGCCGCATGGCGGCGTCGCCTACACCGAAGCCGGCTGGATCCCGAATACGCCGAGCCGCGCGCTGACCATCGCCGAGATCGCCGATCTGGTCGAGAGCTTCCGCACCGCCGCCATGCGCGGCAAGGAAGCCGGCTTCGACGGCGTCGAACTGCATGCCGCCAATGGCTACCTGTTCGATCAGTTCCTGCAGGACGGCAGCAACAAGCGCACCGATATCTACGGCGGCTCGTTCGAAAACCGCGCGCGCTTCCTGATCGAGGCCACGCAGGCCGTCATCTCGGTGTGGGGCAGCGAACGCGTTGCCGTGCGCCTTGGCCCGAGCGGCACGTGGGGCGATATGTCGGACAGCAATCCGGAAGGCCTCTTCGCGTACGTGGCGGAGGAACTGGCCAAACTGAACCTGGCCTATCTGCACCTGATCGAGCCGCGCGTGCTCGGCAACGTCGACGACGACAGCAAGGACCCGAACCCGGTCGCCGCGCAACTGATCCGCAAGCACTACAAGGGCATGCATCATCGCCGCCGGCGGCTTCAAGGGCCACACGGCCGAAGCCATCCTGCAGGCAGGCGACGCCGACCTGGTCGCCTTTGGCCGCGACTTCATCGCCAACCCGGATCTGCCCGAACGCCTGCGCCTTCAGTTGCCGCTGAATCCGTACGACCGCCCCACTTTCTTCGGCGGCACCGACGTCGGCTATACCGACTATCCGTTCTACAGCGACGACACGGTCGCAGCGTAAGCGGAGCACACGATGAACTCCACGACCCACGCCACGTCCCTCGCGCCGTTGTACTGGCTGGCGCTGGGGACGTTCGCAGTCGGCACCGAGAGCTTCATGATCGCCGGCCTGCTGCCCGACATGGCCACCGACCTGCATACCAGCATTGTCGCCACGGGCCAGCTGGTCACGGTGTTTGCGCTGGCCTACGCGCTGAGTTCGCCGATCCTGACGGCGCTGACCGGCGCGTTCCATCGGCGCACGCTGATGATCGTGTCGCTGACGGCCTTCACGCTGGCGAACCTCGTTGCCTGGGCTGCCCAGAACTATTGGGAATTGATGGCGGCCCGCATCCTGCTCGCCGCGGCCGCCGGCCTGTATGTTCCCGGCGCCAACGCGCTGGCCGGCGCCATCGCCGGTCCCGAGCGGCGCGGCACGGCGCTCGCGATCGTCAACGGCGGCATCACGATCGCGGTGGCCTTCGGCGTGCCGCTCGGCGCACTGGTCGGCGACCGGCTCGGCTGGCGCATGACCTTCGCGGGCGTCGCCGCGCTGTCCGCCGCGGCTACCGCAGGCTTGCTGTTCGGCCTGCCGCGCGACATCGGCGCGGGCTTGCCGGTCGCCACGCTGCGCGAGCGCATCCAGGTCGCACGCCAGCCGGTGATTCTGATGACCTTGCTCGTCACCACGCTTGTGGGCCATGGGCGCTTATACGATCTACACGTACCTCGCGCTGTTCATCGCCAGCACCACGCCGTTGCACGGCGCGCAGATCGGCTACGTGCTGTTCACATGGGGCGTGTGCGGCAGGCGTCGGGCGTGTTGATCGGCGGCAAGGCTGTCGATCGGCTCGGCCCGAGCCGCGTGATCATCCCCTGCCTGAGCGTGTCGATCCTCGCGTTCTCGCTGCATGTCGGCAAGCGCGCACTGGCTGCCCAAAACGCTCGCACTGGTTCCCGTTCTGATCGGCGTGGTGGCGTGGGGCATTGCGCACTGGTCTTTCTATCCGGCACAGCAGGCCGGGCTGATCACGATCGCGGGTCTGCGCGGCACACCGATCGCCCTGTCGCTGAACGCTTCGTTCATGTACCTGGGCTTTTCGCTCGGCGCCGCGCTCGGCTCCCTGGCCTTGAGTCTCACTTCGGTGAACGATCTCGGCTGGACGGCTGCCGCATGCGAAGTGGCCGCGCTGATGCTGACGATCGGCATCGCCAAACGCAGGGTCGTCACCCACACAACACGAGGTTCAAATTGTCCAGACTCTTCTCCCCGCTTCAACTCGGCCCGTACACACTGAAGCATCGTGTGGTGCACGCACCCACCACGCGCCTGCGTGCCAACCGCGACGACAGTCCCAGCGAACTCATGCTGGAGTACTACAGCCAGCGCGCTTCCTCCGGAGGCCTGATCATTGCCGAATCGACACACGTGTCATTCGACAGCCGCGGTTACCTTGGTGCGCCCGGCATCTATCAGGACGCGCATATTCCAGGCTGGAAGAAGATCGCTGACGCGGTCCACTCCAGAGGTGGGCGCATCTTCATGCAGTTGGGGCACGACGGTCGCCAGTCGCATGTCGACCTGAGCGACGGCGTGGCGCCGATCGCACCGTCCGAAGTGCCGTTCGACGGCGAGGCATTGACGCACAATGGCTGGGTACCGGTTTCGATGCATCGCGCGATCGATCTCACCGAAATCCCGACCGTGATCGAGCACTACAGGAAGAGCGCCGAGCGCGCGCTTGCAGCCGGCCTCGACGGCGTTGAACTGCACTCGGCCAATGGCTACCTGATCGACACGTTTCTGCAGGACGGGACCAACAAGCGCACTGATGCCTATGGCGGCACTCTTGAAAAACGCGCACGCTTCCTGATCGAAGTGCTCACGGCGCTCGTGTCCGTATGGGGCGCAAACCGGATCGGCGTGCGGCTCTCGCCAAGCGGACAGTGGGGGTCGATTTTCGACTCCAATCCCGACGCGACCTTTACTTACGTAGCCGAGCAACTGAACAGATTTGGCCTTGCCTATCTGCACATTATCGAGCCACGCGTCAAAGGCGTCGAAACGCTTGACGAGCATCAGAAGCCCGTGGCGTCGGCTCTGCTGCGCAGTGTTTTCAACGGCCCGATCATTGCGGCTGGCGGCTTCGTCGGCGATAGCGCGGAAGACATACTGCAAAAGGGCGACGCCGATCTGGTCGCATTTGGCAGGTACTTTGCCTCGAATCCCGACCTGCCGGATCGCTTGCGGCATCGGCTTCCGCTTGCCCAATATGACCGCTCGCATTTCTGGGGCGGCACGCACGTCGGGTACACCGACTATCCGGGCTACCACGAGCAGGAACACAGACGCTCCGCGTGATAGCCGCGCCGGTCAGTTCGCGCGTCGATTCACACAGGCGTGTGGATCGACGCGCGTTTCTTTCGTGAGCATCTGGCGCCCGCTAATAATTCACAGCGTTCGGGCCCAACTCCGCAATTCATCGACGAATAAATCGGGCGCTTCCACCGCCGCAAAGTGCCCACCGTGCTCCATCGTGACCCATCTCCTGACGTTGAACAGTTTCTCAGCGAATGAGCGTGGCGGCCACGTATGGTAATGCTGCGGGAAAAGTGCGAACGCAGCGGGAACCTCAACGCGTGTCCCGATCTTCATCTGCCTGACGCCGGCTTCAGCCGAAGCCGCGTCATACCAGACGCTGCTGGCAAACGTGTCCGTCAGCAGATACGTCATGATGTTGGTCGCGAGAAAGTGTTTCGAATAAACATCCTCGAAATCTCGACCGTTAAGGTCTGCCCAATCGTGGAATCGCTCGATGAACCACGATGCCGGCCCCATAGGATTGCCGGCTGCCATCCAGGCAAGACTCTGCGGCTTTGTGGCCTGCAGATGATTGTAGGCATGCAACGGGTATTCGAGTCTGTCCCGATGTTGCGACCATTCCCGCTCTTCTCCCGGGCTCACCCGTTCCGGACACGTCACCAGAAAAGTCGTGAAGTGAAGTGCGCGGAGATGTTCCGGATGATCGAGCGCGATGAATGTATTGATGATCTCGCCCCAGTCGCCACCCTCCGCCAGATACGTTTCATAGCCGAGCACGTCGACCATTAGCTGATTGAAAATGCCTGCCGTTTCGCGTTGATTCAGCAGACGCGCTGGTTTCTCCGAATAGCCGAATCCGGGAATGGACGGGATGACCAGATCAAACGCGTCGCGTGGATCTCCGCCGAAATGGCTCGGAAACGCAAGCTGTTCAATGACCGGCCAGAACTCATACGGCGACATTGGCCAACCGTGACTGAGCAGCAGCGGCCGCCGCCCTTTTGCTTCGCCGGAAACATGCAGGAAGTGAATCCTGAGACCGTCTATGGTGGTCGTATATTGAGGAAAACGATTCAGTTCGTATTCCGCCGCACGCCAGTCGTATTCACCAATCCAGTATTCACGGAATTCACTCAGGTACTGCGCATCGCATCCGAATTTCCATCCGGTTCCGGCCAGATGGTCCGGCATTTCATACGCACGAACCTGCTCCAGAATTTTCTCCACAGCCGTTCGAGGCCACCTGACCGAGTATTTATCGATGGACATGTCATCCCCTGTTATGAAGTTGGGTCGCAGGGTTCACCTGTTCAAGATCTCGCCGCGCGTGTCGGCCGCAGCTTCTTCGGTAAAAACCCTGGCCAGCAAGCGCTGACAGTTCCATCATTACGCGGCGTAGTGATTCATAATAGCGAAATCATCTGCACCAATAGTTCATGAAATGAAAACTACCGCCCGCGTGCTGGATATCGATACTTTGCGTACTTTTCACGCGATTGCGCGGCTGCATCAGTTCAAGGCGGCTTCGTCGTATCTGAACAAAAGTCCATCGGCAGTGAGCATGCACGTGCGCCGCCTGGAGGAACTCACGGGGGGATATCTCTTCGAGCGGGACAACCAGGGTGTCGCGCTGACCGCACTCGGACGCACGCTTCTCGCCAAGGTAGTCACGCTTCTCGACGCGCACGATGAAATTCTGGGAAGCCTTGACGTCGCGTCCGTGGCCGGCAAAGTCCGTTTCGGTATTCCCGACGAGTACGCGCGCCCCATTCTGCGCGACGTGCTACAGGGCTTCCTCATGGATCATCCGCGCGTTGAGCTTGAGATAAAAATCGCCACCAGCGGAGAGCTCGAACGCGACGTGGCCAAAGGCAAGCTCGACCTCGCGCTAGTCGTTTCTGTCGATACCGGCGGCGCTGGCATGCACGAGACCACCGTAGCGTTTTCCCAGCCTGTCTGGGTCGGAGCGCCCGGTTTTCGCGTGACGTGGGATAGTCCGCTGCCGCTCGCCTTGCATGGTCAGGGGTGTCCCTTCCGGGCCGCCGCGCTTGATGCGCTGTCGGCCGCGGGCTTGCGCTGGCGAGCGTTGATGATCGCTTCCGGTTGTTCGGCGCTGGAAGCGGCCATTGAGGGCGGTGTTGCAATTGGAGTGCTCGACCAGGCGAGCGTGTCGCCGTCCATGCAGATCTTCGGGCCCAAGGAAGGTTTTCCGCCGTTACCCGCGCACAGGCTCGCAGTCATTCGCCAGGGCGACGCGCCGAGTGAAGCCGGCGCATTGTTCGAGAGTGTGCTTCTCGCGAGATTTCGTCCGTAACGCATTCGTTCGAACAATCCGCGCTTGCGAGGACTGCGATAGCGCGGCTTGCTTCTAGCGTCGAAAAGAGTCTGCCGTACAGGACCTGACCACGAGCCCCTTCAGGAAACGGCTGCATTGCGCCAGCTGATGAAGTTCCACGTATTCATTGGCTTGCCGCGCCTGCTCGATGTTGCCTGGCCCGCAAACAATGTCGGCAGTACCTTCAACGTCAAACAAGCCCTTTTCCGCGGCATATTCGGTTGCGGTCCGCCCTTCGGGGTCGGCGCACGCATGCCTGCGGATATACCGGCGATACGCACTGACACCCGTTCGATGGACGAGCACTTTCATCGAGCTCGGCTTGCCGAACACGAACTGCCTGGGCCGGACGTCACGTTTCACAAACTCGGCAAACAGCGAGGGCGCGCCCGCACACGGAAACCGCCGGTCGAAAGAAAATGCAAAATGAAAAGGAGAAGCCAACGGCGCCGACTGCATGACGGGCACGAGTCCCAGTGCCACGCCGATGAAACCCTTCATGTCGCACGCGCCGCGGCCGTACAGGCGGCCACCCTTCACTTCCGGGCGGAACGGATCCGTATCCCATGTCTGGCTTTCAACCGGGAAAACGTCCGTATGGCCGGCGAGCACGATTCCGCCTTGCGTGCGACCGTCATGTGCCGGAATGGTCGCCACCAGAAAACCCTTTCGACCGCTACGACAGCGCGTCAGGAGAACCGGCAGGCCACGCCGGGTGAAATGGTCGCGGACGATTTCCATCAGCCCGAGATTCCACTCATGCCTCGTGGTATCCATCGACATGAGCCGCTGAACCCACTCGATCGAATCGACTTCGGCCGGCACCGCGACCTTTGCAGAATCTGACAACGTTCACCTCGCAGACAAAACCTGTTGTTCGCACCAAAGGCGCTGGCGGCATCGTGCGACGTTGCCGCCAGCGCGCGGAGAAACGTCAATGCTGCACGCCCAGGCTTTCGCGTTTGCCGTCCCTGAACGTATAAAGCGTCAGCGTTGCGTCCTTCAGATCGCCCTTGTTGTCGAACTGCGTTTCGCCGATGACACCCTTGTAGTCCGTCTTCTTCAGATACGGGAGATACTTCGCCGGATCCGACGAATTGGCCCGTTTCATGGCATCGACCAGGATCATGACTGCGTCGTAAGCATACGGCGCATAGATCACGACGTCTTCGCCATACTTCTTCCTGAAGCGGTCCCGGAAGGCTTGCATGCCGGGCTGGTACTCGCTGGTAATGCCGCCTGCCTCCGCGCACACGACGTTTCTGTTCTGCAATGCGGAGCCTGCCAGCGAAGGTAATTCGCCGGTGCAGATGCCGTCGCCGCCCATGAATTTGGCCGCCATGTCGAGCTGCGCCATCTGCTTGAGCATCGGGCCGCCCTGCGCGTCCATGCCGCCGTAGAAAACGACATCCGGCGACGCGCCCTTGACCGAGGTCAGCACGCCGCGGAAGTCGGTTGCCTTGTCGGTCGTGTACTGCCGTGAGGAAAGCCTGGCACCGGCCGCCGTGGCCGACTTCAGAAATTCGTCGGCGATGCCTTCGCCGTACGCCGTACGGTCGTCGATGACCGCGAACGACTTCACGTTCAGCTTTTGAACGGCGTATTTTCCGAGTACCGAACCGAGTTGCGCATCATTGGCGACCAGCCGGAACGCCGTATCGAATCCCTGCATCGTGTACTTCGGATTGGTCGACGACTGCGAGATTTGCGGAATATGCGCGTCGTAGTAAATCTTTGATGCGGGAATCGTGGCGCCCGAATTGAAGTGGCCCACCACGCCTTTCACGCCGGCGTCCACGAGCCGTTGCGCGACCTGCGTCGCCTGGCGCGGATCGCCGGCATCGTCTTCGACCTGAAGGGAAATCGTCACCTTCTGGCCGGCGATCGTCGGCGGATTGGCATTCAGGTCGTCGACCGCCATTCGCGCACCCCGTTCGACGTCTTTCCCCAGATTGGCGTTCTGTCCGGTCAACGGCCCGGCGAAGCCGAGTTTCACGACATCATCCTGTGCGTGCGCGGCGCCGGCTACAAGCATGCTCACCGCACCGCCTGCAACGACCGCAACGACTGCTTTCTTCGTAAAGCTCATGATTGTCTCCTGACCGTGTTGGAACGTCTTTTCATGGATTGTCGAATCTGCTTTGAGGAACATCGACGCCTTTGCGCGCGAGCGACGCGCGTGAGCGCGCCCGCTCATACAACAGCGACAGGCATCAATAACCTTGAGTGCGGCAACGCATGACCGGCAGACCGCCGGCCACACGCATTGAAAAGAACACGCCCTCGCTCATATCGAGAGCAAAGGCTTCGACGTGCTACAGATAGCCGAACGCGGTGGCCGGATCGCGCGCCGTTTCCACCCAGACGCTCTTGGTTTGCGTGTATTCGTACAGCGCTTCGACGCCGCTCGAACGGCCATATCCGCTCAGACCGTAGCCACCGAATGGCGAGGCCACATGAATGGTCTTATAGCCGTTGATCCAGAATGTCCCGGCGTTGACCTGCGCTGCCACCCGATGCGCCCGGCCGACATCGCTCGTCCACGCCGCACCGGCGAGGCCGAATTCGGTATCGTTCGCGATGGCGATTGCTTCCTCTTCCGAGTCGAATGGAATGACTACGACGACCGGCCCGAAGATTTCAGTGCGCGCGACATCCATGTCGTTGGTCGCGTTTGAGAGCACGGTCGGCGCGACGAAGTAGCCGCCCTCCGATATATCGGTGGACCCGGCCGCCAGCGTGGCGCCTGCGCTCACCCCACTGGAAATCATCTTCATCACGTGCTCGTATTGCCGGCGATTGTTGATCGGCCCGACTTCGGTTGCATCGTCCAGCGGCGCGCCCACCCTGATTTTTCTGGCGCCCGTCGCGACCATGTCGACGAACTGGTCGTAGATTGAACGCTGAACCAGCAGACGTGAACCCGCCACGCAGCTTTGCCCCGCGCCGGCGAAAATGGCGGCCTGTGCGGTCAGCGCCGCGCGCCTGAGATCCGCGTCGTCGAAAATGATGTTCGCCGATTTGCCGCCCAGTTCGAGCACACAGGGAAGCACGCGCTTCGCCGCAGCTTCCGCAATACGGATACCGGTTGCCGGCGAGCCAACGAAAACAGCTTTCTTGACGCTCTTGCTGGCAATCGCCGCCTGGCCGACCGTGTGACCATAACCGGCCAGTACGTTGATCAGCCCCTTCGGTGCGCCTGCTTTCTCAGCCAGCATGCCAAGCACCAGCGACGTGAACGGCGTCAGTTCGGAGGGTTTCAGGAGCACCGCGTTGCCCATTGCGATGGCGGGCGCCACCTGCCAGCCGCACGTGAAGATGGGTGCATTCCACGGCGTGATCTGCAACACCGTGCCGACGGGTTCGCGGCGCGTGTAATTCAGATGCGAGGTCGGTACCGGGATGACCTCGCCGTAGAACTTGTCGGTCCAGCCGCCGTAGTATTCGAACATCTCAGCGACCTTGGCGACTTCACCGCGACAGTCGCGAATCGGCTTGCCGGAGCTGATCGATTCCAGTCGCGCGATGTTCTCGGCAGCGTCGCGCAGTTCGCGTGCGATGGCAAACATCACGCGCCCGCGGGCCGCGTGGGTCAGAGCCCACCATGCTTTCTGGGCGCGCTGCGCGGCGTCGGCCGCCTGCGCCACAATGGCCGCTCCGCCATCCTTGTAGGCGAGGCTCGCCTTGCCGGTTGCCGGGTTGTAGAGCTGGATGTCGTCGCCGGTTCCCGCCACCAGTTCGCCGCCGACATAAGACCCGATCGTCGTCGCGCCTGGGAAGAAATGCGTGAACGCGGCCAGCAAATGGGCTGCTTCGTTGAATTCCACGTTGAGTGCTCCTGTCACTGTCGATTACTGTTCGGGGACAAACTGGACGATGCGGTTGAAGTCCTCCGCATCGCCGATGGTGCCGGCGCTCTCAGCCCACAGACGGCCCGCTTCGGTGCTCATCGGCGCGTTGGCATGCACGCTGCGCAGCAGGTCCATTGCCAGGCGCACGTCCTTGCGCATGAGTTTCATCGTGAAGCCGGAGTCGAAGGCGTCGTTGAAAATCCACGTCGGGTAGTTCGTTAAAGTCGCGCTGTTGCGCCCCGACCCGCCGTTCAACGCCTCGACCAGTTTTTGCGGGTCGACGCCCACTGCCTGCGCTGCGCGCACGGCCTCGCTGGTCGCCAGAAGATGGATGCCGGTCAGCAGGTTGTTGATGATCTTGGTGACATGCCCCGCGCCGACCGGGCCGACGTGCACACGCTTCGCGCTGATGACCGCGAGCACCGGTTCAACCGCGGCGACATCTGCCGGCGCGCCGCCGAGCACCATGGTCATCGTGGCGCTCGCCGCGCCTTTCGGGCCACCGCTCACCGGTCCGTCGACGAAGCCGACCTGCACTTCACGCAGCGCCGCCGCCACCTTGCGGGTGCTGTTCGGGTCCGCCGTCGTGGTGTCGACGACGATGAGGCCTGCTTTGGCGTTGTCCGCCACGCCGCCCTGACCCAGCACGACCTGCTCGACGACATCGGAGGTCGGCAGGCTCAGGATGAGAATGTCGGCGTCGCGCGCAATATCGGCGATCGAAGCGCGCGCCTCGACGCCTTCTTCCTGAAGCCTGGCGGCAACGCCGGGAGCCGCATCGAAACCGAGCACCCTATAGCCCCCGCGCTTCGCCGACAAAGCCATGCCGCGCCCCATGTTGCCAAGTCCGATCACACCAACCGTCTTCATACACCACTCCTTTCGCAAGATTTGCCGCGGACCGGGCAGAGACGACCAGCCGCCGTTTAACGTGTTCGAGACATGATGTTGGACTTGCGGGACCCTATAATCAATCAACGCCAATATTGGAAATGTTCTAATAATTCGAACGGAGAACGCATGGCCGAGACCCTTACCGAGAGCCGGATCGTCTATTTTTACGAGGCGGTGCGCTGCGGAACGATCCGTGCGGCTGCAGATTCGCTGAATGTGGCGCCATCGGCTGTTAGCCGGCAAATTGGCCTGCTCGAGAGCGAACTCGACGCGGTGCTGATCGAGCGGCATGCACGCGGCGTCAAGCCCACGGAAGCCGGCACTCACGTCATCGAATACTTCCGTGAGCAGATGGCTCACAAGGACGATCTGCTGTCGCGCCTTCAGGAACTCCGCGGCCTGCGGACCGGGCACATCAGCGTGGTGCTGGGCGAGGGTTTTGTCTCCGATGTGCTTGCCGGCCCCATGCAGCATTTCTGCAAGCAGTTTCCCGGCATCGCCGTCACGCTGGATCTCGCCGGCACCAATGAAGTGGTCCGCAAAATCTCCGAGGATGAAGGTGAAATCGGGCTGGTCTATAACCCGCCGACTGAACCCAAAATCGTTTCGCGCGCGTTCAAGCGTCAGCCGATGATGGCGATTGTCGGGCCGACCTTTGCCGGCCTCGGAAAGAAGAAGTCGATGTCCGTAAAGGAACTGGCTTCTTATCCATTGGCTGCCACGCATTCGACTTACGGCACACGGCAGATGCTGGAGGCGGTCGAATTCGCGGAGAAGGTGCGGCTGGAGCCCGTCGTGACCACGAACTCCATCGCCATCCTGAAGCAGTTCGTCAAGTCCGGGCTCGGGATCACCTGTCTTCCGGAGTTCGCGGTGACGACGGAAATCGCAGCGGGAGAACTGTTCGCCATCGAAATCAGCCACCCTCTTCTGGAGAAGGCGGAGGCGCACCTCATTACGCGGGTCGGCCGCAAGCTGTCCGTGGCGTCGAACAAGATGCTGCAGATGATGCATTCGCAGATGCGAGCTTTCCGGTGAGCCGCTGCCTCATGCGATTCGATGGCGGAAGCGCGCAGCAGCGAGAGTTCTAAAATCCAGAACGCTTTTCCTCATCGAGGGCATTGGTGATTGTTATTGTCGGATCGACACTAGCGGGACTGGAGGCAGCCCTTGAATCACATCGACCACTCAACCGTCTGGCAAAGCATTCGCGACGAGGCCTGTGCAGCATGCGCGGCACGGCCTGGCATGCAGCGCTACTTCGACAACACGGTGCTCTCTCATACCACCTACGCCGACGCGCTGGCCGCGCAGATGGCGGGCGAGCTGATCCGGCTCGATAGCGCGCTGCCGGACCTGACCGACGAATTCCGTCTGGTCATTCGGCGCGGGGAGATCGACACGTGCGCGGCCGCGGACGTGCACAAGATTGCGTCGTCCAACCCGGCCTGCCCCAATGCGCTCACCGCCTTCCTTTCGTTCCGGGGCATCCAGGCGATCCAGCTTCATCGCCTCGCCCACGCGTACTGGGTTGGCGGCGAGCAGACATTCGCCGTGTTGCTGCAGAACTGGGGCGCCAGACTGTACAGCGTCGACATCCATCCCGCCGCGCGCATCGGAAAAGGCCTATTCGTCGATCACGCGATGGGTATCGTCATCGGCGAGACGGCCGTCGTCGAGGACGAGGTGAGCATGTGGCACGGCGTTACCCTGGGCAGTACATTCAGCGAGTCGGGCGACCGGCATCCGAAAGTGCGGCGGGGCGCGACACTCGCGGCGCACGCGGTCATTCTGGGCAACATCGAAATCGGTGAAGGCGCGGTCATCGCGGCGGGCAGCGTGGTTCGCACATCGATTCCCGCCGGCATGGTCGCGGCCGGCATTCCCGCGAAAGTAATCAAGCCTGTATCGGCAACGTACGCTGCCATTACCGCGCCCTCAACTACCAGGACATCCTGATGATTCCACCGAACCAGCATCGACTGGGCATCGACCATCCTGTCGTCTCAGTCAGAAATCACCCGGAAGCTGTCGACAATTTCATCCGGTTGGGCTTTTCGCCGAGTCCCATTACGTATCACCCGTGGGGTTCGGTTCTGACGTTGATGATGTTCGAAAATAACTTCATCGAGCTTATCGGCATCGACGATCGCTCGAAGTTCGGCACCGGTGAAGTGGACGGGTTTTGCTACGGCAGAACGCTTGGACAGTTTCTGGAGCGGTCTGAAGGTCTGGGTCTCGTCGCCCTTCATAGCAAGGATATCGAGGGCGACTTCGCGGCGGTCAGGTCGACCGGATTGCCTGCCCAGCAGCGCGTCGACTTCCGGCGCAAGCTGACCAAAGCGGACGGAACACCCGACGAGGCCGTCGTGTCGCTCGGCATGCTGATGGATACTGAACTGGGTGACGCATCCAACTTTCTTTGCCAGCAGCATCGGCCGGAATTTATCTGGCGCAAAGACTGGCAAAACCATCCGAACGGCGCTGTCGCCGTGGACGAGGTTGTTTATGTCGCGGCCGACCCGCGTCTGCTGGAAAACCGCTGGACGAAGCTGTTCGGACCTGAAAGCATCTCGTGGGTCGACGATCATGTCGAAGCCGATACAGGATGCGGACGGCTGCTCGCCCTCACACCCATGCAGGTGAAGCAGCGTTTCGCGTCAGTCGGTATGCCCGTGAGTTACACGGATAAACCGCATGGTGTGGCCTTGCAGGTACGCGTGCGTGATTTACCGCAAGCCGCGCGTGTCCTGACTGAAAACGGCGTTGCGCATGCGCGCACCGAGCGCGGTATCGCCGTCACGCCAGGATCGGCCGGCAACGTGATCATCGAATTCGCGCAAGCGCCGGCTGGTTTCGGGAATTCATTGTCTGGTTGATGAGGGCGCAGACACGCGTCGATGTCTTCCATCGACGCGATGAAGATAGAACGGCTCAGACGTCGCTTTGGTGAATCAGCCGGCTCACCCTGAGAACGAACGCGACGCCGGTAAATACGAAGCCCACTGCACAGACACCGGTCCACCCGGCCCACGACCACGCCGCGCCCGAAAACATCGCGCCCAACGCACCGCCGACAAAAAACACCCCGACGAACAGTCCATTGAGCCTGCCGCGCGCGGCCGGATTCATCAGGTTGATCGCGCGTCGGCCCAGCGTCTGGTCTGTGACGACGCCGGCATCGAGCGCGGCCGCGCCCGCGACGAGCAATGCAACCGCCAGGACCGGATGCGCGCCGGCCCGGAAGCCACCCCAACCCGCACCTGCTACGCCAATGGCCGCGAGTGCGATCAACATCGTCACATGACCCGCGATCAACGCCTGGCGACCTGCTCCATGATCGCCCGCGCGACCGGCAAGCGGCGTCACCACCGCACCTGCCGCGCCAGCGAGCGCAAACAGCGCAATGCCATTCATGTCGAAGCTGAACGGCGGTTGCGCCAGCCGCAGACCGATCGCAGTCCAGAATGCACTGAACGCGCCCATCACCAGTGCAGCCGATGCAGCATTGCGTTGCAATACCGGCTCGGTCCGCAGCAAGGTCCACAGTGAGCGTAGCAGCGCCCCATAGCGTGTCGCGGCGACCGGCCGGCGCACGGGCAGCTTCATGTACAGAACCACGGCAAGCAGCGCGTCCACGAGTGCGGCGAGGCCGTAGAAAGCGCGCCAGCCGATTGCCCCCGCGACCACGCTCGCGGCCGGTCGCGACAACAGGATGCCCAGCATCAGACCGCTCATCACGTTGCCGACTGCGCGGCCACGATGGCTTTCCGACGCCATTGAAGCCGCCATCGGCACCAGCATCTGAATCACGCTGGATGCCGCGCCGGCCAGAAACACAGCGAGCAGAAACACGCCTCGCGAATCGGTGAACATTGCGATGGCGAGAAAACCGGCGCAGCACGCCAAAGTGCGCACGATCAGACGACGGTTCTCCAGCAGGTCGCACAACGGCACCAGCAGCACGAGGCCGGCTGCATAGCCGAGCTGCGGCAACATCGCGACAAGGCCGGCGAACTCCGGCGCAAGGTGCAGACTGCGGCCGATCGCACCGGTCAGCGGTTGCGCGGCGAACAGGTTCATGACGATCACGCCCACCGCGCTCGCGAAGAACACGGTTAGCAACGGAGTAAGTCTCTGCGGGGTGTCCGCCTCTTGCGTTGTGATGGCGCTGGCGGGATTTTCGGCGGACGAATTCATCAAATGGGGGCTCTCAAAACAGGATCGGTGAAGCCATCCTAATGACACGCCTTATATGCGACAATTGAAATATGTTGATAATGATTATGCGAGTTTGATTTGAATACGCGCGATCTACAGGCGTTCGTTGCAGTCGTCGAAAGCGGTTCGATGGTGCGCGCCGCGGAACGACTTCATCTCACGCAGCCCGGCCTGACACGTCGCGTGCAGAACCTCGAGAGCACGCTCGGTGTCGAGTTGCTCGACCGGCTGAGCAAGCCGCTCAAGCCGACCGCGGCGGGCAACGAGGTCTATGCGCTCGCCCGCACCGTGCTGCACGCGGTGGAGGATCTGCTGTCGGTTGCATCGCCCGAAAGCGAGCCTGCGGGTGAGTTGAGAATCGGCATGCCGCCGTTTCTGGCGGAGGTGGCGCTCGAGAAACCGGTCGATCTGCTGCGCAGTGTCTTTCCGCGATTGACGCTGCGTGTCACTGCGGGCTGGTCGCCAGGTCTCACGCAGAGCGTTGAGCGGGCATCGCTCGATGCGGCGATCGTGCTAATGCCGTCGAACTTCACGCCGCCGCAGACGTTGCAGGCCACGCCGCTCGCCTTCCTGCCGACCGTCATCGTCGCGGCGCGCACGCTCGGGCTGCCGGAAGAACCGATGACGCTGGCGGATCTGTCACAGCGCGAGTGGATTCTCAATCAGGATGGCTGCGGCATGCGTTCGGCGCTGAGACAGGCGTTGGAAGCGGCGGGATTGCCGTTCAATGTCGCCGTCGAAGCGTTTGGGTCCGAGTTGCAGTTGTCGCTGGTAGCGCGTGGCATCGGCATTGGGCTCGTCACGCCGGACATCCTGGAGCGCTCCGTGCATCGGCCGGCGCTACAGATCGTCGAGACGTCAGACTTTCGCGCGGGCATCGACGTCTGGTTCATTCATGGGTCGCTGCCTGGCCGGCTGATGCGGCCGGTCGATCTGTTGCGCCATTCACTCATCGACGTGCTGGCCGAAAGCGGAGTCGCAATGTACGGGGACCGCGCGGATCATGCGCCGACGAATCGCCAGACATAGGCTGGCGACTCACTTGACACATTCTCCAGTTCGCAGGAGCCGGCGCGCGCGGCGTGCCGTTTCTTCAGCGCCGCCGCTAGTTAGCGTCACGCGCTGGCCTGCTTCACTTGTGCGCGCGATCGAAGCCAGGTGATCAGCGTTGCAAGCAGGATCGGTAGCGTCGCGATCGCCGCAAGCCGATCGGCGGCGCCCCATTTGATGACCGCTGCGCCGAGCACGCCCGACAGCGAGATCGCCAGATACAACACCGACTGGTACAGCGAAGTCAGCAACGACAGCTTGCCGTCCGCCGCATGAGAAATCAGTTGATGCTGCTGCGGTGTCGTCAGCGAAAAAGAGAAGACGCCCGACAGTGCCACGGCAATCACCGCGAGCGGAAGCGAAGCGCATAACAGCGGTACAAGCAGAAACACAACGGCCAGACCCAGCGAACCGCCGATGATCACCGGCGCCGGCCCGAGACGATCCGAGAGACGCCCCGCCAGCAGATTACCCGCCGTTCCAGCCACGCCGAAGACGAGCAGCAGCATCCCCAGAATTTGCGGTTGTGACTGCGTGAGCGGTGCATAGACCACGCTGATGTACGTGTACGGGACATAGACGCCGGTGAAGACCAGCAGCGTGCGCAGAAGATCGATCAGCACCCGGTGATTGCGCAACGGCGAGAGGCGCTCGGCCAGACTCGACCCACCTCCTTCGCGAAAATTCGGCAGACGCCAGAAAATCACCGCACCTGCGAGCACGCCCAAAGCGGTAACGAGCCACATCGTCATGCGCCAGTCGAACCATGTGCTGATCACCGTTCCCAGCGGCGCCCCCAGGATCAGCGAAGACGTGAGCCCCAGCATCACGCGCGCGATCGCACCGCCGCGATTCTTCGGCCCCGCGAATGCGGCGGCTGTAGCGCTGGCCGTCGCGGTGAAAAGCCCCGCACCGGCGGCCGCCACAACGCGGGACAGCAACACGAGGGCGAAATCCGGCGCGACCGCGGTAATCGCATTGCCCAGCACGAATACGGATAGCGCAACGACGAGCGCCGAACGGCGCGACCATCCCGACGTCAGCGCGCCGAGAAGCGGCGCCGCAATCGCATACGCGAGAGAGAAAACCGTGACGAGTTGCCCCGCCGATGCGGTGCTGACTTTCAGCGTCGATGCGATCGACGGCAGCACGCCCGCGATGACAAACGCGTCCGTGCCGACAGCGAATGTGCCCAGCGCGAGTTGCAGGGAATACGTCCGCCAGTGCGGTGAAGGTAGGGTGACGCCAGCGTGCTGCATGTGTTCTCCGAAGTTGATGTTGCGGCTCGCCGGCATCGTGTCGACACGGCTGGTCGGCACGGCGCGGCCGAGTCGCTTGCGTGAGTTCGATCTCGAGCAGGGCTATCCAGATTTGGCTGAGGCGATACTCAATACGACGCCCGGCGCGCGACTACCGGCCGATAGCGGGATTTAGCGCGGCCGCGAACAACATCACCGCATCGCCTTTGATCGACACTCTGACCGGCTCGCCATTCTGAATATCGACCGTGACCTCGACGACGCCGTCGCGGCGAAGCACCCTGCCCTGATGCCCATCGAATGTCAGTTTCAGCCCGTCGTGCGGCATCAGCGCATGTTTGACGAGGTAAGCGCCGAGTGGACCGTTCGCATTGCCCGTCACGGGGTCTTCCGCGATACCGATGGCGGGTGCGAACATCCGCCCGTCTGTGCCGGCTCGCTCGCTACGCAACAGAAAAGGAAAGAAACCATTGCATCCGATCGTCGCGCTAAGCGATATGAGCCGTGCATGGTCGGGTTCGATGGCGTCGAGCGCCACGCTCGCGCGTAACGGCACCATCACCTTCGAGTGCCCGGTCGATACGATCTGAACCGGTTTCGTTTCGTCGATCTCATGTTCGTCGATGCGCAACGCCTGTGCGATCAGGCGTCGCGTTTCCGTGTCGAACGGTTGGCCGAAGCTGATCGGCCCTTGTTGCATGACGATCCGATAGTCGTCGCCATCGGTCTCGACTGTGATCGTCTGAAGACCCGCTCCGGTCTTTTGTGTGACCACGGTGTCGCCCAGCGACAACCAGCGTGCCCGCGCGTAGTGGGCGGCAATTGTCGCGTGACCGCAGATCGGCACCTCGGTCACGGGGGTGAAGTACCGGATATGAACGTCATGGTCACTGCCATGCGCAGACATCACAAACGCCGTCTCGGAGTGTTTCAGTTCGCGCGCGATGTCCTGCATCTGATTCGCGTCGAGCGGATCCGCATTGAGCACCACCCCCGCCGGATTACCGCGAAACGCGGTTCGTGTGAAAGCATCGATATGAAATAGCTGTGGTTCATTCATTCTTTTTTCCATCGCCTGGTTGCGATCCATGCTGCCTGTATTGCGTGGCCTTTGTGCGTCAGACACTAGCGAGGCAGTCTCGCTTCCCGATGCCGGGCGAAATCCTCGCGATCCACGAGGCATTCAGCAATCTGTACCGCGTTCAGCGCCGCGCCTTTGCGGATGTTGTCCGCCACCACCCAGATCTGAAGCCCGTTCTCGACGGTGTGGTCGCGGCGAATCCGCGAGACGAACACGTCGTCGGTACCCATCGCATCGAGCGGTGTTGCGTAACCCCCGGCCACCGGTTCATCGACGACGCGCACGCCCGGCGCAGCCGACAGCAGCTTGCGCGCGTCGGCCGCTGTGAGCGGCTTTTCCAGTTCGATGCTGATCGCTTCCGTATGGCACACGAACGTCGACACGCGCGCGCAAGTCGCTGCTACGGGAATCGGCGAGCCGAATATCTTTTGCGTCTCCACTTCCATCTTCCATTCCTCGCGGGTGCGCCCGTCTTCCATGAACGTATCGATATGCGGCACGACGTTGAAGGTGATCGGTTTGTCTTCGCCCGTCCCGAGCGACGCCCTGGCGTGCTTGACCAGCGAGCGCACGTCGATCCCTACAGGATCCCACGGCCCTGTGAGCCGCTCCAGCATCGCGCGGCCGCCGCCAGAAGCGGATTGATAGGTCGAGACGACAATCCGCTTGATATGCGCGGCGTCGTGCAAAGGCTTCAGCGCCACCACCAGTTGAATCGTCGAGCAGTTCGCCACCGGCAGGATTTTTTTATGGACCCAGCCATCGAGTTTCGCCGCGTTCACTTCCGGCACGACCAGCGGCGCATCAGGGTCCATGCGGAAAGCCGAACTGTTGTCGATCACCACACAGCCTGCCGCTGCGGCAAGCGGACTGATCGCTTTCGAGTTTGCCGACCCGGTCGAAAGAAACAGCAGATCGAATTCGCTGAAGTCAGCGCTGGCCATGTCGCGTACCGCGTGACTTTCCCGATTGAACTGCACGCGTTTTCCAGTCGAAGCACTGGATGCCAATGGCGTAAATTTCGCCACCGGAAAACGGCGCTGTTCCAGCACCTTGATCATTTCGCCGCCGACATTGCCGGTGGCGCCCCCTACCGCGACGCGATACATACCGCACTCCTCCAGTAAAAATTGGACGCATAAAAAAACCGACCCGCGCGCGATTCACCGCGCCCTGTGTATGCGTATGATTGTGGCTTTACATCCTGTCCTCAGCTATGCGCCCGATAGCTGATCACCTGTACGTATGGCGCACAGATCAATCCCTTCCCTGCCTCCTCTCGAATGCCTCGTCGCCGCGTTGACTGCCGCGCGCTGCGGCTCCTTTACTGCCGCCGCGGAAGAACTGAATGTCAGCCACGCGGCGATCAGCCGGCGCGTGGCGGGCGCGGAAGCGTGGGCCGCAGTGGCGCTGTTCGAGCGCGTCGGACGCGGAGTGCGGCTGACGCCCGACGGACAGCGCGTGCTGGGTCGCATCGAACATGCATTCGCGATCATCGACGAGACCGCGAACCTGTGGCGCAAACCCAAACGACGCGCGCTGGTCATTGCAACCACCTCGTCATTTGCGCAAGTCTGGCTATTGCCGCGTCTCGCGCTGCTGGAACGGGCAGTAGCGCCCTTGCGCATCGAAGTGGTGACCGGTCAACAGAACGTCAACCTCGCCACCCAGGAGGCGGACATTGCAATCCGCTACGGCCGGGGCGGCTGGCAGACTCACTACGAAAAGCCGCTATTCGAACAGGAGACGCTGTTGCCGGTCGTATCGCGGCGCCATTTTTCCGAGGCCGAACGGCAACAGGCGACCGGCAAACTGGCGCAGATGCCGCTGCTTCATAACGGTGACTCCGCTGGCTGGCGCGCGTGGTTCAACGCGCACCAACTCCACTTCCGCAATAAGGCAGCCGACCGGATTTACGGCGACTATGTTTTGACCTTGACCGCTGCGGCGCAAGGGCTGGGTGTGGCACTGTTGAGCAAGCCAACTGGCGCGCCGCAGGCGCTGCATGAGCAGCTAGTCGAACTGGAGATTCCGTGCGCCGGCTCGCCACTCGCTTATCACGTTCTCGCGGACGCTGCGGCCGGCGATGCCGCAGTGCTTGCCTGTATCGTGGCGCTTCACGAACTGGCTTCGCCATAGCGGCAACGGATCAGATCAGGGTCTCCAGCCGGCCACACCCTCAACTATCGATCGTCACGCCCTCGCGCTTCAGCGTGCGCTGCACCGCCGGCCGTTCCAGCAGTCGCATGCTCGCTGCCGTCCACGCCGGATAGTTGCCGCGCATGTCAATGCCGATGCGATTTCCCCAGCGGTAAAGCACGAACAGAAACGGTTCGACGATGGTGTAGCCGTACGGCACGGCCCACAAGTGGCCATCGGCAAAATGACGTTCGATGATCCCGAAGCTATCGATCACCGTACGCCTGCCTGTCGCGCGAATACAGTCGTAGTGCGCGGGTTCCGCGCTAAAGCGCACTGGTCGCCAGATCCCGCCAAAGCCCACGCCATGAACCCAGTCGGCAAGCCACGCAAGCCATTCGTGACAGCGCGCTTCATCGAGCGGGTCGGCCGTCGGCAATAGCCCGCCTTCGGGATGCCGGCGCGCGAGGTACGTCAGGATCGCGGGCAATTCGGTGAGCACGCGGTCTGCCCCGGGAACGCCAAGCGCCGGCACGCGCGCCTTCGGATTGATCGCAAGGTAGGACGCGCGTTGGGTTGCGCCTTCCGTCACGGCGGTGCGTTCAAGTTCGAAATCGACGCCCAGTTCATTGAGCACGATATGCGCGGCCAGAGAACAGGCGCCGGGGGAATAGAACAGTCGATAGGTCATGACGGCAGTCTATTAACTGCTCGCACCAACGACAAACGATCATTTGTGAGGATCCGGCATTAGTGATATTAATGCGGGCACCATGACATCCACTCGTCTTCCCCCTCTGCAAACACTGCGCGCCTTCGAGGCGGCAGTGCGGCTGTGCAGCTTCACGCGTGCCGCCGATGAACTCGCATTGACTCAGGGCGCGGTCAGTCAGCACGTCAGGGCACTGGAGGCCCATCTCGGCGAAAAGCTGTTCGTGCGCGAACACATGGGCGTCACGCCCACACCCCGGGCCCATGCGCTGGCTTTGCAGGTCCGGCAAGGATTGACCGTGCTCGTGCGTGCGTTCGGCACGCAAGCGGCTCAACGCCCGCGTGGACGCACGGCGGCCGCACCGTCGGTGCGGCTCGCCGTGAGTGTGTTGCCGTCAGTTGCGAAACGCTGGCTGAATCCCCGCCTGGAGCGATTTCACGCGGCACATCCGGGAGTCGAAGTGGACGTTCGTCCGTCGGTATCGCTCGCGCGGCTCGACGGCCGCGATCGCATCGACGTCGCGTTGAGATACGGGCCGGGGCAATGGCCCGGCTTGCAGAGCGAGAAGCTGATGGACGAAGAAATCTTTCCGGTGGCGAGTCCGGATTACCGCGGCGGCAAGCTGCCGCGCCGGCCCACCGATCTGGCGCGATGCACATTGCTCCGGCACACATCGCAGCCGTGGGAGCCCTGGTTTCAGGCGGCAAGACTCGAACTGACGGAGCCCGCTACTGGTCCGCTTTTCGATGACGCAGGTCAGTTGCTCGACGCCGCATCCCGAGGCGACGGCATTGCGCTGGCGCGGCGCTCGCTGGTCAACGCCGACCTCGCTACGGGGAAGCTGGTTCGCCTATGGAAGGCGAGCATCATCGACGTTCACGCTCACTTCATAGTCTGGCGACCGGATAACGCGAAGGCCGATGCCATCGACATTTTCCGGCGCTGGCTGCGTAGCGAAGTGAACTTGGACTGAGGACAGAGTCGTGATCTCTAAGTGGACTCGCGCTGCGTGTCATGCAGCCGGTCGGGAATGAACAGCGCGGTGACACCGCTCAGAAAGAACACCGCACCGACCACCAGGAAGCCGATGCCGATCGAAAACTGGGTGGCCAGGTAACCGATCACAATGGGCGCCGCGCCTGAACAGAAGCGACCAAGGTTATACGAACCGCCCACGGCAGTGCCACGAACCGAAGTGGCGAAACTCTCGGACATGAAGGTTCCGATCGTACCCAGCGGAACACCGTACATGAAGCCGAACAGAAGCATGAGATAGATGATGTTTTCGCGCGTGTGCCAGAAGATGATCAGCGGCAGAAAGAGCGCTGCGCCCACACAGCCGACGACATAGACACCGCGCCGGCTCCAGCGATCCCCCAGCCATCCGGCGACGATCTTGCCGACGAACGCGACCACGTAAGTACCAATCATGTACCCGGCCATCGTGCTGAACTTGACGTGCAGTTCTTTTTCCAGGTATGTCGGCAACCAGTTGTTCAAGCCATAGAACCCGGAAAGGACGAACACCGAAGCGAGCGTCCATAAGATAAACAGAGTGCGCGATTGCCGATTGCCGAAGATCAGGGCATAGCGATTCTCGGTACGCCCGCTCGGGTTCCCGCGCGCAGCCGTGCGGCTCGCGAGCCAGCTTGCCGGTTCGGGCACGGCGAATTTGATGACCAGTGCCAGCAGCACCGGCAACGCCGACACGTAGTACAACATGCGCCAGCCGTAGTGCGGCAAAATCCAGTTGCTCAGCCCGATAACGACGATATAGCCGGCCGAAATACCGGTTTGCAGCGCGCCTAAGATCAGCGAGCGCCGTTCCGTGGGCACGTATTCGGCAACGAGTGTGGTGACCAGCACCATGGAGCCGATGCCCAGCGAACTGATGAATCGCACGACCGCGAATTCCAGAAAGCCATGGGTGAGCCCAAGCAACCCGGCGCCGAGCGAAAACAGCGCCAGCGCCCACGCCACCACCCGCACGCGCCCAATACGATCGCTCGCCCAGCCGCCGATAATCCCGCCAATCGCCATGCCCAGCAGCGTCAAACTTCCCAACGCCCCCGATTCGACATTGGTCAGCCCGAATTCGTCCTTGATGCGTGTGAGCGTCAAACCGTACATCATGACGTCTGCGCCATCGGCCATCAGCGCGAGATAACCGAGGGCGAAAACAAGCAGCCATGAGCCCTGAGCTTCGAAGGCCTGGGTCGTGGTGGACGCGGTGGCGGTGCGATCGGTACTGCGATGGGTCGTGCTCATGTCAGCGGTCCGTGAATTCACCAGCGACGATCGTATTCCGCCTGACGAGTGCGGCGGCAAGGAAAGAGCCAATCAGCAGGCCCATTCTTTCATGTCTCGCCGTGTACCACCCTTCGGTATGCGTCAGATTCATCGTGCCCACACAGACTCCGTCGTAGGCGATCGGGATGTTCAAAATCGATCCGAGTCCCATGCCGGTCATCACAGCGTGATCGTCAAACGCGCCCTGGATGCCTTGCATCGTTTCTGCGCGAAACGGCCTGAGTTCCAGCAGTACCTGGCTGGCCCACGCGGTGCCGTCTTTCTGCTTGCGTCCGCCCACCGGATAGACGTCCGGCATGTTGGTGTACACGCGCTCCACCTCGCGGCGTGGCGCGTCGTAGGACATGATCGTGAACAGGCTGAAGCCGATTGTCCGTTCCACCACGGCATGCACTGCGCGAAAAATCGCCGTGGGCTGATCCTTCTGCCGCAGGGCAATCGCCAAATGCTCAAGGTCTGGAATATCGAGCGCCTGTGTGGCCGGCGTCTGTGCCGCGATCGCATTGTCTTGCATGGTCTTGACGGAAAGATGGGAAGTCACGGCATTCAGCCGTTCATTTCGGTGGAATTGAGCGCGCCTCGCACGCCCTGCACGGGTTCGAGACCACGCTCCTCGATGTCTTCGAGCGACCGGTTGCGGGTCTCGATACCGAGGAACGCAACCACACAGGCGCCAATCAGCAACACCGTCGTGGTCATGGCGAATACGCCCAGGAAGCCAAACGCGGGATAAACCAGCCCGACCAGAATGGGCGCGCTCACCGAGCCGATGCGGCCGAACGACGACGACGATCCGGTGCCGGTTGCGCGAACCGCTGTCGGAAAGACTTCAGGGGTGTACGCATACACGCCTGCGAACGCGCCGTTCATGAAGAACGACAGGCAGATGCCCGCGGCCATGATTTGCAAGCCGGTATGAGAAAACGCCAGCGTGATCGCCGCCACCCCGCCCAGCAGCATGTACGACGCCACCACGGCCTTGCGGCCGATCCGCTCATTGAGCCATGCCGCCGAGAAATACCCGGGAATCTGCGCGCCGTAAATCGCGATGGAATAACCGAAGCTCTTCGTCATGGTGAGCCCTTCCTTCAGGAGCAGGCTCGGAATCCACGAGAAGAACGAGTAGTACGCGAACGCAACCGAGAACCACATCAGCCAGCTCACCGCCGTCGTGCGCGCAAGACGCGGCGACCATAGCGTCAGGACGTTCTGTACCGCACTGCTCCTGACGGGCGCCGATGTGGAAACCGGGCCCAGGGACGCGACAGGCGCCAGTGCGATGCCCTTGTTTGTGAACCATGCCTCGATCGCACTCACGATACGGTTCGCTTCAGCCGTGCGGCCCTGGCTTTCCAGCCAACGTGGCGACTCGGGCAGCGTGCGGCGCCACCACAGCAGCATGACAACCGGCAATGAAGTCGCCACCGCCATGTAGCGCCAGCCGTCGGCAAAATTTCTTACCACCGTAAAGCCGATGATGGATGAGCCCAGATAACCGAACGACATGAACCCGACCAGCGCGCCGCAAAAGATGCCCCGGTAACGGCGCGGTACGAATTCCGCCAGAAACGGCGCGATCACGACGGTCTCCGCGCCCGAGCCAAAGCCCGCCACGATGCGTAGCGCGAAAAACGTGTGCCAGTCGGCGGCCGCGGCGCTCGCAAGCGACGCCGCGCAGTAGATCGCCAGCGCGGTCATCATGATGCGGCGACGCCCGATCACGTCGGCCAGCACGCCTGACAGAAAAGCCCCGAAGAAGTAGCCGATGTAGGTGCTGCTCGCTACAAGACCCGTTTCGGCGCTCGTCAGATGCCACAGCTTGCTGACAATCGGCAGCAAGAAAGCAAGCGACGACGAATCGAGTCCGTCGAACATGTAGCCTAGCCCGCCGATGAGCAGGAGTTTCCGATGGAAGCCCGATAGAGGCAGTCTTTCGAGACGGACGGCGACAGCAGACACGGCATGTTCTCCCTGACGGAAATGGATCTGAGCTCGGGGATGCGAAAGCTATCGCCCAATAGCGTACGCCTGCATCTGGCGAGGTGTTGCCGCGCCGCGCATCAACCCGCCCCTGACGCCAACCGCGCAGACGCGGCCCAACGCCCAGGGTTCAGCCACCGTCAGGTCATGTCCGCGCGCGCGCAACTCGGCAAGCGTGTGCTCGGGAAAGCGTGACTCGGCGGACATCTTGCCCAGCTGCATCGAGCGCGGATAGAACGAGCCGGGAAAGTGAGCGGTCTGGAATGACGGTGAATCCGCAGCGGCCTGGAAATTCATGCCGGCGTGTACGTGCCGGAGAAACAGCTGGAGTGACCACTGATCCTGCTGGTCGCCGCCAGGCGTGCCGAACGCCGCGTAGGGTTTGTCTTCCCGCGTGACGAGCGTAGGCGAGAGCGTGGTGCGGGGACGACGCCCCGGGCCGAGCGACGATGGCAGTCCCTCTTCCATCCAGAACATCTGTGCACGCGTGGTCACATTGAAGCCGAGACCGGGCACGGCGGGCGACGCTTGCAGCCAGCCGCCCGAAGGTGTGGCCGAGACCATGTTTCCCCAACGGTCGACGACGTCGAGATGCACCGTGTCGCCTCGCAATTCGGGCAGCGGCGCGAAGGTCGGTTCGCCCTGCCCGAAACCGCCCGACTGCTGTTTTCCGGCATTGGCCAGGATGAGCGCAGCGCGCTGTTCACTGTCGCCTGATGTGCCCGGACGGAATTCCAACGAAGCGCGATGGGAGTCGATGAGACGGCGACGCTCGTCGTTGTAGGCGTCGCTCAGCAGCACATCCATGGGTACATGCGCAAACAGGGGGTCGCCGTAAAACACCTCGCGATCGGCAAACGCGAGCTTCGAGCATTCGATGATCGTGTGGACGAAATCCGGTCCCAGAGGATCCATTGCATTGAGATCGAAACCCTTCAGGAGCGCGAGCTGTTGCAGAAACATCGGCCCCTGCCCCCACGGACCGGTCTTGTGAACACGGAAGCCCTCATAGTCGTACGAAACCGGATCTTCGTACGATGGCTCCCAACGCGCGAGATCATCCGCGTTGAGCAGGCCATGATTGCGCTGGCCGGAGGTGTCGAGAACGGCCGTCGAGCGAAAATAACCGTCGATCGCGTCGGCTACGAATCCGCGGTAGAAGACCTTGCGGGCGAGTTCGCATTGCTCGGCACGATCGCCGCGAGTGGTCGCCTCTGCAAGGATGCGCCTATAAGTCTGCGCAATCGCCGGATTGGCAAACAGCTGGTTGGGCATCGGCGCGTCGCCATTGCGCAACCATTGCGCGGCCGACGTGGGCCACTCAGTCTGGAAGAAGTCCTTGATGGCGAGGATCGACGATGTCATGCGCGGCAGCACCGGATAGCCGTTTTCCGCATAGCCGATCGCGTAGCTCATCACGTCTTCGAGCGGCAGTTGGCCGTAATCGCGCAGCATGGCCATCCAGGCCCCGAACGCGCCGGGTACCACGGCCGGCAATAAGCCTGTGCCGGGCACGACGTCCAGCCCTAGCTCGCGCATGCGGGCTATCGTCATGGACTCGGGCGTCACGCCCTGCCCGCACAGTACACGTACGCGTTTTTCACGGGCGCTGTAGAACACCACCGGCAGTTCGCCACCCGGGCCATTCAGATGCGGTTCGACGATCTGCAGAACAAAACCTGCTGCCGCTGCCGCATCGAACGCATTGCCACCTTTTTCGAGAACGGCCATCGCCGACGCGCTGGCCAGCCAGTGTGTCGAGGCCACCATGCCGAATGTGCCAATCAGTTCCGGCCGGGTTGTGAACGACATGCGCAACTCCTTTCGCGATGATCGGTGATCGATGTTCGAGCACGTACCAATCAGACTTGGTACCGCATAAATAAGATAGGAGAGTAAGGCTAACGACGTTAGGTTTCAGCCGGTGTTAACCCGTCTTTTTAGCGATTCTAGCGGATAAAAAATATCCAGGCGACTACGTTCCGATCAGCCGAATTCTGTTATCGTTGAACCAATGTAAATTGGTTCAGAAAATGGATATGGAAAAATCGCTGCTCGACAGGCTGCTGGACTATATCGCCGAGCGTCACCTCAAAGACGGCGACGTGCTGCCGCCCGAAAGAAAGCTCGCCGAAGACCTCCAGGTCACCCGCCGGGACCTGCGGGCTGCGCTGGCCTCGCTGGAAGCGTCGGGCCGCGTCTGGCGCGGTGTCGGTCGAGGCACCTATCTCGGTGCGCGGCCGCTGAAGTTCGCCCCCACACTGCGCGGACTTCGCGCGGGAGCCAGTCCTGCGGACATCGCGGAAATGCGGCTGCTTTTCGAGCCGGCACTGGCCGGACTTGCTGCGACCAAAGCAAGCGGGGACGATTTGCTTGAACTGGAAAAATGCGCGCGCAAGAACGCCGCCGCAAAAAATGATGAAGAGTGGCAGCAATGGGATCATCGCTTTCATCTGCTGATCGGACAGGCCACGCGCAATCCTGCGCTTATCGCGTTGATGGAAGTCATCAACGGCATGCGGGTCAAGCCAGACGTGCGTGAGAAAACCGCCGCGCAGGAGACCCGGCGCTATTTCGCGCAACAACATCAGGATATTGTCAGCGCCATGAAAGCCCGCGACGCCGAATCAGCGGCACGCTCGATGCGCGAGCATCTTTTGAGCGTTCAATGGCGCACCACCACCGGGCGAGACGAGGTCACCGATCGCGGCGAGTGAAGAACCCGCGAGCGGACGGTGGACAGCCAGATATGGCAGGTAGGCCCCGCCACCTACCGCCACGCGCACTCGTCAATCTCGCAGCCGCGCTCTGGCACGTTCGCGAGAGCGCAATAAGCGTGCGAGCATGGCCTAGCCCATCCGCCGAACGAACAGGGTCATCGCCAGCAAATCGGCGCAACCACCGGGGCTCAGTCGGCGCGCGATGAACGCCCGGTGCATCGCGATCGCGCTGGCGCGCCAGCCCGGTTGACCGATCCCGCCGCGCTCGATAAATCCGCGTGCGTGTTCGCGCGCGAACGTCAATGCGTCGGCACCGCCGCGGTACAGCAGGTTGGTATCGTCCAGCATCGCGATCAGACTCATCAGCGCATGAACGCGTGCGGCTTCCGCATCGCCTGGCCGCAACGATTCGCCTTCCAGCAGCGCGGGCAACGCGCACTGATAGATCGCCGGAAAGCCGCTCGCGGCCTGTTGGCGCGCACCGCCCACATTGAAATGACGGAACACTACCGCGCCGTGACTATCGCCGATACCCGCGCCCTCGACGATGCCGTCCGCCCACTCCTGCGCAATGATGGCGCCGAGCGTGCCGCCCGGCTCGAAGCCCTCGCGAAACCCGGCGGCGGCGCACAACAGCCCCATGCCGAAGATCGCGCCACGATGTGCGTTGACTCCCTCTGTGGCCACCATCATGGCCCGCTCCGCGGCGAGTCCGATGGTGCGCAATTCAGGCATGCGCGCGCCGTTTGCAGCTGCTTGCGTGAGCTGGCTGAAATACGGTGCCAGAGAAGTGGCGCTGCGATACATCAACGCCGCATCCATGTCGTGGTGGGCGCCGCTGTCGATGTGGCTGACCAGCCCCGGCTTGGGATAGGTCATCACCTCCAGCTTCAGGCACATGCTCGCGACACGCCCGATCGCTGCGGCGTCGATATCGCCGTCCGCGGCGACCGGCACGGCTGGATTGGCTTTATGCAACTCGCTCATGGAAACTCCTCGTCACGCGTGATCAGCGGGACGGCCCCCGGCACTCTTCTCCAGCAGTACGCTGGCTTCGGAGCGCCACTCCTGCCACTGCATCGCGCCGTGCGGCGCGCGCCTCGTGTCAGACCGCCCGCGAGAGCGCGTCACTGCACGGCGTGCTTCGCTGCGTCTTCGATCACCGAGGCCACTTCCTTCGGACGCGATTCGTAAACCGAGTGGCTGGCGCCCGCCACCACAGTGGTATGGCTATGGGCGCGCTGGTAATAGAAGCGCTCGAGATCCGGGTTGATGATCTTGTCGTCGCCTGCCACGATGCCCCAGCTCGGCTTGGTGGTCCAGGCGGCTACCGTCATCGGCTGTGAGAAGACTTTTGCCGCCGTCAGAATCTGCGATTGCGCTTCGAACTGCGCCTGCTTGAGCGGCAAATCGGCTGCGAAGTCTTTCGGGAAATCCGCTGGATTCAGATATGTATAACCATCGTCGGTCTTCTTGATGGCGCCCGGCTGTTTCGACGTGTAGCTGGGCATCTTCTTGCCCAAATCGGACTCGTCTTCGCCCACGGCCGGCGCATGCGCGGCCACGTACACGAGACCCGCCACCTTCGGATCAGCGCCGGCTTCGGTGATGATCGAGCCGCCGTAGCTGTGCGCCACCAGAATCGCCGGACCATCCTGCAGGTCGATCACGCGCTTCGCGGCGGCGACGTCGTCATCGAGCGAGGTCAGCGGCTCCTGCACCATCGTGACGTGGTAGCCGTCTTTGGTCAGGATGTTGTAGACCGGCTTCCAGCCCGAGCCGTCCACCCATGCACCATGCACCAGAACAATGTTCTTGATGGGGGTGGCGGGATGCGTGTCTTGCGCCATGGCGCCGGTGGAAGCGAACAGGCAGGCGGTAACGGAAAGAACAGATGCGGCGGCAGACAAAACCTTCATAGTGAGACTCCGTAAAATAAAGTGCGAAATAGAGAATGGAGAAAACAGGTGAAATCAGCGGCTGAAATCTGCCGCCGAAATTCGAAAAGTAGCTGGCTTGATCCGACGGCCACGCCGAACGGTGTGATGGGCGCGTCTATCAAGCCGTCTACTTCTGCAACTGAAACAGACGTGGACCCTGCGAATGCAACATGCCGCAGGATCCGTCTCGCCTCACCTAGCTACCGAAGTACAGATTGCAGAAGCTCACCGGGCCGACGCAGCGGTTCGGCGTCGTCGGGTGCAGCTTCGTGCGCATGGCCGAACCCGATGCAGAGCTACCGTTCTGCGCAACGCCGCCGACGGCCTGGTTCGCCAGTTGCCGATCGTCCTGCGCGGCGACTTTGGCTTCCGCGGCCTGAATGTCCGACGGGTAGTTGATGTCGTTGGCGCTCGGCACATAACCGGCCTTCTCGACACGAACCAGATCGGCACGGACTTCCGCACGGGTGATCGGCGCATTCGACTGGGCGAAGCTGAGAACCGGCGCGCCAAGGGTCGCAACGGCGAGAGCGATACCAACCAGAATTTTTGACATGATCAAGATTCCTTCATTAAGTTAAATGAGTTGTGCGGTATAAACCGCCTGTCAATGGGTGAGGCACCGTCCGCTTGAAGATGCTTTCCGGCGACCACAGATGCAGTCTGCTCCCCGCGTGATTGCACGACTCCGACGCGATGATTACAAAACTGTTATCTGCGAAATTTTGACTTCGCACGGTTCTCTTCCGACGTTGATACCGGGCTTGGCCAGGATTGCTTCCGGACCGGTAGGCCCTCGCAGAACGTCGCGGATGGTCGCGCGCGGGCAAGACCGTGCCGGCCAGTCAGGCGGGGTGTCGCAGAGGTGGGAGCGGATCTGTTTGGCTGGGGCGTGCGACGCCATGACCGGCGCGGTGGCCGATTGTCGTCAAAGGCTGCGGGGGGCTAGCGCAAAAACGTGAGAATGAACCGCGTGCCGTGTGTGTCGCTTTCGGCGTGCACCGAGCCGCCGTGCAACTCCATGATGCTGCGCACGATGGCGAGCCCGAGCCCGGCCGAGCCCGTGGAAGCTTGCGACAGACCCGAGGCAGGCAGCGAGCTGCGCGACGGATCGATACGATAGAAACGCTCGAAGATGGACTCAAGATGCTCGGCGGCGATCGGCACCCCCGGATTCGTTACGCTGACGCGCACCTCGTTTCCGGATGCGCTCGAGTCAAGCACGATCTCTCCGTCGTGCGGCGTATAGCGGATCGCGTTGGCGAGCAGATTGCTGACGGCGCGGCGAAACAGTTCGAGGTCGGCCGTCAGCGTCGCCGCACCGGTCACGCGCAAGCGCACGTGCGCTTCGTCGGCAATACCTTCGAAGTATTCGGCGATGCGCCTCAGCTCCTCGTCAGCGGCGAATTCGTGCATGTGTTTGACGAACTGAGGATGTTCCGCGCGAGCGAGAAACAGCACGTTTTCGATCATCTTCGACAAGCGGTCGCATTCCTCCACATTCGACGCGAGCAGCACCTGGTATTCATCCACGGAGCGCGGCCGGGCAAGCGCCACTTCGGTGGCGCCGCGCAGGTTGGCAACCGGTGTGCGCAGGTCGTGCGCGAGATCGGCGGTGTAGCGCGACAGGCGTTGAAAGCCATGATCGACCCGTTCGAGCATCGCATTCAACGACCCCACCAGCGCCTCCAGTTCACTGGGCACACGCGTGACTGCGATCCGCGTATTGAGGCGATTTACCGTAACGAGACTCGCGCTCGCGGCGATATCGCGCAGCGGCCGCATGGCGGCGCGAATCAGCAGATAACCGAGCAGCATTGCGAGAATCAGGCCGCCCGCGCCAGCCATCTCGAGTCTCGCGCGGTAATACTTCAGCAACAGCATGCGATCGGTCATGTTGCGCGCGATCAGCACATGGACCACTTCGCCGTCGCGCAACTGAGCCTCGGCGAGAATGCCGCGAATCCGGGCGCCGTGATGCCCGCTCCAGTCGCCGATCGACGCTTCCGTGATACGCGCCGAGTTGGCAATGCGGGTGAGCGGCGGTAATGCGGCGAGGGTTGCCGCGCCGCCGGTGTCGCTCGCTACGCTCAACGCCGGGGCAGCACTCGCGTGACTAGCGGTGCCCGGCGGTGGCGGCATGCTGGCAACGTCCACCTCGTTGGGCAAATCGTCCGTATCGGTTGTATCGCTTGCAATTGTTGTATTAGCCCCGACGGTCTCGTCAGTCTCGTCCGCGGCGGCGAAAGCGTCCGCCGCGTTGTGCCCGATCAAGCGGGCGCCATCCGGACCGAAGACCTCCATCGACATCGCCTGATTGCCGAGCACGGCGCTGGTCAAGCGTACGCTGTACTTGCGAAAGCCTTCCGGCGAATTGAGTTCCTGCGCGAGTCGCCGGGCGTGGCGCGCGGCGAGCACGATATCGAGCTCGGCCTGGGCGCTGGTCTCTTTCTCCAACGCGAGATACAGATAACTGCCGACGAGGACGAACACCGTGAGCGTGGTGACCCCGAAGGCTAACGCGAGTGTGGCTGCGAGCGAACGGCCGCGCATCAATTGGTGTCTTTCAGTTCGAGTACATAGCCGACGCCACGCACGGTGTGAATCAGTTTGACAGGGAAGTTATCGTCGATCTTGGTGCGTAGCCGACGGATCGCCACCTCCACGACATTCGTATCGCTGTCGAAATTCATGTCCCACACATAGGATGCAATCTGCGTGCGGCTCAACACTTCGCCTTCGCGGCGCGCCAGCAGTTGCAGCAGCGAGAATTCGCGCGGCGTCAGGTCGATGCGCGCGCCGCCGCGCTTCACGCGTCGACGGTTCACGTCCATTTCCAGGTCGCCGACCTTGATCAGCTCGCTTTCGCGCGGCGGCCCCCGGCGCGCCAGCGTACGCAAGCGCGCCAGCAACTCGACGAAGGCGAAGGGTTTGACCAGGTAGTCGTCCGCGCCGAGTTCGAGACCGCGTACGCGGTCGTCGACGTCATCGCGTGCCGTGAGGAACAACACCGGCGTGATACGCGTGTTGCGCAAGGTCTTGACGAGGGTCCAGCCGTCCATGCCCGGCAGCATCACATCGAGCACGATGACGTCGTATTCTTCTTCCTGCGCGAGCAGTAGCCCCTGGGGGCCGTCGTTGGCGACGTCGACCGCGTAGCCGGATTCTTCGAGGCCTTTCTTCAGATAAGCCGCTGTTTTCAGCTCGTCTTCGATCACCAGGATTCGCATGAGTGGCTCCGCATTGTGCCGATCCTGAAATCATACCGGCAACCGGGGCGTCAGCGCGTCATTTGACAGCCAGCCCTTCCAGCACGCGCGCAAGGCACACCGCGCCGCGTTCGATCTCCTCGCTATCGAACGCGGCGAAGCCCAGAACCAGGCCCGGCGGAACCGGACGCTCGACCGCGTAAAACGATAACGGCCGCGTTTCGATGCCCGCCTCGGCCGCGCGTCGCGCCACCAGCGCATCGTCAGTCTTGCCCGGCAGGAACGCCGGCGTGTCGAGTCCGGTGGTGATCGCGGGCAGATCGAGCAACCCGCCCAGATGGCGCCCGATCGAATACGTGAGCGCCTGGGCACGCTCGCCATACAGCACCCGCATACGCCGGATATGGCGGCCAAAATGGCCCTCGGCAATGAACTCATGCAGGATCGATTGCTGGTCCACGGCGAGATGCCGCGACGTCAGTGACAGCGCCGCGACGAACGCATCGACGAGCCGGTCCGGCACGATCGCGTAGGCCGTGCGCAGTGCGGGAAACAGCAGTTTGCTGAAGGTGCCGCAATAGACCACATGCCCGCTCTCATCGAGACTTTTTAGCGCCGCCAGCGGACGGCCTTCGAAGCGATATTCGCTGTCGTAATCGTCTTCCAGAATCATCGCCCCGCTTTTACGCGCCCACTCCAGCAGCGCGAGGCGCCGTTCGAGCGCAAGCGGCGGCCCCATGGGCGCCTGTCGTCCGGCGGTCACATAGGCGAGGCGTGCGTCGGCGGCGTGGCGGCAGGCCCACTCCACATTCATCCCGTCTGCATCCACCGGCACGCCGACAATATGCGCCCCAGCGGCCTCAAACACCAGCCTCGCACCCGGGTAGCCGGGATCTTCCAGCAGCGCGGCATCGCCCGGGTCGAGCAGCAGTCGCGCGGTCAGGTCGATCGCCTGCTGGACACTGCTTAGCATCACGACGTTTCCAGCGGAACAGGTGACGCCGCGAGCCGTCCGCACATGTTCGGCGATTGCTTCGCGCAACGGACCATAGCCTTGCGCCTCGCCGTCGGCGAGCAGGTCTCCACCGACGCGGCGCGAGCGTCTCGCGGCCAGTCTCGACCACAGCGCGAACGGAAACGCGGCAAGGTCCGGCTGGCTGGGACGAAAGGCGCGCGCCGGCGTGGCGCGGCCCTCAACCTGGAAGGCGCTGCGCGACAGCCGTGCGCCACGCGCGGACAACTCGATGAGCACATCGGCGCTGCGCGCGCCGGACTGCGGCGCCTTCGGCCGGCGTTTGCCGGGCACGAGGCGCCGCTCGGGCAACTCCGCGGCGACAAAGCTGCCTCGCCCCACCGCTGCCGAGACATAGCCTTCAGCATTCAATTGCGCGAATACCCCAAGCACCGTGCCTCTCGAAATCCCGAACCGCGCAGCGAGGTCGCGCGTGGCGGGCAACCTGCTTCCCGGTGAAAACCGGCCGGTCAGGATCGCGCCGCGAATCTCGTCATAGAGCCATTGCTGCAGTGAAACCCCATCCGGTTTAGGCGCAAGCGCGATCTCGATGTCTTTGGCGCGTCTCAACTTCACCTCAAAATGGCTCAATCAATTTTTCGATAATGGATCTTTTAGCGTACCAATATGATAACTAAGCTGCCGGTAAACGCTGGTCGGGAGACCGAGGTCCAATGCGCCGCCTCGCGCGCGAAGCCGACTGGCGCGTCGTCACCCTTTGCCTGAAAAAAGGACAGTCATGACAAATAAGGTCTTTCTCGCCGGCGCCACGGGCGCCATTGGACTCGCATTGCGCGGCGCGGATGAGGTTGATCGCGGCGACGAATGATGCGCCCAGGCCGTCGCGCAGCGCGCTGACGAGCGCATCGATCCCGCCGCCTTCGGCGTCGAGCGTACGCAACGCCGAAGCGATCGCGGCTTGCGCGCCGTCGCTGACTTTATTGGTCGGGGCTGCGCATAAGCTGCGGTCTGCCTCGCGTATCGCCCCGACTGATAGCACGGAAGCGCACCGCCGTCAGGCTTTGCTGAGGGCATTCGTTAACGCGGCCGGTCACGGTTTTTGCGCGCTTTGCAGGCATTTCTCGACAAAATTGTCGAGGTTCCGGCCGCTGCGTTCGCTGCTGCCGTGCACGCGCTTGCGGATGCGCCAGGCCCGCACCTGCCGCTGATATTGAATGCGTTTGGATACTTTCATGATGCTCATCCACCGCTGGCGAATGCCTTGCCGGCCTTGCGGCGGACATATTCGCCTTCGTAACGGATCCCTTTTCCTTTATATGGCTCGGGCGGACGCACTTTGCGGATGACGGCCGCGAATTGCCCCACGGCCTGTTTATCGGCGCTCGCCAGGTGAATGTGCGTGTTGTCGGGGAGGGTACACTTCACCCCCGCCGGAATAGTAAGCTTGACCACATTGGCGAAGCCGACCTGTAAATTGAGCGTCTTGCCGCCGATGGAGGCCTGGTAACCGACCCCCACGATCTCCAGCTTCTTTTCGAACGCCTTGACGACACCGGTTACCATGTTGTTGACGAGGCTGCGCGTGAGTCCGTGCAGGGCCCGGTTCTGCCGCTCATCATCGGGCCGCGACACGACGATCTGCTTGGCTGCGTCGTCGACCGAGACCTTCATCGCTGAATGGAACTTCAGCTTGAGCTCCCCTTGGGCCCCCTTGACCGACAGGACGCCGCCTTCGACTTTGGCGGTGACCCCGGCGGGAAGCAGCACCGGTTTTTTCCCTATCCGAGACATCTCAGGTTCACTCCCAACATCAGTGAATCGAACACAACACTTCGCCCCCGACCCCCTTGGTCTTCGCCTCCCGGTTGCTGAGGATCCCCTGGCTGGTCGAAACGACGCTGATTCCCATCCCCTCGAGGACGACTGGCAACTCTTTGGCCTTCTTGTACACACGGCAGCCGGGTTTGCTCACGCGCTTGATTTCCTGAATGATTTTCTCGCCGTTCGGGCCGTATTTCAGATTGACGCGGAGCGTCTTGACAGGCTTCTGGTCGATGAGCTCGAAGTCCCAGATGTAACCTTCGCGCTGCAGGACCTGGGCAATTCCCACTTTCTCGTGCGACGTGGGGATGTCGACGAAGGGGCGTTCGATGGCCACCGCGTTTCGAATGCGGGTTAAGAGATCGGCAATCGGGTCGGTCATCATGCGGTCACCAGCTCGCCTTCTTCACGCCGGGAATCAGTCCGTCGAGGGCCATGTTGCGGAAACAGAGTCGGCACAGCTTGAATTTGCGGTACACCGCGCTGGGCCGACCGCACAACTGGCAGCGCCGTTCGCGCCGGCAACTGAACTTCGGTTTCCGATTCGCCTTTTCGATCTTTGCTTTGCTGGCCATGGACGCGTGGCTCCTATTCGGAAGTCAGCGGCAGCCCCAGCTCCTTCAGGAGCAGCCGCGCATCATTATCGTTGTCGGCCGTGGTCACGAGGGAAATGTGCATTCCCTGCGTGTGTGCTACCTTGTCGGCTTCGATTTCGGGAAACACAAGCTGCTCCGACAACCCCAGCGTGTAGTTTCCATTGCCGTCGAAGGCCTTGCGATTTAAGCCGCGGAAATCGCGGACGCGGGGGAGCGCCAACGAAATCAGTCGGTCGAGGAATTCGTACATCCGCCGGCCCCGCAATGTCACCTTGCAGCCGATTTCCATTCCCTGCCGCAGGCGGAACGCCGAAATCGCCTTCTTGGCCTTCGTCACCAGCGGCTTCTGGCCAGTAATCGTCGCCAGATGCGAGGTCGCTTCTTCCAGCCGTTTGCGGTCCTGCGACGCCTGGCCGACTCCCATGTTCACCACGATTTTCGTCAATCGCGGCAAGGCATGCGGATTGCTTCTGCCGAGTTGCTTCGCCAGACGTGGTTGAACGTCTTTAAAGTACTTGTCCAGTAATCGAGCCATATCCAGGATCTACCAGTCCAGGTTCTACCAATCGAATCAGTCTCTTGACGGTGTCCGCCGCTTTCGCACCGGCAGACGGGTTTTCTCGCGGAGCACTCGAGCGCGGCCGTCACGGCCGACTGGCGTACGCGCCTTGGGAGGGCTGACCGTCCCCAGGTCGGCCTTGCACTTCCTGCAGCACCGGATTTTGCTGCCGTCCGGCTTGTATTGAAAACCCACGCGGACTCCGCGACCGCAGGAGTTACAGTAAAGCAGCACATTCGAGATGTCAATCGGCATCTCGCGACAGGCGCCCCCCTGGGACTCTTGGGGTGTCCGCGGCGAACGTGCTTGTAAACGCGATTGACCCCTTCCACGAGGACTTTCCTGCCGTCGTCGACGATTTGCAGCACTTTCCTGGTGATTCGCCCGCATCGTCGCCGGAGATGACCTGTACCATGTCGCCGCGTTTGATTTTCATTGTTACACCACCTCGCTCGCCAGGCTGATGATCTTCATGAACCGGCGGTCGCGCAGTTCACGAGCCACGGCGCCGAAATGCGCGTTCCCTTGGGGTTCAGTTCGTTGTCGATGAGGACGATGGCATTGCGGTCGAACCGCACGTAGCTCCCGTCCGGCCGGCGCGTGGGCTTTTTCACCCGGACGATCACTCCGCGGGCGACGTTGCCGGCCTTGACCGCCCCGCCGGGAATCGCCTTCTTGATGCTCACCACGACGATGTCGCCCAGCCCCGCATACCGGCGCTTCGTCCCCCCCAGCACCTTGATGCAGTAGGCCACCTTGGCCCCCGTATTGTCGGCGACATCCATCAACGACTGCATTTGAATCATGGCTATACCGTTTCAATCGTGACCGCTGTCGATTTCTGCACCACGCGAACCAGGTTCCAGCTCTTCGTCTTTGACAGCGGCCGGCTCTCGATGATCTCCACGAGGTCCCCCACGTGCGACTCGTTGTTCTCGTCGTGGCAGTAGCAGATGGTGGTGGTCCGCAACGTCTTGCCGTACTTGGGATGCCGGTAGAGTCGCGGAACTTCTACGCGCCGCGTCTTCAGCGTTTTGTCGCGCGTCACCGTGCCGATTACTCTCTTTCGCATGGTTTCCCGGTTCCGAATTCGTGTTCCACTGTCTGGTATGGGCTTGTCTGAAAAGATGTTCTCTCGACTCGCGGAAGGACCGCGCGGCAACGACCGTCAACCCCCTGCAGCGGCCGGCGGGCTCTCTTTCTTCAACTGTCGTTCCCGCAGAATCGTATTGATCCGGGCGATTTCGCGGCGCGTCCTGCGCAGGTTGCTGGGGGCGTCGAGCTTTTCGGTCGATGCCTGAAATCGAAGATTGAACAGCGTCTCTTTCGTTCTCGCGCAACGAAAACTGAAGCTGGTCGTCGCTCATTTCCCGCAGTTCTCTGGCCTTGCTCATGTTTCAGTCCCGTGCTTCACCGGCCTAGTTCACTGGCCTGCTTCACTCACCGACGCGGCGTCCCAGCATGCGGACGCGCACCGGCAACTTGTATCGCCCGCGAACGGGCCGACCCCGGCCGGAGAAGGGAACCTCAGCCACCGGGTGGCCCTCGCCCGCCGCTACGGCGTGCTCTCCCTCAAGCACCACGTGTCCTCAATCTGTCGATCAATTCCGTCTTCTACATCGTCGGGGTGATTGCGGCTCTCCTGATCCTGCCGCTGGACCTGCCTACTTCTCAACCGCGTTCCTGGTGGAGTCCACCGCAATGGTCATCCCGTACCTGCTGGCGCTCTCCCTGTTCGCCGAGATATCAGGCGACCAGAGCCTCCTTCACCGCCACGTCCGCCGGACACTCCCCTTCGGACTGGCCCTGTGCTTTGGGATCGTGGTCGTCGCCGAGGTGGCCGCTCCCCTCGTCCTTCGCATCTTCGGCCCGGGCTATGCCGCGAACGGGACCACCGCGTTGCGCTTCGTCCTGGTCGGCCCCGCCTACGTGATCAAGGACCACTACGCGGCGATCCGCCGTGCGCAGGGCCGCCTGGGCCATGCGGCCAAGGTCATGGCGGCAGGCACCTGCGCAGAAGCGGCCGGCGCGGCGTTGGGCGGAATCTACTGGGGCACGACGGGCCTCTCCGCCGGATGGGCCATCGCCGCCACGGGTGAGGCAGTCGTTTGCTACCTGCGGTGATTCGGGTCGTCCGCCGAGATCCTCATGGGCCGAGGCCGATCCCGGCGGGCATCCGGCTGAGATCCTGGCCGACCGGCCGGGTCATCATATAGGGTGAGATTAGGAAATAACCCGCGTCATCCCAGTGCTTGTCGGTGGAGGTGGTCAGTCATTTGCGTCTGACGGACGGGCAGGCATAAAACATGAAACTGAACGAGGAACAAACATAAAA
>CAVTXZ010000026.1:0-178100 GCA_963738755.1 uncultured beta proteobacterium
CAGACGTAGCTGTTCGCATTCTTGTACTGCACCGCCATCTTGTGACCGCATTGCCCGCACCAGACGATGCCCTGGAGCACGGCTGCACCGTCGCGGGGTATCCCGCGCGTCTGGTTTCGCTGATATTCCGCATGGTTATCGCGCAGCATGGCCTGGACCTGTTCGAAACGTTCCCAGTCGAGGTAGACAGGATAACGGTCTTTCACGACGATTTTCCATTCTGACATAGGACAGCGTTCTGTGATGAGCTTGCCGTTCGCATAAGTCGAATGGCACGACCGGGTTCGACCATAGACGAAAGCACCCGCGTAGGCAGGATTCTTCAGAATCGCCATGAGCATACTGGCCGTTGGCGCACGCCAGACGATGTCACCAAACCGGTCGCGCCGCGGCAAGGTCAGTGCGTGATCGCGGAAGCGGCGCATTACTTTGCCCACCGACCCAAGATCCAAAAACGTCGTAAAGATCAGCGATACCCGATCCTGCACCTCCTGGTTCGGATCTTTATGCACCATGCCGTTGGTGTCGCGCTCGAGTCCTGCGGGTAGCAGCAACGCCAGTTCACCGCGCTTTGCCTTGTTCAGCAGTCCGGCCGTCAGGCGGCCACGCAGTGTGTGTAGCTCGACCTCGGAAATCGTGCCCTTCAAACCCAACAACAGGCGTCCGTTCGCAGAACCCGGATCGTATACGCCATCGCGATCGCCGATAAGACACTGGCGAAATCCGCACAGATCCAGCAAGGGATACCAGTCCGTGCAGTTACGTGCAAGCCGGGTTACTTCGTAGGAGAGGATGATGCCGACCTCGCCCAGGGTCACGCGGGCAATCACATCCTTGAAGCCCTCGCGATGCGAAAGCGTCGAGCCACTTAGGCCGAGATCAATGTCGACCACCTCGATATTCGCATCATCCCAGCCCAGATCACTTGCGCGCTGGCGCAGAGCATACTGCAATCGCAGGCTTTCCTGATTGGTCACTACCTGGTTTGGAGTGGATTGCCGGATATAGATCATTGCCTTACGGCACAGATGTCGGGCCGTTACAAGTTCCGATGTCATGGCTTGTCCCTCGAGGCATCAACCGCATTCTGTAAATCGCAATTCTCATCTATTATTAAGCACCCCTTATTTAAAGAGAAGACTGATCCATGCTTTTCTGGTGATTCCAGTTCTCTGGCCACACGAACCAGTTCCCGGACACTATCGGCCGATAGTTTGCTCGAAGGTAGACGCTCAGACGTCGGATGGAGGGAAGTCGCCACCACCGGAATTTTTAACAGGATGTCGTCCCGATAAGCGACGGTGACTTGACCATATGCGCCGACCGTGCGCGCCGACGCCACGACAGCAAAGGTGCGGCCATACAGTGGATGGGCGGGATCAGTGACAGTTACCTGTTCCGGCCGCCCTGTTGACAGCCGAACAGGGGTACCAAGATGTGTGCTCGTATGATCCACGACTTGTCAACGACCGGCTTCTGCTTGGCCTGAAAGGCACAATGTCGGAATACGAGCTGAGCCTGCTGCGGCAGCGCGGACTGGCCGCACGGGATTCGAAGGCCAGTCGCGGCGAATTGCGTTTCGCGTTACCGCCGGGTTATTGCTGGAACGAACTCGGGCAGATCGAGATGGATCCCGACGAGCGGGTCACCGAAGCGATCAGACTCGTGTTCGCCAAATTCATGGAATTCGGCAGTGCTCGCCAGGTCCTGTTATGGGCCATACAATCGCAGACGTGTCTGCCTGTCATGCGCAGTGGCGTTGCTGGTACACGGGTTGAGTGGAAGCTGCCGGCGTACCATACTGTGATCCAGCTACTGCAGCACCCGATGTACGCAGGCGCCTATGTGTTTGGCCGCAGGGCGCAGCGTACCTCGGTCGTAGACGGACGTGCCCGCAAGACCTTCGGCCATTCGAAGGCGATGAAGGACTGGAATGTTCTTCTGCGGGACCACCATCCCGGCTATATCACCTGGGACCAGTTCGAAGAACATCAACGCATGATCTCCGAGAACGCACACATGAAGAAACGGGCATCACGCAAATCCGCGAGAGGTGGGCGAGCGTTGCTGACTGGCCTCGTGCGGTGTGGCCGATGCGGTCGCATGATGCGGGTGACGTACGGCATGCGAGCCGGGCATGCTCACCGCTACCATTGCCGAGGCGACCAGGAGCGCGCAGCGAGTTGGATTTGCATCGGCATTGGCGGCGTCCGCATTGATCAGGCTGTCGCTGCCTTGATTGTGGAAGCCGTTTCGCCTCATGCGGTGGAGGCTGCAATGCTAGCCGCACGTCGTGCTAACGCGGCGGGAGATGACGTAAAACGGGCGTTGCAGCTCGAACTCGATGACGCACGCTACGAGGCCTCACTGGGCGCGCGCCGCTACGAGGCTGTAGACCCCGCAAAAAGGCTCGTTGCGCGTGAACTCGAGGCGCGCTGGAACGCCGCATTGGAGCGGGTCGCACAGGTTGAAGAGCGCCTGGCACAGCTTGACGCCGAAGCTGCATCGCGCCCGAAGATTGATGAAGCGGGTCTCATGGCGCTCGCAACCGACTTGCAGGCGGCATGGAATGCGCCTGGAACGGACGCTCGTACGAAGCAACGTTTGACGCGCATCATCATTCAGGAGGTGGTAGTCGATCTCGACGACAGCACGAACGAAGCAATCGTTACGGTCCACTGGACGGGAGGCCGACACACTGAGGTTCGCGTCGCCCGCACGAGCGTCGGTCGATATCCCGAAGACCGGCGCCCGGGTCCTGTAGAAGTCCTACGCAAACTCGGCGGTCATTGGCCGGATGTCGATCTGGCTGTCACCATGAATCGGATGCGATGCAAGGCTGCTGATGGGCAATCATGGACGAGCGTCAGAGTCGCCGAGTTGCGCAAGCGCCTGGGGATCAAACCGTTCGATCCAACTGTACCGCGGGTCGAAACCATCAGCGTGGAAGAAACCTCTCGGCGCCTGAACATCTACACGAGTTCGGTTCACCGGCTAATTCGCGAAGGAATTCTTCCTGCAACCCAACTCATGCCTTCCGCCCCATGGCAGATTCCGGTCGCAGCCCTCGACTCTGAGGCCGTCAGGCAAGGCGTGCGCGATATCATGGAACGACGGCCAGCTCACTTCAAGGCCCGGCAGGACGCCGAGAAGTCGCTCAAGTTACCTGGATTCTAACCGGAGGATGCACTATGTCACACGACTCCCGCGTCGGCCCCTGAAGATAAAAACATGGCCGCCGTAAGGATCCTTCTCAAGCACCATCTGCACCTTCGCCGCAAGCGAATTGAAGCCGGAGCGCATGTCAGTGACGCCGGCCGCGATCCAGATCCGGGTGTTTGCAGGTGGCCCGATCATCGCAGAATCCTCTCGAGGACCAGACGCAATATCGTCGCGTCGGGCACGCCTTCTATCCGGACCGACGTATTGCCATGCTGAAGCTGAATGCTGCCGTTTGTAGCCACAGGAGGTGCCGGCGCGTCTGTCGCTTCCGGCGCATGGGCCAGTGGCTGATCGGACTGTACATCGACAAGGACAGGCAACATGGTCTGCGTCTGCGCATCTTCGACCAGCAGACCCTGAGCGTACAGTTTGCGCCAGGCCCACACCTGATTGGCGTTGATGTTGTTGTCTCGGGCGACCCGTGCGACCGACGCACCGGGTTCAAACGTCTGCTCGACGACCGATCGTTTCCATTCCAGTGGATGCCGTCGGTTCTGGCGCCTCGCGGGTAACTCGACTGTCTGAGTCACTGTGTCCATTCTCGCTGTTTGTGGACAGAGTCGATCACTCGTGTCCGTCGCAGCCGATGATTGCATCTTCTAGGCAAGACGGGGAACGGTACAAATCAGATGCTTACCCACCTGCCACAGACCGCAATTTCCCCGCAGCATAATCCAACACACACCGCATCATCCCCCGTCAGCCCTTCCTTGTGCGCATCGTGCCGCATCCCTCTGCCTTAACTTCCATCTCAAAATACTGTATAAATATACAGTGAAAAATCACCTCCTATGCTTGCCCGATACTGGGTAGGGCGGAGCATTCCCTATTAAAAGAGCGTTTCTATGGCAGCAGCGATTCGGCTTGCGACGAACGCGCTGTCGCCGCGATTGCGGCGGCAAGTGTGGCAGGGCAATGAGCTTGCCGAGGCTGACTCGCGAGTCATTCCCAGCGGCTATGCCGCGCTGGATCAGTTTCTGCCGGGGCAAGGCTGGTCGGCGGGCGGCCTGACGGAATTATTGGTCGAGCATGGTGGAGTGGGTGAAATGCGTTTGCTGACTCATGCGCTTAGGCATCTGACGGTACAAGCCGAGCGGCACGTCATGCTCGTGGCGCCCCCTTATCAGCCATGTGCTGCGGCGCTACGTGCCTGGGGTGTCGATGTCGAGCGAGTCTTGTGGGTGCGCTCGAACGAAGATCAGGCGTTGTGGGCCGCCGCTCAGGCACTGAAGCAGGATGCCGTCGGCGCGGTGCTGGTATGGCTGCCGAATGCACGTGCCGATAAGGTTCGGCGTTTGCAGGTGGCGGCGCAGGAGTCGGCATCTCTGGCATTTTTGATTCGCCCTGTCGAGGCCGCCACGCAATCTTCGCCGGCACCATTGCGAATGACCTGTGAGCCACTCTTGCCGCCCAATGCGCAGACGATCAACCGCCGCCAATGGCTGCAGGAGATCGGTTTGTCGATCGACATCTTCAAGCGGCGCGGCCCGCCGTTAGCTGAGCCTTTGCGTCTCATTTTGCCGTTACAAAGCGTCTTGTTGCCGGAGAAAGGCGTCGACAGCATTCAGGGACGAGAGATTAAACATGCTGTGGATCGCAGTCACATTGCCACTCTTGTCGCTGGAAGCGGTGAAGCCTCTCGTGCCGCTCCTGGATGGTTCGCCCGCGAAGCCGAATCGGCATGAACCGGGCGACAAGGCAAGTCACGCTCCGGGTGCCGAAGGTGCCAGCGGAGGGCGCTGCTATGCGCTGGCCGATCATGCGCACATCCTGATGCCGGACTTCGACGCATTGGCTGCAGGTGTGCATGCGGGTCATTCGCGCTCGTATGCATTGGCGTTGGCGCCGGATCTTAAACTGCTTACAGCCGATCCCGCCCGCGAAACGCAGGCATTCGAAGCGATCGCGCTCGCTCTACTGACGTACACACCCAAAGTGTCGCTCGCGCATGCGCATACTTTGCTGCTGGAGGTCGGCTCCGGCCTGAGATTGTTCGGCGGCTTGCGTATGTTGTTGTCGCGGGTGCGGACCACGGTGTCCGAATTCGGCTATACGGCGCGAATCGCCTGCGCGCCGACTGCCTGGGGCGCGTGGCTGCTGGCACAAGCGCGCGCCGATCAGCAGGGGCATCGGTGGCACGTCGTGAAGGACACGTCGCTCGCACGCGTTCTCGACCGCTTATCCGTCTCGCTGCTACCGGTTGCACAGGCGCATCGTGATGCGTTCACGCATGTCGGTTGCGCGACGCTGGCCGAGTTGCGTCAGTTGCCGCGAGCGGGCATTGTGCGGCGTTTCGGCAGCGGCATCCTGGACCTGCTGGCGCAAGCCTATGGTTCACGCCCGGATCCGCGCGAATCGTTTCGTGCGCCGGCGTCGTTTCATGCGCAACTGGAGCTGCCGTCACGGGTCGATAACGCCGAAGCACTGCTGTTCGCCGCGCGTCGGCTGATTGTGCAACTGGCCGGCTGGTTGAGCGCGCATCATGCTGCGCTCAGTGGTTATACCTTACTGCTCGAACATGAATTGGCGTCCCGTCACGCACCGAAGACGTCGAGTTTGAAGGTCGCGTGGGCCATCCCGTCGCGCGATGCCGAGCATCTGATCTGGTTGTTGCGCGAAAAGCTGAACCAGACTGTGCTCGTGGCGCCCGTGATCGGACTGAAGCTGCTTGCGGATCAGATTAGCGAGCATGCCGGGCAGTCGGACACCTTGTTCCCAATGCCTGAGTCGGACGGCGACTCGATTGCACGTCTGCTCGAGCGCTTAAGCGCGCGTTTGGGGCCGGAGAATGTGCTGCAGATGTCGGTGCAGGACGATCATCGGCCGGAGCGGGCAATGCGTGTCGAGGCTTACCAGGCGCAGGCGTTTTCACGCAAGAAGCGTTCGCCTGCGAAAGCCCGGGCAAAAATCAAAGCGGATAAAACCTGGCTGACCGACGAGTTGCGGCATGCGGCATCGGAGGGTGAGATTCTCGCAGACGCACACGGCGGCGCAGTGGCACAAACGGCACCCATAGCGCACGGACCAGCCGCAACGGTTGACGATCAGAACAACCGCCCGCTCACCACGCAGTCGGACGTTGCGCAAACGCCGCTCGATCTCGATCTGCCGGACAGCGTGTTGCCGTCGCAGCCGCGACCGGTCTGGATGCTCGACAAGCCGCTGCGTCTGATGATGCGCGACCAGCGGCCGATCTATCGACGGCCGCTAAAAATGCTCACACGTACCGAGCGGATTGAAGCCGGGTGGTGGGACGGCAATCGCGTCGAACGGGATTACTACGTCGCGGCCGACGATCGCGGCCATATGTTCTGGGTGTACCGCGAACGCCTGAGCGGCGAGTGGTATCTGCAGGGTTTATTCGGCTGAGCATCATGGCCATTTCCCGCTCCTCATTCCTGCCAGAGCAGGCGCTCACGGCTCACTTGCCGGCCTATGCGGAATTGCATTGCCTGACTAATTTCTCCTTTCTGCGCGGTGCTTCACACCCGCATGAACTGGTCGAACAGGCGATGTCACGCGGTTATAGTGCGCTTGCCATCACCGACGAATGTTCGTTGGCAGGCGTCGTGCGCGCGCACACGGCGTTGAAGGAACTCAGACAGGCGCGAGAAGACAAGGCGAAAGCGCGAGCGGAGCAGACAGGCGTGTCTTCGGAAGAAATCGCGAAACCAGAAGAAGATGAAGACGCGGAACTTAAGCCGATCCCTCATCTGATCATCGGCAGCGAACTCAATCTGACCGATGACAACGGCGCACCATTCTGCACACTGGTTGCACTCGCAACCAACCGCAACGGCTACGGCAATCTTTCCGAGTTGATCACGCTAGCCCGTTCGCGTGCGGACAAAGGCAGCTATCGGCTCAGTCCGTCCGACTTCGTGGATGCGTTGCCGCATCTCGAGCATCTCAGGACCTTGCCCGATTGCATTCTGATGCTCGTGCCGCAACGCACGGCCACGCTTTCGCACACGTTGCACTGTGCGCATTGGCTCGCGTCGCTCGCCCCGCAACGTTCGTGGATCGCACTCGAACTCTGGCAAACCGGCAGTGACGAACTTCAGATCGACGCCTTGCGAATGATTTCAAAAGCGAGCGGATTGCCACTGGTTGCCGCAGGCGGCGTCCTGATGCATGTGCGATCGCGCAAACCCTTGCAGGACACCCTGACCGCGATTGGCCTCGTCACGCCACTGTCCGCTTGCGGCCACGCACTCGAGGCGAATGCCGAGCGGCATATGCGTACACGTGTGCGTCTCGGCAAACTGTATCCACGCGATACGCTTGAAGAAACACTGCGTGTCGCGGCGTTATGTCGTTTTTCACTCGACGAACTCAGATACGAATATCCGGAAGAACTGGTCCCTGCCGGCGAATCGCCATCGAGCTATCTGCGCAAACTGGTGATGGCCGGCGCGATGGAGCGCTGGCCGAAGGGTATGGATCTGAAGCGGATCGGCCAGATCGAAAAAGAGTTGCTGCTGGTTGCCGAACTGAAATACGAAAAGTATTTCCTCACGGTACACGACATCGTGAGTTTTGCGCGCTCGAGAAATATTCTGTGCCAGGGCCGTGGTTCGGCGGCGAATTCGATCATCTGCTATTGCCTGCATGTGACGGAAATCGATCCGGTGCATATGAACATGCTGATCGAACGTTTCATTTCACGCGCGCGTAAGGAACCGCCTGATATCGACGTCGATTTCGAGCATCAGCGCCGTGAAGAGGTGATTCAGTACATTTACGGGAAGTACGGCCGGCATCGCGCGGCGCTGACCGCATCGCTGATTACGTATCACGCGCGCAGTGCGCTGAAAGATGTCGGCAAGGCGCTCGGGCTCGAAGCGTCGTTGATCGAGCGCATCAGCAAATCGCAGCAATGGTGGGACGGCACGGATGCAGTTGCCAAATATCTGGCCGAGGCCGGCTTCGATGCCAACTCGCATATCACGCAGAATCTGATTCGCCTCACCAAGGAACTGCGCAATTTTCCGCGTCATCTGTCGCAGCACGTCGGCGGCTTCGTGATTGCGAAAGACAAGCTGTCGCGGCTCGTGCCGATCGAGAACGCGACCATGAAAGACCGTAGCGTGATCGAATGGGACAAAGACGATATCGATGCGCTCAAGTTGCTGAAAGTCGACGTGCTGGCGCTCGGCATGTTGTCGGCGATCCGGCGCGCGCTGGAATTCGTCGCATTGCGGCGCGGCTTTCCGGCATTCAGAGTGCAGGATATTCCACGCGAAGATCGGGCCGTCTACGAGATGTGCGGCCATGCCGATACGATCGGCGTGTTCCAGATCGAATCGCGCGCGCAGCAAAGCATGCTGCCGCGGCTCAAGCCGGCGAAATACTACGACCTCGTGATCGAAGTGGCGATCGTGCGGCCTGGGCCGATCCAAGGCGGCATGGTGCATCCCTATCTGCGCCGCAAGCAGGGACTCGAGGCGGTCGATTACGCGAAGGATGAATTGCGGCCGGTGCTCGAACGCACGCTTGGCGTGCCGATCTTCCAGGAGCAGGTGATGCACCTCGCGATGGTCGCCGCCGAATACACCGGCGAGCAAGCCGACCAGTTGCGGCGCGCGATGGCGGCATGGCGGCGCAGCGGCAACCTCGCGAAATACCAGAAGGATCTGAGCGATCGCATGCTCAAGCGAGGTTATGAGCAGGAGTTTGTCGATCGCATCTGCAAACAGATCGAAGGCTTCGGCGAGTATGGCTTTCCAGAGAGTCATGCGGCGAGCTTCGCATTGCTGGTCTACCTCAGCGCGTGGCTGAAACGCTACGAGCCGGCTGCTTTCCTCGCCGGCCTGCTGAACAGTCAGCCATTGGGTTTTTATTCGCCTTCGCAACTCGTGCAGGATGCGAAGCGTCACGGTGTAACGGTATTGCCGCCCGACGTGACGCTGAGCGACTGGGAATCAGTCTTCGAGAAAATCGATGCAGAGCAGGGGCAGCGCATTTCATCGGCCGAGACCTGTTTGCATCGTCAGCAGGCCGTACTGTCCGGACAGCAATTACGCGATCTGTCGCTGCGGCGCCATACCGTGAGCCGGACCATCCGGCGTGCTGCAAAACGGCTGTCCGCGCGTGTGTTTCAGTCGTCGAACAGCTATGGCGCGGGCGGTCCCGCCGTGCGCCTCGGCATGCATCTGATCAAAGGCTTTTCGCAAGTGGCCGCCGAGCGCATCATGGCTGCCCGTCACGACGCACCGTTCACCGATGTCGACGACCTCGCGCGCCGCGCGGCGTTGACGCGGCGCGATCTCGAGGCACTCGCCGCTGCGAACGCGCTGGTCAGTATCGCTGGCCATCGGCGCGAAGCGTGGTGGGCGGTGACCGCGCAGCACATCGTGCCCAGGTTGCTGCGCGATGCGCCGATCGCGGAAGCGCCGCTCGCGTTGCCGCAGGCAGCGGAAAGCCGTGAGATCGTCGACGATTACGCGAGCCTCGGCCTCACGCTCAATCGTCATCCACTCGCGCTATTGCGTGCGCGTCTTGCCAAACAGCGTTTTCGCACCGCAGCCGAACTCGCCGTCTGCCAGCACGGCACGCTCGCGCGGGCGTGCGGCATTGTCACCGTGCGGCAGCGGCCGGGCACGGCGAATGGCACCGTATTCGTCTCCATCGAAGACGAGACTGGCTCGATTAATGTGATCGTGTGGCCGTCGCTGGTGGAAAAGCAGCGCAAAGTGTTGCTGGGTTCATCGCTGCTGGCGGTATATGGCGTCCTGCAGCGCGACGACGGCATCGCCACCGGCGGCGACAACGCCGGAAATGCGGGTGACGTCAATCAGGCGGGTCAAGGTAAAGGTAAAGGCCGGCAGAAAAACAAAGGCGAGGTGATCCACCTCGTCGCACATCGGCTTGAAGATCACAGCGAATGGCTCGGTGAACTGGCCACGGCGAGCCGCGATTTTCATTGAGGCCGGCTCGCCGCGCTTCAGATCGCCCACGCGATGCTATGCCGACGTGGCGCCTCGCCATGGGAACCCGGCCAGCACTTGCCGGATCGCGGTATCGAACGGCGTGCGGCGGCCAATGCCGAGCGCCTCGAGGCGGCTCGACGCCAGGTGGCAGTTGTGCGGGCGGGGCGTCGCGTCGGTGGGCGTGTGCTGAGGCGTCAAACGCGCGTCGAGTTGCAGCGCTTCGGCAAGACGCACGGCGATTTCGTATTTGGTCATCGGCTCATCGCCCGACCACTGCACGATGCCGCGCGGCGCTTGTCCACGCGCATGCTGCTCGAGCATCTGCCGGATCACGAACGCGACGTCTGACGTACAGGTCGGATAACGGATTGCCCATGCATCCATGACGGCAGCCTTGCCGTCTCGCAAAGCCGATGCGGCGATCGCCGGCACGAGGCTCGTTACCGCCGATTCCGTCCAGCTGACGATCGACCCGTACAGCAACGGCAGGCGCAACACGCAACCGAGTCCGGTGGCTTCCATCAGCGCGCGCTCGCCTTCGAGTTTGCTGTGCCCATAGGCATTCAACGGCGCTGGGGCCGAGTCATGCTGATAGGGCGGGTGGCTGCCGTCGAACACGTAATCCGTGGAAATCGACAGCGTCCACGCACCGCGGCGTGCTGCCACGGCGGCCAGGGTGCGCACCGCATCCACATTCAGTGCACGGGCCAACGCCGGATTGTGCTCGCACACATCCGGCCGGCGTTCGGCCGCGGCAATGACGAGCGCGTCCGGTGCTTCGCGCTCGATAAATTGCTCGACCGCCCGCGCGTCCCGAATATCCAGCGCGACCGTGTTCGGCCCCGGCCGGCTGAATGCCGTGGCGACAACCTGCCAGCCGGCCTGCTGCGCCAATTCGTCGACCACCGCGCGCCCGAGCAGACCGGATGCGCCCATGACGGCAACTTTGAACATGGCGGAGCCCGCTTAGCTGGCTGAGCCGAGACTTACGCCCGTGACCGTATAGCCGGCTTCGTCGATGGCGGCCTTCAGCGTTTCAGCCGGTTGTGTCGATTCGACGGCCACGCGACCGGATGCCAGGTCGACCTGTACCTGCGCGGCTCCGTCGTGCTCATGGATCGCTTTTGTGACTGACGCTACGCAATGCTGGCAGCTCATGCCTTCTACCTGGAATTCGATCGTCATCAGGATTGCCTCTGGAAATTGACGGTTGCGATGCTTGAATTATGCCTGCCGATACGCACTTGAGAGACTGACCTTCCCATAATGGGAAGGTGTACGATCGATGCAGGCACTGGAGAAACTGTCATGAATATCGGCGAAGCGGCCCGCGCGTCGGGCGTCACGGCGAAGATGATTCGCTACTACGAGAGCGTTGACCTGCTGGCGGCTAAGTCGCGCACAAGCGCTGGCTACCGCGTATACGGGCCGCAGGAGGTTCACTCGCTGCGCTTCATCCGGCAGGCGCGCCGGCTGGGTTTCCTGGTCGAAGACATTCGCCGTTTGCTGGCGCTGTGGCACGACCGGTCGCGCGCCAGCGCAGAAGTGAAGTCGATCGCGCTGGAACACGTCGCGGACCTCGATCGCCGCATCGCCGAATTGAGCGACATGCGCGACACGTTGGCGCATCTGGCCGACCATTGTCATGGCGATGAGCGTCCGGATTGCCCGATTATCGAGCGGCTCGCTGACACCGACCTGGTGTCGGGGAAGGGGTGTCATCCGCTTTAAGCCGGGTGAATTGCAACCCGGCCCGCACAATCGTCGCAACCCGTGGCGTGTTTGCACCATTAATGTGCGTAAAAATGTGGGGCGGCATCAAATCCATCTAGAAAGCGGTTTGAGTATCAAGAAAATCAATGGCTTGGACGCACCTCAAGCGTGCACCATTCCAAAACGGAATGCACGTCATGCGGGCATTTCACTAGCAAGGTTGCACCGGAAGGCTATAATCGGGGTTAACCCTTCTACGGGAAATCCCTGATGCGAAATTCACCGGGGATTCAATTCTGATCCTTGGAGAACATCATGTTTGCATACATTCTTGAAAAGCTGAGCACTTGGTTTGAAACCGCAGAACGTACCCGTCGTGAAGCCTATCTGGCCTCGTCGTCGGACATCGTTCAGCTTGAGCAACGCATCCGCACGCTCGAAACCAACGGTTATTCGCTGTAAGCATCGAGCATCAGGTTTGACCCGGCAGCGCTATAGCGCGGCCAAAGGCAGTACCGCGTTAAGCCCCGTATAGACGGGGCTTTGTCACATCTGGACCTCAAAAATCTCCCGGCCGGCGTTGCCCGGAGATTGTTCACGACCAATATCGACTAGCCTGAAGGTTGCCACCACGGTAAGGTAAAGCGTTTTCTGCGCAATCCGGCATTCTCAAACCTAACCGGTCCGCCTATGCTTCCTGCCCGCTCGCTCCACTCTATGCTCGCTGCCGCCATTGCGGCCTCGCTGACAACGATTTTCGCGGTGCCGGCGAGCTTCGCCGCGTCGAGCAACACCGGCAAGCCATTGACCCTCGATACGCAGAGCGGCATTAGCGATGGGCAGAGCGGCACGGTGCTGCAAACCGCGCCGCTCTCACGGGAGCGGATCGTAGGCGCGCAGCCGATCGCGGCGCCAACCGAACTGGCGCCGAATTCCTCAATACCGATCATTGTCGCGCCGTACATCCAGCTGCCAGCCGGCGGTGGCCGGCCGCCGCAACCGCCGCCGCCGCAACCTCGCCCTGTGGCCCGTCCGCAGTAAGTGCCTTTGCGCACAACCATTCCTGGCAGTTCCTCTTCGATCCGATAGCGCTTCGAGTGGCGAGTGGCGAGTCGCGTGCCAGCGTGCGCCTTTGGACGCAGCGCATGCCATCGTGTCATTCGGGTTTCGGCGCATGGCGTGGTCGAAACCGTCCGACGACAATCGTGGCGCGGTCTCTCGCCAACGACGTGGGCCATGCGCATTGCGCTGCGCCAACGCATCGAACGAAAACAGAACAAGGAGACATGGAAATGCCTAACCACTGGATGCGGCGTGCGGCCAGCACTTGCGCCACGCTGATCGCGCTTGTCGCGCTGCCCGGCGTAGCCCTCGCCAAAGACACGCCCGAAAAGCCGTCCTTGACAATGGCTGTCGGCGGGTTGCCGGGGCTTTATTATTTGCCGGTGCTCGCCGCTCAACAACTGGGCTACTTCAAGGACGAAGGTCTCGACGTCACGCTCGAAGATTTCGCGGGTGGATCCAAAGCCCTGGAAGCGGTAGTCGGAGGCAGCGCAGATGTGGGCGCTGGTGCGTTCGAGCACACGCTGTTCATGCAGGCGAAGGGCCAGCACTATCGCGCGTTTGCGCTGATGGGCCGGGCGCCGCAGATCGTCGTCGCCGTTACCAGGGCGAAGGTCGACGAGCTCAAGACGCTGGCGGACTTCAAGGGGGCGAAGGTCGGCGTGAGCGCGCCGGGGTCGTCGACTGATCTGGTGCTCACCGTGGCTTTGCGCAAGGCCGGCGTGCAGCGCAACGAGATTTCCGCGATCGGCGTGGGCAGTGGCGCGACGGTGCTAGCCGCCGTGAGCGGTGGACAGATCGACGCGCTGTCCAATGTCGATCCGATGATGACCAAGCTGGCGCATAGCGGCGCGATCAAGGTACTGGTGGATACGCGCACGGTGAAGGGCACGCAGGAGGTGTTCGGCGGAACGATGCCGGCGGCGACACTGTATGCATCGGAGACCTTCATCCAGAAGAATCCGAAGACAACGCAGGCTCTCGCCAATGCCATTGTGCGCGCGAACCACTGGTTGCAAACCGCGAGCGACGCCGACTTGCTGAAGATGGTGCCACCGGCGTACCTGCTCAACGACTCGGCGCTCTACGTAGACGCCTTCCACAACGTTCGCGATGCGTATTCGCCCGATGGCCTGATGCCCGCGGACGGTCCGGCAACCTCATTGCGTGCGCTGTCGTCGTTCGACAGCCGGCTCGATCCGAAGAAAATCGACCTGAACGCGACCTATACCAACGACTTCGCCCGCAAGGCCGCGGCGCAACTCAAGTAAGCGGGGCTAGCCGCTCATCGACCTGCGGCGCGCACGTTCCGCGTCTTGGCAGACGCGTGCGTGCAACCCGCGGGAGACCTCAATCGCCGCGATATTCGACCTTGAATTGCGCGGCCGTGTCCGCGCCGAGTGCCTTGACCAGCCACGGCATCTGCTCTTTCAGCGCTTTTGCCAGCGTGTACGGCGGATTCAGAATGAACATGCCGCTGCCGAACAGGCCGAAACCGTCGGTCGGCGGATTGCTGACGGTCAGGCTCACGTGCAGCCAGTTACGCTCCTGCAGCCGCTTCAGCTGATCGGGAAAGCGCTGCGATTCAAGGCGCCGCACCTGCGGATACCAGACCGCGTACATGCCCGTCGGGAAGCGTTTCAGGCTTTCCTCGACGCTGCGCAGCGTGCGCGTGTAATCGCGTTTGTCCTCGTAGGACGGATCGAGCAGCATCAGCGCGCGGCGCGGCGCCGGCGGCAGCAGCGCGAGGACGCCTTCAAAGCCGTCGCCCGCGTAAAGCATGGCGCGCCGGCCCGCGTCACGGAAGTTATGGCGCAGCACGTCGATTTCGGTGGTATGCAGTTCGAATAGACGCATGCGGTCCTGTTCGCGCATCTGCCGCCACGCGATATACGGCGAGCCCGGATAGAAGCGCAACTGGCCGTCTGGATTCAGCGCGGCCACTTCGTCGACGTACTCCGCGAAGATCGGCGGCAGGTCGTTGCGGTCCCAAAGTTTGGCGATGCCGCTCTGGAACTCGCCGGTTTTGGTCGCATAGCCTTCCTTCAGCGAATAGACGCCGGCGCCCGCATGCGTGTCGATATACCAGTAGGACTTATCCTTCTGGCCGAGGTAGCGCAGTAGCTGCAACACGACGGCGTGTTTCAGAACGTCGGCGTGATTGCCTGCGTGAAAGGCGTGGCGGTAGCTGAGCATGATGAGGTGACGCTGAAAGAGGGCGCGCCGGTCCAGTTCGGATTCGGCGATGCGGGTGCAATGCGGCAGCACAACTTCTGTGCAGCGCGGTCGCGTATTGTACGCGACGCCGCGTTGCATCCCGCCGTGCGTTCCCGGAGGCACGACCCGATGCTGCGCGCGCGGGCCATGCCTCGTGATCCGATGAGCGGAAGGTCAGTCGTAAACGTCGCCGATGATCTCCTCGATCTGCTGCTTGATCTCCGGGGTGATGCGCGCGGCCACGTCGATCGACTTCATGTTCTCGCCGATCTGTTCGACCCGCGAGGCGCCCGTGATCACCGTGCTCACATGCGGATTTTTCAGAATCCACGCAATGGCCAGTTGACCGACCGTGCAACCCAGTTCGTCGGCCACTTCGCCGAGCTTGCCGACCACGCCGTTCTTGCCGGTGTCGGTCACCTGCTTGCGCAGCCACTCGTAGCCCTGCAATTGCGCGCGGCTGTCTGAGGGAACGCCGTCGCGGTACTTGCCGGTGAGCAGGCCGGAGGCCAGCGGACTCCAGGTCGTCAGTCCGAGGCCGATATCCTCATAGAGCCGCTTGTATTCCTGCTCGACGCGCTTGCGATGAAACAGGTTGTATTGTGGCTGTTCCATGACAGGCTTGTGCAGATGGTGCCGCTCGGCAACCTCGTAAGCGGCGCGGATCTCGTCGGCGCTCCATTCGGAGGTGCCCCAGTAAAGCGCCTTTCCGCGCGTGATCATGTCGCTCATCGCCCAGACGGTCTCTTCGACCGGCGTGTTCGGGTCAGGACGATGACAGAACACCAGATCGACATAATCGAGTTGCAGGCGTTTGAGCGACGCGTCGACCGCGTTCAGCAAATATTTGCGATTCAGCGTGTGGTACTGGTTCGGCGCTTCCTCGAGACCCCAGAAGAATTTCGTCGACACGACATAGCTCACGCGCGGCCATGCCAGTTCCTTGAGCGCCTGGCCCATGATTTCTTCGGATTGGCCGCCTGCATACACCTCGGCGTTATCAAAGAAGTTGACTCCCGCATCACGGGCAGCCGCGAGCGATTCACGCGCCGCACGGTGATCCACCTGATTGCCGTAGGTGACCCACGAGCCGATGGACAGTTCGCTGACTTGCAGGCCGGAACGGCCCAGACGTCGATAATTCATGCATTGCTCCTTGGTAGTGATGCCGCCGGAATCTCGCCGAAACGTCTAGTTTAAAGAGATAAAGGCCGATGTGCGTTTTCCGGCTACGGTTCACGCGGTTCATGCACAATAGCAAGGTTGGCCGCAGTGCAGCATTCGGCCAGACGGTCTATGCCGTCTGGCTGACTTCACGCCGCCTGCGGCCCGTGGTCTCATTGCTCATCAACTGCATGGAGGTTCCGGATGTCGAACACGAATCTGAATGGCAAGGTCGCGGTGGTTACTGGCGCTGCGAGCGGTATCGGCAAACAGATTGCGCTGACGCTTTCCGCGGCGGGCGCCGCGGTCGCGATCGCCGACCTGAACCAGGACGGCGCGAACGCCGTCGCTGAAGAAATCAAACAGGCGGGTGGCAAGGCAATCGGCGTCGCCATGGACGTCACGAACGAAGACGCGGTCAACCAGGGTATCGATAAAGTCGCTGCCGAGTTCGGCTCGATCGATATCCTCATTTCCAACGCCGGTATCCAGATCGTCAATCCGATCGAAAACTATTCGTTTTCCGACTGGAAAAAGATGCAGGCCATCCACGTGGACGGCGCATTCCTCACCACCAAGGCCGCCCTCAAGCACATGTACAAAGACGATCGCGGTGGCATTGTGATCTACATGGGTTCGGTCCATTCGCATGAGGCGTCGCCGCTCAAATCCGCCTACGTAACGGCCAAGCATGCGCTGCTGGGGCTCTCGCGCGTCCTCGCCAAGGAAGGCGCGAAGCACAACGTGCGCTCGCATGTGGTCTGTCCGGGTTTCGTGCGCACGCCGCTGGTCGACAAGCAGATTCCCGAGCAGGCAAAAGAGCTCGGTATCAGCGAGGAAGACGTGGTCAAGCGCGTCATGCTGGGTGGTACGGTGGACGGTATCTTCACCACGGTGGAAGACGTCGCGCAAACGGTGCTGTTCCTGTCCACTTTCCCCACTGCGGCGCTGACCGGTCAGTCCTTTATTGTGAGCCACGGCTGGTACATGCAATAAGGAGGCGCCCATGGCGCAACGCAATCTCAAACGGGCGCGATCTGGTGCGCCCGGCGATGGGGAGGGCGAAGGCGCCGGTCCGGCGCCCGTTGCCCATGCCGGCCGGCCGCAGCATTTGCCCAACTACGAAACCGTCGCGCTGATGCTGCAAGGCGGCGGCGCACTGGGAGCCTATCAGGCCGGTGTCTTTCAGGGTCTTTACGAAGCGGGCATTGAACCGAACTGGCTTGCCGGTATTTCAATCGGTTCGTTGAACACAGCCATCATTGCCGGCAATCCTCCGGAAAAGCGGGTCGAACGGCTGCTGCAATTCTGGGAGACGATCTGCCAGCCGGCTTTCGGGCCGCCGCTACCCGCCTTTATCGAGCACGCGCTGTTCAATTCAAGCGAAGCCGTGCGCAAAGCCTTTACCGCAACCCAGGCTATGGGCGCGATCCTGGAAGGGCAGAAGGGATTCTTTGTGCCACGTTTCCCGCCACCATTGCCCACGGTGTCCGGACCGCCGCAGATGGCAAGCTATTACGACACCACGCCGCTGAAAGCGACGCTCGAAGCCCTGTGCGATTTCGATCGCATCAATTCACGTGAAATTCGGGTGTCGGTTGGTGCGGTCAATTGCGGCACGGGGAATTTTGCGTACTTCGATAACACGCACACTACGTTGAAACCCGAGCATTTCATGGCGTCCGGGGCGTTGCCACCGGGTTTCGCGGCGGTCGAAATCGACGGGCAGTTTTACTGGGATGGCGGCTTGATGTCGAACACGCCGCTTTACGAGGTGATTCAGTCTACGCCGCGGCGCGACACGCTTGCTTTCCAGGTCGATCTGTGGAGTGCGGTCGGACCGGTACCCGACAATATCACCGACGTCCAGGGGCGCATGAAGGACATTCAGTATTCGAGCCGCACGCGTCTCGTGACCGACATGCTGCAACGCTCGCAACGATTCCGCCACGTGCTGCGCGAAGTGCTGGACCGGGTGCCGGCGGATCAGCATGAGGATCCGTGGTGCAAGCTGGCGGACGAGTTATCGTGTTCGAAGCGCTACAACGTGATCCACCTTATCTATCGAAATAAGGAGTATGAAGGGCACTACAAAGACTTTCAGTTTGGCCTTTCCACGATGCGTGAACATTGGCAAAGCGGATTGGAAGATATTCGCGCCTCGCTTGCGCAACCTGAGTGGCTCGACATGCCCGATAACGATGCGGGCTTTGTCACGCACGATATTCACCGGGATTTGCGTTGACATTGCCCCGAGCAACACCCGCAAGCAACAAATGAAAACGGCGCCCGAAAGGGCGCCGTTTTTACCAGCAGGTTCAGCAAAGCGCGCGCAAAAAACGCACGCGCTATAACAAGCTTTACTTCAGCACGTGAGCGATTGCGTTTGCCACCACGTCGAGGTTACGCGTATTGAGCGCAGCCACGCAGATGCGGCCGGTGCCCACCGCATAAATACCGAACTCTTCACGCAGACGGTCCACTTGCGGCGAGGTCAGACCCGAGTATGAGAACATGCCGCGTTGTGCGTTCACGAAGCTGAAATCGCGATCCACGCCGCTTGCCTTCAGGCGTTCCACGAGGCCATTGCGCATGGCGCGGATACGGTCGCGCATTTCGGCCAGTTCCGTTTCCCACGTGGCGCGCAGTTCAGCCGAAGCGAGCACCGCTGCGACCACCGAGCCGCCGTGCGTGGGCGGGTTCGAGTAGTTCGTGCGGATCACGCGCTTCAGTTGCGACAGCACGCGCGCCGATTCTTCCTTGCTGGCCGTGATGATCGACAGTGCACCCACGCGTTCGCCGTACAGCGAGAACGACTTCGAGAACGACGACGACACGAACACGTTCAGTTCCGATGCAGCGAACAGACGCACGGCTGCGGCGTCTGATTCGATGTTGTCGCCGAAGCCCTGGTAAGCGATGTCGAGGAACGGCACCAGATTGCGCGCCTTGACGACTTCGACCACCTGCTTCCATTGCTCGACGCTCAGGTCGACGCCGGTCGGGTTGTGGCAGCACGCGTGCAGCACGACAACCGTGCCTGCGGCGTAGCTGTTCAGCGCGCTCAGCATGCCGTCGAAGTTCACGCCATGCGTGTGCGCGTCGTAGTACGGGTACGACACGACTTCAAAGCCGGCGCCTTCAAACAGCGCGCGGTGGTTTTCCCAGCTCGGGTCGCTGATTGCGACCTTGGTGTTCGGGTTCAGGCGCTTGAGGAAGTCAGCGCCGATTTTCAGTGCGCCGGTGCCGCCCAGTGCCTGCGCCGTGACAACGCGGCCTGCGGCGATCAGCGCCGAGTCGTTGCCGAGCAGCAGCTTCTGCACTGCGGCGTCGTAGGCGGCGATGCCTTCGATCGGCAGATAGCCACGCGGCAGCGCGGCTTCGACGCGAGCCTTTTCCGCCTCGCGCACGGCGCGCAACAGCGGAATCTTGCCTTCTTCATTGAAGTACACACCCACGCCAAGGTTGACCTTGGTGGCGCGCGCATCGGCGTTGAAGGCTTCGTTCAGGCCCAGAATCGGGTCGCGGGGAGCAAGTTCGACGGCGGAGAACAGAGACATGATGGGTCGGCAGCAGTAGTGAAGAAGAAGGGCGGCTTCGTGCGGGCGGCCCGGCTGCGGCGTCTGGTGGGACATGCAGACACGCGGCGGACGGCGGCAAGTGAGCGCAACTTGCCATTGTAGCGAATCCGTGGGCATTTTTTCGGCTCGCGGCGGCCGCGAGGTCGAATTATTTGCTTGAAAAACAGGCAGCCGGGCGTCATATGCGTTTGAAGAATTTGCCCGTGGCCGGCGTGTTATTGGTCCTGAACTGGCCCTGAAACCTTCGGCAGACAGCCAGAAACGGGCTCGAAGTCACTCTACCGGCGCTCCGCAGACGTCTTGTCAACCGGCCGACCGAGCGCCCGCAACCTTGTTCGTCAGGAAGCCGGCAAAGCCCGGAAATCCTACGCGGACCCGCTCAGCCCGCGTTTCCCGAACCCGTTAGAATGGTCCTTTGCCCAAGGCCTGGTGCCGCCCACATGTACGAACACCATCTGACTGAAGCCGACGAGACGCTCGACGAATCCAAATTCGTCACGTTCGAAGGCTCGCCGTTCCAGCTCTACCAGCCGTATCTGCCTGCCGGCGACCAACCCACGGCAATCGACACGCTCGTCGAAGGCGTCGAAGACGGCCTGTCGTTCCAGACGTTGCTGGGCGTGACCGGCTCCGGCAAAACCTTCACGATGGCCAACACGATCGCGCGGCTCGGCCGCCCGGCTATCGTGTTCGCGCCGAACAAGACGCTCGCCGCGCAGCTCTACTCGGAATTTCGCGAATTCTTCCCGCGTAATGCGGTCGAGTATTTCGTCTCGTACTACGACTATTACCAGCCGGAAGCGTACGTGCCGCAGCGCGACCTGTTCATCGAGAAGGATTCCTCGATCAACGAGCATATCGAGCAGATGCGGCTGTCGGCCACCAAGAGCCTGATGGAGCGGCGCGACGTGGTGATCGTGGGCACGGTGTCGGCAATCTACGGTATCGGCAATCCGTCCGAATATCACAAGATGATTCTGACGCTGCGCACCGGCGACAAGCTCGGCCAGCGTGACATCATCGCGCGCCTGATCGCCATGCAGTACAACCGCAACGAAGCCGACTTCCAGCGCGGTTCGTTCCGCGTGCGCGGCGACACCATCGATATTTTCCCGGCTGAGCACGCCGAGATGGCCGTGCGTGTCGAGTTGTTCGACGACGAAGTCGAGACTTTGCAACTGTTCGACCCGCTTACAGGGCGCGTGCGTCATAAGATTGCCCGCTTTACCGTTTACCCGTCGTCGCACTATGTGACGCCGCGCGACACGGTCGTGCGCGCAGTCGAAACGATCAAGACCGAACTACGCGATCGGCTCGAATTCTTCTATGGCGACGGCAAGCTGGTCGAAGCGCAGCGCCTCGAGCAGCGCACTCGCTTCGACCTCGAAATGCTGCAGGAACTGGGTTTCTGCAAGGGCATCGAGAATTATTCGCGGCACTTCTCGGGCGCCGCGCCCGGCGAGCCGCCGCCCACGCTGGTCGACTACCTGCCGCCGGACGCGCTGATGCTGCTCGACGAGTCGCACGTCCTGATCGGCCAGTTGAACGGCATGTACAACGGCGACCGCGCGCGTAAGGAGAACCTGGTGGACTACGGTTTCCGTTTGCCGTCGGCGCTCGATAACCGGCCGCTCAAGTTCAACGAGTTCGAGCGCAAGATGCGTCAGGTGATTTTCGTCTCGGCCACGCCGGCCGATTACGAAAAGAAAACCGCCGGGCAGGTGGCCGAGCAACTGGTGCGTCCTACCGGGCTGGTGGATCCGGAAATCGAAGTACGGCCGGCGCGCAGCCAGGTGGACGATGTGCTCGGCGAGATCAACGAGCGCGTGAAAGTCGGCGACCGCGTGCTGGTCACGGTGCTGACCAAACGGATGGCCGAGCAGCTCACCGAATTTCTGGCCGACCACGGCGTCAAGGTGCGCTACCTGCACAGCGATATCGATACCGTGGAGCGGGTTGAAATCATCCGCGATCTGCGTCTGGGCACATTCGACGTGCTGGTTGGGATCAACCTGCTGCGCGAGGGGCTCGATATTCCTGAAGTATCACTGGTCGCAATTCTCGACGCGGATAAGGAAGGCTTCCTGCGCGCCGAGCGTTCGCTGATCCAGACCATCGGGCGGGCGGCGCGGAACGTGAACGGCAAGGCGATTCTGTACGGCGATAAAGTGACCGATTCGATGCGCCGCGCCATCGACGAAACCGAGCGGCGGCGCGCCAAGCAGGTGGCCTTCAACCTCGCAAACGGCATCACGCCGCGCGGGGTGGTCAAGCGTATTCGCGACATCATCGACGGCGTGTACAACGTCGACGACGCCCGCGCCGAGCTGAAAGAGCAGCAAGCCCGCGCGAAATTCGAGGACATGTCCGAGAAACAGCTCGCCAAGGAACTCAAGCGTCTCGAAAAGCAGATGATGGAGCACGCCAAGAATCTCGAGTTCGAAAAGGCCGCGCAAACCCGCGACCAGTTGGCGCTGGTGCGCCAGCGTGTATTCGGCGCAAACGTCGGCGATCACGTGTCCGGCATCGAATAAACCATCTCATTTTCTCCCGGAGGCGCGGCCATGTGACGCGCTGCGCCTCGTCCGTCCGAACCTCGCTTCTCCCGGACGTCTTTACGCGCGTTCCTTATGCCAGCCTTAAGACACTGCTGGCATAAGGCTTTGCGCGTCTCTAGATTTGTTCTCCTCGTCGATCGATGATAAACTCAACCAATATTGAGAATGGTTCGCATTAACGTTCGTATGTACGCTGTAAAGCGATCGCAACGCTGTTGTCATATGTTTGCCATCGCGCCTGCGTCCCACAACATTCGCGCGCGACGCACTGTTCCAATGGGTCCGGTTTCAGTCTGATAAAAACAAGGAGTTTCAATGCGGATTTCTTCATTTGTGCGTGGTGGCGCAGCAGCGGTGGCCGCGGTAGCGGCTCTTTCGGCAACGGCAGCGGAATACCCGATCGGTAAGCACCAGATTCAGGGCGGCATGGAAATCGGCGCGGTCTATCTGCAGCCGATCACGATGGAACCCGAAGGCATGATGCGCAAGGCGTCGGATTCGGACGTTCACCTCGAAGCCGACATCCACGCGGTCAAGAACAACCCCACCGGCTTCGCCGAAGGCGACTGGATGCCGTATCTGCAAGTGCGATACGAGTTGACCAAGGCCGGTTCGAATCAAACGCAGAAGGGCGACATGATGGCAATGGTCGCCAACGACGGCCCGCACTACGGCGATAACGTCAAGCTGCAAGGCCCCGGCAAGTACCACCTGAAGCTGGTTGTCGAAGCGCCGATGCAGACGGGTCACATGGCTTTCGGCCGTCACGTCGACAAGGAAACCGGCGTGGGTGCGTGGTTCAAACCCATCACGCTCGAATACGACTTCACATACGCGGGTATCGGCAAGAAGGGCGGTTACTGATCGAGACGGATCGTCGCAGCTCGGTGCGCATTGATGCGCCGCAGGCCGCGTGAACGAATGCAGCAGGCGGCGCCAGGGTGTCAAAACCTTGGCGCCGCGTTTTCCGGAAAGGCTAATGAGAATTAACCGAAAGATCGCGATGTTCGCCGTGCTGGCGTCGCTGGCTGTCACCGCGCATGCCGTCGATTTGCCCACGTTCAACCTGGAAATGAACGACGGCAAGCTCAATCCGGCGCGCATTCAGGTGCCGGCGGGGCAGCGCATCAAGATCGCAATACGCAATACCGGCAAGGGCGCGGCCGAGTTCGAAAGCGTTCAGCTGCGCAAAGAAAAAGTGTTGGCGCCCGGCGCGGATTCGTTTGTCGTGATCGCGCCGCTTGAGCCCGGCGAGTACAAGTTTTTTGACGATTTCCACCAGCAGGCGCAGGGCGTGATCGTCGCCAAGTAGTGGCTTGGGAAGCGGGCACATGTGCTCGCCAGAGCAGCAGAAGGAGTGCTAGATGGGTCAGGTCTTATTCATCGTATGGCGGGAAAGTGTCGAAGCCTTGCTGGTTGTCGGCATCCTGTATGCGTGGTTAAAAAATGGCGACGCAGACGCGCGCCGCGGTTTGCCGTATCTGTGGGGCGGCGTGGCGGCCGGCGTGATCGCGGCGGTGGCGCTCGGCGCGGCGCTGGTCGGTTTCACCGAAGTGCTCTCCGGTGACGCGCAGGACTATTTCCAGACCGCGATGGTGCTGGTCGCGTGTGTGCTGATCGTGCAGATGGTGCTGTGGATGAAGCAGCACGGCCGCACGCTCAAGCGTGACATGGAACAGTCGCTGCAAAAGAGCACGCGCGATTCCAACTGGTGGGGCGTCGCCTTGCTGGTGGCGCTGGCAATCGCGCGCGAAGGCAGCGAAACGGTCATCTTCCTGTACGGCCTGGGTTTTGGCCAATCCGGTCACGTGGACGGCAGCCAGATGCTCGCGGTGCTGATCGGTCTGGGCCTCGCCTTCCTGACCTTCTACGTCTTGCAGCTGGGCGGCAAGTTCTTCTCGTGGCGGCTCTTTTTCCGCGTCACCGAAATCATGCTGCTGTTTCTCGGTGCGGGTCTGTTCCAGACCGGCGTCGACAAGCTGATCGACAAGGAAATCCTGCCGACGCTCGTCGATCAGATGTGGAACTCGTCGGCGATTCTGGACGACTCGAGCACCTTCGGTTCGCTGGTTGCCACGCTCACCGGCTATCGCGCACATCCGGCACTGATGAATCTGGTCGCCTATGCGGCGTACTGGGCGGTGGTTTATCTGCTGGTGCGTCGCGCGAATCGCAAGCCGGCGCGGCAAACCGCCGGACGCGCGGCATGAGTACGGTAATGACCCGCCCGGGCCGCCTTGCCGCGGCCGGTCAGTGGATGCAGCGTCATGGCGCGCTGATCCGCGGCATTCAGTGGGTCGTGGTGGCGGTGTACGCGCTTCTGATTCTGGTGCCGGCGGTGATGCCGCTGCCCGACGATACGGCGCATCTGTGGAACAACCTGACGCTTGCCGCGCAGTTCGTGTTCTGGGGCATCTGGTGGCCCTTCGTGCTGCTTTCGATGGTGATGCTCGGCCGGGTCTGGTGCGGTGTGTTGTGTCCGGAAGGCGCACTCGCCGAATTCGCCAGCAAGTACGGCCGCGGCTGGGCGATCCCGCGCTGGATGCGCTGGGGCGGCTGGCCCTTCGTCGCGTTCGGTATTACGACGATCTACGGGCAGATGGTGAGCGTATACCAGTATCCGAAGGCTGTGCTGCTGGTGCTTGGCGGCTCCACCTTCGCGGCGATGATCATCGGTTTGCTGTACGGGCGGGAGAAGCGGGTCTGGTGCAAATACCTGTGCCCCGTCAACGGGGTTTTTTCGCTTCTGGCGCGCCTCGCGCCGTTCCACTACAAGGTCGATGAAGACGCGTGGCGCCGTTCATACAAGAACGGCGAGCACGGGCATCGCGTGATTCCGATCAATTGTGCGCCGCTGGTTCCGCTGCGCAATATGAAGGGCGCGTCTGACTGCCACATGTGCGGACGCTGCAGCGGGCACCGCGACGCGATCGCGTTGACGTGGCGCGCGCCGTCGTCGGAAGTGGTGCAACTCGGCGACAAGCAGGCGAACGGGTGGGACACCGCGCTGATCCTGTACGGCCTGCTCGGCATCGCGATCGGCGCCTTTCACTGGACCGCATCGCGCTGGTTCGTCGATCTGAAAATGTTCTTCGCCAACTGGCTGGTCGATCACGACATCACGTGGCCGCTCGACACCAATGCGCCCTGGTTCCTGTTCACGCACTACCCCGAGCAGAACGACGTGTTCTCGTGGCTCGACGGCACGATGGTGATCGGCTATATCCTCGCCACGGCGCTGGTGTATGGCACCGCATTGCTGGTGCTGCTGATGGGCGCGACGCGCATGCTGGGGCATTTTAACACCGTGCGTCTGCATCATCTGACGCAAGGCCTGATTCCGATTGCCGGCGCCGGCGTGTTCCTCGGTTTGTCGGCAACCACGCTGTCGCTGCTGCGCGCGGAGCATGTGTCGTTGTGGTGGGCGTCGGATCTGCGTATCGGCATTCTGGTGATTGCCAACGTGTGGAGTGCGTGGCTCGCGTGGCTCGTCACCCGCCGGTACAGCGAGCGCCTCGTGCAGCGCGGTCTCGCGATGATCTGGTTCCTCGCCGCGCTCGCGGTGGTCGATAGCGCGTGGTGGCTGATGTTCTGGGGTTGGGCCTCGAAGTAGGCCGGACCGTTTCGCCGCTTGGTCGACGCCGTGCAAAGAAAAAGCCGTGGAGATGGCAACATCCCACGGCTTTGTCATTCTGTTCGTTGCAACACACGACGTTTCGTGTATCCGCATTGGGTGAGAACCAAAAAAGCGGCCTGGCTTGCTGCGACGGCTGGCTTGGTGTCTGCACGAAGGGGTCTAGTTCTCACGTGCAAGCCGTCGTGGCTGGCTAATGCCCAACACCTCTCGAGGAGGTGGTCCCCACAATACCCTGTACTTGCCTCTGTTCGTTACCGCTGTTCGCCGTTGCCGGTTACTTCGTCAGAATCAGCTTGCCCAGACGCGTGGCTCGCAGCTGGTAGGTCTCGCCGTTATGCAGGATGCTGACGTGGCTATGTCCTTGCAGCAGTGCGTCGCTGCGTACGACCCGATCCGACGTCTCGCCAGAACTGTTGGCGCGATCCGCAGCAGGCTTCGTGGCGGTTGCCGTTGCCGTCGATGGCTTCGGACGGCTGGTCAGCGCGGCCGCCGGGCGGCGCAGGCTGAGTGTGGAAGTGCGCGTGAGATCGGTCATTCGTTTTAGCTGTTAGTCGATTCGATGGATTAATTCTAAATGATAACTATTCCCATTCACAAGAAAGAGAAATTGATCGAATCCGACTTTCGATAGCTTGCGTGATTGAGGAGACTGCGGGCGTTCCGCGGACAGGCCGCCGTTCGGCGAGGCGGCCGCGAACTGCCCGCGTGGGCGGCAGGGCGCCCGCTCGCGATTCAATGCAAGGAACCGGGTTCCTGTCTGGTTTGCACGTACTGACGAATCAATCGAACCGTGTCGATGTCGTTCTCGCGGTATGCCGACTTGACGATTTCCTGCGTCTGCACGGCGTCCTGGTCGTCGGAGACGGGCAGAGTGGTCGCGTATTCGAAGCGCAGGAACAGTTGCAGTTCGTCCGGTTGCTCGATGGTCATGGTCAGCGAGCCGCCTACGTAGTCTGCCGTGGGCAGAATGTCATAGCGCACGCTCTGGCTTTCCTGCAGCGTGACGCGATCGCGCACGGTGGCCTGACCGTAGTGCAACTCGCGTTCGAGCGTGTTGCCTTCGCGCGAAAGGATAGTGCAACTGTCGAGACCCATTACGAACAGTTGTGGCTGTTCGGCGCGTAGCACGAGACCCTCCCACAGCTGCTCGCGGGTCATCGAGTCGACAAGCGGATTCAACGGGTCGTTGATCTGGATAAGGTGTTCGAAATTCAAGACGACAGCTTCCTATGAAAGCGTTGCAATACGTGCGGCTTCTTTAACCGCTGCATGCCATGCTGGCCATTCACACCATTGCGGCATCAGGCGACGGCAAGGCCCGAACGGATCGTAATCGAATGCGTGAGAATCTTGTGAACCGGACATGCATTGGCGATTTGCAAGAGTCGTTCCCGCTGCTCGTCAGACAGATTGCCTTCCAGCACGATCTTGCGATCGATGGTCGTGCCCTCGTCGCCGGTTTCGAGCGACAGCGTCACACGCACGTCGGCAAGCGGCCAATCCTTGCGCTGAGCGTACATCTTCAGCGTGATCGAGGTACAGGCGCCGAGGCTCGACAACAGCAACGAGACGGGCGTTGGCCCGCGATCACCGCCGCCAAGCGACTCAGGTTCGTCGGCGAGCCACGCGTGCTTGCCGTCGTCGAAAAGGACCTGGAAATTCGTCGAGCCGATGTGGGCGGTGACGGTGGACTCTGCCATGCGCACTCCTGTACTGAAACGGAAATCGCCACGCGCCGCGATCCGTTCTGGTTAAACGGCGCGGCGCGCGGCATGAATTGCTATTGTGAACGAATTTGCCGGCCTTCGTGCTCGGTGCTGCGGCGCGGCGGCGCTTTCTCCGCCGTGCCGCCCGACCCGGGAGCCGGCGGCGTGTGCGCGGTGGAGCCCGATCAGTGCGTGATCGCACCCATGCGGCCGGCCTGATAGTCGGTGACAGCCTGGCGGATTTCCTCTTCCGTGTTCATGACGAACGGGCCGTAGCGCACCACCGGTTCCTTCAGCGGCACGCCACCGAGCAGTAGCACTTCAAGCGGCTCGGCGCCGGCTGTCAGCGTGACTGTGTCGCCGTCGTTCTGGAACACGACCATTTTCTGCGCGTCGATTTCCTGACGCGCTTCGCCTTCGCCGTAAAAACCTTTGCCCGACAGGCTGTACGCAAACACGCGATAGTCGGTCGGCACCGGCTGCTGAATCGTCGCGCCCGGTTGCAGCGAGAAGTGCTGATACAGGATCGGCGTGCGCGTTTCGATGGCCGCTTTTACGCCGAGCGCTTCGCCGGCGATCACCTTGACGCGCACCTTGCCGTCCGCGGAGGTCGCGACCGGAATACTGGCCGACGGTATCTCCTGATAGCGTGGCTCGATCATCTTGTCGCGGCGCGGCAGGTTCACCCACAGTTGTATGCCGTGCACGCGTCCACCGGTGCGCAGGAACGAGGGGTCGGGCATCTCGCTGTGGACGACGCCCGCGCCCGCGGTCATCCATTGCACGTCGCCAGCATGCAGCGTGCCTGAATGGCCCGCGGAATCCTTATGGCCGAACTGGCCTTCGAGCGCATAGGTGACCGTCTCGAAGCCGCGATGCGGATGGTCCGGCGCGCCCTTGGCCTCGCCGGGTGCGTAGTCGATCGGCCCCATTTCATCGAGTAGCAGAAACGGATCGAAATCCATCAGCATGCGGGTCGGAAACGGACGGTGGACGATAAAGCCGCCGCCCTCGGTCGTGCGAACGGCGGGGTAGATGCGTCCGATCGTGCGGGTCGTGCTCATTAAAAGTCACCTCGAAAAATGGGGAATAGCGTTATTTTTGAAACATGGAGCTATTATAGGGACCGTTTTTCGCGGTGCCAGCCGCCGTCACGCAATGGATTGTTCTATTACTGGAACGATGAGATGAAGATCGATTCACACAATCTGAATGACCTGATGTATTTTTCCCAGGTCGTCGAACACGGTGGTTTTTCCGCGGCCGAGCGCGTGCTGGGCATCTCGAAGTCGCGTTTGTCGCGCCGGTTGACCGAACTGGAAGCGTCGCTGGGCGTACGCCTGTTGCAACGTTCCACCCGCAAACTGGCGCTGACCGAAGCCGGGCAATTGTTCTACCAGCACTGTCAGGCGATGCTCAGCGAGGCGCAGGCGGCCGTCAATGTGGTGCAGCAATTGCGTTCGTCGCCGCGTGGAACGGTGCGGGTGAGTGTGCCGGTGACGATTTCGCAGACCATCCTGTCGCAAATCCTGCCGGAATTCATGCATCGCTATCCGGAAGTGCGTGTGGTGATGCGTGTGACCAACCGCGTGGTCGATCTGTTTGAAGACGCGATCGACGTCGCACTGCGTGTGCGTTCCGCTCCGCCGGAAAACGCCAACATCGTCGTGCGTCCGCTGTGGCGCACCGAGCAGATGCTGGTCGGCGCACCGAGCCTGCTGCAGCAGAATGCGCCACCGCTATTACCGGCCGATCTGGGCCGCTTCGAAACGCTCGATGTGCCGACCGGCGATGGCCGACACGTGTTCAATCTGATCGCCCCCGACGGCACGCGTCACGCGCATGAGCATGAGCCGCGTCTCGTGACTGCGGATCTGATGACGATTCGTGAAGCGGTGCTCTCGGGTGTCGGCATCGCGGCGCTGCCGGAAATGATGTACGGCGCGGCCTTGCGCGCGGGACAACTGTCGCCGGTGATGCCCGGCTGGACCTTTCCCACGCCGCAGTTGTACGCCGTATTCGTGTCGCGACAGGGGATGGTGCCGGCGGTGCGCGCGTTCGTCGATTATCTGGTCGAGATGCTGGATCCCGACGATGGAAAACACATCATGGGCGAGTGTCCCACGCGCGAAGATCGCGTCGGCGCACTGCAGTCGTTCGCGGTCGCGTCATAGCACTTCCTGCGTATTACCACATCGCTTTTAGCATTTAAGCGCCGTCTGTCATGAGTACTTTCAATGACAGTTTGCTTGAATGCACGCGCTTACGGGCCTATAGTGAAATCCCTTCGCTAAGGAGTCTCTTATGCGAAAACTCATGGCCGCTATCATAGCGAGCCTGATAGGGCTGACCGCGCTGTCCGTGTCGATCACGGCTGTCGCATGCGGTGACTCGAGCTATCAGTCTTCGACCGATGGCAAATGATCCCGCCGCCCGAAGGCGCCGAGTGCGCACAAAAAAAGGCCTTCATCTGACGATGAAGGCCTTTTACTTTTAGCCCTTGTTTCAGGGGCTTTTTTGCACATTTCGGCAGCCGCTGCTTAAGAGCGTTGCATGGCGCGTTGAGTGGCCACGCAGTCGCCGATTATCCGGCGATCATTTAGATTTAGGCTGCGTGACGAAGCCGATCTTCGTGAGGCCGCCGGACTGTGCCGCCGCCATCACTTCAGCCACTTTCTCGTACGGCACCTTACGATCCGCATCCAGGTGCAATTCCGGCTGCGGGTTCGCTTGTGCGGCTTCGGCGATCTTTGCCTGCAGCGCCGCTTCGTCGACCTTCTTGTCGTCCCACAACACGTTGCCGTCCGCATCGACGGCGACCGTCACCTGCGCGGGCTTGGTGTCTTCTTTCTGACTGCTTGCGTGCGGCAGATCGATCTTGACTGCATGACGAATCACCGGAATCGTCACCATGAAGACGATCAGGAGAACCAACATCACGTCGACGAGCGGCGTCATGTTGATTTCGTTCATCAGGCCGTCGTCATCGTCGCCGGCGAAGGGGCTCATTGCCATCGGAGTGCCTCGCTGATCAGTTGACGCGCGTGGCGAGGCGCAGACCGTCGCCGCGCTTGGACGACGACAGACGGGCGCCCGTCACGAAGAACGCGTGCAGACCGTGCGCGAAGCGGCTCAGCTTGGCGACGACGGACTTGTTGGCGCGCGTCAGCGCGTTGTAGCCGAGCACCGCCGGAATCGCGACGAACAGGCCGAACGCGGTCATGATCAGCGCTTCGCCCACCGGGCCCGCAACCTGATCGATCGACGACTGACCGCTCGCACCGATCGACAGCAGCGCGTGATAGATGCCCCAGACCGTACCGAACAGGCCGACGAACGGTGCCGTGCTGCCGATCGACGCGAGAATCGCAAGGCCGCTCTGCATGCGCGACACGCTCTCATCCATGGTGTCTTTCAGGCAGCGCGTGACCCAGTCCGACACATCCATGCGATCGTGCAGATGCGGCTGTGTCTGATGATGGTGGTCGGCCGCTTCCTGACCCGACAGCGCGAGGGCGAGGAACGGGTTGTCCTGCGGCGTCGACGATTCGACGCCGAGCTTTTTCACGCCGTCCGCGAGGTCGTCCGAATGCCAGAACGCCTGCTCGGCATTCTTGGTGAGACGCTTCAGGCGCATCACGTTCCAGCCTTTAATGACGATCACGCTCCACGACATCACCGACATGATCAACAGCGCGAGCGCGATACCGCGCGTCACGAAATCCCCTTGCGCCCACACGTGCGCCAATCCATAGTTTTGCATTGCAATTCCTTTTTTTTGAAATCTGCCTCAATCGGTCAGATTGAAGTCGTAAGGCTGGGTGTGCTCGGCCCGAACCGGCTGGCCGTTCTCGAGATAAGGTCTACAGGCGCTCGCGTGAACAGCGGCGAGCGCGGCGTCGTCGAGGCGGCTAAAGCCGCTGCTCTTCTTTAGTTCGATGTTCTCGAGCTTGCCGGTCAGGCCCACGACAAACTTCACATACACGGTGCCGGCCTCGCCGCGCCGCCTGGATAGCGCCGGGTAGTCCGGTTTGGCGATGTTGCAGTCGAGATGCGAGACGTTCTTCGGCGCGGTGATTTCCATCGTTTGACGGCCGATTGCCGGCGCGGCCTGAGCCGCGGGTGCGGCCGGCGCGGCGGCCGCGGGCGGCGTCGGATCGGGCGCCGCGACCGGCGTGGGCGATGGCGCGGCGGCAATCGGCAACGGAGTCGGCGCCGGTGTTGGCTTGGGCGTTGGCTGGACCTTGGGCTTGGTGTGAACCGGCGGCGTCGGCTTTGGCGGCGGCGGCGCGATCGATTGCAGTGCCGCCGGTGCGGCGACCGGCGCCGGCGCCAGCAGTTGCGCGGTCATGACGCGCGATTCGAGTTGCGGCTGCACGGGTTCATGACGCAGCGTCATGATCACGGCGAGCAGCGCGACATGAATTGCCGCCACCGCGGCGGTCGCGGTCAAGGTACGGGAATTCGTTCGGACGGGGGAGACCGGCGCGGCGCCGGCGGAAACGGTTTGCGAAGCCTGCATGTTAGCGTGGCGGCGCGCCGTCGATACAGCGCGTCAGACTGGACATCGTCATGTTCGGAAGATCAGCAGCGAAATGCACAAAGTAGTCACGAAACCAATCAGCAATTCCATCTCAAACTCCTGTTGACAGGTGAGGCGGGTAGCTGGCTGGTACGGATACTGGCTTGCTGACGGCAGTGGGATAAAGCGTGAAGCAGCGTGCGGCGGTGAATGCTCTGGGCACGGCCTGAGCCGCGCCGGAACACCAGGTCTCAGGCGGCCTTGCGTTCGTAAAACGTCAGCGGCACGGCTTGCGTTTGATGCTCGAAGCCGCAGCGGCTCGCGCATACGCCGCTTTGCATCATGACGTCGCGCACGGAGTCCGCGCACTTGCCACAGCAGGAAGCGACACCCAGCTCGAACTGAAGCTCGTCGAACGAATCGACGCCTTCCGCGATCGAGGCACGGATCTTTCGGTCAGAAACAGACTTGCAGACACAGACAATCATGGCAGGGCGTCATAGCTAACGTTAATGCGAATTATTATCATTTTGTTTAGATCGTTTGGCAAGCGTCCTGCATGATTTTTTGTAACAAAACCAGACTGTTAGAAGGGTTTCGTCTATGGGAAGGGCGGCGCGCGCGGGGCCAGTTCGGCATGAAAATGCCTAAAAAACGCGCAATAAGGCCGCGTGACGCCCCGAAAACGCGCTTGATTCCTCAGTTATGCGGCTTGGGAGTCTGGCGCCGCGGTACGCCGCGAGGGGATGACGACGCGTTCGACGTCCGCGTCGATCTTTAGCAACGTAGCGGCGAGTTGCTGCTGGTGAGCGCCGTCACTGGTGGAATAAAAACGGGGCAGGACACCGGTTGCGCCGTCATGGACGGCGCGCAGCCCGTTCTGGTCGAGCACCCGTTCCAGTTGGCGCGCGATGGCGACACTGGTATCGATCAACGTTAGCCGGTCGCCGACGATGTCGCGGATTGCCGCATCGAGAAACGGGTAGTGGGTGCAGCCGAGCACCAGCGTATCGGCGCCGGCCTCGAGCATGGGTTCGAGATAGCCGCGCAGCAGCGCGCGCAGCTCGGCCGAGCTCACGTCGCACCGTTCTACTGCCTGCACGAGCCCGTGACCCGGCTGGCAGAGAAAGCGGCAATCCGCGGCGTAGCGTTCAAGCAATGCCTGAAAGCGGGCGCTGCGCAAGGTGACTTGCGTGGCGAGCACGCCAGCGACGCGGGTTTTCGACTGCAACGCCGCCGGTTTGACGCCCGGCTCGACGCCGATCAACGGAATCGCCAGTTTTTCGCGGACCAGCGCGATCGACTGCGCGGTGGCCGTATTACAGGCGACCACCACCGCCTTCGCCCCTTGTCCGACCAGCCATTCGCCGATAGCGAGCGTGCGGTCGGCGATGAAGTCGTCGTCGCGTTCGCCGTAGGGGGCATAGAGCGAGTCGGCGACATACAGGATGGCTTCGTCAGGCAGTTGCGCGCGCACGGCGCGCAGCACCGACAAACCACCCAGACCCGAGTCGAAAATACCGACCGGCGCGCTCGAATTGGCAGCGGCAGTGGCAACCGTAACAATCGGGGCGCTCGAAGACGGCATTTCTGCAGGCATAGGCGAAGTGGACACGCGAGGCACAGCGGTCAAGGGAAACTCACGGAAACAGGGCGGTGCGCAAGTATATCGCCCGCGCGGCACGGCGCTTTGCCTGGGCGCCGTTTCATGAGCCGATGCGCGGACAGTTCCAGTCTGGTTCGATCAGGACTCGACCGAACCCATTGCAGACTGCTGGTAGTTCTGGATGCCGATCTTGTCGATCAGATCGATCTGGGTTTCAAGCCAGTCGATATGTTCTTCGGTGTCGTCGAGAATTTTCGTGAAGATTTCACGCGAGATAAAATCACGGACTGATTCGCAATACGCAATCGCTTCTTTACACGTGCTTTGTGAAATCTGTTCGAGCTTCAGATCGCATTCAAGGATTTCTTTGGTTTCCTCGCCGATCAGCAGCTTGTGCAGGTCCTGCAGATTCGGCAGGCCGTCGAGCATGAAAATGCGTTCGATCAGCCAGTCGGCGTGCTTCATTTCGCCGATCGATTCATCATATTCATGCTTGCCGAGTTTCTCGAGGCCCCAGTGCTTATACATCCGTGCGTGCAGGAAGTACTGGTTGATGGCGGTGAGTTCGTTCTTTAGCTGATCGTTCAGATACTCGATGACTTTCTTATCGCCTTGCATGGGGATCCTTTTTAGTGGTTTTGAATTTCCAACAACAATAAACGCCAGACCTGAAAAAGCCAAGGAAACAGAAGCATCTTTTGACATTGTTTCCGGCATCACGCGCTGCGCCTCGCGCAGCAATGAAAAAGCCGGGACCGAGGTCCCGGCTTTTCGACTTGCGTGACAGGCGTTAGCGGCGAATTAAACCGTCGCGACCGGAATCTTGCCAATTTTGGCTTGCCATTCCTTCGGGCCGGTCTGGTGCACGGACGTGCCGTTCGAATCGACAGCAACCGTCACCGGCATGTCCTGCACGTCGAACTCGTAGATCGCTTCCATGCCGAGGTCTTCGAACGCGAGCACCTTCGCGCTGCGAATCGCCTTCGACACGAGGTAGGCTGCGCCGCCCACGGCCATCAGGTACGCGGCCTTGTGCTTCTTGATCGCCTCGATCGCAACCGGGCCACGCTCGGCTTTACCGATCATCGAAATGAGACCGGTTTGCGACAACATGGTCTCGGTGAATTTGTCCATGCGCGTCGCGGTGGTCGGGCCTGCCGGACCGACTGCCTCGTCGCGCACCGGATCGACCGGACCGACGTAGTAAATCACGCGATTCGTAAAGTCGACCGGCAGCTTTTCGCCCTTCGCCAGCATGTCGGCGATGCGCTTGTGCGCGGCGTCGCGGCCCGTCAACATCTTGCCCGACAGCAGCAGCGTCTGGCCCGGCTTCCAGCCGGCGACTTCTTCCGGCGTCAGCGTGTTCAGATCGACGCGCTTGCTGGTTTCCGTGTTCGGTTCCCACTGCACTTTCGGCCATGCGTCCAGCGACGGTGCTTCGAGCTTCGCGACACCGGAGCCGTCCAGCGTGAAGTGCGCGTGGCGCGTGGCGGCGCAGTTCGGAATGATCGCGATCGGCTTGCTGGCGGCGTGCGTCGGCGCGGCCATGATCTTCACGTCGAGCACGGTGGCGAGACCGCCGAGACCCTGCGCGCCGATACCGAGCGCGTTGACCTTCTCATGCAGTTCCACGCGCAGTTCTTCGATCCAGTCTTGCGGGCCGCGTGCGATCACGTCCTGAATGTCGATTGGATCCATCAGCGATTCCTTGGCCATCACCATCGCTTTCTCCGCGGTGCCGCCAATGCCGATGCCGAGCATGCCCGGCGGACACCAGCCGGCGCCCATCGTCGGCACGGTTTTCAGGATCCAGTCGACGATCGAATCCGACGGGTTCAGCATCGCGAACTTCGACTTGTTTTCCGAGCCGCCGCCCTTGGCTGCAACCTGCACGTCGACCTTGTCGCCCGGCACGATCTCGTAGTGGATCACGGCCGGCGTGTTGTCTTTCGTGTTCTTACGGCCACCTTCCGGCGGGCTCACGATCGACGCGCGCAGCACGTTGTCGGGGTTCAGATAACCGCGGCGCACGCCTTCGTTGATCATCTCGGTGACGCCCATCGTCGCACCGTCCCAACGCACGTCCATGCCGACCTTCACGAACACCGTGACGATGCCCGTGTCCTGGCAGATCGGGCGCTTGCCTTCGGCGCACATGCGGCTGTTGGTGAGGATCTGCGCGATCGCATCTTTGGCGGCCGGGCTCTGTTCGAGTTCGTACGCGCGGCCCAAGGCCTGGATGTAATCGAGCGGGTGGTAGTAGCTGATGTATTGAAGCGCATCAGCAATGCTCTGAATCAGATCTTCCTGTTTGATGACGGTCATGGCTAGCTCAGTGGGGACGGTGGCGCTTGTTATCCGATCGCGATTGGCTGTGCGGTCAGTCGTGCGCCTTCAGGGGAGTGGAATCGTGCGAACTGCCGGAGCTCACGACGTGCAGCGCCGCGGGCTCCTGAAAATGCTTCGGGTGCGTATGCGTGGTGAGGCGGTCGACCAGCGCCATCACCAGCGCTGACACGAGGAACGCCACATGGATGATCACCTGCCACATGATCGTGTGAGTCGAATTCTGGTCGGGGCTGATGAAGGTCTTCAGCAGATGGATCGACGAAATGCTGATGAGCGCCATGGAGAGCTTCACCTTGAGCACGCCGGCGTTCACGTGATCGAGCCATTCCGGTTCATCCGGATGACCTTCCACGCCGAGCCGCGACACGAACGTTTCATACCCGCCGACGATCACCATGATCAGCAGGTTGGAGATCATCACCACGTCGATCAGGCCGAGCACGACCAGCATGATGTTGGTCTCGTCGAGCGTCATCGACGCCGTGACCAGGTGCCAGACTTCCTTCAGGAACAGCACGACGTACACGCCTTGCGCGACGATCAGGCCGAGATAGAGCGGCACTTGCAGCCAACGGCTCATGAAGATGATGGCGGGCAGCGGGCGCATCGGGCGGCGCTGACGGGCAATGTCGGGTCGCTGGGCGGACATAGGCAAGAGTCAGATGAGTCAGATGAAACGCAGGTGGCGGAACATGGACGAAACGTGCGGACCGACCTCGCGGAGCATGCAAATCCAGCGCCGGCGGCACGGGTGCACGGCCCAGCCAGGCCGGCAAAGCCCGCGTCAGGCGCGCTATTGTACAGCGCCGCCTGAATTTGCCGCAGCGGCGCGGGCAGGCGGGGTGGCGGCTCAGTTCATCCCGTTCGCCGATTGCTTGCGTCAGGTGGCCCCGTCGCCGTTGTAGAGGTCGTAGGGTGTGCCGCATGCGGAGTCGGCCCAGGCGAAATGCGCGACGACGCGAGCGCGGCCCGGACCTCGTGCCTCGGGGTCGCCGATGATGCGCAAGCCCGTCAGGCGCAGCGGCACGCCGGGTAGCACGACGACGTGATCCGCGAGCAGGGCGGTCGACAAATTCTTCTGTGGGACTGATTCGTCGAAGATCGAGAACAGCCGGTACGCGCCGTCGCGCGGTTGAGCCTCAGCCGCGTTCCTTGCCCATGCGGCCGCGTTGCACGGCAATACGAAGGCGCACTGTACGCCGGGGTCGGCAAAATACCGGCCTTTGCCGCGTCGAAGTGCGGCCACTCCGGCGCGAGAAATCTGCGACACCCGGTACGAGGTGCCTGCGTAGTCCTGCATGAACTGCAGTTCGTCGAGGAAGCGCTGCACGCGCGCGTCGGGCGGCACGGCGCCGCGCAGCGTTGCGCAGATATGGCGATGGCCGCCGTCGACAAAACCTGTAATGGCCGGGTGCAGCGCTGCATTGGAGCGTCGTACGAGTTCGTCGATGCGCCGGCGATCGACGGACCCGGGCCCGAGGGATTTATTCATTGCGTCCTGAGGGGGAAGAGCTGGAATTAACGCAGGGCGGCATAGCGGACGCCGCCCTGAAGCCGGCCGGGGCCGTGCGCCGGTCGGCTGTTCAGGGCTCCCGTCAGGCGGTGCCCGCTCCCGACGTCCCCGCATTGCCCATCATCGACGTGAACAGGCCGAGCAGCGGCGAAGCTAGCTGCGTCGCGGCGGAAATGGCCGTTTTGATGATGTCCATGATCTGGCTCACCACTGCTGACATGTCATTGCCGCTGCCTCCCTTCGCCGCTGCGCCACCATCCTGCGCCGCCGCGTCGCTGCCGTTGCCGCCCGCGGCTGCGTGACGGCTGCGATGGGCGTGGCCGGCGTGGGCATGCGATGCCGCGCCTGCGACAGACGATTGCGCATTGCCGGCGTCGTCGGCGTTGTCGGGAGAAAACATGCGCACGGAGGTGAGTTGGGCGTCGGCTTGCATGCCGCTTTGCGCCGGCTCGGGCGTGCTGTCCATATCGAACGGCGTGCTGTTGCCCATGTTGTTGATTGCATTCGTCATTATCAAATCCTTATGATCGGGAATTAGACCGCTCAGTGGTTTTTTGCGTGTCGTGTTCTGCGGTTGTTGCGTCGCTACGTATCGAAGAAATGAAGGTGCCGGTTCGATAAACCTCCTTGAAAGTTATTAAAGCGCGTTGACCGGTGCATCCGGGTCGATCGTCTTCATGTCGATCAGATGCTTTTGCTCGATGATTTGAGTGACGCAAATAATTCTGATGAGTCCGGTGAAGTTGCAAACGGTTTCTTGCGTCATATCAATATCGAGGGCCCATTTGGAAATCAACTTACCTACTGTCAGAGATTCCTGACGCGCAAATTCTTCAATGATTCGCCAATAAATCTCCTCGAGTCGCAGACATGTTGCAAATCCGTTAATTCTGACGGAGCGTAGTCTTGGTTTTGCGAGTAGAGGCGTGAAGTTGCAATACCGTGTCATCCGCATGTCGGTGCGTCTGTAGGAATCGGTAGATGCAAAATGCTCGTTAAGGCCGCGAAGCCCACTAACGCATTGAGCGAATTCAGGAAAATCGCGGACTTCGCGGCGTTGCGGCGTGGGTTGAGTGGTTCTTTTGTCATGATCGGATTAATCGAATTGCAGTTCGACAATCCTCTCTCTCTACCGATGTGGCGGGTCATACAGATATACGACTTCCAGATATGCGTATTTCAGCAAGGTGCGTAATTGTCCTAATTTTGGGATCAAATCCATTCATCTGGATAAGTTCGAGGCGCAGATGTCTATTTCGTATTGAATTTTAGTTGGCCAAGAGCGAAGGGCGAAGTATTTGACCGTTCGCGGCTGTCGTATATGTGTAGGACCAAAGGCCATTGAAACACCATTAAATTTGTCGCTAACGTAGCCAATAAACGCAGTTAGGGACTTTTAATGTTAATGATGCGGCGCAATGATTCGATCAGCAGGAAGCACGGCGGCACAGCCCCGTCCTTGCCGACGTGCGCGCTCCGGGCCGCCGTGCATCACATTGCGAGGCTGCTCGGCGTGACCTGCGCGGCGCTGCTGATGCCCGCGGCCGACGCCGCGACCCCCATTTGGCACGGTGCGCCGATTCACTACGCAGTGAACGGCGCGCCGCTGCCCGATGTGTTGCGCGACGTGCTGGCCGTCGAGGGCTTGAGCGCGGACATCGGCCGCGACGTGAAAGGCGTGGTCAACGGCCGCTTCGACGACACGCCGGGCAACGTCTTCACCCAACTCGTAGAGGCGTATGGCCTCGTCTGGTATTTCGACGGCAAGGCGATGCATGTCACGACGGCTGCGGACGTGCGCAGCCGCGTCATCCCGTTTGCGCCGATGACCCGCGAAGCTGTTGCGTCGCTGCTTCGCAATCTCGATCTCGACGACGCCCGTCTGCCGATCCGATATTCGGCGACCACGGTCAAGGTTGCGGGTCCGTCGAAATTCGTCGATGCGGTGACCGACGCAATCGACAAGGCGCAGCGGCAGACGACGGTCGAGCCGTCATTCGACGAGACTGTCATCCGCGTTTTCCCGCTGCGTTACGCGCAGGCGCAGGACGTCCGTTACAGCGTTGGCTCGCAGGAGCAGGTTGTGCCGGGCGTCGCTTCGTTGCTGCACCGGTTGATGACGGACACCTGGCAGGCGAGCGCGCCGCGCGCCACGCGTGCACGTGCCGATGCCCGCGCCGACGAGCGCGGCGCGCGAGGCGGGCCGCCGCCGCTGCCGAGCCTGCTCGGTCTCGGTTTTAGCGGCGCATCGACCGGCGGCGGCGAACGGGTGCCCTTGCCGGACACCGACACCGCCCAGCCCGCAGCGACGCCCGCGCGGCGCAACATCGTCGCCGATCAGCGCAGCAACGCGGTGGTCATCAGCGACCTCGTGTCGATGATGCCGAACTACGAGCGCGCCATCGCGATGCTCGACCAGCCGCAGGAACTGGTTGAGATCGACGCGGTAGTGATCGACGTGTCGTCGAATGCCGCGCGCGCGCTCGGCGTGCGTTGGGGCGGTGCAAACGGGCGTATCAACGGCGCTTCAGGCACCGCGAGCGCGCCGCTGGCTTTCGGCGCTGCGGCGCTAGCGGCGCCGGTTAGCCCATTGACCGGACTGAACCTCGCGACGCTGGTCGGCAATTCGGCGCAATACCTGTTTGCACAGATCCATGCATTGGAAGACACCGGTAAGGCGCGCGTGTTGGCGCGCCCGCAGGTGCTCACATTGAACAACATGGAAGCGGCCCTGACTTCGCGCAGTTCGGTGTATGTGCGCGTGGCGGGCAACCAGGCCGTCGATCTCTTCAACATCGACACGGGGCTGACGCTGAAGGTCACGCCGAGTGTCGAATCGGGCGGCCAGCCACACCGCAATATCCGGCTCAACATCCAGATCGAGGACGGCTCGTTCAATCCGTCGATGGCGGTGGATGGCATTCCGAAGGTCGACAAGCATTCGGTCGTTACGCAGGCGATCGTGCGTGACGGCGAGAGTCTGCTGATAGGCGGCTATCAATACGAGCGCAGCGAGAGCACCACCTCGAAGGTGCCCGTGCTTGGCGACGTGCCTTACCTCGGCGCGCTGTTCCGCGATACCCAGACCACGCACGAGCGCCTCGAACGGTTGATTCTGATCACGCCGCGCCTCAAACGCCAGTCGGGTGAAACAGAGCCAGGCGAGACGCCAGCCGTCGCCGGAACGAAGCCAGGCGCCGCGAATTTGAGTCCGGATGCCATCCTGGCGCAAACGGCCGTCATAGCGACTTCGTTGCCCGCACCAGTGCCGTTGTCGGGCAGCGCCGTGAAGAGTTCCGCGGCGCCGGTCCAGCCGATCGCCGCCGTTGCGCCGGACGTCGATGCCGCATTGCGGACGCTGGCGCAGCCCGCCGTGAGAGTCGAGCCGCAGCCGTCGCCCGTTTTGGCGCCGGTGCGCACGATGCCGTGGGAGCGCCGCCATGACCGCTGACGCGCTGATCGTCGTCACGGCCGGCCTGCACACCGGCGCGAGCGTGGCGCTGCTGGCCGGGCGGCCGCTGCGGATCGGCAGCGGCAGCGAGGCCGACCTGATGGTGATCGACGAAGGCGTTGAACCGGTGCACGTCACCATCGAGTTGCACGGTGCGGTGCTCGCACTGGTTGCCCATCATGCGAGGGTTTCGGTGTTCGGCCGGCCGGTGGCGCCGGGGCGGCGCGTGAGGCTGGAGCGCGGCGCGCGCTTTTCGGCGGGCGCCGTCACCTTCGAGTTCAGCGGCCGCGATGCGCCGGCTGCGATGGCGGCGCGTGATGCCGAGCGTGCCTATCTGCTGCGCCATGCGCCGCTCGTGTATGTCGGCAGACGCTGGTCGGATGCGTCGCCGGTGGCGAAAGCAATGGTCTGCGCGGCGCCGTTCGTTTTCGCGCTGCTGACGTGGATCGCATCGAACCCATGGTCCAGCGGTCCGCGCACGGCGCGTCCGAGCGACACGTTCAAGCTGGTGACAACGCATGTCGATCCGAAGTCCGGCGCGCTCGTCTACGAGGGTTACGTGCAGTCGCCCGCCGATCTGGCCGCGCTCACCGCCCGTGCGTGGTCGCAGAAGCGGGCGCTGGTGATGCATGTGGTCGTGCTCGCGCAGTTGCAGGAGCAGGTCGGCGAGTTTCTCGCGCGCTACTACCGCGGCGCCGAATTGCGCCCGGCGGAGCCGGGGGCGTTCACTGCGACGCTGCCGGTCGCCGCAGGGTTTCTGTCGCCCGAATCGTGGGATTACGCACGCGTCGCGCGCCTCGCGCAAGCCGAGATCAGTGGGCTGCGTGGTCTCGCTTTTCCCGGCCATGCGCAGCAAGGTGAGCGGGTGCACGTGCCGCTCGAAGCGCTCGGCCTGAACCTGCTCGCCGGCCGTCACGCTGTCTGGCTCACCGATGCGCAGGGCGTGCGCTATTTCGCCGGCGCACGACTGGGGATTGGGCGGATCACGCGAATCTCGGCTTGCTCAGCGGATGTCACGCGCGACGACGATGGTTCGATTTACGAATTCTTTATGGATGCCGCCCATGCCCCCAAAAAATGCCGGTAAAAGCACCCTCGGTGCATGCGCCGATTTACCGCTTGAGGCGCAACTCGCCGAAGCCGGCGGCGCCGGGCGCGAGAGGATCGCGGCGAGGTTGACCGCCGAGATCGGCAGCATCGACACGGCGCTGGCGACAGCCGCGCCGGCTGTGAAACACGAACTGATTCTGCTTGTCGAGTGTTTGCGAGCGGCTCGACAGGTGGTGGAACGAAGCGCGAGCTTCACAAACGCTCGGGATTAAATTTAGGAATCCAGAAATGAGTCAGGTTAATACGACGATGTCTCCGAATCCGGGCGGCAGCGGTATCACCGGTGGTGGTAGCGGGTCAGTGGTCGGCAACACAGGCGGTATGTCGGCCCAGAAGGTGGTCGAGGTGCTCGCAAAGATTCTCGAAAAGCAGAACAAGGACTTCGACAACAAATTGCATCAGGCCGAGGTCGCCGACGACAAGCAGCAGAACGTCGCAATGGTGAAGGTCCAGCAGGCCATGGGCGCGGTCAATACGACCCAGAGCGCTGCGACGGCTTGCGTGCAGGGCCTGACCGACGCGCAGAAGGAAACCGCGCGCGCCTCCCGCTAACGCTTTTTTAACCAGGACGAAGACGCCCGCGCGGCGTCTTCGGGAGCCATTGCAGATGCAGGACGACACACTCGAGTTGCTGATTTCGATCGGCCACTACGCGCGCGTGCACCGACGCTTCGACGAAGCGCATTACCTGTTCGACCGGCTGGCCGTGCTGTATCCGCAGCGGGCGTTTCCATACCTCGGCCAGGGTCTCGTCGAGCTCGATCGTGCGAATTACCGCGGCGCGTCGCTGCTGTTCAGCCGGGCGCTCGAGGTCGCGCCGGACAGCGCGCTGGCACGCGCCTGGCTCGGCGTGTGTCAGGTGTTCGAAGGCCATTACGCGCTCGGCGCAGCCACGCTGATGACGGTGGCGGACGGCGACGAATCAGGTGCGAGTTCGATGGCGGTGGCATTTCTGAACCTGCCCGAATGCGCGCCTTATACCCGCGCCTCACGTGCCCCCTGCGCCGCGCGAGTCGCGCATGCCGCGGCGCCCCTTTCAACCATAGAACGACTGATTAACCTAGGCGGGCATTGATATGTTGCAACTCCCGGTCACCACCATGCCGACGCAAGCCGGCCCATGGTCCCCTGCGGCTCCGGCCGCAGTCCTGTCCGCTGACAGTAGCGGCGACGGCGCTTCGCTGGTCGAGCGTCTGCTGGCGCACGCGCAGGACACGCAGGATGCGTCGGCGCAGCAACTGTCGCAGCATCTCGACCAGCTCGACTCCGGACGTATTTCGACCTCCGACATGTTGCGTCTGCAGGCCGACATGGGCGCCTTCGGGGTGCGGGTGCAAATGACGGTGCGCGTGGCCGACGAGACCGGTCGCGCAATCCAGACGCTGACGCAACGAAGCTGATGCGCCGCGCCCTGATCCTGCTGCCGGTCCTGCTTGTCCTCGTCGGCTGTAGAACCTCGCTTTTTGAAGGCCTGGACGAGGACCAGGCGAACCGGATCATCGCCGCCCTGAGTCATCACGGCATCAACGGCAACAAGGAACGCAACCCGGACCGGACCTGGAACATCTCGGTCGACGACGCCGACGCGGTGGTCGCCACCGAGTTGGCCAGCGCGTACGCACTGCCGCGCGGCGGCCACGCGAATCTCGGCGACCTGTTTAGCCGGCAGGGGTTGATTTCGAGCCCCGAGGAAGACCGCGTGCGCTACGTGTACGGGCTGTCTCAGGAACTGTCGGAAACGCTCGAAAAGGTGGACGGCGTGCTGCTCGCACGCGTGCATATCGTGCTGCCCGGGAAGGATCCGATGGATCCCGTGCAGGACACGCTGCCGTCGGCGTCCGTCATGATGCGCTACCGCAGCGACTACAACCTCGAACTGATGCGCGACAGGATTCGCGCGCTGGTGGCAGGCAGTGTGGAAGGGCTGACGCCCGCGCGCGTCTCGCTGACGTTGCTGCCGGTGACGCCGGTCCTGAGCTTTCCGGGCAACTGCGCGGCCGGCGCCGATATCGCCAGTGCCGCGGGCGCGGTCGAGGCGACCACCTGCGGGCATGACAGCGGCAAAGCGCCGCGGCGCACCACGGCGATGCTGTGCGTGCTGGCCTTGATCGTGCTGCTGGTGGCCGGCTTCATGTGGTTGTGGCACTCGGAAACACGCACGTGGTTCAAACGGAAGACGCGCGGTCGTGGTGCCAGATTGCCGTCCGGTCCTTCCGGGCAAGGTGTGCGGCAAGGACCGCACGACATGGCAGACGCCGACAACGCGCCGTCGAAATCAGCGACCCGCACCGGGAGCGACGCATGAAGCACGCTTACACCTGCGCGCCCGCTCACTGGGCACATCACAGCTGGCTAGAAGCCGGGCAGCCGATTCGTGACGAGCGTGCCGCGCGCGTGGCCCACGCATTTCTGTTCGGCCGTTACCCGCAACTCCTCGAGGTGGCGCTTGCCGACGTGCCGCCGGTACTGCCGCTCTGGCCACGGCCGGCGTGTGCGCGTATGTGCCGGATCGTGGCCGCGCTCGCGTTCGCCGATTCGTTGCGACGCGTCGTCGCCGCTCAGGACCGTGCGGCCGTGGCGGCAAGCGTCGCACCGCGTCTGCTCGGCGCGATTCAACGGCACCCGCGTGCCGGCGCGGTGGACCTGCAAGTCGAGCCGCCCCCGACCCTGACCAGCCGACGCGAGATGACGGCGCTCGGGCTGGCACTGGCGACTCAGGCCGCGGCGGACTCCCGCTACGCATTCTGGTGGAGCCTGCGCTTGCCGCGTGCGATATCGGAGGCCGCGACTCGTGTATCGCACGCCCGAACTGTCCGCACCCGACGCGCGAGAACTGGTTGCACACGCGCGGCAGATGATGGAGGCGCATTCATGCTGATCTGTCGAAAGGGCGCGTGGCGAATCGAATCCGATGGGCATCTGAGCGTGCTTGAACTGGCGTCGCTCGAAGGTCTTCGCGCAGTCGAAGCGGAGCGCGCAGCCGAGGCCGCACAAGAACGCGCCCACCTCGCCATGCAGGTGCGTGAACTCAAACGCCGCGCGTGGCGTCACGGTCACTCGGCCGGCAAGGCGGCTGCGTTGCGTGAGCACGTCGGGCGCGCGGCAGCCGCGGCCTTTGCCGCGCATCGCTTGCAGGACCGCTTGACGCAGATCGTGCTGGGCGCGGTGAGCGACATTGTCGGCGGACTGCCGCCGTCGGCTGCATTGACGAATCAGTTGCGCCGCGCGGTCGCCGTGTCGCAGTCGCAACAACTCGTGTCCATGCGGGTTGCCCCGGCGGTGTTCAGCGAAGCCACGCAACTCATCGCAACCGTCGAGCAGGAACTCGGCACACCGCTTTGCACGGTTCTGGCCGATGTGGGATTGCCGGCTCATTCGTGCGTCGTCGAAACCGAGGCGGGCGTGATCGATGGCGGACTGAAGGTGCAACTACGGGCACTGGAGCGGGGCATCCGCGACGGCGTGGCGGCGGTGTTGCGTACCTACGACCTGGCTGACGGTTCCGGGCGTACGGCGCTCGATACGATCGAGCGTGGCATACGACAGACGCTGGCCGTGCTGGCCGCACCGCACACGCCCTCGCCGCCGCGATCCACGGCGCCGATTCCGGTTCGTGTCGTGCAGCGCCGCTCCGCGCGGGAGGCCGTATGAACTTCTGGCCGGATATGGAAACGCTCACGCGGGCGGACGCCGGGCGCCACAACCTGGCGATCCGGCACTTCGGCCGGCCGCAGGCGGTACGGGTCGGCACGCGCCGCTTCACGCTGGAGTTCGAGCCGTGCCGCGCGCGTTATCCGCTGCGGGTGTCCGGCACGGCGGCGCAAGTGCCGTTCAGCGCCGCCTGCGATGCCGGCGCGCTATTACCGGAATTGACGCCGTTGGTGATCGGCGAGCGCGGTCACGCTGCCGTGACGCATGTCGTCGACGCGCTGAACGACTGGCTGTGTGCACTCGAAGGACTGTTCGGCTTCACGATCGACGTCGACGCCGTTGCTTTCGATGCGCTCCCGCAGCCGGGCGCGTACGGCATCGCCGTCACGCACGCCACGAGCGGCCGCGCTGCGCACTTCTCGTTTTGCAGTCCCGCAGTCGACGCATGGCTGCAACGACGTATGCCCACGCCGCCGTCCGGCGCGGCGCTGCTGCGCCGTCTTTATGTGCGCCTGCCGATCTGCATGCCTGGGCCGTTCATGTCGCTGCCGCGTTTGCGCAAGATCGCGGTGGGTGACGCGCTGCTGTTCGACCGTCATTCGTGTTATCTGCGCGTGCCGTTGCGGTTGGGCGCGTGCCGGATCTTGTTGAAATTCACTGAGGAGCACACCTTGATAGACCATGTCCTGAATGATGAAACTCCGCCCGCTGAAGTCACCAGCGAATTGTTGCCGATCGACTCCCTGACGTTCGCGTTCGACGCCATGCTCGGCACGCTGTCGTTGTCGGTTGCCGAACTGGCCCATCTGCGCCAGGGATCGATCGTCGCGTTCCGGCTGCCCGCAAGTGAGCGAACCGTGACGTTGCTGTGTCAGGGCATTCCGTTTGCGCGCGGCGAACTGATCGATATCGAAGGTTCGATGGGCGTGCGCGTGACCCGGCTCACCCATGAGGATCTGCCGGCATGAGCACCCAGCTCGAACAACTGCAGATCGTCAGCATGTTCTTCATGCTCGGCCTGCTACCGCTCGCCGTCGTGATGACGACCTCGTTCACGAAGTTCAGCATCGTGCTGACGTTGCTGCGCTCGGCGCTCGGCGTGCAGCAGGCCCCGAGCAACCTCGTGATTTCGGGCATCGCGCTCGCGGCGACGCTGGTCGTGATGTCGCCGACCATCGCGAAGATCGAAGCCGCGCTGCCGGCTGGCGACAGCGGCGAAGTGGCGATGCCGCGACCCACCGAACTGTGGCAGGCGGCGCGCGGTCCGCTCGGCGAATTCATGCTGACGCATTCCCGATCCGGCGAGCGGCAGTTTCTCGTCGGCGCCGCGAAGCGGATCGATCCTGAACACGATGCCCGCGAGACCGACCTCCAATTGCTGATTCCCGCGTTTCTGATCAGCGAGATATCGAGCGGCTTCGAGGCGGGCTTTCTGCTTTACATCGCGTTTCTGGTGGTGGATCTGGTCGTTGCCAACGTGCTGACCGCCATGGGCATGGTGATGCTCTCGCCGAGCACGGTGTCGATTCCGTTGAAGCTCTTCGTCTTCGTGTCGGTGTCGGGCATCTCGAAGCTGATGCACGGCCTCATTGTCGGCTATGCCAGATGAACACTGTCCCGTCTCTTGCCACGTTGTCCAGCGACGCGCTCATGCTGGTGTTCTGGTTGTCGCTGCCGGCTCTCGCCGTGGCGACCGTCGTCGGTTTGCTGATTGGGCTGTTGCAGTCAGTCACGCAGATCCAGGATCAGAGCCTGCCTTACGGCGCCAAGATCATCTGCGTCGGTGCGGTGCTGATCGTGACCGCGCCTTGGGGGAGCCGTGAGATCGGGCGCTTTCTTGCCCATGTGTTTACCTTTATCGCCGCGGGGCGTTTGCATTGAATATGAACTACACCGGCTATCTCGAGGGTTTCGCGTTCTGTACGATCAGGCCCGCGGTGGCGCTGTTCCTGGTGCCGTTTGGTCAGAGCGGCTCGCTCGGCATTCTGCTGCGGCTGCCTTTGCTGCTCGCGCTCGCCATGCTGCCTCAACAGAGCGGCTGGCCGGCGCCATTGCTGCCGGCAATCTGCATCGAAGCGGCGACCGGTGCCGCGCTCGGCCTGCTGCTCGGCACGATCTTTCATGCCGCCGCGGCTGCGGGCGCGATACTCGACCAGCAGGGCGGCTACGCCAGCGCGGCGATTTATGATCCGCATTTCCAGCAGGAAGCGGCGTTATTCGAAACGTTGTTTTCGCAGTTTGCCGCGCTGACGCTCTTTACCGGACCAGGGCTGCCGCTGCTGTTCGGCTTCTTCACGGATGCATGGGTGCTGTGGCCACCAGGCCGTTGGCGCGGCGATCTGAGCGATGTGTTCCGAACCATTGCGCTGCGCGACCTGGCCGGCTCGCTGGCCGATGGCGTGCGGCTCGCCAGTCCGTTGCTCGGTCTCGCGCTGCTGGTCGACGTTGCGTTCGGGCTCATGTCGCGCCACGCGAAGCGGCTCAATCCGTTTACCACCGCACGCACCGTCAAGGCGCTGATCCTGTCGTTTGCCGCGATGCTCAGCGTGCCGCCGCTGTTCGCGCAGTTGCGCATCGCCTTCGATCACGTGATCCATCTGCGATGAGCGACAAGACCGAAGCGCCAACTCCCAGGCGGATCCGCCGTGCACGCCAGGACGGCGAAATCGCCAAGAGCACGCATCTGACGGTAGCGTTCAGCGGCCTCTGCTGGTGGCTGTATCTGTTCATCGAGGCGCCACGGCTGTATGCGTTGGGCACGCGGCTGATCGTGCATGTGACGACGCTCGACGCGTCGCTCGCGTTCGGCGACCGGCTTGCGTCGACGCTCGCCGTGCTGGGCGCGTTCCTGCCGGCAATCCTGAGCGCGCTCGGCGTCGGTGCGCTTGCCGTTCTGGTGCCGGAACTGATGCAGACACGCGGATTGCTCGCGTGGAAACGCGTGGCGCCGGACGTCAAACGGCTGAACCCGGTCAACGGGCTCAAGCAGATGTTCAGTCTGCGCCTGCTGTGGGACACGCTGCTCACGCTGCTGCAATTCGGGCTCCTGCTGTTTCTGTTCGGGCAGGCACTCGCGGCATGGTTGCGGCAACTCGCGCCAATCTGGGCGTTCGCGCTGCCGGTTCACCTCGGCTACACGGCGACCTCGCACTCGCATCTGCTGGTGTGGATGGCGGCATCGCAGATCGTGCCCGGCGCCGCCGACTATTTCATCCAGCGCTTTCTGTGGCTGCGCGGACTGCGCATGGACAGGAGCGAAATCAAACGGGAATTCCGCGACGACGAAGGCGACCCCTACGTCAAGAGCCGTCGCCGCGCGCTTCATCGGGAGCTTGGTCAATAACATGTCGAACCGTTCCATTCTCAGCCGTTACGATCTCTCGGCCTTTTTCGCGCGTCACGCCGACCTCGCCGTCGGCATCGGCATTCTTGCGGTGCTCGCGCTGCTGATCGTGCCCGTGCCGCCGTTCGTGCTCGATCTGTTCATCTGCGTGAGTTTTGCCGCCAGCCTGACGATGTTGAGCGCCACGCTGTATGTGTCGAAGGCCGCTGAACTCGCGAGTTTTCCGTCGCTGCTGCTGATCACCACGCTGCTGCGTCTTGCGCTGGCGGTCGCGTCGACCAAGATGATCCTGCTGCACGGGCATGCAGGGGAGATCATCGGCGCATTCGGCGAAATGGTGGTGGGCGGCAACGTCGCGGTCGGCCTGGTTGTGTTCATCGTGCTCGCGGCGATCCAGTTCATCGTGGTCGCGAAGGGTGCCGACCGGGTGGCCGAAGTGGCCGCGCGCTTCACGCTGGATAGCATCCCGGGCCGCCAGATGAGCATCGATGCCGACATGCGCAACGGGGTCGTCACGGCGGCGCAGGCGAGCCGCATGCGCGCCGCGCTCGAACGCGAGACGTACTTCTATGGCTCGCTCGACGGTGCGATGAAGTTCGTCAAAGGGGATGCGGTCGCGGGCCTCGTCGTCGCGCTGGTGAATATCGTCGGCGGGCTCGCGGTCGGCATCGCGCAACGCGGCATGTCATTCGGCGACGCGTTGCACGCCTACACGATTCTCACGGTTGGCGATGGGCTGGTATCGCAGATTCCGTCGCTGATCGTGTCGGTGGCGGCGGGCATTCTTGTCACCCGCGTGGCCTCGGCTGATAGCGAGGACACGCATCTCGGCGGCGACATTTACCGGCAACTGGCGCTGCATCCCAAGGCGATCGGCATGGCCGGCGTCGCCTGTCTCTCGCTGGCGGCGATTCCTGGTTTTCCACACATTCAGTTTCTGGTGGCCGGCGCTTTGCTGCTCGCGCTGGCGATTACGCTGATGCGCAACGCCGCGCTCGCGACAAACTCGCAGCGCGCGCTGATGCCCGAGATGACACGCGACGGTGGCAACTACGTGCCGCGGATCCTTGACGACGTCGAACTGGGCACGAGTGCGACATTACGGTTGCGGCTTGGGCTGAAGGCCTTCGACGCGCTGCGTCCCGAGGCGCTGAACCGGCAGCTCGGCCAACTGCGCCGGAACCTGATGGTCGAACTGGGCGTGCCGTTTCCCGGCCTTGCCTTGTTGCGCGACGCCCGGCTCGCGCCTGAGCGCTACATCGTCGATATCGAGGATGTGCCGTTCGCGAGCGGCACGCTGGTTGATGCCCATACGCTGGTGAGCGGCGCTGAGAGCCTGATTGCGTTGGAGGGTGTGGAGGGCTACCGGCCGCGCGCCGCGAAATCGGTGTGGGTGCCGGCTGCGAAGGCGGCGTCGATCGACGATCCAGGCATCCACAAGGCCACGGTCGACGAAGCGCTGTGCGCTCACCTCAGCGAAATCTGTGAACGCTCGGCAGCCGATTTTCTCGGCACGCAGGAGACGCGCTTTCTGCTCGATCAACTGGCGATTGAATTTCGCGAGCTGGTCGCGCAGGCGGGGCAGGCCGCGAGTACCGTGCAACTCGGCAGCGTGCTGCGGCAACTGCTGCAACAACATGTGCCGATTCGCAACCTGCGCGCGATTCTCGAAGCCGTCGTGCGCGTACCGGCGGGCGAGCGCACCATCGACCGGATGGTGCGCGAAGCGCGCATCCAGTTGGGGCGGCAGCTCGTGCGCGGATACGCCGACCTCGAGACATGGACGATCGTGGCGGCAGTGCTGGACCCGGCATGGGAGGCGAGTCTCGAAGCGCAGATCAGAGTCGGTTTCGACGGCGAGCCGCAATGCGTGTTGTCCGCCGAAGAGCTGACGCGCACGCAGCAGATCTTTGCCGCGGACCTGTCCGGGATCGCCCTGATTGTCACGAATGCGGTACTGCGTCCGCACCTTGCACGCTTGTTGAGCGACTTCGGCTGGCGCATCGAAGTGCTGGCAATCGAAGAGATTCCGCTCGACGTCTATCGCATCCGGACTGTTGCCACGCTCGGTGCGGCATGAAGGGGAACTTGATGCAAAAGTCTGAAAATAGCCCACCCATGCTGGTGTCAGCGCCGACCTTGCGTGGCCGGGTGGTCGAAGCGCGTGGCGTGATCGCGCGGGTGGTGGGTGTGTCGTTACGAATCGGCGAGAAAGTGCGGCTGGTGCGCCCGGACACGCTCGAGGCGCAGTACGGCGAAGTGGTCGGTTTCGCGCACGACGGCGCGCTGGTGATGCCGCTCGCCGGTCTGGCCGGCTTGTCGGATATCACCGAAGTGCAGGGCTGCGGGGCGGCGTGGGGCAGCCTCGACGCGACGGGTTTGCTCGGACGCGTGGTGGACGGTCTGGGTCAGCCACTCGACGGCGGCCCGCTGCCGCCGCCGGCGCCGCCCTCGACCGACGCGCGAGGCAAGCTCGCGGCGACGCTGAATCCGCTCGAACGTCCGGTCATCAGCACGCCATTCGTCACCGGCGTGCGTGCGATCGACGGCCTGCTGACGTGCGGCGTTGGTCAGCGCTCCGGTATTTTCGCGCCGGCCGGCGGCGGCAAGAGCACGATCATGGGCATGATCGCGAACGGCGCCTCGGCCGACGCAATCGTCGTTGCGCTGATCGGCGAACGGGGCCGCGAGGTGGCCGAATTCATTCACGACCATCTTGCACATCGGCGCGCGTCGACCATCGTGATCGCCGCAACGTCCGACCGTCCCGCAGCGGAACGGATCAAGGCCGCGGAACTCGCGGCGGCGACCGCGGCGGACTTGCGCGATTGCGGACGCAATGTGCTGCTGCTGTTCGATTCGCTGACACGCTATGCGCGCGCGCTGCGCGAACTTGGGCTGGCCGTCGGCGAACCGCCGTTGCGCGGCGGCTTTCCGCCGAGCGTGTTCGCGCGGTTGCCGCGGCTGATCGAAGCGGCCGGCGTGACGGCGCAAGGCAGCATTACCGCCTTCTATACCGTGCTCGCCGACGAAACCGATCTGTCCGATCCGGTTGCGGAAGAGGCGCGCTCGCTGCTGGACGGGCATATCCAGCTTTCGTCGAAACTGGGCGCGGCCGGACATTATCCGGCGATCGACATTTTGCGCAGCCGCAGCCGCTTGATGAATCGCGTTGCGGATGCCGCGCAACGCGCCGACGCGAACTGTGTGCGCGACTGGCTGGCGCGTTTCGAGGAGATCGAGATGCTGTTGCAGATCGGCGAATACGAGCGCGGTAACGATGTCGAAACCGACCGCGCGATCGATCAGCGCCCGGCGATCCAGCATTTTCTCCGTCAACCGTACGACCGCAGCAGTCCGTGGGCCGAGACGCGCGCACAGTTGCATGGTCTGTGCGGGGGCGATCGCCCGGCATGATGCGCAGCGCCGCTCAGGAAGCCAATCTTTGGCGGTTGCTCGCGCGAGTGCGCGGTTCGCGGGTGCGCCGCCGGCTGCGTACCTTGGCCGATGCACGCCGGCATGAGCGGCAGGCGGCGGCGGTGGTGGCCGAACAGATTGCCGCGCTGGAACGGCACGCTGGCGAACGGCAGCGCGTGCTCGCGTTCTGTCGCCGCGACCAGCGCGCCGGCGGGCAATGGCATGCGACCTTGCGCGGCCACGACGCATTGATGCCCACGCTGCAGAGGCAACTCAGCGATGCACAGCACGCGCACACGCTGGCACGCCACGAAGCCGGAGAAGCGCTGCGGCGCTGGAATGTCGAGCGGGTCCAGCATGACGATGCAAAGCATCGCTTCCGGGTGGCGTCGGCGCGAGGGGCGTGCGGCGACGATAAGGACGAACGTTAGGAGCCCTCTTGCAGTGCCTGTAGTGGCTCAAATGCACTGGCAAGCGATGCGGAGCCACTGGAATACGTTCGAGGAAAAAATCAACAAGGGTGCCGGCGATGCTATCGCTGCACGGGGAGCGCAGTCGGTTAGCCCACAGTCGTGCCAGACCGACAAACGATGCATGCGTGAATGGATGTTGGATGCCGCACTCCTTTGTGAATCGTGAGTGCGGCATCCGTTAGGGCAATGTGTGCCGCAGTTGCCCCGTCCTCGCGTGGTTCGCTTACGTGTTGGCCGTTCTGATGTCGTCGGCCGTCAACGCCTTGCCGGTGGCCGGATTGATCCAGCCGCTGCCGTCGCGGGCGGCCTGGACGGTGTAGCCGTCCGGCGCGGCGGCGTCGAGCGCGCGGCCGTTGTTGCTCTTCTGTATGTCGAGGCCCGCCTTGTTCTGCTCGCTCAGTCCGGTCACCTGGTAGGCCTGCTTGCCATGGGTGATCGTCACCTGATCCGCGAACGAGACCGATTTGTTGTTCGCGGCCGGTTGCGTGCCGACGGTGACCTTGGTGTCGTCAGGCAGCATGAACGTCATCGGGCCGTTGAACATCGCGGTCGACGAGTTCGCACCGTTGACGTGCTGGGTGAGGTGAGGATCACCCCAGATCTTCGTGGTATCGCCGGATTTCGCGTTGGTCATGACCATCGACGAATCGGCCTTGTTGAAGTCGAGCTTGTAGTTGCCCAGATCGATGCTTGCCTTGTTGTTGGCAACCGTGGTGTTGCTCCACTGCGTCTGATCGCTCCTGCCCGAGCCGTTGCCGCCGCAGTCGTTGCGCGGCGGTGTGCGATCGTTGCCGTGCGGGTTGTCGTTGCAGCGATTGCCGGCGGGCGACCCGCCGCGGGAATTGTCGTTGCAACGATTGCCGCTGGTCGAACCGCCGCGCGGGTTGTCGTCGGAGCGATTGCACGCTGGCGAACTGCTGTGGCCGCCGTGGTTGTCATTGCGCCCCGCGGCCGGCGGCTGGGGGGGCGTGGATTGACCGCGATTGCTGATGGTTCCCTGTGCGAAGAATGTGCTGCTTTGGCCATTCCCCGAGGTCTGGCTGAAGACGGTGAACGAGGCTTTGGAGAAGCCGCTCAGCATGTTCGACATCTGACTGGACTGGTTGAAGCCGCCGTTGAACGCTGTGACAGGCGAACGCTGCGATTGCGTGGCGCCGCCAAGGAAAGCGTTGATATTGCCCTGAAGCGAGAGCAACGGAGTGTTCGATTGTATGGCTGCTTGCATGTGGTCGTTCCTGAGTGAAAAGGAGTCGGCTTGATCGGGACAACTGGAGCCGTGTCGCCGACATGACGCGATTGGCCCAGTAAATTAAATAGTAGAGAGATCGGGAAATAATTCGACATACTTATCTATAGAGATACGCGATGACAGATAAGTTGATTCACTTGTCGGCTTGCGACGATGGGGCGCTACGTCGCTGACGCACTGATCCGGTCGCATCGATATCATGGTTTTGACGGTCCTGGTGCGGATGAATCACCATTCGCAGGCGGCGGTGACACGTGAGGATGTGGCTGCGATGGCCGCGCACGTTCCACGCTCATCGGCTGTAGCGTTGTATAAGACGGCGTCGTTCCTGGCGGATAAACCAGTTCCTGCTCGCCTGTGTGAATGTTCTTCGCGTAGGTTGCCTCAGTGATCGGCACCTCGGTTAGTCCTACACCGATACGGGAAGCGTGTGTCCCATCGTTAGACGTTGCCGTAGCGACTTCTTCGACTCTGAACACGGTGTTGGGCCGGAATATCCATTCGGTTTCTTGAGGAGCCAACGTGGTAACGCGATTAATAAAGGGCGTCGCCGACTTTGACTGGATGTCATAGAGCGCTAACGCACCCCCGTACCTGACTACATAATCATTGTCCGCCACGGCTGCCTTTGCGTATTCATTCGCGCTAGCTGCGGACATGAATCCCGGCGAATTGGTCACGTAGTCGCCCACTCTGAGCGTGTCCTCATAGTTGGCAGGTACCTTCGCAAAACGAATCAGGCGGCTGTCGCCGGAGGGAGACGGCAGACCGCTTAGCGCGGTCTGCAACGTCTGGGCACGCGTGGCGGTGTCGCTTTCGTGGGAGCGATCGCGCAGCTGCTGATTGAGTTCGAAATTAATGTCGTCGTAGGTCGAGTTCGTCGAGTAGGCGTCGCTAACATCATCCAGGTAAGTCCAGTCTCTGAGCGCGTGTTGCTGGTCAGATGGAAGATGATCGAATGCGGCCCGATAGGGTATGGTGAACTTTGGGTCATCGAGCACGTGGTTTGCCGCGGATTGCCATGACACTGGATCGAGTGTTTGCAACATGCGGGCGGAGGGCGGGGTGCTGGCCGCTGCCGTGACGTGATAGATCTCCTCGAATGGGGGCATTTCCTCAGCTTCGGAAGTCCCCGAAGTTTCCGACGATGCGGGAGATCCCGTCGATTCCGAAGATGATGAACTATCCGGATTCATACCGCCTTTGAGCCCAACATTGTTGTGGACCTCCCAGTCACCTTGAGCATTGAGCCTGACCGGATATTGAGGCCGGTATGCGTTATCGGGTTGGTACACGCGCCAGGTGTTGTTGTCCACGTCGAAGCGCGCAGGGTAGGTCTTGCCGCCGCTGCTGATGTAGTGCTGTTGGTTATCGTCGACTAATACGTGTCTCCAGCCCATGGCGGCTTTCAGCGAATCGGTATCGATCTGCACGGCGTAGTTGTCAGGCAAGCTTGCCTTTATCCCGCTAATGCGCTGCGACGCCTCAGCGACAGCCGCGTCCAGATTCATACCTTGCGCGGCGGCATGGGCCGGCGGTCGCGCGGTTTGCACACCTGCCTGGCCGGTTGGCCGGGACGATATGGGGACCCGCGTATCACCTGCCGTGATCGGGCGCTCCGGAAAGTGCCCCTCGGAAGCCCCCTTGATGGCAATGCCGGCCTCCTTCGTGGCCAGCCGCTCGGCGAAAGCCGCCTCCCCGGCCCCCGCAACGAGCCCGAGCAGGCCGGATGCCAGGTCGATGCCTAGCCGCGCGTTTTCCGGCAGCGACGTATGCGTGTCGAACGCCGCCGTGAGGGGGGCGAACGGTGTCAGGCCGAGCAGAAAGCGCGTAGCGCCCTCGAAAACCTGCTCAGCCAGCTTTTCTCCGCGCGCACGCGGCGTGATCGAATAGTCCTTGTACGAAGAGTCGTGCAGCACGGCGTTGTACCGGTCCGCCAGATCGCGGACGTAGTCGGGACCGGCGGACGGAAGATGATTCAGGATGTCCAGATAGCTTTTGGGAGCGTCGACGCCAGCGGCGTTGAGCTTTCTGCCCGCCTCGACGGACCATTCGACGAGCTTGCGATGCAACGAGGGGTCGTCCCGCATCAGTTGCGTGAATGCCAGCAGCACACGATCTGCCTGCTCGTCGCGGCCCGAGCCCGGATTGGTGCTGTACAACTGGCGGCCAATCAGCTCGTAGCGCTTGCCCGGATCGTTGGTGAGCTTGTCGGCTTCGTGGATGATCTGGTTGACTTCACTATTCGCCTCTGCCCATTTTTCGCGTTCCTGGGTCATGTGCTGATCGATTGCTGTGCCGATCTTGTGCTGGAGGTTATTTTTCAGTTTGGCCGCCGATTTGAAATAGCGCTCACGTGTAGCAGGCGTTGCCGCGGAGACGAACCCCTGGCGTAGGCGCGTCAGTGCGCTGAGCTGCTGCCGGTCGCCCAGTTCGGTCAGGTAACCTGCGCCGACCGGACGGTTGAAGACACTCAACGCACGTTCGACCGGGTCGTTCTCTGCGATCGTGGCACGCTCGATCAGCGCGTCGCTCAACAATGACAGCTGTTCACCAACGCGCTGATGGCCGTCCGGGCCTTGGCCGTCGCGGAATGCTACGTCTAGCGTTGCAAGGGCGCCGGCGTAGGCATCGTGCTCTGCCTGGGGCAGTTTGCTGATCTGTGCATGGAGCGCATTGACGTCCTGCTCGAAGTTCTGAACCTCGGGAGGGTAGCCTTTGAGGCTCAGCTTGAGCTCGGTCGCAATCTTCGCCTCGTTGTGCTCGTCCGCGTCGTTGCTGGTCGACAAACGCGTCATGCTGGGCAGCGTCTTGGTGTCGTATGTGTCGAGCAGTTGCTTAAGCTCGGCTTGCGTGGAGCTGATCAATAACGGCCGGGCGGAGGGTGCGGCAGGTCTGGGTGGCGTGGAGGGGGCGGAAAGTACGGAGCGTGCGGCCGGTTCGGAAAACGATGTCGCTATGACCGGTCTTGCCAAGGCCGCCACCGACGCCGGAGGCGCCGAAGACGGCGCGGACAGTCCGGCAATGCTGCCGACTTCGCCCTGGATCGGGTCTGTGGCGGCGCCCGCCGGAGACCGTTGCAGCGACCCGGGCGGCACCTGCTTATCGCTGGTTGTCCCATGCCGATCGCGTACGAACGCCTGGCCGGCGGCAGTCGAGTCCGACGAGGTGTCGCGAATGGCAGGCTGCCGTTGTGCCGGTTGTGGCGTGCCGGGAGGCGGAAGGGTGTCATCGGCCGCATCGAGGCGTTGCCCGGCTGGCCCGGCGTTGACAGAGTTGCCTGTGGACGTCGTCATATGAATGCTCCTGTTCCATGCAAGATGAAGAGCCCGCGCGATCCACACTCGCGGATGGGCATCGGTGGTAATGCATGCTCAGGAGACCACCCCAGGCACAACCCTGGGTGTCATTCCTGTATGGTGGCGCTTTGCATCCCGTGCGAGGCCGAAGTTCATGACAGGGCCCGAGCGCTTCAGTTAACATGAGAAACCGACGCACGCGGGCCGATGCAGGGTGTGGGGCAGGAGCCGTAAGTGAGGGGTAAGTTGCTGCGGCTATCTTGATTGCCATCCGGTAACGGGCTGCTCGCATGGCGCACTGCCGCATGCTCGCCCGCGTTACCCGCGGCTCAGGAGACACGCGCAGCCATTGCGCGCGGCATCACATGGCGCACTCCAGGTGCGCCGGTACAGGTTTTACGTTTCATCTTCACCAAGGGGTTGTCGATGTCTGCGATTGAATCGGTTCTTCAGGAACGCCGTGTTTTCCCGCCCTCCGCTGAAGCAGCGGCTGGTGCCACGATTTCCGGCATGGATGCATACCGTGCGCTGACCGCCGAGGCGGAACGCGATTACGAAGGTTTCTGGGGGCGCCTTGCCCGCGAAACGCTCAGTTGGAACAAACCCTTCACCAAGGTGCTCGACGAATCGAACGCGCCGTTCTATACGTGGTTCGAAGACGGGCAATTGAACGCTTCGTACAACAGCATCGATCGTCATGTGGAAGCCGGCAACGGCGAGCGCGTCGCGGTGATCTTCGAAGCCGACGACGGCACTGTCACCAACGTGACCTACCAGGATCTGCTGCAACGCGTGTCGCGCTTTGCGAATGCGCTGAAGTCGCGCGGCGTGAAGAAGGGCGATCGCGTCGTGATCTATATGCCGATGTCGATCGAAGGCATCGTCGCGATGCAGGCTTGCGCGCGGATCGGCGCCACGCATTCGGTGGTGTTCGGCGGCTTCTCGTCGAAGTCGCTCAATGAACGGCTGGTCGACGTGGGCGCGGTCGCGCTCGTGACTTCCGACGAACAGATGCGCGGCGGCAAAGCATTGCCGCTGAAGAATATCGCCGACGAAGCCATCGCGATGGGCGGTTGCGAAGCGGTGAAGAGCGTGATCGTCTATCAGCGCACCGGCGGCAAGGTCGCATGGAACGAAGGGCGCGACCTGTGGATGCACGAACTCACACAGGCCGAATCGGATCAATGCGCGCCCGAGTGGGTCGGCGCCGAGCATCCGCTCTTCATTCTTTACACGTCGGGTTCCACCGGCAAGCCGAAGGGCGTGCAGCACAGCACCGGCGGCTATCTGCTGTGGGCCGCGCAGACCATGAAGTGGACCTTCGACTGGAAGCCCACCGACGTGTTCTGGTGTACCGCCGACATCGGCTGGATCACGGGCCATAGCTACATCACATACGGGCCGTTGACGCTCGGCGGCACCCAGGTCGTGTTCGAAGGCGTGCCGACCTATCCCGATGCCGGCCGCTTCTGGGACATGATCGCCAAGCACAAGGTCTCGCTGTTCTACACGGCGCCTACCGCGATCCGCTCGCTGATCAAATACGCCGAAGCGGACCAGAAAGTGCATCCGAAGAGTTACGACCTGTCCACACTGCGCATCATCGGCACGGTCGGCGAGCCGATCAATCCGGAAGCGTGGGTCTGGTATCACGAGAACGTCGGCGGTGGGCGTTGCCCGATCGTCGATACGTGGTGGCAAACCGAAACTGGTGGTCACATGATCACGCCGCTGCCGGGCGCCACGCCGCTGGTGCCGGGTTCGTGCACGCTGCCGCTGCCGGGCATCATGGCTGCGGTGGTCGATGAAACCGGCCAGGACGTGCCGAACGGGCAGGGCGGCATTCTGGTGATGAAGCGCCCGTGGCCGTCGATGCTGCGCAATGTATGGGGCGATCCGGACCGCTACAGGAAGAGCTACTTCCCCGAGGAACTCGGCGGCAAGCTGTACCTCGCCGGCGACGGCGCTGTGCGCGACAAGGACACGGGCTACTTCACGATCATGGGCCGTATCGACGACGTGCTCAACGTCTCCGGTCACCGCCTTGGCACGATGGAGATCGAGTCGGCGCTGGTGTCGAACCCGCTCGTCGCGGAAGCCGCGGTAGTCGGCCGTCCCGACGATACGACCGGCGAAGCCGTGTGCGCTTTCGTCGTGCTCAAGCGTGCGCGTCCCGAAGGCGAGGAAGCCGTGAAGATCGCCAACGAGTTGCGCGCATGGGTGGGCAAGGAGATCGGCCCGATCGCCAAGCCGAAGGACATCCGCTTCGGCGAGAATTTGCCGAAAACACGTTCGGGCAAGATCATGCGGCGTCTGTTGCGTTCGCTAGCCAAGGGCGAGGAAATTACTCAGGATGTCTCCACGCTGGAGAATCCGGCGATTCTCGATCAACTTGGCGAGTCGCTCTGACGCAGAGGTCCGAAGCCACCGCGCGGTCAATCCCGATTGCCTGCCCGGTGGCTTTTTGATACATAGGCGCATGGCCGCGCCGCACAACTCCTCTCACGCTACGCTCAATCCCGCGCCCGAACCGCCCGCGGTCTCGGCAGCGATGGCGCGCGCGCATCAAAAGTACTGGCGTTTCAACCTCTCGCTGATCGCCACCTTGATGACCGTGGGCTTCGTGGTCTCGTTCGTCCTCCCGTTGGCCGCGCCCGCGCTGGCCCAGGTCCGCTTCGGCGGGTTCAGGCTGCCGTTCTACCTCGGCGCGCAGGGCGCGATTCTGCTGTATGTCGCCTTGATCGTTGTGTATATCGTGCTGATGCAGCAGGCCGACCGCCGCCTGCAACGCGCCTTCGACGTCGACGTCAGCGCCGCTCCGAGCGCGCAGGAGCATTGAGCGGATGAAGCTCACACATCGGCTGATCCGTTCATACGCTCTCTATACGCTTGGCTTCCTGCTGTTCATCTATGTGATGTGGCGCATCGAGCGCACCACGGGCCCCGGCGTATGGATCGGCTATGTGTTCCTGTTCGTGCCGATCGCGGTGTACGCGGTGATCGGCCTGCTGTCGCGCACGTCCGATCTGGTCGAGTACTACGTGGCGGGGCGGCGCGTGCCGTCCGCGTTCAACGGCATGGCGACCGCCGCCGACTGGCTCTCCGCCGCGTCGTTCATCGGACTGGCCGGGTCGATCTATGCAACCGGCTATGACGGCCTCGCGTATCTGATGGGCTGGACCGGCGGCTACTGTCTCGTGGCGTTTCTGCTCGCGCCCTACGTGCGCAAGCTCGCGCGCTATACGATTCCCGACTTCCTCGGCACGCGCTTTTCAAGCAACGCCGTGCGCGGCCTCGCGGCGCTGGCGGCGGTTCTATGCTCGTTCGTCTATCTGGTTGCGCAGATCCAGGGCGTCGGTCTGATCGCGACGCGTTTCATCGGCGTCGATTTCGCGGTTGGCATTTTCTGCGGGCTCGCGGGCATTCTGGTGTGTTCGTTTCTGGGCGGCATGCGCGCCGTGACGTGGACCCAGGTGGCGCAATACATCATCCTGATCGCGGCGTTCCTGATTCCGGTGTCGATGATCGCGCATAAGGATGGTCTAGGCTGGGTGCCGCAATTCAACTACGGCCGCCTGATGGCGCGCGTCGAAGCGCTGGAGAAGCAGGTGCGCGATGCGCCGCCGGAGCAGAGTGTGCGTGACGATTATCGACGGCGTGCCGAGTTGATGCAGATACGGCTCGATACGCTGCCGCAATCGTACGTCGATGAGAAGCAACGTTTGACGCAGGAGGTGGCGGACTTGCGGCGCCACAATGGGCCGCTGCGCGAGATCAAGGAACGCGAGCGATCGCTCGAACAGTTTCCACGCGACGCCGCCGCCGCGCAGATTGTCTGGACCCAGCGCCGCGACGAGATGTTGATGCGTGCCGCGCCGCCCGTGCCGATGCACGAACCGTTTCCCGCCAACGGCGAGGAAAACCAGCGTACCCATGAGCGCAATTTCCTGTCATTGCTGCTGTGCCTTTCGCTTGGCACGGCGAGCTTGCCGCATATCCTGACGCGCTACAACACGACGACTTCGGTGGCGTCCGCGCGGCGCTCGGTGGGTTGGACGCTGTTCTTCGTCGCATTGTTTTATCTGACGGTGCCGGTGCTTGCGGTGCTGATCAAGTACGAGATCCTGACGAACCTGGTGGGGCATCACTTTGCCGATTTGCCGCAGTGGCTCACGCAGTGGCGCAAGGTCGAACCGAGTCTGATCAGTCTCGCCGATACGAACGGCGACGGCATCGTGCGCTGGAGCGAGATCCAGATGCAGCCGGATATGGTCGTGCTGGCCGCGCCCGAGATCGCTGGGCTGCCGTATGTGATGTCCGGGCTGATCGCTGCGGGCGCGCTCGCAGCTGCGCTCTCGACCGCAGACGGTTTGCTGCTGACGATCGCCAACGCGTTGTCGCACGACGTCTACTACCACATGGTCGATCCATCGGCATCGAGCCAGCGGCGCGTGACGATCTCGAAGATTCTGTTGCTGGGGGTGGCGTTGTTTGCCTCGTATGTGGCGTCGCTCAATACCGGGAATATTCTGTTTCTGGTGGGCGCGGCGTTTTCGCTGGCGGCCTCGAGCCTGTTTCCGGTGCTGGTGCTCGGCGTGTTCTGGAAACGCACCACGCGGCTTGGCGCCGTGGCGGGCATGGTGGCGGGGCTGGTCGTGTGCATTTACTACATCGTGTCGACGTATCCGTTCTTCACGCAGATGACGGGCTTTGCGGGCGCGCGGTGGTTCGGCATCGAACCGATCAGTTCAGGCGTGTTCGGCGTGCCGGCGGGGTTTCTGGTGGCGATCGGCGTGAGTCTGATCGACCGGAAACCGGACGCTTATACGCGGGCGCTGGTGGACTACATCCGGCATCCTTAGGCGGGTTTGCGTAGGGCAGTGGCACGGCGCGCGAAGTTTGCTATAATTCGGCTCCCCGCCGGAGAGATGGATGAGCGGTTTAAGTCGCACGCCTGGAAAGCGTGTATAGGTTAATAACCTATCCGGGGTTCGAATCCCCGTCTCTCCGCCAGGAATGAATAAAAAGCCGTTGAATCTAAAAGAGATTCAACGGCTTTTTCTTTTTGGGCTCATCAATCAGCGATTAAGCCGGCGCCTTCCGCAACAGCCGTCATGCCGGGGGGAGCGAAACCGCCTGTGTATCGCGCCTCAACGCGGTGCGGCCGTCCCACAATTGATGAAGCCACCGAATCATGCGCGTTTCCATTGCGCGAGATGGTGATGCCCAACCGTCCAATCGCAATGGCCGCCAGCAAGGTGGCCGTTGTCGCGCCGAGACTGAAGCCACGGTAACTTTTTCCTCTAACTCAGTATCCAATGCCCAAAGACAACAATATGGCAATTTCCGGGTAACTTCGTAGCGTTGCAGTAAACCAGGACATGGGCGCTCCCACGTATCGGTGATTGTTTTAAACGAAGTACTAATAGGTAGAGAAGGACCTGCGGCCATATGCGGTCGCGGCCGGCGGAGTGCCGGGTGAAACTAAATAAACACAGAGGGGATGAGCAATTTCCGCGAGTAGTCTAGGATATAAAACGTGAAAGGGAATTGTTGTTGATGGAATGTCGAGCGTTAATTTTCATCGGGATCGTTGATTCGCTTTGCATGCCGCCGCTCAGACCGGCATCGCGGTCTTATTGCGACACTGGCGAACGGGTCGTGAGTTCTCGGCCGTCAGGCGGTCAGCATTGCATCAGCAATCCATTGGGCTCGGAACATGCGCGGCCGATGGCGCTCAACCGTCTGCGCAGTGAACGCCGCGCAGGCATCTTCGGAGCATACAACGATGGGTCATCGCAAGATAAGTCAAAAGGCTGAAGCCGAGGCTGGGCAAAACGGGCTGTCCGCCAGGAAGTATGAGCGGGAACTCGCCAGCCTTCACGTCGAACTGGTCAAGCTCCAGGAGTGGGTTGTGCGCACCGGCGCCAAGGTTTGCGTCATCTTCGAAGGGCGGGACGGCGCCGGAAAGGGCGGCACGATCAAGGCGATCACTGAGCGCGTGAGTCCACGAATATTTCGTGTGATCGCGTTGCCGACGCCAACAGAGCGCGAAAAGTCCCAGATGTACGTGCAACGTTACTTGCCGCATCTGCCCGCTGCCGGAGAGGTCGTGCTGTTCGATCGCAGCTGGTACAACCGTGCCGGCGTGGAGCGGGTGATGGGTTTCTGTACACCCGAGCAGGCGCAGGCCTTCCTGAAAGCGGTGCCGCTGGTGGAGCGCGCGATCATCGAATCCGGGATCATTCTCATCAAGTACTGGCTCGAAGTCAGCGAAGAGGAGCAAACGCGCAGACTCGAGGCTCGTATCCATGACGAGCGGAAGACCTGGAAGTTATCGCAAATGGACCTTGATTCGTACAGCCGCTGGTATGACTACTCCCGTGCGCGTGACGACATGTTCGCCGCGACCGATACGGACTTCGCGCGGTGGTTCGTGGCGAAATCCAACAACAAGAAACAGGTGCGGCTGAACATCATTAGTCACCTGCTAGGGAGCATTCCCTACGAGGCGGCGCCGCGCAAGAAAATCACGCTGCCTAAACGACAGAAGGCCGAGGGCTACATTGAGCCCAATTATCCCTACAGGTTCGTACCGGAGAGGTTCTGAAACCCGCGCGGCGGATCGCATCTGGGTTGCATACCTCGAAATTCATGGCTGATGACACGTCAAATCGTTCCGCCGACGACACGCACAGTTTTGTCTGACGGCATGTTCAATTCAGCTGCCCCCAGACCCACCCCGATAGACCGAGATCCCTTCCATCGGATCGGGGACTTCTTTCCACGGCGCCTGTTGCAGCATACGCATTGTGTCGTCATATCCGGCCGACCAGCGGCGTTCGATTCCGGTCGACGAAAAATCGATATCTCGATTCAGATCGTCGCCGTCGAATGCGGGCGCGTCCAGTTCCAGCACCTGCATCGTCGTGCCGCATCCCCAGGCCAGCAGTTCCTCGACCTCGGGAGCGTTGCGTTGTGGTTCGGGGATGTATTGTCGAAGCTCACGTATGACGTGACGCAGCCTGTGAATCTGTTTCTGGCGTTCAAGATGGCTTTCCGCGCGACTCGAATACTGAATGTCGCGTTGCCGGCTCATCACCTGCAAAATGGACTCGGGTTCCGGGCCGCTCGACGGCCACAATTGCACGGCAAAAATCACGGAGCTACGCCTCGGGCGGTCATCAAGGACCGCTTCGAGTGGCGTGTTCGAGTAGATGCCGCCGTCCCAATACGCTTCGCCTTCAAGACGCACCGATGGAAAACCGGGCGGAAACGCCGCGGAGGCCATCACGTGATCGACTGTCATGGGCGCGTCCCGGTTCGTGAAATAGCGCATGCGCCCGTTGCCGACGCTCACCGCGCCGACTGTCAGCCGCGTCGTCTTCAGGTTGAGATAGTCGAAATCGACGAGCGAGCACAGGGTTTCGCGCAAGGGTTCGGTCGAATAGAACGCAGCCTGATCGGCACCCACGTGTGAGTGAATACCGGCCCACGACGCCGGCCGGGGCGTAAAAAACGTGGGCACGCCTTGAGTGACGGTCGTCAGATCGCGTGACCAGATCGCGAGGCCCGGCAACCAGCTTGCCGCCGCTGAGCCGTGACGGGCCACGCCGTTCCAGAACTGCCTCAGCCGTGGTAATCGATTCTCCGGTGGATTCCCCGCGATGATCGCGCCGTTTATTGCCCCGATAGACGTGCCGATCACCCAGTCTGGTTCGACCTTGCCGTCGTGAAGCGCTTGATAGACGCCCGCCTGATAGGCGCCGAGCGCGCCACCGCCCTGGAAAACAAGGACGACCTGCCCCGGAATGCCGCTCGCAGCGTTGGCTTGACCGGCAACTGGAGCATCGGCTTGAGTCTGCGCCTTTTTAGCCATGATGAGTCTCCCAAGCGGGTGAGGGCGGGTCATTGATTCTGCCACGGCATGCCCCGGTGTGCGGTGACGGATTGCTTGCGGCGCGCCACAAGACGCCTGGCTACCGCTGTGAGCGCGCGATTAATTTCCGGCAGCGGCTCCGCTGCCCCTGTTGATACGTTCGAGCATGAATCCACGCGTTTGCAGCATTCATCAAAGCAGCCTGGCTCCCTAAACTGACTTCCATGCCATACGACATGGCTAGCAAGTCAACCGATAGTCAAGGAGTCAATCATGTCCCGTCTTACTACGATCAGCCCCGACGTCGCGACTGGTGCCGTTGCAGACATCTACGCGAAAATCAGAAAGGCAGCCGGCAAGGTGCCGAATGCGTATGCCACGGTCGGCACCCACAGCCCTGCCGCGCTCGGCGCCCTGTTGTCGCTTGACGGCGTGGTCGCTGCCAGCAGCCTTGGGAAGGCCGATATCGAAGTGATCAAGCTCGCTGTCAGCGAAGTCGCCGGTTGTGATTATTGTGTGGCCGCTCACACGCTGATGGGCAAATTCGCCGGTCTTTCGCAGGAAACAATGAAGCAGGTTCGCGCAGGTACCGCGACCGGTGATGCGAAGCGCGATGCGCTAGTGCGTTTCGTACGCGTGCTCGTGGACACGCGTGGCACGGTTGCCGCTTCGGAACTCGCCGCTGTGCGCGAAGCCGGCTACACGGAACAGCAAGTCATTGAAGTCTGTCTGGCTGTTGCGTCGATCACGTTCACGAATCTGGTGAACCGGGTCAACGATACGACGCTGGATTTTCCGGCAGTCGCGTAAATCCGTGTAGTGGGTGCGCCGTCATCGAAAGATGGCGGCTTGCATGCAGGGAGGCCGGTTGAGCCTCCCTGCATGCGTTTTTGTTTTCGCCGCAATATGCCGTGATGATTGCTCGCGACACTCGGTGGGTGTCGGCATTCAATCGGGGATTGTTGAAGCGTTGAACCGTTGAACCGCAAAAAGTCGTGACGGCGCGCCCGCTTTACGTCGGAGCGTCGCCGGATTGAAGCCCGCGGGTCGGCCGACGGCAATGTCGGCCGACCTCTGCTCAGGCGCTTTGCAATGCCGCTGCCGCATTTCGCAACGCCGTGCGCAACCCTTCCTCGACCACCGGATGATAGAAAGGCATTTCCAGCATGGTGTCGACAGTCAGCTTCATCTGCAGCGCCCATGCGAGCAGGTGGGCAATATGCTCGGCATCCGGCCCGATCCACTCGGCGCCGACAAACCGCCGGCTGGCCCGATCGACGTAGACATGCATCAGACCGCGGTTCTTCAACATGACGCGGCTACGGCCCTGGTCCTCGAAACTCACCTCGCCAACCACGAACGTGTCAGGCGCGAGATCGGCGTGCCGCGCGCCTACCATGGCGATTCCGGGATCGGAAAACAGCACCGAAATCGGTGCGCGGCGCACGACGGGCTGGACGTCGGGAAAGCGTGCCGCGCTCGTGCCGGCAGAACGGCCTTCGTCGGCGGCTTCGTGCAGCAACGGCAACACATCGTTGGCGTCGCCCGCAATGAACACGGGATGAGAGCCTGCTTGCAGTGTCAACGGGTCATAGATCGGATAGCCATTGCTATCCAGCGCGAGCGACGTGTTTTCGAGGCCGAGCCGCTCGAAGTTGGGCTTGCGGCCAGCGGTCACGAGGACATAGTCGAACGTGTCCTGGATCAGTTCACCCGTCCCGGTGCGGAACAGAATGTGCGCGGCATCGCCTTGACGCACGACGCCTTCGATACTCGCGTCTGCTTCATAACGAAACGACTTGCTGAAGGTCTCTTTGGCGTACGCCTTGATGGCAGGATCGGTAAGCGGGCCGACACGCCCACGCGCGCCCAGCACCGTGACGTCGACGCCGAGGTGAGCGAGCGCCTGGCCAAGTTCGAGGCCGATCACCCCAGCCCCCACAACCGCAATCTTGCGCGGCAGGTCCGACCATTCGAATACGTCGTCGTTGATGATGGCCAACTCGCCGAGCGCCTTGAACCTTGGCGGCACGACGGGTGCGGAGCCGGTCGCTATCACGACACTGCGAGCCCGCACGCGGGTATGGTCGCCGACCTGGAGCAAACCGTCGTCGATGAATCGCGCGTAGCCCGTCAGCTTGTCTTCGGACGGAATCGCGTCCACGCTGTCGAGAACGAATCCCACCAGCCGATCACGCTCGCTCTTCACGCGTTGCATTACCTCGCGCCCATCGACCCGGATCACGCCGTCGATATGCACGCCAAAGGGTGCCGTATGCGACGCGGCATGCGCCGCTTCGGCGGCCGCGATGAGCAGCTTGGACGGCATACAGCCGACTCGGGCGCAGGTCGTGCCGTGCGGGCCGCCCTCGATCAGAATGGCGGACGCGCCCGCCGCTTTCGCCGCGCGATAGGCCGGCAAGCCGGCACTCCCGGCGCCGATCACGGCCACATCGACTTGAACAGTTTTCATGATTTCCTCGACAGAAGATAAGTGCGGTTAAAGCAGTGCAGTGCGTTCGCTCAGGCCAGCAGGCGCTCAGGTAGAATTGCTCTGCTTTCGTTGCCGTTACTCTATGTGGATGCGCCAACGGCGCTAACTCTCAACTCGCGCAAGAATCTGCTCAAGCGGCTCATATGGATCTGCTCAGTCGAGTCCTTTCCCTGATTCCAGTTGGTGGACGTCTGGACGTGCGCTGTCACTTCGGCGCGCCGTGGTCCATCACCGAAGGCAATGCCGCCGTCCGCGAGATCCGTTATCACGTGCTTCTGTCGGGCAACGCCGTGCTGGAGTATGGGGACGGGCCGCCCGAACAGCTGGTGGCGGGCGATATCGTCGTCTTTCCCGCTGGCGGCGCGCACCGGATTCACGACGGCAGTGGCGAGGCGGCGTCTGAGCAGACCAAACGGCGCGGTGTGTCGTTGGTGGTCGCCGAGAACGGAGGTTCCGGTGCGAGCGCCGACATTCTGTGCGGCCGCTTTCTCGTCGGCGCGGTGCCTGACCGCCTGTTGCGCGATCATTTGCCAGACCGGCTCGTCGTGCGCAGCGCGCACGCCCAGATCAACGGAGCCAACGGGCTCGACGGTGAAACGGGTGAGGCAGCGCAAACGGTCGCGGGTACGCGCCTCGCGCGCCTGATCGAGCTGATGCGGGAAGAGGCGACCGATGAAGGCCCTGGCAGCGAGACGCTCATTAGCCACCTGTCCGCGGCGCTCTTCGCCCTGACGCTGCGGTTTGCCAGCGCAGGGCCGCAGCCGCCTCACGGCCTGCTTGCATTGGCGGCGCGGCCGCGTTTGCAGGCGGCCGTGTCGGCCATGTTCGAATCCCCCGCAAAGCCGTGGACGCTCGATCAGTTCGCGGCATTGTGCAACATGTCGAGAGCCACATTCGTGCGTCAGTTTCAGGAGGCGATCGGACGTTCCGCGACAGACGTGTTGACGGAGGTGCGCATGACACTTGCCGGCCGCACGCTGTTGCAAACCGGCCTCGCCGTTGCGGAGGTCGGTGAAATGGTCGGCTATCAGTCCGACGCCGCATTCCAGCGTATTTTCAAACGTCTCATCGGCGTGACGCCCGCAAGGTATCGAGCGACAGGCGGCAACGTTCAGGCGTCCTAGAACCGCCCGCGCGCGACTGCGCGGCGCTTCAGTTCAATTTCACTCTCCGCCTTGTTCCGGCAGACGCCGCTCGTGGAGCGATCGCTTGCGGAAAACGCTTTCGCAGAAAGAAGCGACCGCGCAGGAAAACCAGTGCAAGAAGAAACGCCGGCACTTTCAAGCATTGAGCCGATTGAGCATCTTGATGAGCCGTTCCGCGATTAACACCGGGCAAGCTGACTTTTATAGTTCAGTCATCCCGTCGCCGACCGATCGCCGTATAAGCGTCGACGGCCAGGGCGAATACTTCTCACGGAGGCTCACTATCATGAACACTGTAACGATCTATTCAACGCCGACATGTCCGTATTGCCTCGCAGCCAAGGCGCTGCTTCGCAATAAGGGCGTGACGTTCAACGAAATCAGCATCGAGGGCGACCGGTCCGCGGCATCGTCGCTGGCCGAGCGAACCGGCCGTCGCACTGTGCCGCAGATTTTCGTCGGCATGACGCATGTCGGCGGCTTCGACGATCTGAATGCGCTTGAAAAAGCGGGCGGACTTGATGCGCTACTCGCCAGGCCGGCCAGCAATGGATGATGGAGCAAGACCAGCCGATCGGGTGAAGAGCACCGATCGGAATGGCTGCACTTGATGTGGATCGGTGCCGGGTTCAGGTGACCCGATACCGAATCTGAGCGGCGCGGCATCTTCTTTGCTTCAGCGGCTACACGCCTTCTGAAGAATGAAAAATTGGAAACCACCGCCCTAGCAATCGCCGCCGTCTTCGGATTTGCCGTTCTGCTCGCAGTGCCGCTCGGTTGGCTCTTCAGAATCCAACTCAAACCAGGCCGCTTTATCCATCTCGACGGCATGCGCGCCGTTGCTGCGCTGATGGTCGTCTGCGCGCACTATGTGCCTCACGCCGGACTGGTGATGGGCGCACCTGTCAGCCTTCGTCTCAGCGATGCGCTAGGCGCAGTGGGCGTGCAGATTTTCTTCTGCATCACCGGCTTCCTGTTCATGCGCAAAGCCATGAACGGACCCATCGCCGTCGATGCGCTCATTTCATCGCGGGTCAGGCGCATTGTGCCGCTCTATCTGGTGGCGATGACGGCCGCGATCGCCGTAACCCTGTGCATCGCAAGATCGATCCCCCACGCGCCGCAGGCAACGTTTCGGGAACTCGTGAGCGGCTATGCGTACGGCTTCACTGGCGGCGATATTCCTTCGGTAGCGGGCATGTCGATTGGCGGGCAGGCCGGTCAAATGTGGACGCTGCGATGGGAATGGCTGTTCTATGTACTGGTGCCGTTCATCGCAGCGCTGCTGATGCGTCCGCTGTGGGCGGTGGCCGCGGTAGTCGTCACAACAGGCTGTGCGGGCTTTCAGTTCGACGGAGTCCTGGCGCCTTGGGTGTTCTTTCTCCCAGGGATGGCTTGCGGGCTGATGGAGCGCAAGGTCAATCCTGGCGCAGTTGCGCGGATGGCGCTTACCGTCGTCGGCGCCGTGGCGTTCGCCGTTTCATTGCGTGTGCATGAGCCTGCCTACGGACTCGCACAGGCAGTGTCGTGCATGATTGGCTTTCCCGCCCTGTTGTTCGGGCATCGGGCGCCACTGTCGATCAAGCCTCTGCGTCTGTTGGGCGAGGTCAGCTACGGCCTTTATATGTGGCACCTGGTCGTCGTATCGGTTTTCTGGCTCTATGTGCAAATCTGGAACGACTGGAATTATTACAAGGCGCCCGGTAATAAGTTGCCGGTGGCCGTGGCATCGCTCATTGGCCTGTTTGTGCTCAGCTTCGTAACGTATGCGCTGTTCGAGCGGCCGTTTATGGCGCGTGCGAAGGATCGATCTGGCACGAGCAAGCGCGAGGCCGGCCGCGAGTGCCAAGCGGGATGATGCGGCGGGCTTGGTTAGCGGCTGGAAATCCTTAGACCGCCTCGCACACAGAATCGTGGAAAGGTCCGGTTTCCCAATGCCGTAGGCAAAAAGAAAACAAACTCTCGAAGGCCGCCAAGGCAAAACAGCCCAACATGCACTACACTAGCCGCCGCCCGTTGGCTTCGCAGAGAGCGGGATTCTGACCCGTCCCGCCAGCCTCGCAGAGAGCAGCCTCGCATGCCTGACCCTACCGGCACCCTGATCAAACACCCGGCGTTCCGCCGCTTCTGGTGCACGCGCATCCTCTCGTCGCTGTCCTTCCAGATGCTCGCCGTGGCAATGGGCTGGCACATCTATGCCCTCACGCATAGCGCCTTCGCACTCGGTCTCGTCGGTCTCGCGCAATTTCTGCCGATGTTCATGCTGACACTCGTGGTCGGCCACGTCGCCGACCGCTACGACCGTCGCCGCATCGCGGCCATCTGCCAGAGCCTCGAAGGTATTGCCGCATTGACTTTCGCCTGCGGCACCTTCGGTGGCTGGATCAGCGCGCCAGTCATCTATCTGCTGGCCGCATGCGTCGGCGCCGCACGCGCCTTCGAATCTCCCGCGGTTGCATCGCTGCTGCCCGGCGTCGTGCCGCGCACGCAATTGCCGAAGGCGACTGCATGGGCGACATCCGCCAATCAAACCGCGCAGATCGCGGGCCCCGCATTAGGCGGCCTGCTATACGGGATCGGCCCGGGCGCGGCGTACCTCGCGTGCATGCTGTCGTTCGCGGCCGCCGCTACGGCTGTGTGGGCGATTCCCCTGCAGGCGAGGCCAGTGAGCCGGGCCCCTGTTACGCTCGAATCGGTGTTCTCGGGTATTGCTTTTATCCGCAAGGAGCCGGTCATCCTTGGGGCGCTGTCGCTCGATCTGTTCGCCGTGCTGTTCGGCGGCGCCACCGCGCTGTTGCCGGTCTTTGCGCGCGATATCTTGCATACGGGCCCGCTTGGGCTGGGGCTGTTGCGCTCCGGCACCGCCATCGGCGCGCTCGCGGGCACCATCTGGCTCGCGCATTTCCCGCTGCGCAACCGGCCTGGCGCCGCCATGTTCGGCGGCGTGATCGCGTTCGGCGCCGCCACCATCGTGTTCGGTCTGTCGCACAACTTTTTTGTTTCGCTGTTCGCGCTGATGATTCTGGGCGCGTCGGACACGATCAGCGTGGTGGTGCGGTTGTCGCTCGTCCAGTTGCGCACGCCCGACAACATGCTCGGCCGCGTGAGCGCGGTCAATTCTCTTTTCATCGGGACCTCGAATCAACTGGGCGAATTCGAATCCGGCGTCACAGCGGGGTGGTGGGGCGCGCAACCAGCGGTATTGGTGGGGGGCGCAGCGACGATCGTCGTCGCGTTGCTATGGATGCGATTCTTTCCTGAACTCAAGCGTACCCGCTCGCTGGAGCGCGAAGAGACGCTGGCGCCGAGTAGCTGATCGGCTCACTCTGTGAGTCTGGAGGCAGCGAGGTTCTCAATTTCTGGAAAAGCGTTTCCCGATTTCATGGGCTTCTCTTTGCACATCGAAGCCGGTAACGTTCAGTGTGTCACCAGGTCAGGTGATCCATGCAAAGGAGCCGCTCCATGACCCGCCCCCATCACTATTCAAGCGATATCGCCTTCACGCCGACAGTGAAAAGCATCCAGGCCCGTCACGGCTCGCGTGAAGCTTATGCACAGATGGAGGCGGAATACGGCTGGCAAACGCGCATCACGCCGGAGATCGCGGGTTTTATCGAAAGCCAGACGAGCGTGTTCCTCGCCACCGCAAATGACGAAGGGCAGCCGTACATCCAGCACCGCGGCGGTCCCGCGGGTTTTCTGCATGTGCTCGACGACCACACGATCGCGTTCGCGGACTTCGTGGGCAATCGTCAATACATCACGCTCGGCAATCTTGCCGACAACCCGAAGGCGTATCTTTTCCTCATCGATTACGCAACCCGGCAGCGCATCAAGATCTGGGGCGAAGCGCGCGTAGTTGAAGACGATCCCGCGTTGCTGGCGAGGCTAATGCCGCAAGGGTACAAGGCACGCGGCGAGCAGGTGATCGTGATGACGGTTAGTGCATGGGACGGCAACTGCCGCAAGCACATTCCGCAGCGGTTCGAAGCGGCAGATGTCGCCGCCGCGCTGGAGGAGCGCGATCAGCGTATCGCGGCGCTGGAAGCGGAACTCGCGCGGTTTCGGGAGCCCACGAAGGCCTGATTCGATGCGCGCATCAAGCGCTGATGTGGGCGCTGGCATCGAGTCGTGATAATTGAACGTTTAGCAGATGGCTGGCAATTGTTGAGGCACCCGTTGCATTTCATGCGACGCGGTTTGGGTGCATGCCGGCGACACACGTAGAATCGCTCCCGTGACCATGATTCATAGCGATCGCGCCGACGCCGCGATCAGGAGGAGAGCGGGAATGAGCTTACGCGAAACCGGGGCGGTGGCGGCAACTGTCTATCGTGGCGATTCAATCGAAAACACGCATCTGGCCCATATTGCGGTGGTGGACGCGGATGGTCGCCTGTTGTATTCGTTCGGCGATCCGGCGCGCGTGACGCTGGCACGCTCTGCAGCCAAGCCCGCGCAGGCATTGGCCGTTGTCGAAACCGGCGCTCTTGAGCGCTTCGGTTTCGACGAGGCCGACCTTGCGCTGATGTGCGGCTCGCACAGCAGCGAGGCGCGCCATATCGAACGCACGCGGCAGATGCTGGCGAAAGCACAGGTCAGCGAAACGGATCTGCGCTGCGGCGGCCATCCGCCTTTATCCGACGCCGTGTATATCGACTGGCTGAAGCGCGACTTCAAGCCGGGTGGCGTTTGCAGCAACTGTTCGGGCAAGCACGCCGGGATGCTGGCGGGCGCGCGTTCTATCGGCGCAGCGATTGATGGCTATGAACGGCCGGAACATCCTTTGCAGGCACGCGTGAAGCACACCGTCGCGGATGTGTGCGACTTACCGGACGACGCGGTGCAGTGGGCAACCGACGGCTGCAATCTGCCGACGCCCGCATTTGCGCTGGATCGTCTTGCGCGGTTGTTCGCGAAGCTCGCGGCGGCGCAGGACGAGGTTGCAGCGTCGCCGGCCGTTTCGCCGCGCACGGCTGCGCTGGCTCGCATCTATCGCGCGATGACGGCGCACCCTGAACTGGTAGCCGGCGAGGGGCGTTTCTGTACGCTGCTGATGCAGGCATTCGGCGGTGAACTGGTCGGCAAGGTGGGCGCGGACGGCAGCTACGCGATAGGCGTGAGGGCGTCGCGGCAGACCGCGCAATTGGGCGCCAAACAAGCGCTCGGCATTGCGGTGAAGGTGGAGGACGGCAATATCGGAGTGCTCTACGCGGTGGTTGCCGAACTGCTTGCGCGACTCGACATTGGCACGCCGGAGCAACGCGCGCGGCTCGGCGGTTTTCATGCGCCGCGGATGCTCAACACCATGGGAGTCGAAATTGGCCGCCTCGCGTTTTCGCTTGCGCTCGAATCGCATCGGTAGGGCCGGTGTGAGCGCATACCGGGGGACACGCGCTATGCGTCGTCCTGCTTGAAGCGGTCCTGTATTGCGCCCAGTTGATCGTCACTGGTAGCGACGATCCACAGACGGGCGCGCTCGGTCATCAGACGGTTGTGGTCTTTCAACGCGCCCATCGATACGGCGGTTTTCCATGCGACCGGCGCGGCCCGGCTGGTTCTTCCTGACGGCGTGCCGACCAGCAGCGCATACGGCCCGAGCGGTAGCGAGACGAAGGGCATGGCGGGTTTGACGCGCACGCGCCAGTCGATGAATGGTGAATCGCTGAAGAGAAGCGGCGTGGGCAGACCGTGCAGAACGGTGAAGTCGTAGAGCGCCAGTTGTTCGCGCATGGGGACGTACACGCGGCGAATATCGCTGACGAGTGCCGCGCGGATTTCGTCGTCGAACATGGCTTCTTGCGTGTAGTGTTCGAAGGCTTGTTGCGCGTCGTGCTGGTATGCGCTGAAGATTGCGAGGTCGATGCAATCGCTGACAGCGCGTTGGACTTCGGCGGCGGAGCCGGCTTCCTCGGGTTTGCCGAGCTGGGCTGCATGGAGGAAGCGGGCGAGGGCGGCGTCCTGGGTTGCCGGGCCGGTGGCCGAGGGGTCGTCAGGGGCGTCTTTGCCTAGTGGGACGTAGATGTATTTCTCTTCTGCGAAGCGGGACTTCTTGCCATCGTCGAAGGAGATTTCGCCGGTGGCGCAGTTTAGGTACCGAGTACCGATGTGGCCGTGTTCCCACACGTAGTTTTTCAGGAAAGGACGCAGGGGGTGGAGTGGGGCAAGGGGTTGCATCTTTCTTTTTGCACTCCGTGCGGGTTTGGGTTTTGTATGGTCCCATAGATTTTGGTTTGGAGTGGGGTTTTGCCGCTGGTCGCGGGGGGTGGTTTTTTGTTGATGGAGGGGTTTCCTTGTGCCTGCGGCGTTGGCCTTTCCTTGGTTTGTTTCTGGTTTATTAGCGTTCGCCCCTGTGCGGGGCAGGCACTTACTTTCTTTGCCGCCGCAAAGAAAGTAAGCAAAGAAAGCGGGCTCAAACCGCTAACTCTTAAGCGGGCCCCCTGGCTTGGAGGGGATTGTGGTCCGATTAACGGATCACACCGCGGCCGGTAACCGCCCGTGACACAGCCGTCATCCGCTCCCACTCCGCACTGCGTGCGTCGCGGACGGGTCCACCTGGGAAACCAGTGGTGAATCGTTTCTCGGCGGGGGCCGTCGGCTTCGCCTCGGCGTGGCGCCGAAATGCCGGAAGTTTTTCGAAGCGCCCTCCGGGCACGGAACTCAGCGAGCCTGCAAGTCACGCGAGCATATGCAAATGCGAGTCGCCGCGTCGGGCAACCCACATGCAGAAAACCCACATGCGGAAAACCCACATGCGGAAAACCCACATGCGGAAAACCCACATGCGGAAAACCCACATGCAGAAAACCCACATGCAGAAAACCCACATGCAGAAAACCCACATGCAGAAAACCCGCATACAGAAAACCCACATGCAGAAAACTGGTGGGTGGTTTGATGAGGTACCGCATCGGCGCGCGTAGCGCCGCCGGAAGCATGACGGCCTGGTCACTCAGGCGGGCAGGTGCGCAGGCCCAATCTCTACGGAGCCACGATCCCCTCCAAGCCAGGGGAGCCGCTTAAGAATTGGCGGTGTGAGCCCGCTTTCTTTGCTTACTTTCTTTGCGGCGGCAAAGAAAGTGAGTGCCGCCCCGCACAGGGGCAACGCTAATAAACCAATAAGAATAGAAACATCAACCGCCGCAGGCAAACCAAAACATACCCCCGCCAAAGGCAAAAAAAAACCTCAACCAACAACCTCCGCCGAAGGCAAAACCCCAATAGCATCCCGAATAGCCGCAGCCAGCTCACTGGCTGCAAACTTCGCCACATACCCATTCGCGCCAGCATTCCTCACATGCGCCTCATTCGCGGCGCCAGTCAGCGAAGAATGAATGATCACTGGAATATCCCGGGTCCGCGCATCCGCCTTGATCTGGCGAGTCAACATAAACCCATCCATCTCCGGCATCTCGAGATCGGTCAGCACCAAAGCAATACGATCCTTCACCCGCGAGCCGTCGGCCTGCGCCTCCCGCACAGCTTTCTGCAGCGTATTCCACGCCTCTTCGCCCGTTTTCGTCATCACGTAGTCGGCGCCAATCGCAGTCAACGCCTGCTCGATCAGCTTGCGCGCAAAACCAGAATCGTCAGCGGCAAGAATCTTCGCTCCAGGACGAATCCCCAGCGCCTCTCCCACAGAGGTAGGGTCGACACCCGGATGCTGCGACGGAAACACATCGCGCAACACCTGCTCGACATCGATCACCTGAGCAAGACGCGAATCGCCCGTGTTGCCATCAATGCGCGCAATGCTCGTGACAAGATTCCCCCCGGCCGCGCCTTCAGCGGACAGCACCTGATTCCATTCCAGTCGCACAATGTCGTCCACTTCCTCGACAGCAAACGCTTGCGTCGAACGCGCGAATTCCGTCACCAGCAAAATGTTCAAACCGCGCGTCGGCTCGCAACCCATCAGGCGCGGCAAGTCGATCACCGGAATGATCTGCCCGCGTATGTCCACCGCGCCCATCACGTAAGGCGACGAACCGGCAATCGGCGTCACCGTGGGCATCGTCGATATTTCACGCACCTTGAAGACGTTGATGCCGTAAAGCTCATGCGCGTCGCTGCCAGGAACCGCACCCAGCCGATACAGCAATAATTCGAACTTGTTCGAACTCGTCAGATTGCTGCGTTCGTCATTCACGCGGTGGTCTACTGCCATCGAAACTCTCCAGGGATTACGGTGCGTGTGGTGCGCCATGCATACGGTACGCCGGGCCCCGGCGCGCGCCCCACCTTTCTGTTATCGGCCCGACCGCCGGAAAATTCAGCAATTTCAAGAGGTTTGCGCGTCTTTTCGGCTGAGCGCACGCCAATACGCTCGTGTACAGCAGATTAAAAAACGCTCGCGCGACCCCATAAGACTTCAGCGTTAATTCATATGAGGGTTACCTAAGGTTACAGAAGCGACACCGTCGTTTCACATGCTGACTAAGGCGACTTCTAGAATGCACAGCGATAAAGCGTGATGCTGTCAGCCACTTGCAAGCAGATTGCAAGCTCATGCCGCAATGGCATGCGATGGCCAGCGGCAAACGCATCAGTGTTGTTTCGCTTTCCCACTCCAAGGAGAACATATGATCCGCTTGCCTCTCGCCGCCGTCACTAGTGCCTGCATGGCCGGTCTTCTGGTCGTCGCCACCGCAGCCAGCGCTCAAACTTCCCCTGCCGCGCCGGCAGCGGCAGCGCCGGGCGCCGGCCGTCTGCATGCCGCAGACCAGGCGTTCATCGCCGACGCGACACGGTCGGTGGCAACGCAACGCGACGCCGCGCGCATTGCCACCTCGCGCTCCACCGACCGGGACGTGAAGGCCTTCGCCGAACGTGTGTCGAGCGACAACGCAAAAATCTCCGACGCATTGCGCGCAGCCAGCCCGCGCGGCGTCGACGTGCCGAAGAACGATCCCGACGCAGCGGTGCTCGCGAGCATCAACAATCTGCGTGGCGCGGACTTCGACAAGACCTATATCGAGCAGGTGGCACTTGCGGGCGAACAGAAAGCGCTCTCGGCCTTCCAGGCGGAAATCGCTTCAGGTCGCGACGAACAATTGAAGGACGCAGCGAAGCAGGCGCTGCCGACCATCCAGGAGCACTACGCGATGGCTCAGGATCTCGCCAAGCGTAAGCACCTCGCCGTACAGTAAGCATGCATCATGCGCGTCACGTTGCGGCGTGACGCGCCTCATCACAGTGCTGCAACACCGCCAGCATGGCTTTCGCATGCAGCGCCAGTGCTTACTCAGCCTGCGTAAAGCGGATCGAGTGCGCGCTTTTCGGCGATAATCGGCATCGTTCTTTCGGACCGGGCATACGCGAGTGACGGCGCGCCTCCGACAATCCGAAAACGTTTCCCATTCCACGCGCATTCATTCAAAGCTCTCCTTATGAGCAAGCCTGCCAATTTGCCGCAACAGTTGGAGCACATGCTTCGGCAAGCCGTCGCACTTCAGCACAACGGCGCATTCACCGAGGCCGAAGAACTCTATCGCGAGATTCTCGAGCTCAAGCCACGCCATTTCGATGCGATGCAATTGCTCGGCGCGTTGGCGTTGCAAGGCGGACGCCTGCAGGAAGGCATCGAGTTGCTCCGCAAGGCGATTGCCGTCAATGCGAAACAGGCGCCGACCCATTCGAATCTCGCTTACGCACTCAACCAGTTGCAGCGCTTCGACGAAGCACTCGCAAGCGCCGATCGCGCACTCGCCTTGCAGCCGAAATTTCCCGATGCCCTGAACAATCGCGGCAACGCGCAAGCCGGTCTCAATGTGCCGCTCGAAGCGCTCGCCAGTTTTGACCGCGCGATCTCCCTGTCGCCGGATTTCGCGCAAGCCTGGAATAACCGCGCCTGCGTGTTGCGCGATCTGGGCCGTCCCGCCGATGCATTGGCAAGCTGCGATCACGCGCTTGCGTTGCAACCGAATTATCCCGACGCATGGAGCAATCGCGGCAATGCGCTGAGCGACCTCAACCAGCCGCAAGAGGCCGAACGCAGCTACCGGCGCGCGCTTGAACTTGCCCCTCGGTTCACCGATGCCTGGAACAACCTCGGCCTGACCCAGATCGATCTCAACGAGCACGTGCAAGCGTTGCGGAGCTATGAACACGCACTGACCGTCAATCCTGCCGCAGCAGAAACGCACTGGAACGAATCGCTGTGCCTGTTGCAAATGGGCCGCTTTGAAGCGGGATGGCAGAAGTACGAATGGCGCTGGGAGCGCAACCGTATCAAGGCCGGCAAGCGTGTCTTTGCGCAGCCGCTCTGGTTAGGCGATTTTTCGATCGAGGGTAAAACGATTCTGCTGCACGCGGAGCAGGGACTCGGCGATACGCTGCAGTTTTGCCGCTACGCCGCGCTGGTGTCGAAGCTCGGCGCGAAAGTCGTGCTTGAAGTGCCGCCGGAACTGATGCGCCTCATGTCCACGCTCGACGGCGTGGATCGATTGATCGAAGCAGGCACGGCGCTGCCGTCGTTCGATTGTCACTGTCCGTTGCTGAGTCTGCCGCTGGCCTTCAGGACGGACCTCGCGAGCATTCCGTCCACCACGCCTTATCTATACGCCGACGCAGCGGCCGCACAGCATTGGCGCGATCGCATCGACGCAGAGCCGGACGGCCGCCTGAAAGTCGGGCTCGTATGGGCGGGTGGCAATCGTCCGCACGTCGCTGAACTCCGCAAGAACGATGCGCGCCGTTCGATCACGTTCGAGCGGCTGGCGCCGCTTCTCGAGGTGCCGAATGTGCGCTTTTTCAGCCTGCAGAAAGGACCCGCTGCGCAGCAACTCGCCCACGGTGTATCGACGCAAAATGTCGTCGACTACGCCGAGGAACTCGACGACTTCGCCGACACGGCGGCGCTGGTTGCGAATCTCGATCTGGTGATTTCGGTGGATACGTCCACCGCGCATCTGGCCGGCGCCTTGGACAAGCCCGTGTGGATTCTGAATCGCTTCGACACCTGCTGGCGCTGGATGCTGGAGCGCACCGACACGCCCTGGTATCCGCGCGCGACGCTGTTCCGCCAGCCCGCGCTGGGCGATTGGGACAGCGTGATTCTGGCGGCGCGCGACGCGTTGGCCGCGTCGAGTCGCTAGGCGCGGCGCCTGGATGGCCGCCAACGCGGTTTGCCGAGACGCGGGTAGACTGATTGTCCGTTTATCGACGGCTAAGCCATGGAGAGTCATCAATGGAATACAGACATCTGGGTGCGTCCGGTTTCAAGGTGCCGGTGCTGAGTTTCGGCACGGGTACGTTCGGCGGCAAGGGCGAGTTCTTCGAAGCGTGGGGTGCAACCGACGTTGCCGAGGCGCGCCGGCTAATCGACATCTGCTTCGATGCCGGCGTCACCATGTTCGACAGCGCGGACATCTATTCGAAGGGCGCGTCCGAATCGGTGCTCGGCGAAGCGCTGAAGGGCAAGCGCGACAAAGCGATCATCTCGACCAAGGCGACGTTCCGCTTCGACGATGGTCCGAACAGTGTCGGCTCGTCACGCTTTCATCTGATTCAGGCGGTGGACGAGGCGCTCAAGCGCCTGCAAACCGATTACATCGATCTGTTCCAGTTGCACGGCTTCGACGCGAAAACGCCCGTCGCCGAAGTGATGTCGACCCTCGACGATCTCGTGCGCGCGGGCAAGATCCGCTACACGGGTGTGTCGAACTTCTCCGGCTGGCATCTGATGAAATCGCAGGATGTCGCGGACCGCTACGGCTATCCGCGTTACGTCGCGAACCAGACGTACTACTCGCTGATCGGCCGTGATTACGAATGGGAGTTGATGCCGCTCGCCGTCGATCAGGGCGTGGGCGCGGTGGTGTGGAGTCCGCTCGGTTGGGGACGTTTGACCGGCAAGATCAAGCGCGGCCAGCCGTTGCCCGAAACGAGCCGGCTGCATAAAACCGCCGACATGGGTCCGCCGGTGCCGGACGAATATCTGTTCCGCGTACTCGACGCGATTGACGAGGTGGCTGCCGAAACCGGCAAGACCGTGCCGCAGATCGCGCTGAACTGGCTGCTGCAGCGGCCCACGGTGTCGACCGTGCTGATCGGCGCGCGTAACGAAGAGCAGTTGCGGCAGAACCTCGGCGCGGTCGGCTGGAATCTGACGCCCGAGCAGGTCGCGAAACTCGACGCGGCAAGCGCCGTACGTCCGGCGTATCCGTACTGGCATCAGGAAGGATTCGTCGAGCGCAATCCCAAGGCGGTGTAAGCGCGCTAAGAGCACGAAATAAGCGCGGCGTGAGCGCTATTTCACCGCACGCTCCGGTCCGAGCTCATTTGACGAGTTCGGCCGGAGCGGCGAACACTTCGCCATAGTAGCGGCGGCCTGCGTCGAGATGCGGGCCGAACGCGAAACCCTGCGCGAGCATCGCGTCAAAGTCGGCGCGTTCAATCTTCATCACATAGCTATGTTCGTGGGTGACGAGGCTGCATGGCCGGTCTGTCACGTCCGCACTGAACCATTTCCCCGCGCTCGCATGACCCGCCGGATACGCATGGCCGTCGGCTTCGACTTGCCAGCCGCCGTCCAGCAGTATCCACATAGCGGGATCGCCGGTGGTATCGCCGCCGCATTGCGCGACGACGGCGCCTGGCTGCGCCTCCCATTCGTGCGAATGACCGATCACCCAGCGTAGTTGACCGGTCGTGAGGCCGGTGAAGAAGGGCGTGTGTTTCAGCAAATGCAGGTACGTGACTGAGGGCTTCATTGCGGTGCTCCGCGTATTGACCGATGCGCCCGGCGGCTGCGATTGCGCATCGCACGCGGCGATCAGTAGTGGCAGCAGCGCAGCGCAAGCGATCAGGATTGTGGATTTCATCAACACGTCCGGGCTGCCTGATAACAGCAGAGCGCCAGCTTCGCGCTCAGGCGAGGCCGCCATTGGCGCGCAGGATCTGGCCGTTGACCCAACCCGCATCCGGACCGGCGAGGAACGACACCACCGAGGCGATATCGTCCGGCTGCCCGAGGCGTTGCAGCGGCGCCATGTTGGCGAAGGTCTGGATCTGTTCTTCGGTCTTGCCGTCGAGGAACAGCGATGTGGCGATTGGGCCGGGCGCTACCGCATTCACCGCGATGTTGCGGCCGCGCAGCTCCTTGGCGAACACATGCGTGAACGATTCGACAGCGGCCTTGGTGGCGTTGTAAATCGCGTAGCCGGGCATGTTCAGCGCGAGCGTGGTGCTCGAGAAGTTGACGATGCGCCCGCCGCTATTCATCCGTGTGGCTGCTTCGCGCAGCGTGTTGAAGGTGCCGCGCACGTTGATGTCGAAGGTCTGGTCGTACAGCGCGTCGCTGGTGTCGGCAAGCGGCACGGTCTTGAGGACGCCGGCATTGTTGATCAGCACGTCGACCTTGCCGAGCTGCTGTTCGGTAGTCTCGAACATGCGGCGCACTTCATCGGCTTTCGATACGTCGGCCTTCACCGCGATGGCTTTAGCGCCGCCGGCCGTGAGTTGCGCGACGAGCGCATCGGCTTCTGCCGAGCTCGACGCGTAGTTGATGGCGACCGCAAAACCGTCCTGGGCAAGCCGTTGCGCAACTGCTGCGCCAATGCCGCGGGATGCGCCGGTAACGATAGCGACTCGCGCGTTTTTGATCGTGTTCATGATTCGTTTCCTTGTAGGTGGTGGGTCAGTGAGATGAATCATGGACGCTTTCTGCGCGAAGATAATCGGGCTAAACTTGCGATCATCATTCCATTTGCTTTAACAATTGACCGGCAGGTAATCGCAAAGGCGCTCAACATGGATCGTTTCGAAGAAATGCGGGTGTTCGTGCGCATCGCCGAGCGGCAAAGTTTCACCCGCGCTTCGGACGACCTGCAGATCCCCCGCGCTACCGTCACCAACCTGATGAAGCGGATGGAACAGCGGCTCGGCGCGCGGCTTCTCGAGCGGACCACGCGCTCGGTGCGGCTCACACATGACGGCGAGGCGTATTACCGCCGCTGCGTGCGGCTGATCGCCGATATGGAAGAGGCGGAGGGGTCGTTTTCGAATCTCGCGCCGAAGGGGCTGTTACGGGTGAATCTGCAGGGCACGCTGGCGCGGCACTTCGTCGTGCCCGCGCTGCCGGTGTTTCTGGCGCAGTATCCCGACATCGAACTGACGATCGGCGAGGACGACCGGCTGGTCGATCTGGTGCGCGAAGGGGTCGATTGCGTGCTGCGGGCGGGGAATCTGCAGGATTCGTCGATGGTGGGGCGGCGTGTCGCGCAGTTGCCGCAAGTGACGGTCGCAAGCCCCGCGTATCTGGCAAGCTATGGCGAGCCGGCCGATCTGGCGGCGCTGTCCTCGCATCGGGCCGTCAATTATCTGTCGAGCGCAACCGGCAAAGCGGTGCCGCTCGAATTTACGGTGGACGGTCGCGAACACGCGGTGCATCTGCCATCGGCGGTATCGGTCACCGGCGCCGACCTCTATACCGGTTCGGCGGTTGCTGGTCTCGGCATCGTGCAGGTGCCGCGGTACCGGGTGGCTGAGGAACTGGCTGCGGGGCGGCTAAAGATCATCCTCGCGGACTATCCGCCGCCGCCCATGCCGGTTTCGGTGCTATATCCGCAGAATCGCCAGTTGTCGTCGCGCGTGCGGGTGTTTGCGCAGTGGCTGCGCGATATCTTCGAGGCGGCCGGCGCAGCCAACGCCGCGCCATGAGCGGGCGCGCTCAGGCGCTCACGCCGTCTCGCGGTTCGGTCCGAAGAGGTTGATCAGATTGCCTTCCGGGTCGCGCAGCAGGGTCGAACTGCGTTGTGCATTGAGCGGCTGATTGGTCCAGACGAATTCAACGCCATGCAGCGTCAGCGCTGCCGTGGCGGCGGCCAGATCGTCGGTCTCGAATACGATAGCCTTATAGCCGAGCACGTCCAGATGATCGGGCGGTGACGTGCGATCCACACGCTGATGCGCGGTTTGGGCGCGCGACACCAGTTCGATGCGCACACCGGCTGCTTCGATCATGGCGTAGTCCGCGCCGACCGCATCGAAGCGGCCCCGCTCGGTCACCACGAAACCCAGCACGGCTTCATACCAGGCGATCGTCGCGTTCAGATCTCCGGTGGCCAACGCCACATTGTTGACGCGCAAGCCGCCAACGGGCGGCTTCGCAACAGAACGTGCTTCCATGACATCCATTCCTCTTTCGATACGATTTCGAACGATCGCCGGCCACCCGCAGGCGGCCGGCTAAAACGCGTTTACACGGTCAGATCGGCCGTGTCGCGGAACAGCGCACGGCGCGTTTCCTCGTCGAATTCAGCCTTGAGCGTGAGCTTGTCTTTCAGCGCATGCGCGCGAGACGCAGCCGGGCGCGCCGAGATTTCATCGAACAGACGCTTCACGTTCGGGTAGCCGGTGAGTCCCGCTTCGCCCAGGATGTAGCCGGCGAAATGGGCCCAGCCCCACAGCGCCATATCGGCGATCGAGTAGCTGTCGCCCGCCAGATATTTCGCTTCGGCCAGACGCGCGTCGAGCACGCGGTAATGACGTTCCACCTCTTTCAGGTAGCGATTGCGCGCATAGGGTAGCGGCGCGGGCGCGTGATGCAGGAAATGCACCGCCTGACCCGAGAACGGCGAGAGACCGGTGCCGACGAACATCAGCCACGACAGCGCCTGCGCGCGTTCGGTGGGATTGGCCGGCAGGAAGCGCTCGTATTTCGTCGCCAGATGCAGCAGGATCGCTTGCGAATCGAACACGGTGACGGTGTCGTCGACGATCGCCGGGACTTTCGCGTTCGGATTGATCTTCAGGAATGCTGCGTGATGCTGCTCGCCCTTGAAGGTGTCGACCGCGATCAGCTCGAACGGCGTTTGCAGTTCTTCGAGCAGCAGCGCGACTTTCATGGGATTCGGCGACGGGTGGAAGTAAAACTGAAGCATGATGTTTCCTTGGGTTAAGTTGAGTCGGCAGGGACGATGTGCAGGCTTGTTGCAATGGTGGACGTGTCTGGAGGCTTTGCCGTACCATTTTCCCGTTGAACTCGTTCGAAGGAATTGAACATGTTGTCAGAAGACGAACTGGCCTTGCTGGACGCAATTCGCGAGACCGGCAGCCTGTCGCGGGCGGCGGCGCGGTTGGGCAAGGCGCCGTCGACCGTTTCGCATGCCGCGCGTCAGCTTGAGACGCGCTTTGACGCATTGCTGTTCGATCGCCGCCGCTATCGGCTGCAACTGACGCCGGCCGGTCAACTGCTAGCCGACGAGGCCGCGCGGCTGATGCTGGACGTGTCGCGCATGACGCAGCGCGTGCGGCAAATTGCGAGCGGCTGGGAAGACCGCCTGTGGGTGGTGACCGACGAGATTCTCGAGTTCGAACTGCTGATGCCGGTCGTGCGTACGTTCGACGCGCTCGAATCCGGCGTCAAGCTGCGTTTCACGCACGAGGTTTTGAGCGGCACGTGGGAGGCATTGCGCGATGGCCGTGCCGACCTGATCGTGGGCGCCACCAACGAGCCGCCGGCGATTCCCGGTTTGCGGTGGTTCGAGCTTGGCGTGATGGAGTGGGTGTTCGCGATCTCGCCGCGCCATCCGCTGGCGCGTGTCGAGGGGCCGTTGCGGCGCGAGCGGATTCTCGAGCATCGCGCCGTGGTGGTAGCCGATTCGTCGCGCACGACGGCGGGGCGCGCTTACGGCGTGATGGGCGGGCAGGCGTCGCTGGCAGTGCCGAGCATGCGGGCGAAGATTCTCGCGCAGCGCGATGCATTGGGCGTGGGGTGGTTGCCGCGGCAGCGCGTGGCTTCGTTGTTGAAGAACGGTGAACTGGTCGAGAAGGCGACGGTCGATCCGCGCGAGCCGAATGTGCTGTATGTCGCGTGGCGCGGCGATCACGAGGGGCGTGCGTTGCAATGGTGGCTTGAGCAGTTGCGGCAGCCGAGATTGGCGAAGCGGCTGGTGCGCGGTGTGGATATGACGGTGGGTAGGTGAGGTTTGCCTCGGGGGCTTTTTGCCGGGCGGCGCGGGCTATCGTGGGATCATGGGCGATGTGCGAGACGCTGTTGTTTTGCAGGGTGTGGGGATAACTGGAGCAGGGCGATGATCGATGGACTGGTGGGTGGGCGGCTGTACGGTGAAGCGCAGATTCGTACGGGACAGAATGGCAAGCGGTTTGTGACCTGCAAGGTGAGAGCCGCCACCAACGATGGCGATACGATTTTCGTCAACGTGATTGCGTTTGATGACGATGTGCAGAGCGCGCTACTGGCGCTCGCTGATGCGGATAGTGTCGCGATTAGTGGGGCGTTGACGCCCAAGGTCTGGACTGACAAGAACGGATTGGTGAAACCCGCTATTGATATGGTCGCGCATCGGGTTCTGGCTGCTTATCAAGAGAAAGAATGAGGGTTCAGGCCGAGCGCGGGCGAATAGGAGTGGGTGGCGCGCCCATGGCGTAGCAAGCGCGGTCCGCGGCACAGCGCCAGAGTACTGTATGGGTGTACAGTATAGGCTTCGAAGGCGCCCGATCCAGAACCCCTCTGTAAGTGCTTGAATCCGTTAGTGTGAGAGGGTGGGTTTCAGGGGAGAAAATCGGCGTGAGATTTAACCTCAACCAACTGATTTGAAAGCGAAAATTGGCTTCCAATAACCTCATCCGCATTCGCGGCGCACGCCAGCACAATCTGAAAAACGTCGATCTCGACATACGAACCGGCGAAATGACCGTGGTGACCGGCCCGTCCGGTTCCGGCAAATCGAGTCTCGTGTTCGACACGCTTTACGCGGAAGGGCAGCGGCGCTACGTCGAAACCTTCAGCGCCTACGCCCGGCAGTTTCTCGATCGCATGGACCGGCCGCAGGTCGACCGGGTCGACGGCGTTCCGCCGGCCATCGCGATCGACCAGACGAATCCGGTGCGCAGCTCGCGTTCCACCGTCGGCACGATGACGGAACTCAACGACCACCTGAAACTGCTTTATGCGCGCGCGGCCGAACTGTTCGACCGCAAGACGGCGCAGCAGGTGCGGCACGACACGCCGGAAACGATCTACGCCGAACTGCTCGAGCGCACCGCGGAGCACGATCCGCGGCTGGTCGTCACCTTCCCGGTCGAGTTGCCCGAATCCGCCTCCGAGCAGGAAGTGGAGCAGTGGCTGTCGGCAAGCGGCTACACGCGCGTGCAGGCGCAGCGCGAAGTCGATTCGCCTACCGGCAAGCGCAAGCTGCTGGACGTGGTGGCGGATCGTTTCCGCGTGCGCCAGGCCGACAAACAACGGGTGGTCGAAGCGATCGAGGCGTCGCTCAAACGCGGCGGCGGCCGCGTCAACATCTACGTGCTGCCTGCAGCACCGGAAGCGCCAGAAGCCCCCGAGGCGAAGGCGGCCGAACCGCAAATCTGGCGTTTCTCCACCGGCCTGCACAGTCCCGAGAGCGACCTGCGCTATGCCGACCCGCAACCGGCGCTGTTCTCGTTTAACTCGGCCTACGGCGCGTGCGAAGTCTGTCGCGGTTTTGGTCGCGTGATCGGTGTCGATCTCGGCCTGGTGATTCCTGATTCGCGCAAGACGCTGCGCGACGGCGCGATCAAGCCGATGCAAACGCCGGCCTGGAAGGAGTGCCAGGACGATCTGATGCGCTACGCGGCGAAAGCCGATATTCGCCGCGGCACACCGTGGGGCGAGCTGACCGACGCGGAACGCGACTGGGTCATCAACGGCTCGCCGGATTGGGACGGCAAGTGGCAAAACCATTGGTATGGCGTCAAACGCTTCTTCGAGTATCTCGAGTCGAAAGCGTACAAGATGCATATTCGCGTGCTGCTGTCGAAGTACCGCAGCTATACACCCTGCGAAACCTGCGGCGGCGCGCGTCTGAAAACGGAATCCATGCTGTGGCGTCTCGGCAGTAAAGAGAATGCCGACGCGGTGCTCACGCCCGAAAAACGTTTCATGCCGCGCGGCGTCGAGTGGCAGCGCAAGCAACTCGAAGCGTTGCCGGGTTTGACCGTGCACGATCTGATGCTGCTGCCGATCGAGCGCATCCGCCGTTTCTTCGACGAAATCAGTCTGCCGAGCGCGTTGCTGGATGACGCGCTCAAGCTATTGCTTGCCGAAGTGCGCACGCGCCTCAAATATCTATGCGACGTCGGGCTGGGCTATCTGACGCTCGACCGGCAAAGCCGCACGCTTTCGGGCGGCGAGGTGCAGCGGATCAACCTCACCACCGCGCTCGGCACGTCGCTGACGAAAACGCTGTTCGTGCTCGACGAGCCGAGTATCGGCCTGCATCCGCGCGACCTGAACCGGATCGTCGAAGCCATGCATCGGCTGCGCGACGCCGGCAATACGCTGGTGGTGGTCGAACACGATCCATCCGTGATGCTGGCGGCCGACCGCCTCATCGACATGGGCCCGGGGCCGGGCGAGCGTGGCGGCTCGATCATTTATGACGGCGCGCCCGAATCGATCCGCTCGTCCGGCACGTTGACGGGCGAGTATCTCGGTGGGCGGCGGCATGTGGCGGACGCGGCGCACTGGTCGCAGCGTCCCGTGGATGCAGGCACGCCGCGCATCGTGCTCGAAGGCGCGACCGAACATAATCTGCGTGACGTGACCGTCGAGATTCCTTTGCAACGGCTGGTTTGCGTGACAGGCGTATCGGGTTCCGGCAAATCCACCTTGCTGCAAGATGTTTTGTATCCGGCCATGGCGCGGCACTTCGGTCTCGCGACCGAATCGCCCGGTGCGTTTCGCAGCCTGAGCGGCGCTGACCAGGTCACAGATGTAGTCTTCGTCGATCAGTCGCCGATCGGCAAGACGGCGCGCTCTAATCCCGCCAGTTACGTCGGTGCGTTCGACGAAATCCGCAAGCTGTTCGCCAAGTCGCCGCTCGCGCAGCAACGCGGCTACGGTCCTGGCATGTTCAGCTTCAATTCGGGCGACGGGCGCTGCCCGACTTGCGGCGGCTCGGGCTTCGAACACATCGAAATGCAGTTTCTGAGCGACGTGTATCTGCGCTGTCCGGATTGCGATGGGCGTCGCTATCGCGCTGAATTGCTCGAAGTGAAAATCGGGCGTGGCGAGCCGGCCCGCGCACTGAGCATTGCCGACGTGCTTGAACTGACGGTCAGTGAGGCCACCGCCTACTTCGCGAAGGATGCCGAAGTATTGCGCGTGCTGCAGCCAATCGTCGACGTGGGGCTCGAATACGTGAAACTCGGCCAGCCGGTGCCTACCTTGTCCGGTGGCGAAGCGCAACGTCTCAAGCTGGCGGGTTTTCTTGCGGAATCGGCGCAGGCGCGCACGGCGCGCGGAGCCAAACAGGCTGTCGCGAAACGCCTGTTCATGTTCGACGAGCCCACCACGGGCCTGCATTTCGACGACATTGCGAAGCTCATGCAGGCGTTCGGCAAGTTGCTCGCGAGCGGCCACTCGCTGATCGTGATCGAGCACAACCTTGACGTGATTCGCGCAGCCGACTGGCTGATCGATCTCGGCCCGGAAGGCGGCGACGGCGGCGGCCGCGTGCTCTGCGCCGGCACGCCGGAAGACGTCAAACTTTGCCCGGAATCGCACACCGGCGAGGCACTGCTGCAATACGACCGCGCCATGAACGCGGCGGCCGAACCGGCCGCGCAGGGTATTCCACTGCAAAAGGCCTTGAGCGCGGCGCGTGCGCGCCGGGCGATTGAAGGCGAAGACGTGGTGCGCATCGTCAATGCGCGCGAGCACAACCTGAAAGCGCTCGACGTCGACATTCCGCATGGCAAGTTCAACGTGATTACCGGCGTGTCCGGTTCGGGCAAATCCACGCTCGCCTTCGACATTCTGTTCCACGAAGGGCAGCGCCGTTATCTCGAGTCGCTGAATGCGTATGCGCGTTCCATCGTGCAGCCGGCCGGGCGGCCGGAGGTGGATGCTGTCTACGGCATTCCGCCTACCGTCGCGATCGAGCAGCGTTTGTCGCGCGGCGGCCGTAAGAGCACGGTGGCCACCACGTCGGAGGTGTGGCACTTCCTGCGCCTGCTGTATGTGAAGCTGGGTCTGCAGCACTGTATTCACGACGGCACGCCGGTCACCTCGCAAAGCGTCGAGTCGATCGCGGCGCAGGTGCTGCGCGATCACAAGGGTCAGCATGTCGGCTTCCTCGCGCCGCTGGTGGTGAATCGCAAGGGCGTCTATACGGATCTCGCGAAATGGGCCAAAGCGCGTGGCAACACACATCTGCGCGTGGACGGCGAGTTTGTGCCGGTGGATCCGTGGCCGAAGCTCGATCGCTTCCGCGAACATACGATTGAATTGCCGGTGGCCGACCTCGTCGTGTCGGCCGACAACGAAACCGAATTGCGCCAGGCGCTCGACCAGACGCTCGAAATCGGCAAGGGCGTGATGCATCTGCTGGCGCCGCTCGACGGTCTGCACGACGCGATCAGCGGCGGCCGCACCACGGCGAAACTCGGTGCGGTGAAGGTGCTTTCCACCAAGCGTGCCTGTCCGGTGTGCGGCACGAGCTATCCGGAACTCGATCCGCGCATGTTCTCGTATAACAGCAAGCATGGCTGGTGCACCACGTGTGTCGGTACAGGCCTCGCGCTGACGCGCGAACAACGCGCGGCCTACGACGATACCGTTCTGGTTGAGGACAATCGCGGCCGCGAGCAAAGCTTGCCGTCCGAGGAGCAGGAGCCCGACGGGCTCGTCGACGAACCGTGTTCGGATTGCGCGGGTACGCGGCTGAACCCGACCGCTCGGGCTGTCACGTTCGCCGCGCAGGCCATTGTCGATGTCGCGCAATGGACCGTGTCCGATACCCGCAAGTGGATCGACACGCTGAAGATGAGCGGCCGCGATGCGGAAATCGCGCGCGACGTGGTCAGCGAAATCGGCAGCCGTCTGCAGTTCCTCGAGGAAGTCGGACTCGGCTATCTGAGTCTCGACCGGGCGGCGCCGAGTCTCTCGGGTGGCGAGGCGCAACGTATCCGGCTAGCCGCGCAACTGGGCAGCAACCTGCAGGGCGTGTGCTACGTGCTGGACGAACCGACCATCGGTCTGCATCCGCGGGACAACCAGATTCTGCTGAACGCCTTGCGCAAGCTGGGCGAGAAGGGCAATACGCTGGTGGTCGTCGAGCATGACGAAGACACGATCCGGCGTGCCGACCACATCATCGATATCGGGCCAGGCGCGGGCAAGCGCGGCGGTACGCTCATCGCGCAGGGCAGCGTGGCCGATCTGTCGGCGCAGCCCGATTCGCTGACCGGCCAGTTCCTCGCGCAGCCGATCGTGCATCCGTTGCAGCCGCGTCGCAAGGTGGTCGCGCTGACCAAACGCGCGGCGGCCGTGCCGGAAAACTGGCTGACAGTGCACGGCGGCAAACTGCACAATCTGCGCAACGTGACGGTCGGCATTCCGCTCTCGCGGCTGGTTGCGGTGACCGGCGTGAGCGGGTCAGGCAAATCGACGCTCGCACGCGATGTGCTGATGGCCAATCTGCTGGACGCGGTGGGGCGCTCGGTTCTGTCGTCGCCGGCTACGCGCCGCGCGCGTTCAGCGGCGGCGCAGGAGCAGCCGGCAGCGAACCGGCGCTCGAGCGTGCTCGCGCGCAGCGCGCCGCGCGCGCCGCTGAATGTCACGCATGCGTGGCAGGGCTGTGATTCGATCACGGGCTGGGAAACCATCGACCGCGTACTCGAAGTCGATCAGACGCCAATCGGTAAAACGCCGCGTTCGTGTCCCGCCACTTACATTGGCGTGTGGGATGCGATCCGCAAGCTGTTCGCGGGCACGCTCGAAGCACGCGCACGCGGTTACACGGCGTCGCGTTTCTCGTTCAACACCGGCGAGGGCCGCTGCCCGGCTTGCGAAGGGCAAGGCGTACGCACGATTGGCATGAGCTTCCTGCCCGACGTGAAAGTGCCGTGCGACGTTTGCCACGGGCAACGCTTCAATCCCGAGACGCTCGCGGTCACTTGGCGCGGCAAGAACATCGGCGACGTGCTGACCATGGAGATCGATGAGGCCGTCGAATTCTTCGCGCCGATCTCCAATATCGCGCATCCATTGCAATTGATGAAGGATGTCGGGCTGGGTTATCTGACGCTCGGTCAGCCATCACCTACGCTGTCAGGTGGCGAAGCGCAGCGTATCAAGCTGGTCACTGAACTGAGCAAGGTGCGCGACGACATCACGCGGCGAGGCCAGAAAGCACCGCATACGTTGTACGTGTTGGACGAACCGACGGTTGGCCTGCACATGGCGGACGTCGCCAAGCTGATTCGCGTGCTGCATCGTCTCGCGGACGGCGGCCATAGCGTGGTCGTGATCGAGCACGATCTCGATGTGATCGCGGAAGCGGACTGGATCATCGATCTCGGTCCGGAGGGCGGGGTGGGCGGCGGAACCATTGTCGCTGCTACGGACCCCGAAGGATTGGCTCGCGTCGCGGCCAGCCACACCGGTGCAGCGCTGCGGCCCGTGCTCGCGCGAAAGCAAAGCGAGCCCGAGCGAGTAGCTGGTGAAGGAACGAACGGCTGACGACACGAAGGGCGCAAGCGCTGATGCGTCCATCGGCGTTGCTGTTGAGTATGGAGAGCGTGTCCGCGCGATCCATGCTCAGCGGCAACGAGTCATTCGGACTCTTCGGAGGGGCGTGACGACCCGACTGCGTCGCCACGCGTTGTGTATCTGGCTTTGTTGGCTATATGTAATAAATTGGAATTGTTTTGTAATTCCATAAAGCCCGTAATTGGATTGTGGATTTAAAGTGTCGTAAATACGCCGAAAAAATCTTCAAACATTTTTATCTGTTTCTGCTATTCATGTTTGTTGCCGCGAGTCGTTCCTGACGCTCAACAGTCTCGCTAGGCAGACTATTCCCGGCTCATTTCGATGTTTGTCCTGCCACCGCCAAAGACCCGACAGTCGGGCTTCTTCGCGCTCTGTTGCGAGCGATTCGAGGGCAGTGCCAAGCGCATTCCAATACGCCGTTTCAGCGCTCGTATCCCAACTATCGAGTCGCGCATAACGCACCTGTATCTGCTCAAGACGCGCTTATTCTTTTAGAGCAACATCAATATGGCACTAATTAGAGTAAATGCTCTAAACTTAGTATGCTCGCATCAAAAAAAGTTTGACCGTACATTTTTTGTCCTGATATCTTTGCCCCCCATGAAACGCATGTGACCTTTACGCGAAAAGTTCCGTAGCCGTGGAACACGATAGTAAAGCTGTTGCCAGCGTTGAAGCAAAAGCCGAAACGAACGTCTCGAAATCGATCTATTAGTAGTTCTACTTAGACCGATGCGTCGCCATGCTCGGCCCACCGCTATGAGGTTCCAGGCAGTACCCGTGTCATCGGTCTCGGTCCGATCACTGCATTTCACGATTTGGACTACAAATTAATGGATCGGACGGTGCGTGTGATCGATTGATGCGAACGTTGTTTGCGGTAAGTAAGCGCGCTGCAGTTACAGAAATGGACGGTTCACGCCGGAGGAGTAAAGGTGGGTACGAAAGTTGAAGGGCAATTTCCGGCAGCAATGGCCCGGATGGAAAGGCCGGGGCGTCCGCGTGAGTTTGGGCGCAAGCAGCAAAACCCGGTGCGCCGCTTTGGCGGCATCGCGGTCGTTCTGCTCCTGCACATCGTGCTGATCTACGCACTGATCAATGGCCTCGCCACCAAGGTGGTGCAGGTCATCCAGCATCCTATCGAAACGAAGATCATCGAGCCGGTGAAGCCACCTCCGCCGCCGCCGTTGCCTACGGTGCAATTGCCGCCGCCGAAGTTCGCGCCGCCGCCGCCGCCGTTCGTGCCGCCGCCGGAAGTGCAGGTGCAGGCGCCGCAGCAGCCGACTATCACGCATCAGGCCGCGCCGGTCGTGTCGGCGCCGGTTGCAGCGCCCCCGCCGCCGGCGCCTCCCGCACCCAGCAAGCCCGTGAGCATGGAGGTTGGTGTGGTGTGTCCGAACTCGGATCAGATCCGTTCGTCGATTCGCTACCCGAAGGAAGCTCAGGAAAACAACGTGACGGGTGATGTGCTCATTGAATTCGTCGTTGACCCGCAGGGCCATATTACGAATGAACGGGTTGCCAAGTCCGCAGACGATTCCTCGCTGGATCGCGCAGCTTTCAACGCGGTCAAGCAGTTCACGTGCGTTTCCCAAGGCCAGGCTGTCCGTGTGCAAGTTCCGTTCTCGTTTAACCTGAACTGAAACCCACAGGCTGTTCGGTACCGGTAGCGATTTATCAGTCTTAGTTTAGAAGTTGTGCTAATGAACTTGGAGCAGGCATGAAGAAGCGTACTCTCGCCGCATTGGCGGCAACCCTGTTGTTCGCCGTAACCACGGTGGATACCTTTGTGGCACCGCAAATGGCCCACGCGCAAGCTAGCGACGCTACTGCGTCGGCTGCTGCGCCCGCCACCGCCGCACCGCAAACGGCCGGCTCGGCCACTGACGAAGCCGTGCCGCCGCCGCAGCCGGCCACGTCCGAAACCGTCAACAATCCCTACGGCCTCAGCGCCCTCTGGAAGAACGGCGACTTCGTGGCACGCTTTGTCCTGATTCTGCTGGTGCTGATGTCGATGGGCAGCTGGTACATCATGATCACCAAATTCGTCGAGCAGTTCCGTGCGAACCGCCGCGCGAAGAGCGCCGACGAGCAACTGTGGAGCGCACCGTCGCTGAGCGAAGGCGCAAAGAAGCTCGACGAATCGTCGCCGTTCCGCTTCATCGCCGAAACCGCGATCGAGGCCGGCGAGCATCATGACGAAGCATTGCTCGAAGCGGTCGACCGCAACACGTGGATCGATACGTCGGTCGAGCGCGCGATCACCAACGTGTCGAATCGTCTGCAAGACGGCTTGGCATTCCTCGGTACGGTCGGCTCGACGGCGCCGTTCGTCGGTCTGTTCGGTACGGTCTGGGGTATCTATCACGCACTGACGGCAATCGGTATTGCGGGCCAGGCTTCGATCGACAAGGTCGCGGGTCCGGTGGGCGAGGCGCTGATCATGACGGCGATCGGTCTCGCCGTGGCAGTGCCGGCGGTGCTCGGCTACAACTTCCTGGTTCGCCGCAACAAGTCGGTGATGGAGCGGGTTCGTGCCTTCGGCGCGCAGTTGCACACGGTATTGCTTGCCGGCAGCCGTCGTCCGGCACGCGCTACCGCTGCCGCCGCTGCTGTCGCTCGCGAAGCATCGCTGGCCCAATAAGCGGAGTCCGTCATGGCAATGAGCGTTGGGCAGGAAGACAACGACGAGGTCATCTCCAGTATCAACACCACGCCGCTCGTCGACGTGATGCTGGTCCTGCTGATCATCTTTCTGATCACGATTCCGGTGGTGACGCATACGGTGCCGGTGCAGTTGCCGAAGGAGACGATCCAGCCGCTGCAAACGACGCCCAAAAGTATCGTCATCGCGGTCAATCGCGACGGCGATTTCTTCTGGAACGAGAAGCAGGTCGATGCGCCTACGCTGCTGGCACGCCTGAAAACCGTGTCGGTCATGACGCCGCAACCGGAAGTGCACGTGCGCGGCGATCAGAGCACTCGCTATGAATTCATCGGCCGGGTCATTACCGAGTGCGAGCGCGCCGGTATCGCCAAGGTTTCGTTTATCACGGAGCCGCCCGCGCGCGGCGGCTAGCTTTGCATGGGATCGGACTAAATGCTTTGCATGGGACCAGAGTAAGCGCTAAAGCGCCAACTCTGGTCGACAACTAAAGCACCGAGGACAGAGGCAACTATGGGAATGAACGTATCTTCGGGTGGCGGTAGCGCCGAACCGGATGTGATGGTCGATATCAACACCACGCCGCTGATCGACGTGATGCTGGTGTTGCTGATCATGTTGATCATCACGATTCCGATCCAGACGCATGCCATCAAGATGAACTTGCCGGTCGGCAATCCGCCGCCGCCAATCACGCAGCCGGAAGTGGTGCAGATCGATATCGACTTCGACGGCACCACCACCTGGAACGGTCAGCCCGTGCCGGATCGCGCGGCGCTCGAAAGCCGGCTCGCGCGAGTGGCGGCCGAACCGGTGCAGGCCGAGATTCATCTGCGGCCCAACAAGCTGGTGCCGTACAAGGATGTCGCGGCGGTCATGGCGTCCGCGCAACGGCTCGGCGCCACCAAAATCGGCCTGATCGGCAACGAGCAGTACATGCAATAAGGAAGTGCAATGCTAACGATCCATCAACGCTTCGGGCGCGCCGTGATTGCGGCCGCTATCGGCGGGCTGTCGGCGCTCGTCGCGCTGCCTCTCGCGTCTCATGCCGCCGATTCGTTGCGGCCGGATGTGGCCAAACCGCTGAATGCCGCGCAGGATCTGTACCGCGCGCACAAGTACAAGGACGCGTTGACGAAGATCGATCAGGCGGCCGCCGTGCCCGCCAAGACGGTCTATGAAAGCACGATGATCGAACAGATGCGCGGTGCGGCAGCCGCCGCCGCGGGCGACTCCGCGGTGGCTGCCCAGGCGTATGAAGCCCTGCTGAATTCGGGGCATCTCGCGGGCGCGGATGAGCAACGCACCAGCGCGGCGTTGGCTGGCATCTACTTCCAGCAGAAGAACTACGCGCAGGCAGCGAAGGTCGCGCAACGCTATCTGAAATCAGGCGGCGGCGATCCCGACATGCGGACCTTGCTGGTCCAGTCGTACTACCTGTCGAACGATTGCGGCAATGTGGTGAGCTTGCTTAAACCGACAGTCGACACAGAAGTGCGTGCGGGCCGCGCACCCGACGAGTCGCAACTGCAATTGCTCGGCACGTGTGCCCAACGCGTGAAGGACGACGCGACGTATCGCAGCTCGCTCGAAAAACTGGTCGCCTACCATCCGAAGCAGTCTTACTGGGTCGATCTATTCTCCGCGATTCGCAGCAAGCCTGGCTATTCGTCGGCACTCGATATCGACACCTATCGACTGCGCCGTGCGACCGGCTCGCTTGCCACCGCCGACGACTACATGGAAATGACCCAACTCGCGATCGTGGCAGGCACCACGGCTGAAGGCAAACAGGTCATCGATCAAGGCTTTTCGTCGGGCGTTCTCGGGCACGATGCGCAGGCGGATCGCGAGAAGCGTTTGCAGGCGCTCGCCGCAAAACGGGCCCAGGCGCCGGCGGATTCGGCGAATCCCGTGGCACCTGTCGACATGGGATTCAACCAGGTGTTCGCTGGGCAGACCAAGCAAGGTCTCGCAGCAATGGATGCCGCGATTGCGAAGGGTGGAATCGATCACCCGGACCAGGCGCAACTGCATCTCGGCGAGGCGTACTTCGTAGCGGGCGATAAAGCGCGCGCGGTGCAAACCTTCCGCGCAGTGAAGGGCACGGATGGTTCGGCGGACCTGGCCCGCCTGTGGGTGCTGGTGGCGTCCAAATAGGGACACCCGGTGCCCGATCTATTCCATCGGGTGGGGCGCGTTGGCGAAATGCATGAAAAGACAACGATGAACAACGCGCTCAATCGCTGGACGGTGCACGGGCCGACTTCAGTAGTCGCACCATGGTTGCGTACGCAACCATGGTGCGGCTCGCCTCACGCACGGAAGCCTCACGAACATCGTATTGATCCAGTCGTCCTTCGCGGCATCCAACCACGCACATCACGCATGTTTTATGGAGGATGTTGCACCCAATGAAACATAGTTTGATCAGATCAAACTAATTTTGACTACGGGATTCTGTCTTGCTATGGTTTTGCCACTCGATAACAAGGCACACATTGCGGTCTCTATAGGAAACAAAATCCGCGCGCTCCGCCAACGGCTCAAGCGCACGCTGGATGAAGTGGCAACCACCGCGGGAATTTCCAAGCCCTTTCTGTCGCAGGTCGAACGCGGTCATGCGACGCCCTCGATCACATCGCTAGTGGGCATTGCCCGGTCCTTAGGGGTCACGGTGCAGTACTTCGTCGACACACCGACTGAAGACAAGTCGGTGCGCAGAGGAAGCGAGTTGAAGTACTTCGGATTCGATGGAACCGCCAATTTATTTGGAAGGCTGACGAACCTGTCGGTTGGCAGCAAGCTGGAAGTGATCCTCGTCAGGATGCCGGTGGGGCAGAGCCCATCAGAAGTGACGACGCATGCCGGTGAAGAATTCTTATATGTGATGAGCGGCCAGATATCGCTCACGCTGGAAGGCACAACGTTCGTATTGCAGGCAGGCGACACCGCGCACTACGAGTCTACCGTGCCGCACTCCTGGTCCAATACCGCGCGTGAAGAAGCGACGGTCGTATGGGTGGGAACGCCAAGATTGTTCTAGCACTGCAGGCCATGATTCGTCGAAAAGCCGTCAGTCGATATTTATAAGTATTGCTTAGGTTTAGCCCGCAGTTTGGGAAAGACAGGCCGGTGCATAGAAAAACCCACTCGCGTGGCAGTAGAGATGAAACAGATTAGAAAGAATCGCGTATCTCGATTGTAATAAATTAGTAGTCCGACACTGAGTTATTTGACGTTGCTTTAACGGAACGCGGCGCGAGATCGCCGTATATCGAGTGGAGAGGTCACGGGACCACTCTTCACATACTGCTGTGGCCTTACTGACGAGCGAGAAGGGGAAAAATGAAACAAAGGGCATTGGCGCTGGCCATTAGAAGAATAATCTGGGCTGAACTGGCATTGTCGGCCGCAATTGCCGTGCCGGCGTTTGCACAGAGCCAGCCGGCCACCACCGGCACGGCGGCAGGCGCGACGACGGAAAGCACGCCGGCAGCGGCCACTGCTGCCACGCCGTCCGCGGATAACAACACCGCAACGCCGACGGGGAAAGGGGTTCAGCAACTCAAGAAATTTGAAGTGACCGGCTCGCTGATCCGCACGTCGGACAAGGTCGGCAACACGGAAGTCCAGACCATCACGGCCAAGGAAATCGTGCAAAGCGGTTATACGACCGTGGCCGACTTCCTGCGCGGCACGTCGGCGAACTCGGGAAGCAGCTGGGGCCAGACGACGATGAACAGCTCCGCGCAAGGCGGTGGCGGCATTGCATTGCGCGGTCTGAGCGAGAAGTACACGCTGGTGCTGGTGGACGGCCAACGGGTGGCGAATTACGGCAAGGCGGTGAACTTCACCGACACGTTCTTCGACGTGAATTCGATCCCGCTCAACATGATCGACCACATCGACATCGTGAAGACCGGTGCGGTCTCGGTGTACGGTTCGGACGCAATCGCCGGCGTGGTCAACATCATCACGAAGAAGGACTTCCAGGGCTTGCAGATCGACGGCCAGCTCGGCAAGGCGCAGCATCCGGGTGACGCGCAGGGCAACTTCAGCGTGCTCGGCGGTATCGGCGATCTGAATGGCGACCGCTTCAACGTGACGGCTGCAGCGAGCTACTACCGCGATAGCGGCTCCTCGCTCGCCGATCGCGCGATGACGGCGAATCAGGACTTCACGCAGTTCCCTGGCGGTATTGCCGGTCCGCTCGGCCCGAATCAACAATCGTACTGGACCGCACCGGACGGCAGCAAGGTGGCGCTGAGCCCGTGCCCTCCCGGTAGCGTGTCCGCGGACGGCGGCGCGGAGTGTAAGTCGAATCCCGCGAGCCAGACTTCGCTCATACCGTCGACGACGCGCCTGAACGCGAAAGTGCGCGGTACCTTCAAGATCAACGACGACATCCAGGCCTACGGCGACTTGTGGGTGAGCCGCAACGAAACCTCGCAAAACGAGGGTCCGGCGGTGCTGAGCAGTCAGACCAATGCGTTCAATCCGAGTACCGGTTCGGCATTGCCGCTGAACCGCACGGTGCCGGGGACCAATCCGTACAACCCGTTCGGCGCACCGGCGCAGATCAACTACACTTTCCCGAACACGGTTTCGGCGGACACGGTATCGACCTTCTGGCGCGCGATGACCGGCGTGAAGGGTTCGTTCACGACGGCGAAGCTGGGTGACTGGGACTGGTCCGCGGATTACGGCCACTCGCAGAGCACGGTCGACACGACCTATGGCAACGCCCTGAACGTCGCTGGTGTCGAGAACATTCTGCAGAACGGCGTGTACAACTTTGCGAACCCGTCGTTGACGCCGAACGGCTTGAACGGTGTGTTCCAGAACGACTACGAGCAGGCAATCTCGAAGCTCGACAGCGTCACGGCGAAGACCTCGACGGCCAACCTGTTCAATCTGCCGGGCGGCCCGGTCGGTGTCGGTTTCGGTACAGAATTCCGTCACGAAAGCAACATCATCAATTCGCGTACGTATAGCGCGCTTGGGATTACCGCGCCGGCCAACATCCAGATGGTCGACGGCGAGCGCAACGTGGCCGCTGTCTACTATCAGGTCGATATTCCGATCATCCGGAACCTGACGTTCACGCAGGCGGGCCGCTACGACCACTACAGCGACTTCGGTGGTGCGTTCTCGCCGAGCTTTGCATTGCGCTTCCAGCCGGTGCAGGCGCTCACGACGTTCGCATCGTATAGCCGCGGCTTCCGTGCTCCGACGCTGGTCGAAAACTCGCAGGCAACGTATCTGGCGCACCAGAACCTGGTGGACCCGAACGACCCGAGCGGCGTGCCGACCAAGCACTTCACGACGGAACAGGTCAACGGCAATCCGGCGCTGCAGCCTGAGCACACGAAGAACTACAACATCGGCTTCCAGCTCTCGCCGGATTCGTCGTCGGATATCGGCGCTGCGTTCTATAAGATTCACATCGATGGTGTGATCGGCACGAACGACCCGAACGCGGTGCTGGATGCGAATAACCCGTCGACGGTAATTCGCAATCCGGACGGCACGGTCGCCTACATTGCGGAGCAGTTCATCAACCTCGGCTCGCTGGACACCGATGGCTTCGACATGAACTTCCGCAAGTCGGTCGGCACGAAGTACGGCACGTTCACGCTGGCAGGCGATTGGGCCTACGTGTGGCACTTCAAGCTGAACAGCCCGGGTGCGCCGACGCAGGACTTCGCCGGCAACAACCTTGCGTTGCTGCAACCGTTCGGCGCAAGTAATCCGCGCTGGAAGGGCAACACGAGCCTGAGCTGGGATTACCGCAAGCTCACCACCACGCTGACGTGGCAGTACACGGGCCCGTACACCAACGCGGTGGCAGCGGAATTTGGCGACGGTGGTACGCTGTCGGTGGCGTCGTACAGCCAGTTCAACCTCGTGGCGACGTATCGCGGCTTCAAGAACTGGACGATCTACGGCGGCATCAACAACATCTTCGATCGCAAGCCGCCGTTCGACGTCGAGTGGCAAGCTACCCCGGATATCACGGGTTACGACCAGTCGCTCTATACGAACATCGGCCGCTTCTTCCAGGTCGGTGCCACGTACCGCTTCTGATGTCTTTGATGTTGGCGATTCCCCCGCAGTCTGTCTAGCGGGTTGGCCGCTCCGGCTTCCGGTCACCGGTGCCGGAGCGGCTCAGTTGGAGAAAGCAACGCGACCGACGGCGTCAAGCCGCCGTTCGCGCCGATTCGACGTACCGCGCGCGGGCTCGAGGCCGGCGTGCGTCCTCTCGCATTCCAAAGATGAGACTTGTGAAGTTTCGCTGGCCGCGCACTCTATGCACGGTTCCGCGCCAGCCGCTGCTGACGGTCGGCGCCGCGTCGCTGGTCGCGCTGAGTTTCTGCCTGAGTTTGAGCGCGGCTCCGGCGCAGGCGAAGCCCTCGATTGCGCAATACGATCAGCCGAAATATCCCGCCGATTTCACGCACTTCGACTACGCAAATCCTGATGCGCCGGCTAACGGTACGCTCAGCTTTGAAAACTACAACGAACTTCAGACTTACGATTCATTGAATCCGTTTCTGGTGCGTGGCGCGCCGGCGCCTGACATTCAGAACCTGATGTTCGATACGCTGATGCAGCGTAGCTGGGACGAACTGGCTTCCGAATATCCGCTGATTGCGGACGACGTCGAGGTTGCTGCCGATCTGAGTTCGGCGACGTTCCATATCAATCCCGCGGCACGCTTTTCCAACGGCGATCCGATCACCGCCGCTGACGTCAAATATTCGTTCGACACGCTGACGAGTCCGCAGGCTTCGCCGCTTTTCAACGCGCAGTTTTCGGTGATCAAAAGCGCGACCGTGATCGACAACGCCACGGTCCGCTTCGAATTCAGGCATGCAGAACGCGATGCGCCGCTGATCGCCGGCGACCTGCCGGTTTTCTCGCCGAAGTGGGGCGTTCAGGCCAACGGCAAACGGCTGCCATTCGACCAGATCGCCGCCGTTGCGCCGATCAGCAGCGGTGCGTATCTGATCGATGAACGCAAGAACGACAAGCAGATCTCCTATCGCCGCAACCCGGACTACTGGGCTGCGAATCTGCCGTCACGACGCGGCATGTTCCGTTTCAGGCGCATCACTTTCAAGCTATATCGTGACCACTATACGCAGCTCGAAGCGTTCAAGGCGGGCGACGCGGACGTCATCGTGGAATACAGCGCGACGCAGTGGGCCCGCAAATACGTCGGCAAGAATTTCGACAACGGACTGCTGAAGAAGGGTAATTTCGCCGACGGCCCTGCGCAGATGCAGGGCATGCTGATGAACATGCGCAAGCCGATGTTCCAGGACCCGCGCGTGCGTCACGCGTTAACGATGGCGTTCGACTACGACTGGATGAACCGGATGATGTTCTACGGCCAGTACCGGCGCACCAACAGCTATTTCGAGGCGAGTCCGTTTGGCGCGACCGGCACGCCGGGGCCTAAAGAGCTGGCCTTGCTCGAACCGCTGCGCGCCAGCGTGCCGCCGGAAGTGTTCGGGCCAATGCTCAGGCAACCCACGACGATTGCGCCGGATTCTTTGCGCGGCAACCTGCGCGTGGCGCGCGATCTGCTCGCGCAAGCCGGCTGGCACTTTCGCGACGGTGCATTGCGCGACGCAAACGGTACGCCGATGACGATCGAGATCATGGACGACCAACCGGGCATGGATCGCCTGATCCTGCCGTATATGCAGGCCCTCGGCATGCTCGGCATTCAGGCCCACATGCGCGAAATCGACAGTGCGTTGTACCAGAAGCGCCTGGACAATTTCGAGTACGACATGACCACCTTTATCTATCCGCCAGTGACCATTCCGGGCGCCGAACTGACGCGCCGTTTCGGCAGTGCGGCCGCGTCCGAAGTGGGCTCCGAGAATTACGCGGGAATTCGCTCCAAAGCGGTCGATTCGCTGATTCGCTCCGCGCTCTCCGCCACTAACCTCGACGATCTCGAGGCGGCGACCCGTGCGCTCGACCGCGTTCTGATCTACTCGTTCTATCTGGTGCCGGAGTACTACGCGCCGGGCGCGCGTATCGGCTACAAGACGACGCTGGGCTACCCGAAGCGCGTGCCGAACTCGTACCAATACGAAGACTGGGTGATCGACTACTGGTACGCAAAAGCAACGGCCGTTCAATCCGCAGCCGCCGCCGCAACCGCCGCAGCCCATTGAGGAACAGCATGCTTGCCTACATTCTCAGACGTTTGCTGTTGATGGTGCCGACGCTGATCGGCGTGGTGACGCTCACCTTTGTCGTCACGCAGTTCGTGCCGGGTGGGCCGGTCGAGCAGGTGATGACGCAACTCCGCCACGGCGCCGGCCGTGGCGGAGAGGCGGGGGCGGGTGGTGGCGGCTATCACGGCAGCCAGGGCGTCGATCCGCAGCAGATCGAACTGATCAAGAAACAGTTCGGCTTCGATAAACCGCCGCTCGAGCGCTACCTGCTGATGCTCAAGCACTATGCGACCTTCGATCTCGGCCAGTCGTACTTCCAGCACGACAGCGTATGGGACGTCATCAAGTCGAAGCTGCCGGTGTCGATCACGCTCGGCCTATGGACTGTGATGCTCACGTATCTGATATCGGTGCCGTTGGGGATCGCGAAAGCGGTGCGCAACGGCTCGCGTTTCGATACCGTCACGAGCGTGCTGGTGCTGGCCGGCTATGCGATTCCGGGTTTCGTGCTCGGCGTGCTGTTGCTGATGCTGTTCGGCGGCGGCACCTTCTGGCAGGTATTTCCAATGCGCGGGCTCACCTCGGATAACTTCGGCGAACTCAGCACGTTCGGAAAAATGCTCGACTACCTGTGGCACATCGTGCTGCCCGTTACCGCTTCGGTGGTCGGCAACTTCGCGATCGTCACGATTCTGACCAAGAATACTTTCCTCGAAGAAATCGGCCGTCAGTATGTTTTGACCGCACGCGCCAAAGGCGCGCCCGAGCGCGACGTGTTGTGGAAGCACGTGCTGCGCAACGCGGCGATTCCCTTGCTCACGGGTCTGCCTGCCGCGTTTGTCGGCGCCTTCCTGAATGGCAACCTGCTAATCGAAACGCTGTTCTCGCTCGACGGGATGGGCCAACTTTCGTATGACTCGGTGATTCGCCGGGACTATCCGGTCGTGCTCGGCTCGCTCTTTCTGTTCACGCTGATCGGCCTCGTAACCAAACTCATCGCTGACGTCTGCTATGTCATTGTCGACCCCCGCATCCAATTCAACCGCCTGGACCGCTGAGGCGGCAGCCGTGACGCACGCGGCGTCGCCGTCGCCATGGCGGCGCACGTGGTTGCGTTTCAGACGCCAGCGGCTCGGTTACTGGAGCCTCGTGATCTTCGCCACGCTGTTCGTGATCAGCCTGCTTGGCGAGGTGCTGGCGAACGACCGGCCATTGCTGGTCCGCTACGACGGCCATTACTATTTTCCGATCGTGAAGGACTATTCGGAGACGTTGTTCGGCGGCGATTTCCCGGCCCGCGCGAACTATCTCGATCCGTATATCCGTTCGCGGCTCGAATCGAATGGCAACTTCGCGATCTATCCGCCGAATCATTTCCACTACGACACGATCGATTACTTCGCCGCGCATCCGTATCCGGCGCCGCCCTCGGCGAGCAACTGGCTCGGCACGGACCAGTTCGGCCGCGATGTCTTGTCGCGGCTGCTCTACGGTTTCCGCTTGTCGGTGCTGATGGCATTGGCGCTGACCGTGTCCGGCGTGCTGATCGGCGTATTGACCGGCGCGGTGCAGGGCTTTTATGGTGGGCGCACCGATCTGATAGGGCAACGGTTGATCGAAGTCTGGAGTTCGATGCCGGACCTGTATCTGCTGATCATCTTTGCGTCGATTTTCGAGCCGACCTTGTGGCTGCTATTCATTCTGCTGTCCATGTTCGGCTGGCTCGTACTGTCCGACTATTTGCGCGCCGAGTTTCTGCGTAACCGTTCGCTCGATTACGTGAAAGCGGCCCGCACGATGGGTCTCTCGAACTGGCAGATCATGTGGCGCCACGTGCTGCCCAACAGCCTGACGCCGGTGATAACGTTCCTGCCGTTCCGCATGAGCGCGGCCATTCTGTCGCTGACGAGTCTCGACTTTCTCGGACTCGGCGTGCCGCCGCCGACGCCGAGCCTCGGCGAACTGCTTCAGGAAGGCAAGAACAACCTGGACGCGTGGTGGATTTCGATCTCCGCGTTTGCCGCGCTGGTGATCACGCTGTTGCTGCTGACTTTCATGGGCGACGCGTTGCGCAATGCGCTGGATACGCGCTCGCGCGGTTCGGCTTTCGGCGGAGGTCCGCGATGAGCGACACAACAGTCAGCAGGCCGCTGCTGGAAATCGACCGCTTTTCTGTCCGCTTTGGCGACAAGGTCGCGGTGCATGAACTGAGCCTCTCGATTGCGCGTGGCGAACGGGTCGCGCTGGTCGGCGAATCGGGCTCGGGCAAGAGCGTGACCGCATTGTCGATCTTGCGCCTTGTGGACCAGGCGCAACTGAGCGGGCGCTTGCTGCTCGATGGCGAAGATCTGCTGCAAAAAACCGAGCAGCAGATGCGCGGAATTCGCGGCGCCGATGTGGCGATGGTGTTTCAGGAGCCGATGACGGCGCTCAATCCGCTCTTTACGATCGGCAAGCAGATCGCCGAGAGTTTGCGCCTGCATGAAGGCCTGCGGCCGAACGCGGCGCGCGAGCGCGGCATCGAATTGCTCAGGCGCACCGGCATTCCCGAGCCGGAGCGGCGCATCGACAGCTTTCCGCATCAACTCTCCGGCGGCCAGCGGCAGCGCGCGATGATCGCCATGGCGCTTGCTTGCCGTCCGCGTCTGCTGCTTGCCGACGAGCCGACCACCGCGCTCGACGTCACCGTGCGCCAGCAGATCGTCGATCTGCTGATCGCGTTACAGGAGCAGGAGGCGGCAGAACGCGGCATGGCCGTGCTGCTGATTACGCACGACCTGAATCTGGTCAGGCGTTTCGCCCAACGTGTCGCGGTGATGGAAAAGGGCGTGCTGGTCGAAACCAATACGACCGATGGACTGTTCGCCAACCCGCAGCATCCGTATACAAAGCGCTTGCTGGACAGCGAGCCGCAACGCGCGGTCGATCCGATCGAGGCCGACGCGCGGCGTCTGCTCCACGTGCAGGGGCTAGCCGTCGATTACCGCACCTCCGCAAAAGGCTGGCGCTCGATGTTCACGCGTTCGGCGTTTCGCGCGGTACAGGACGTCGATCTGAGCCTGCGGCGTGGGGAAACGCTCGGCATCGTCGGCGAGTCCGGTTCGGGCAAGTCGACGCTCGCGGCCACGGTGCTGGGCTTGCAGCAGCCTGCCGCAGGGCATATCCATATCGACGACATGCCGTTATCGTCGTTGAAAAGCGCTGTCTCGCGCCGCGCCCTGTACGCGCGCATGCAGGTGGTGTTTCAGGACCCGTTCGGTTCGCTCTCGCCGCGCATGACGGTTGAGCAGATCATCGGCGAAGGTCTGGCGGTGCATCGGCCGGAGGTGGACGCGAGAGCCCGGCGTGCGCGTGTGGCGAGTCTGCTGGAAGAAGTCGGCATGCCTGGCGATTCGATGCTGCGCTATCCACACGAGTTTTCCGGCGGGCAGCGCCAGCGTATCGCGATTGCGCGCGCGCTCGCGGTAGAGCCGGAATTGCTGGTGCTGGACGAGCCGACTAGCGCGCTCGACGTGTCGATCCAGAAGCAGGTGTTGAATCTACTGACAAATCTGCAGAAGAAGTACAAGCTAAGCTATCTTTTCATTACGCACGATCTGGCGGTGATGCGAGCCATGGCGCATCGCGTGATCGTGATGAAGTCGGGACGCATTGTCGAAGCCGGCGACACGCTCGACGTATTGCATGCGCCTTCGCATCCTTATACCCAGTCGCTGCTGGCTTCCTCGCTGGTCGTGCCGGCGGCGGGCTGAACACCGACTCATCAGAGAACCTCGAATGATTGATGAACGTTGGGCGCGAGCCGCCCGGTCGCTTACGAGTCGCGCGGCGTTCTGGTCGCTGCGTATTGTCGATGAACAGATCGACGATCATGAAGTGCGCAACGACATCGCACAGCCGCTGCGCACGGTACGCGATCGCGGCGCGATGCTGATTGCGTGGGTTGGCGCGGGGGCGGGCTATGCCGCCACGGCGAACCTGTCCGCGGCCGGTCTGCAGGAAGCGCTGGATATCGCCACCGCGCGCGCCGAGGCGAGCGCGGCGCTGTCGCTGATCGACCACCGCGAGATGGCACGTCCTTCGGTCAGTGGTCAGTATGCTTCGCCCAATGCGCTCCAGGGTTTACCGGCGCGGGCCGATTGGCTCGATCTGCTGGGCCACGAATGCGCGAGCGCAAAGCTGGATTCGCGCATCGTCGAACGCGTGGCGGCGGTGCAGATCACGCATACCGATCAGTTGTATATCACCTGCGACGGCGTGCGGATCGACCAGCAGTTCCGCTTCGTCATGCCGCAATTGAGCGTGGCCGCGCATGCGAATGGCGATACCCAGGTTCGCACGCTCGGCGGCAATTACGGCACGCTCGGTCAAGGCGGCATTGAAGTTCTGGCGCGCTTCGGCTTCGAAGGTTCGGGCGTGCGTGTCGCGAACGAGGCGCTGCAACTGCTGGCCGCGCCGAATTGTCCGTCCGGCAAGCGCGATCTGCTGCTCATGCCGGATCAGATGATGTTGCAGATCCACGAATCGATCGGCCATCCACTCGAACTCGACCGCATTCTCGGCGACGAACGTAACTTCGCCGGCTGGAGCTTCGTCAAGCAGGACATGTTCGGCTCGTACCGCTACGGCTCGGAATTGCTGAACGTGACATTCGACCCCGAGTTGCGCGAGGAAGCCGCATCGTATGCATTTGACGACGACGGCACCGAGGCGCACAAACAATATCTGATTCGTGACGGCATGCTCGAGCGGCCACTTGGCGGCGCGCTGTCGCAACAACGCGCGCATATGCCGGGCGTGGCCAACTCGCGCGCCTCGAACTGGAACCGGCCGCCCATCGACCGCATGGCCAACCTGAACATCGAACCCGGCGAGAGTTCGCTGGAGGAGATGATCGGCAACATCGAACACGGCATTCTGATGCGCACCAATACGTCCTGGTCGATCGACGACCATCGCAACAAATTCCAGTTCGGTTGCGAGTTCGGTCAACTGATCGAGAACGGCAAGCTCACGCAGATCGTCAAGCAGCCGAATTATCGCGGCATCTCCGCGAATTTCTGGCGCAGTCTGAGCGCGGTCGGCAACGCGGGCACGCGCGAGGTGTACGGCACCTCGATGTGCGGCAAGGGCGAACCGGCGCAGATCATTCGCGTCGGTCACGCATCGCCGGCCTGCGTGTTCAGTAACATCGACGTGTTTGGAGGTGCATGATGAGCCAGTTCATGTCATCGCGCGCCGGTGTGTCGCCAGACTGGCAGCAGCATTTCAAGTCACTGGCCGATGCTATCGAACGCTTGCAGCAAGGCGCGGAAACCACGCTAAGTTCGTTTGCCGGCGAGCAGTCGGACTTTATCCGCTTCAACTCAGGCAAGGTGCGGCAGATCGGCAGCGTGTCGCAAGGCAAGCTGACCTTGCGGCTGATCGACGGCGCGCGGCAGGCCTATTCGACGCTCACCGTTTGCGGCGACCTGCAGCAGGATCTGGACGAAGTGAGCGCGGCGCTCGCCACCTTGCGTGAAGGTTTGCGCGACGCGGCGGACGACCCGCACCTGCTGTTCGATACGTCGCAATGGCTGCGCGCCACGCAGCGTTCCGGCAAGCTGCCGGACCCGCAACGCTTGTTGCGCACGGTCGCCGAATGCGCAAAAGGCCTCGATTTCGTGGGTTTTTACGCGGGTGGCACGATCGTGCGCGGCTTTGCTTCCACCGGTGGCAGCCGTGGCTGGTACGAGGTCGACAACTTCAATTTCAGCTGGTCGCTGTACGACCCGAGTGGCCGCGCGATCAAAACGACTTACGCTGGCGACGACTGGAACGATGCCACCTTCGCGCGTAAGGTCGAGCAGGCCGCCGCCCGGCTCACCGTTCTTGCGCGCACGCCGCGTGCATTGGCGCCCGGCCGCTATCGCTCATATCTGGCGCCCGCGGCGCTCGCGGAACTGCTCGGCGTCACCGCATGGAGCGGCTTTTCCGCACGGGCGCAAGCGAGTTCACGCAGCGAGCTCTACAAGCTTCACATCGGCGAAGTGTCGCTCGATCCGCGTGTGAGCCTGAGCGAGGACCTGAATCTCGGTATCACGCCAGGCTTTAACGACGACGGCTACCTGCGCGAAAGCGTGCCGCTCATTCAGGCTGGCCGCAGCGCCGGCCGCCTGACCAACGCGCGCAGCGCACGAGAGTACGGATTGACGCCGAACGGCGCGCTGGCAAACGAATCGCCTGCGGCGCTCGCGATGGCGGCGGGCGATCTGCTTGAAGAGGATGTGCTGGCGAAGCTCGGCACGGGTCTTTACATCGGCAATCTCTGGTACGTGAACTTCTCGGACCGGATGAATTGCCGCCTGACCGGCATGACGCGCTTTGCGACCTTCTGGGTCGAGGACGGGCAGATCGTCGCGCCACTCGAAGCGATGCGTTTCGACGACAGTCTGTACCGCCTGCTCGGCGACGAACTCGAACAACTTGGCGCGCAAGCCGAGTTGCTGCTGAGCGACTCGACGTGGGGCGAGCGCGCAACGGGCGGCATGCAACTGCCCGGCATTCTGGCGAGGTCTTTTGAATTGACGTTATAAGCCTATGGATCAGGGCATAAAAGCAAATCATAAAACTGGGAGCGGGCCCGAGGGGTTGAAACTGCGCGCATTGCTCGCAAGCGACGCCGAGCAGTTCCACGCAATGCAGCAACTGCCTGCGGTGGTGAATGGCAATCCGCATGCACCGTTCCAGTCGCTCGCCGGCACGCGTGAGTACATTGAAAAACTCGAACCCCACGAGATCGTGATTGCGGCGACCATCGGCGATACGTTGGTGGGCGAAGCGGAACTCACGCCTTTCAGGGGGCGCCGCGCGCATGCCGCGTCGCTCGGCATTTGCGTTCATGACGCATGGCATCGGCGCGGTATCGGCAATGCGCTGCTGACCGAGTTGCTCGACGTGGCGGACAACTGGCTCGGCCTGCGCCGCGTCGAATTGCACGTATTCGCCGATAACCATGCGGCGCTCGCGTTGTACCGCAAGTTCGGCTTCGAGATCGAAGCACGCCAGCGTGGCGCGGTGTTGCGTCGTGGCGTGCTGATCGACTGCTATCTGATGGCGCGGCTTGGCGACGCGCCGCCGTTTGCCGCCGCGCATCCGGCATACCAACCTGCAACGGAATAAACCATGAGCGAACCAACGTTGCAGCGCGACGCCGTCGTGGAGAGCGGTATTACGGTGCGAGCGCTTGAGCCCGGGGACATCGACGCGTTTGCCGACATCATGGTTCAGCCTGGTGTGCGTCGCGGCACGCTTGCAATCGGGTATCGCACCGCTGAAAAGCTGCGTGCCTGGCATGAGCGCCGGCTCAAGGACACGCTGAGCGTGTGCGCGTGGCTGGACGGCCGCATGGTGGGGCATGCCGGACTTACGGTGTTTCGGCCGTGCCGCGCACACGGCGCCGAGTTAGGAATGGCGGTGCATGACGCGTATCATGGGCGCGGCGTCGGCTCCGCGCTCCTGCGGGCGCTGACCGAAAGCGCCGACGGTGCGCTCGGTTTGCGCCGCATCGAGCTCGCCGTGTTTGTGGACAATACTCCGGCCATCGCGCTCTATCGCAAGTTCGGCTTCGTCGAGGAAGGCCGCTCGCGGGGTTACGCGATGCGTGACGGCGTACTGGCCGACGCACTCCACATGGCGCGTCTCGCCGACGCGCCGCGCTTCGAAGCCATCTGAACGGACTTTTGCGTGCCATTCTTCTTTATCGACCGCCCGGTCTTCGCATGGATCGTCGCGCTTGCCATCGTCGTGGCAGGCGCGCTCGCCATTCCGCAACTGCCGGTGGCGCGATATCCGCGTCTGGCGCCGCCGCGCATCGTGATCAGCGCCATGTATCCGGGCGCGTCGACTGAAGTCGTGGACGCGAATGTCGGCAGCATCATCGAGGAGAGTCTCGATGGTGCCGACAATATGCTGTACTACGAAACCACCAGTGACAATCTCGGCGAACTCGAAATCGACGCCACGTTCGCGCCCGGTACGAATCCCGACCTCGCGCTGGTCGACGTCCAGAACCGCCTCAAGCAGGTCGAGTCCCGCCTGCCACAGCCGGTCGTGCAGCAGGGCATCACCGTATTCAAGGCGGCCAACACGTTCCTGATGCTGGTCGCGCTGACCTCCACCGACGGCACGCGCAGTTCCGTGCAGTTAAGCGACTATCTGAGCCGCTATGTGCTGCGCGAACTGAAGCGCGCGCCTGGCGTCGGCTCCGCACAACTGTGGGATGCGGACGAAGCATTGCGCATCTGGCTCGATCCGATGAAGTTGCGCGAGTACGGGCTCGGTGCGGCCGAAGTCAACGCCGCGATCGCCGCGCAGAATGCCACGGTGACGGCGGGCACGCTGGGCGATGCGCCGTTCGTGCCGGGTCAGCAGTTGACGGCCTCGGTGAGCGTCAAGGGGCAGCTGATTTCGCCCGCCGAATTCGGCCAGATCGTGCTCAAGGCGCGGCCCGACGGCTCGGCGGTACGCCTGCGCGACGTCGCGCGGGTCGAACTCGGCCGCGACAATTATTCGTACTGGTCGCGCCTGAACGGCAGGGCTGCGGCGACCGTCGGCATTCAACTTGGTCCGCGCGGCAATGCGCTCGAAACCTCGAATGCGATTCGCGCGCGGCTGGCTGAATTGGCGAAAGGTCTGCCGCCGGGCGTCGCTGTCGAAATTCCGTTCGACAACGCCCATTTCGTGCAAATCGCGATTCACGAAGTGTTGATCACACTGGCCGAGGCAGTGCTGCTGGTGTTCTTCGTGATGTGGCTGTTCCTGCGCGATCTGCGCTATACGCTGGTGCCGACGGTGGTGATTCCGGTCACGCTAATGGGCGCGTTTCTCGCGATGTACGCGTGCGGTCTGTCGATCAATGTGTTCACGATGTTCGGCCTCGTGCTGGCGATCGGCATTCTTGTCGACGATGCGATCGTGGTGGTGGAAAGCGTGCACCGCGTGATGGAAGATGAAGGCCTGCCGCCACGCGAGGCCACACGCAAGGCGATGTCGCAGATCGGCGGCGCGATCATCGGCGTGACCGCGGTGCTGACGGCGGTGTTCGTGCCGATGGCGTTCTTTCCGGGTGGCGTCGGCGGAATCTACCGGCAATTCGCGGTGGCGATGATCGCCTCGATGCTGGTCTCGTCGTTCATGGCGCTGTCGTTGACGCCCGCGCTCTGCGCCAACCTGCTGAAGCCGCACCGGCATTCGGTGCGTGAACGCGACGCGCGCCGTGGTTTGGCCGGCCTCGCCGCGCGCGGCGCGAGCTGGTTCGCTTCCGGTTTCGAGCGCGCCGCGAGCGGCTATCGCGGGCTCACCGCGCGCACGCTGCGCCGCATCGGTCCCATGCTGGCAATCTACGCGGTGCTGGTCGGCGTGTGTGGTTTGATGTATTGGCACATGCCAGGCGGATTTCTGCCGAGCGAGGACGAAGGCCAGTTGCAGGTGATGGTGCAACTGCCGGCCGGCGCGACCCAGGAGCGCACGCTTGCAGTCGTCAAGCGGATGGAACAGGTGCTGCACAGCGAGCCGGCTATTGCGAACGTGACGAGCGTGATCGGCTGGAGCTTTACGGGAAGCGGGCAGAACGTGGCGATGGGCTTCGTCGAACTGAAGGACTGGGGCAAACGCAATACCGATGCACTCGAGTTGCGCAACCGGCTCAATGAGAAGTTCGCCAGGATTCTCGACGGCGACGTGCAGGCGCAACTACCGCCTGCGGTGCCGGGGCTCGGACATTCTGATGGCTTCGTATTCAGGCTCGAAGACCGCGGCGGAATCGGCCTCGCTGCGCTGAAGGCCGCACGTGAGCAACTGTTCGCGCAGAGCAAAACGAGCCCGGTGCTGGCCTCCGTGCATTCCGAAGATCTGCCGGACGCGCCGCGCGTCGAACTCGAAATCGACCGCGCAAAAGCCTACGCGCTCGGCGTGCCGTTCGAGCGTATCGCGGAGGTGCTGGGCAGTACGTTCGGCTCGAACTATATCGACGACTTCCCGGCTGGCGGCCGGATGCGCCGCGTGATGATCGCCGCCGACGCCGCCACGCGCATGACGGACGACGATCTGATGGCGCTTGCGGTGCCGAACTCGACGGGCGGCATGGTGCCGCTCTCGGCGATCGCCACACGCCACTGGACCATCGGCCCGGTCATGCTGACGCGCTACAACGGCTATCCGTCGCTCGACGTGAGCGGCCGCGCGGCGCCCGGTTACAGCTCCGGCGCGGCGATGGCCGAGATGGAGCGGCTCGCCGCCTCGCTGCCGGTCGGCGCGGGTTACGATTGGGTCGACGCCGCGCGCGAAGAAACCGCGGCCGCGAAACTGACACCTCTGCTGATCGGTTTGTCGCTGCTCGCGGTGTTCATGGCTCTGGCTGCCTTGTACGAAAGCTGGACGATTCCTTTGTCTGTGCTGATGGTCGTGCCGCTCGGGGTGATCGGCGCGGTGGCCGCGGTGTTGCTGCGGGGCATGCCGAATGACGTGTACTTCAAGGTCGGCATGATTACCGTCATTGGCCTTGCTGCGAAGAACGCGATCCTGATCGTGCAGTTCGCGCGCGATCTGCATCAGCGGGGGCTGCCGTTGACACGCGCCGTGACCGAGGCCGCGGCCGCGCGCTTCCGGCCGATCGTGATGACCTCGGCGGCGTTCCTGCTCGGCGTGGTGCCGCTTGTGGTGTCGAGCGGCGCGGGCGCGGAAAGCCGCCGCTCGATCGGTACCGGCGTATTTGGCGGGGTGCTGGCGGCCACGTTGTTCGGGCTGGTATTCGCGCCGGTCGCGTTCCATGCAATCGTATCGCTGACGCACGGCAGGCGACGGCAGGCACAACTGCATCGCAAACGCGACGAGCGGCGGCGTGCGCGGCGCGCGCAAGGCGCTGCAAGCGACAGCGGGCAATTGTCGAACGGCCGGTGACACCCTGCACGCGCCGCGCGACACGCGGCGCGGGTGATTACCCGTTCGGTTGGCAGGCCGTCCAGTCGTCTGACGTATTGCCAGTCCCGCGGCATCCCGAACTAATTAAGTCATATGTTAATCGGCCGCAGTGTTTCAATATGGAAACAATTTCTAATTGCCTTCGATTTTTAGTCCGAATGCCAGAAAGGAAACGTTGCGGCGAATGTGCGCTTCATCACATTGGTGGAGTCGATAAATTCCCAATTTGCGAATAAAAGCCGCATTGAACGTTCATTATTTGCGAGGTTTCAAGTTCAGGTTTGAAACACTCCCGGATTTCGATGCGCAAAATCGCGGTGGTAATTTCGACACTACGAAACTTCCCCCAGCAACCACACTGTCTGCTCGAAACCCGCATCGCGTATGGCCCTCTGGTCTGGCGCGGCGGGTCCGTCCATTACGATCCAGCGCACCGCCGCGCACGCGCGGCTTGTCATATGAAACGGACCATAATGCATTTCTTCATACATTCTATTTCGCCGGAATGATTTGTTTTTCAAATTTACTATAGGGATGTATTCCGCTAACATCACGCTTAATCCGTTAAGCGATGTTGCCAGCGGCTTTCGGCCGCCATAAATCAATCCCAATCATATTGGCAGGCCGACGGTTCAGCGGGGTCCACAACTTACGACAGTTTGGGGAACGATCATGCCGCACGTGCGCCTTGATACTGCGAGGATTACCTGGTTACATACGCCGAATGTGAACGTACGTACTGCAGCGCGGCGAATCGGCGTGTTGCTGTTTGACGGTTTCTGGCTGCTCGGGCCAGGCACGGTGGTTGAGATGTTCCAGACCGCCAACGAACTTTCGGGTTCCCGGGCCGGCGAAGATCCCCCGTATGAAGTGCAGTTCCTGTCAATGGACGGCGGCAGTGTCGCCAGTTCTTCGTCGGCGCGCATCTGGACCGACCGTATCGATGCGCGCTACGGCAGCGGCTTCGACGTGCTGTTCATCGCCGGCGGATATGGCGCGCATGTGGCCGCCCGCGACGAGCGGCTGCTCAATTGGTTACGCTCGGTGAAAGCGCGCACCCGTGCGATCGAAACGATCGCCGAGGGCCGTCTCGTGCTGGAGGCCGCGAGTTCTGGCGAGCATGAAGGCCCGCACCCGGACCGCTATCTGGGCAGCCCCGGATCCGAGGCCGCGCTTGGCGCCGCCAGCGATCGGAATGACTGCGCCCGCAGCGCGCTGATGTTCATCAAGCGCGATCTCGGCGCGGAGCTCGCGCGCAGCGTTGCCGACAGCGTGATGCCGGGCATGGGCGCCACGTGGGTACCGCTGCCGGCTGAAGGCGGCACACTTAGCGTGGCTGAAAAAATCCGTGCTGCCGCACGCTGGATGGAGGCGAACTGCGATCGTCCCGTATCGGTGGCCGATGCCGCTCAGGTGGCCGCAATGAGCGAGCGCAATTTTCTGCGGCGCTTCAAGCATGAAATGCAGGTCACGCCTTCAGACTATCTGTTGCAGGTACGTCTGCGCATTGCCTGTAATTTCCTCACTGAAACCGAACTGCCAGTCGACAAGATCGCGCGCCGCAGCGGCACCGGCAACGGCGATCGTCTCGCGAAGATCTTCCGAAAGCGCATGGCGCTATCACCCACCGAGTACCGCGCGCGCAGCCGGGTGGCGGCCGAGGGGGCATAGCAGACGCGAGGCGCCGCGCCGACGGCACGCTTCAGGACGTTCCACACAGCAGCCGTTGGGGCGGCTGTATTTTCGCCGGACACGCTTTCTACGAGCAGAGCAGCAATGGGCAACAAGGTAACGGCGACGGCATTGCCGGAGGTGAAAGTCATCGAGCCCGAGGTGTTCTGCGACGAATTCGGTTTCTGTTACGAGAGCTTCAGCGCGGACGAGTTTATCGATGACATCGCCCACGGTTTCAGTTTCGTGCAGGATCGCCATTTACGTGCCATACGCGGCGTGTTGCGCGGCCTGCACTATCAGGTGCAGCGTCCGCAAGGCCGCCTTGTGCGCGTGGTGGTGGGTGAAGTGTTCGACGTCGTCGTCGACGTACGCCTGAATTCAGCGAACTTCGGTAAATGGAGCGGGACCTATCTGAGCGCGGCCAATCATCGGCAGGTGTGGGTGCCGCCGGGCTTCGCGCACGGCTTCGTGGTGCTATCCGACACCGCCGAATGCTTATGGAAGACCACCGAATACTGGTTTCCCGAACTCGAGCGCTGCATCCTGTGGTGCGATCCGGATATCGGCATTGAATGGCCGATCGATTTCACGCCAACCCTTGGCGCGAAGGATGCCGCCGGCCGCCGCATCTACGAAGCGGAAAACATTGCCTGACGGTCGCTGGCCACGCTCCGGCGCGATTCAGCGCGTAGCCACCACGGCGCCGACACTCGCGGCCACCACCAGGAGTGTCCCCAGCACCTGCAGCACACCCATCGGCTGATGCAGCACGATGAAGCCTGCGAATGCGCCGATCGCCGGTTCGACACTCATCAGGATGCCAAACGAAGCAGCCGGCATGTGCCGCAGCGCCACCATTTCCAGCGCATACGGTAACAGGGGGACCAGCAACGCGAGGCCCGCCGTCGCCGCGATCTGTCCGGCGGCGATGTGGATGCCGCTGTCTGCGAGACCGAACGGCGTGGCCACCACCGCTGCCGCGATCAGCGACACCGACAAGCCCTCCAGCCCGTCGAACACGCTGCCGATCTTCTTCATGAGCACGATGTAGCTGCCCCAGCCGAGCGCCGCTGCACACGCGAGCAGCACGCCGAGTGGTTCACCGATCCAGCCGGCGCGATCGCGCGAAAGCAGCACGACACCGGCAATCGCGAGCGCCGGCCACAGTAACGCGCGCGCACGGCGCACCGCGAACGTCGCCACTGCGAGCGGTCCAAGAAAATCGATGGCGACGGCCAGCCCCAACGGAATTCGCTGAAGCGCCGCGAAAAAGCACAACGTCATGCCGGCCATCGCCGCGCCCAGTGCGCCGGCTGCGAGCCAGTGCGAGCGCGAGTAGGTGAGAAGGCGCGGGCGCACCAGTATGGCAAGCACGAGCGCCGCCCAGCACAGGCGCAGCCACGTCGTGCTGAGCGAGCCGTACGCCGCCATTGTCGGGGCGGAAAGCGCGGCGCCGAACTGCACGCTCGACATCGACAGCACACACAGCAGCGCGGCTCCGGCAGCCGCGCTGGCGGGCTTCACGGTGTCTTGCGTGGGATTCAGCGCAGGTTTCAATGCCGGTTTCAGGGTGGAGTCCTGCATCGTGGTCTCGTTGCCGCTTGGGTCAGATTCGTAGAACGCTATCTTAGCGGTGCGAGCGGTATTAAGATAAGTTGATATTTCTTATGCCCGCATCAAAAAGCGTGATGACACGAGACATCGACAGCAGCCTGCTACGCGCGTTTGTCACCGTCGCCGAGACCGGCGCCGTGGGGGTCGCGGCCACGCGTCTCGCGCGTACGCAAGCGGCGGTGAGCATGCAGTTGCGCCGGCTGGAAGAAGAACTCGGGCAGCGCTTGCTGGATCGCTCGCCGCGCGGCGTGCAATTGACCGAGGCAGGGCAACTGCTACTCCCTTACGCACATACGATTCTAGGCGCCGGGGCCGACGCGCGGCGGGCATTGAGCGCGGGGCAGGTGTCCGGCACCGTGCGGCTCGGCCTGCTGGAGGATATTGCGGTCGGGCGGCTGCCGCGTGCGTTGCGGCGGTTTTCCACGGCCTATCCGCAAGTGGCGCTGGAAATCGTCGTGGATTCGAGCGCCGCATTGTCGAGCCGTCTCGCGGACGGCAGCCTGGATCTGGTGGTGGGCGATCCTGCGCTTGTCGACGCCGCGCCGTTGTTGACCTGGACGCAGCCGCTCCACTGGGTCGGCGCACGCGGCTTTAATCGCGATGTAGAGGCTGCGTTGCCGGTGGTTGCGTTTGGCGACGCGTGCCTGTGGCAGCAGCAGGTGTTGACGGCGCTGCGGCGCGCGGGGATCGCATGGCGCATCGTATGCACCAGCACGAGTCTGCCGGCGGTGCAATCGGCGGTCGAAGCGGGCCTGGGTGTGTCGGTGCTGCTCGACGGCAACATTCGCACCGAGTCGATGCGCGTACTGGGCCAGGCCGATGGTTTGCCCGACGCGCCCATGGCGGATTTCGGTCTTTTCATGCGCGTGGTCCGGGGCACGCAAGCCGCCGCCGTACAGACCTTGCAGACCTTCCTGCGCGAGGAATTGCACCTCGGCCTGCGTGAAAGCGGCTCGCCGGCGCGGCCGGCAGCCTGGCTTTCCGGTGACATCCGGCGTCGTGTCTAATGTGAGTTTTTACGACATTTTTTCTTGAGCCGCTCACGCACGAAACCTACACTTCGGGCTGTTCCGATAGCGCGAGGGGCTCAACGTGAAGCGACGTGCAACGACTCAGCAATCCATTCCTGTCGACTATGTTTGTCACGGCGCCAGCCGTGTCGAACTACGGCGCCTGGATCCGTCACGCGATTCGGTTGTCGAGTTGACGGCGCTGCTGAATCGGGCTTTTGCACGGCTCGGCGCGATGGGGCTCAATTGCACGTGTGTGGATCAGATGGTGGAGACCACCCGGTCACGCGCGACGGCGGGCGACTGCTACGTCGCGGTATATGAAGGGCGTATTGTCGGCACGATGACGCTCCATGCGCCGGACCGCGAGTCGCTTTGCAAGCTATACCGGCGCGACGACGTTGCGACCTTGCGCCAGTTCGGCGTGGAGCCGGCATGGCAGGCGCGTGGTGTTGGCACGATGTTGATCGCACTCGCCGAGCATTGGGCCGCGACGCGTGGCTACGCGGAGCTCGCGCTCGATACGCCGCAGCCGGCTGCGCATCTGATTGCGTTTTATCGCGGTCAGGGCTTTCGGATCGTCGACTTCCTGCGCTTTGACGGCAAACGTTACGATAGTGCAGTGCTGAGCAAGCCGCCGGTGGCGACGCGCACGCTGGCGAACTGGTCGCAGCGCTTGGGGGTGCAGAGGAGGGTTGCGTGTGCCGCCTGAAAGTGCGGTTTGTTGCGGCGCAATGCAATGGGATGAGGACGGGCTGTGCAGCAAAAAACCCCGGCGCGAGCAACAGCAACTATTGCAATACCGTGTGGCAAGTATTGCAATAGTTGCTGTTGCTCGCGCCGGGGTCGGGATGTTGTTTACGGCAATCGTGGATTGTGATGGTCAGCGTCGCACGACGCCCATCAGCAAGGTTACAAGGAAGATCACCACGAAGATAAAGAACAACACCTTGGCGATTTCCGTCGCGCCTGCGGCGATGCCGCCAAAGCCGAATACCGCGGCGATGATCGCGATGATGAAGAAGATTGCAGCGTATCGAAGCATGGGACCTCCCACCGATGGATTGCTGGATTGAAGACGGCTACAGCTCGTTTTGGGCACTACGTGCCTGGACGTCTTTTTGCCGGCTAGTGGGATTCAGCAATAGGTGTGCCCAGGATTTGTTTTTTGCCTCCGGCGGCGGCATTCTGTGCTTGTGCCTTCGACGGCCCAAAAGTCAGAACAAGGAAAAGCTGGCGCCGCAGGCAAAAAAGTCACCGTAATTGCGTGACCGCAAGCAACAGCACCATGCTGCCAATAGCTCCATCCAGCACTCGCCACGCGGTCGCACGACGAAACAGCGGCGCTAACGCCCGCGCCCCATAGCCGAGTCCGACAAACCAGATCCCACTCACCGCCATCGCGCCAAGCGCAAACGCCACTCGTGCGCCTTGCGGCTCCCGCGCCCCTGCTGTGCCAATCAGCAGAAAAGTATCGAGGTACACGTGCGGATTAAGCCAGGTAAATGCCAGCGTCATCAAAATGATCGGCATCGCGCGTTGGACCGGCGGCACATTCGCACCCGCCGTGGCATCGGTGTCCAGAACCGCGTGAGCAGGCCTCACCGCGCGGCGTAGCGCGTTAAACCCGAACCAGGCCAGATAGGCCAATCCGACATACAACATCGCGTGAACGAACTCCGGGTACCGTTCGACCAACACCGAGGCGCCACCCACGCCCGCGCCGATCAGGATGAAATCCGACAGCGCGCACAACGCGACAATCTTGCCGACGTGCGAGCGCATGATGCCCTGACGCAGTACAAAGGCGTTCTGCGCGCCAATCGTCACAATTAGCGATGCACACAGTGCCGCACCATGGGAAAAAGACAGCCAGTTCATAAGCAATCCGGTAGACGTGAGAAACGAACAAGGCTAGTCTGCGGCTTTGACTGTCATAAGAGAAGCTAATTTACGTAATGCGGATTAAGGAACGCTAATGCTCGACTACGCCTTGCTCGATGCGCTGGCAGCCGTGGTGCGCCACGGCTCGTTCGATCGCGCCGCCAGCGAACTGAATGTGACGCCGTCGGCGGTATCGCAGCGGGTCAAACTACTGGAGGAACGGGTGGGCAGCGTGCTCGTCAAACGCGGTCAGCCCTGCGTCGCGACCACCTCAGGCGCACTATTGTGCCGTCACACCGAGCGCGTGCAATTGCTCGAAGCGGAGTTGACGGGCCGATTGCCGGCACTGCCTGGCGCGCTGGTCGAACCATGGCCCGCATTGCGCGTGGCTGTCAACGACGACAGTGTCGGCACCTGGTTTATCGATGCCGTCGCGCAATTCTGTGTAGAGCGGGAAATGTTGCTCGATCTGGTGATCGACGACCAGGACCATACCGCGCAACGTATCCGCGACGGCAGCGTGCAAGGCGCGGTCACCACCCAGGCCGAGCCGGTGCAGGGCTGCCGTTCGACACGCCTCGGCCGGATGCGCTATCTGGCAGTCTGCACGCCCGAGTTTCGCGCCCGTCATTTCGCCGCCGGTGTGACGCGCGAAACGCTGCGGCATGCACCGTGCGTCGATTTCAACCCGAAGGATCAACTGCAAAAGCGCTTCATGCGCCGCATCACGCGTGCGGAACTCGATCCGCCGTTGCACTGGATCCCTCACGTGGCGGGCTTTTTGCGCGCCTGCGTAACGGGCCTCGGCTGGGGCATGTGCCCTGAACGGATGATCGCGCCGCACCTGGCCAGCGGCGAACTGGTGGACATGGCGCCCGGCAAGCATCTCGACATCGACCTTTACTGGCAGAGCTGGCGCCTGTCGATCGGCTGGCTCGACGATTTCGGCACGATGCTGCGCAAGCGCGCGGCGGAGTTTCTCGACTAAGGCCGCGCGTTGCTCCGTTAGTTCGCTGGCCAGTGTTTGTACTGGATTTGCACGCCGCTTGCGCGTGCTCTTGCCGTGTAGCTATCGATCACCCTGCGTACGTCGTGGTCGATATGATCGGCGTGCGTGCCGTCGAGGATCAGAGTCGCGCCCGCTGGAATCTGGCCAAGATACTGCTTGAGCTGGGGTGTGCAGAAGAAGGTTGCGCTCTTGCGCACGGTTAGCAGGTAGTGATCGCCATCGCGCGTGAAACTCAGCACGCGGCGGATGTTGCGTTCGAGGACGGACACCACGCTCAGCGCGAAGCCGATGGCGATACCGGCCAGGAGATCGGTCAGCAGGACGCCGGCGATGGTGCCGACGAACGGCACGAATTGCGCAATGCCCGCTTTCCCCATCGACACGAACAACTGCGGTTTGGCCAGCTTGAAACCGGTGTGAATCAGGATGGCGGCAAGGCTCGCGAGCGGGATCATATTGATTACCCCGGTCAAAGCGAGCGTAGCGATCACCAGGATCACGCCGTGCGTCACGCACGATAGACGGCTGCGTCCGCCCGCGTGCACGTTGGCGGCACTGCGCACCACCACGGCAGTAATCGGCAGTGCGCCGATCAGACCGGCGAGCATATTGCCGACGCCTTGCGCCTTCAACTCGCGATTGGGCGACGCCTTCCGATGCGCGGGATCGATCTGTTCGAGCGCTTCGAGGCTCAGCAAGGTTTCCAGACTTGCCACGATTGCAATGACTGCGGCCACGCGCCATACGGCCGGATTGACCCACTGGCTGAAATCGGGGAATGCAAACGCCTGGCTCAGCGCAGTCCACGAGCCGAGTTCCGGCATGGCGACCCGTTGGGCGGACGGGATGCCTTCGCCTGGCGCGAACCAATCGGCGAATCCTGTCACGGCGATGCCGAGCAGAACCACTGCGAGCGGCGCGGGAATCGCTCGGATCAAGGCGATTCGGCGTAACGCGGGCGTGTCCCACGCTGCCATGATCGCGAGCGAGGCGAGCGCGAGCGCCGTCGTCGAAGTGGACAGTTCGCCCGTCGCGCTACCCGTCGCGAGCGGCAACTGGTTGACGATCAGCAGAAGTCCGATCGAAGCGAGCATGCCATTGATGACGGGCACCGGCACATAGCCCGCAAATCTGCCGGCGCGCAGGAAGCCAAACATGATTTGCAGCGCGCCTGCCAGCACGAGCGCGCTCAGGAACGCGGAGAAGCCTCCGAGCGTGGCGAGCGCCTGCACGACAATCACGACCAGCCCGGCCGCCGGGCCGCTCACACTAAGGCGTGAACCGCTCAACAGCGCGACCACGAGTCCACCGATCACGCCTGCGAGAATCCCGGCGAACGGCGCTACGCCCGAAGCCGTGGCGATACCGAGGCATAAGGGCAGGGCGATTACGAACACGGTCATGCCGGCGAGCAGATCGCTACGCGATGCCGCGATAGGTAACGGGAAGGGCGAATCGTGATGAGGTGGCGTGGGATTGGATGGTGTCATCGTGAGTTCTTGCCTCGAATGGTGACGCGCGCCACGCGCTTAAAGGTGTGGACGGTTGGTCGCGGCGGAGATGGCGCGAGCGCCGGGGTAGGGCGTGACGCGATGCGTCGGCTAGCGTTCAGTTGGCTGCCTGGCGGGTGCCTACTGCGCTATCGAGTGTCCATTGCGGATCGGTTAGCGCCTTCAGGCGGCCGTCGTGCATCGAGAAGATCCAGCCGTGAATTTGCACCGGCCGCTCCATTTGCCGAATCAGCGGCATTGCGTGCAACGCATTGATCTGGTCAAGCACGTTGAGTTCGGCGAGTCGGTCGGCACGCTTCTCGAAGGTTTCGATCGAGCGCAATTGCGCCGCGTGCAACGCGCCGAGTTTGCGAATACCTTCGATACGGCGATTGACGGTCGGCAGTCGCCTGCGCGGGCGGCCGCAATGCAGCCTGAACTCCACCGCAGCAGTGATGGCCGCATACGATAACGTGCTGAACCTGTAGCACCACCATCGCATATTCGAGCACGCTCGCGAAGCTTTCATCGTGCTCCGCGACAAGATTCGCAATGTTGCGATGGACGAAGATCTCGCCTGGCATCGCGCGTGTAATGGCTTCAGGCACGCGACTGTCGGAGCAGCCAATCCAGAGGACATTCGGTTGCTGATTGCTGGCGAGGCGGCGGAAATAGGCGGGATCGCGGGTATTGATCTCGTCGGACCATGCGAGGTTTTCGATAAGCATGCGTTTCGGGTATGTCATACGAGCTTCTCCTGGATGCGATGGCGCGTCGATGGGTGAAGACCTCTTGTCGTCGGTGGGTTTTAGTTATTTGCGGCCCAGTAGCGTTCCACGACGGCGTGACGGGCTTTGTTGGCGTCGATAGTCCGCTGGCTCGGAGGATAATCGGCCTCGGTGGTCGGGATCAGGCCTTGCCGGCGTGCTTCGAGAAGCTCCTCGCGAACCTGTGCACGAGTCTTTCCCAATGGTTGTGGCTGTACCACCTGCACGGATAACGAAGACGCCTCCGTGCCCGGGTTGCGCGTATCGGTTTGAGCCATGGCGGTCGCGGACAGCGTGCTGAAAGCAATGGCTGTGAATAGTACATGGTGCGTTCTCATCGTATTTTCCTTGAAATGATTGGCATGCCGAATAGATGTCTATCCGGTAGTGGCATTCTGCAGAAACACGGTGAGATACCAGTGATACCCGGATGACAATTCCGTCATCCAGTTGTTTCAGCCGGCGGATGCTTCGGGAAGCACAGGCTGAAGGTCGTGCGTACGTGTGGCACGCTCTCCACGCTACAGGTGCCCTGATGCGCGTCCATGATCGACTTGACGATCGCGAGTCCAAGGCCGATACCATGCGCCGAATTGCGCCGCGCCGGATCAACCCGGTAGAAGCGGTCGAAAATACGCGCGAGGTGCTGTTGCGCGATGCCGGAACCTATGTCCGACACTGACAGTTCGACGCAGCCACGATTTTCGGCGCAATGCACTTTGATGACGCTGCCGCGCGGCGCGTGGTTCAGGGAATTCGAAACCAGATTGGTCAGTGCGCGCTGCACCAGCAGTACATCGCCGACAAAGCTTGCATCACCTGTCACGTGAAGCTCGACGCCGGCATCGGCGGCCATGATTTCGTAATAGCCGGCAATACGCTGGGCCTCGCAGCGTGCGTCGACCTGCTGCATCGACAGTCGTCGCCTCGCGAGGTCGGTGCGCGCGAGGAACAGCATGCTATCGATCAGGCGCGCGAGGCGCTGGAATTCGTCCACGCTCGATTCGATCACAGCGCGGTATTCGTCGGCGGAACGAGGCTGGGACAGTGCAACCTGCGCTTCGCCGAGCAGGTTGGTCAGCGGCGTGCGCATGTCGTGCGCGAGGTCGGAGGAGAACTGCGTCAAACGGGTGAAGGATTCGTGCAGGCGTGCCAGCATCCGGTTGAAAGCGTGGCTCAGGTCTTTCAGCTCGCCAGGCATCTCCTGCACGGGCAGCGGCCGCGCAAGACGATTGCTGGATATCTGTTCGGCGCGCGCGGCGAGGCGGCTGAGCGGCCTCAGTCCGAAGCGGGCAATCGACCATGCAAGCAAGGTATTCACCAGCGTACCGATCACGCTGACAAACAACACATTCAGCGCATACGCACGCAGGAGGGAGAGTTCTTCTGTGGCATCGTACTGCACCACCACGCGCACCCGTATGCCGGACTGGCTTGCGAGGGGTGCGATCGCCACCAGAAATCGCATCGGCGCGCCGGCCACCGTCACGCTCACGGGAGCAAGTCCCGCGCGCACCGCGAGCGTCTCCGCGTTGGGCCAATAGCCGTTGGTGCGCGTGAGCGGGGTGCCGCGCTCGTCGAATAGGGCGACATCAAGATTACGCCGCCCGTGCAGCTCGTTGTACCAGATCTCGCGGACCACACTGACCGTCTCAACATCCGGCATCGTTTGCAGACGCAACTGCAGCGCGGTGAGGGTCGCCGTCATCTCGCGCGCGACTGTCGCCTCGACGCGCGTTTTCAGACCGTGATAAAGCATCACGCCGCTGAATACCAGCAGCAGGGAAGTCGAGATGGTGAACAGGATCGTCAGCCGAAGCCGCAGGGTGCGCGGCACCAGAGGCGCTAGCACCGCCCGCAGGGCGGCTATGAGGTAGGCGGGCGACCTCATCGAGGCTCCGGGCCGCGGTCCTCGAGCACGTAACCCATGCCGCGCACCGTGTGGATGAGCTTCGGCTCATAGTTGTCGTCGACCTTGGCCCGCACGCGCCGAATGGCGGCGTCGACGACATTGGTATCGCTATCGAAATTCATGTCCCACACCTGCGAGGCGATTGTCGAGCGCGACAGGATTTCGCCGCGTCGGCGCATCAACAGCCACAGCAATGCAAATTCCTTCGCGGTCAGCAGGATCGTGTCGCCCTGACGCGTTGCCTTGCGGCGCGTCAGATCAAGCGCCAGATTCGACACTTGCAGCAGTGCCGCCTCGCGCCCCTGGCCCCGCCGCAGAATCGAGCGGACCCGTGCGACCAGTTCGGCGAAGTCGAACGGCTTGCCGAGATAGTCGTCGCCGCCCAACTCGAGGCCGCGCACTTTGTCGTCGACGTCGTCGCGCGCGGTGAGCAGCAACACGGGCGTGGAGTGTGTGCGGCGCAGTTGGGTGAGCAGGGTCCAGCCGTCGAGGCCAGGCAGCATCACGTCGAGGACGATCAGGTCGTAGTCCTCGGTCAGCGCGAGATGTTGGCCGGTCAAGCCGTCGTCGACCCAATCGACGACAAAGCCGGCTTCCGTCAGGCCCTTGCAAAGATACTTGCCGGTTTTCGCTTCATCTTCAACTATCAGAATTCGCATGATGCTTCTCCATATGGCGCCTGGTCATGAGGTGACGTGCGCTTTTGTGCAGGACACGTAGCCGGGCGCGACAGCAGATGCATGGGGCGACGGGACGGACAGCTGGAGCCCGTCGATCTGCTTCATCCAGAAGGCTAGCGAGGCGATGGCGATGACCAGCGCGGCGGCTGCGGTGGAGAGGGTTTCAGGACGCGGCATAAACGCTCCTTGAGTCGTGACGCGCGCTGGCGAAGTGTTGCGTGACCAGCACGATGTCCCGTGCGACCGGCTGTCGCAGGTAGATGATGCCCGCATGGGGTGGCCATGCATCTTAAAAACGCATTGCCGATTTCAGCATGAGACCCGGATGACATTTTCGTCATGTAGCGTTGCGCGCGACGGATCGTGATTGCCGTGCGGATGACGGCGTTGTCATGTGCCGCTCACGTTGGAGCACCAGGCCGCACGTAGGATTGCGGCTCAATCAACGGGGGGTGGATGATGGGGATTACGAAATGTTTGGGTGCGTTTGTGCTGGCGTGCGTCAGCGTGAGCACAGCGGCCGCGGTGGGTAAACTTCCGCTCGCGGAAGCGGCACCCGGGCCTTATCAGTTTTACGGAGCGCAGACGCGCGTACTCGAAAAGCCGGTGCAGGCGCCGCAGGCAATGACCCGCGATCAGGTGAAACGCGAACTGGCCGCCGCGCGTGCGATGGGTTGCATGGACGTGCCGGATAGCCAGTATCCACAGCCATGTCCGCTGACGGGCACTGGGTATTCGACTGCAGACGCTTTCAGGAAGGAGTAGAGCGGAACGCACAACGCGCGCGCGGAGGCTTGATGCCGACCGGGCGCGCGCTGTACGAGTGGTGCGAAGAGCCTCAATGCAGCCGGATCACCGGCTGCACCCGCCTGCGCAACCAGTGGCCGAGCGTGTCGAATGTCATGCGCGCGAAGCCCGTCAGCGTCATCACGTGGCGGCGATAGATGAGCTTGTAGACCATGGTCGCAAGCCAGCCGTCGACGAATACCGGCCGTGTCAGCAAGCTGTTGCTCAAGCTGCCGATCGTGCCTTCGCGGCCGAAGCCGACCAGCGTGCCGGCGTCGCGATAGACGAACTCCGGCAGCGCGTTGCCCGCAATCCGGCATTGCAACGCGCGCGCCAGGAACAGCGCCTGCTGATGCGCGACCTGCGCGCGCGGCGCCAGAAACGCGCCCGCATTCGCCGCTGGGCAGGCTGCGCAGTCGCCGAGTCCGAAGATGTTCGCATCGTTCGTGCTTTGCAGCGAGCGGCTCACCAGCACCTGCGCATTGCGATTCACCGCGATGCCGTCCAGCGTGCGCATCACCGGCGGTCCCGAGATACCCGCGGTCCAGATGGCGAGGTCGCTGGGGAGCGGCGCGCCGTCGCTGGTCAGCACCGCGTCGGCGCGTACTTCGGTGACGCGGGTGGCGTTCAATACTTCAACGCCGAGCTTGGCGAGCATGTGTTGCGCGCGTGCCGAAATCGTTTCGGACAGCGCGGGCAGCACGCGTTCGCTACTTTCGATCAGACGGATACGGAAGTCGCGCACGGGGTCGAGTGAAAACGGGCTATAGCGGTTCAGCAGTCGCACGGTGTCGCGCAGCGCCGCCGCGAGTTCGACACCGGTCGCGCCCGCACCGATGATGTTGATCGACACCGGCGCGTGTGTTTGCGAAGGTTGCGTACGGCGCGCGTGGCTCGCACGCAGGCAGGCGTCGAGCAGCTTGCGGCGGAACGCTTCCGCATGCGCGACCGATTCGAGCGGCAACGCGTGCTCGGCAGCGCCGGGCACGCCGAAATATTGGGTGACGCTGCCCATCGACAGCACCAGCGTATCGAACGCGAGTTGCCGCGCCGGCAGGATTTCGCGGCCGTCGGCATCATGCAGCGCCTTCACGGTGATGTGCCGCTGCGCACGATCGAGGGCGGCGAGTTCGCCCTGTTCGAATTCGAAGCCATGCCGTTGCGCCTGCACCGCGTATTGCAGCTGATGCGTGGCGGGATCGAGCTGACCGGACGCGGCTTCGTGCAGCAAGGGCTTCCAGAAGTGCGTCGGCCAACGGTCGACCAGAACGATTTGCGCGAGACCGTTGCGACCGAGCGTATCGGACAGACGTGTAGCGAGCCCGAGGCCGCCTACGCCGCCACCCACGATCACGATCCGATGCGGCGCGGATTGCGACACGGCTTGCGCATGCTGCGTGGTCGATGCCTGTTGATCGAGTGCGGCCATGATCCCTATCCTCCTGAAGTTGTCTTTGCCCGGCTGCCGATGGCGCGCTCCGGTCATACCGGACATTCGCCGGCCTATCTGTCAGGGCCAGTATAGAATCGCTGAAAACCGCAGCACAATTTAATGTTTATACGAGAACATATAGGTTTTCACTTATGTTAAAAGCTGCCACCTTCCGTCAGTTGAAAGCGTTGCATACCGTCGCGAAGCTCGGCAGCGTGTCGCGCGCGGCCGAAGAATTGCGGCTTACGCAACCGGCGGTGTCACTGCAGGTGCGTCTGCTCGAAGACGCCGCGGGTGCGCCGTTGTTGCAGCGGGTAGGCCGTGGCGTGCAGTTGACGGCGGCGGGCGAAGTCCTCGCGCGCTACGCCCTGGAGATTCTCGATCTATGGAATGGCGCGTCCGACGATCTCGCCGCGCTGCAAGGCGAGCAGGGCGGCACGCTGCGCATCGGCGCGATCACTACCGCGGAATATCTGATTCCGCCGTTTCTGGTGCGCTTCACCGAGCAGCGCCCGCAGGTGAAGGTGCAGTTCAAGGTCGGTAACCGAGCCGACATCATCCGCATGCTCGCCACGCACGAGATCGATCTGGCGGTGATGGGCAGCGCACCGCGCGAATTGCGCACAGTGGCCACCGCGTTTGCGAAGCACCCGATGGCCTTCGTCGCGTCGCCCGCTCATGCGCTGATGAAGAAAAAACGCCTCTCGCTCGACGATCTGCAAACGGCCAATCTGTTCGTTCGGGAGCGAGGCTCGGGTACGCGCTCCACGGTCGAGAATCTGTTCCGGCTCGCGGGCCACAAACTGCATATCGGCTCCGAGTTGTCGAGCAATGAAGCGATCAAGCAGTTGGTCGAGGCGGGTCTCGGGATCGCGTTCCTGTCGCTGCATGCGTGCTCGCTGGAGTTTCAGGCCGGGCTGCTTGCGTTGCTGCCATTGCCGGCCAATCCGATCGAGCGCGACTGGTACGTGATGCACGTGTCGGATAAGCGCTTGCCGCATGTCGCCAGCCTGTTTCGCGACTTTCTGATCGAACACGGCATGTCCGGTGCGGTGCCGGTGCCATTGCCGAGACTGGCCGCGGCGAAGCGGCGGCGCGCGACCTGAGCGGCCCAGTTCTCACGATTCGCTTCGACGTTTGCGGTCGTGCGAGCCTGGCGAAAGTCGCCGCGGGGCCTTTCATCGCGCCCGCAAAGCCTTTGTGGACGGGATTTTCAGGTTACATCGCCGGCGATCGAAGTAAAGGTTGGGCGGGCGATATTTTTGCCCACGCCGATTCTCTTTACAGTGGCGTCCAGACATCCGAGAAAAGTGGACGCCGCATTCCCGTGGCGAGCCATTGTGATTGACCTGGCCGTTACAGGAGTTGGAGACAATGAGCAGCAACAGCATTACTCAAGTCGAAACGTTCGGCTTCGAACGCATTCCGGATCGCTCGCGCTATGCGCGGCCGATCGATCTGTTCCGCCTGCTGTTCGGCGGTTGCAATACTTTTTCGACCTCGGTGCTCGGCAGCTTTCCGGTGCTGCTCGGCTTGTCGTTCAAGGCGGGCGTCTACTCGATCGTGCTCGGCGTGTTGATCGGTTCGTGCATTCTCGCGCCGATGAGCCTGTTCGGTCCGCGTAACGGCACCAGCGACCCGGTTTCGTCGGGCGCGCACTTCGGCATTCATGGCCGGATCGTCGGCTCGTTCCTCGCGTTGCTGACCTCGGTGGCGTTTTTCTCGCTGGCGGTATGGAGTTCGGGCGATGCGCTGGTGGGTGGCGCAAATCATATGCTCGGGCTGCCGGTCAACTGGATGACGCTGAGCTGCGCGTACGGTCTCTTCGCGGTGCTGGTGTTGACCGTTTGCATCTACGGTTTCCGCTTCATGCTGTGGGTCAACAAGATCGCGGTATGGGCGGCGAGCCTGCTGTTCGTGGTTGGGATCTTCGCCTTCGCCGGTCCATTCGATAGCGCCTATGCCGGCAAGGTCGCGCTCGGCTCTATCGGTTTCTGGCCGGCCTTCGTGAGCGCCGTACTGGTTGCGATGAGCAATCCGGTCTCGTTTGCGTCGACGCTCGGCGACTGGGCCCGCTATATTCCGCAGGACACGCCGAAAAAGCGCACGATCCTCGCGGTGATGCTCGCGCAACTCGCCACTTTCGTGCCGTTTTTCTTCGGGCTCGCCACCGCGACGATCATCGCCAGCAAGGCGCCGGATTTCATCGCATCGAATAATTATGTGGGCGGCCTGCTGGCGATTTCACCGAACTGGTTCTTTCTGCCGGTGTGCCTGATCGCAATCATTGGCGGCATGTCGACCGGCACCACTGCGCTGTACGGCACCGGGCTCGACATGTCGAGCATGTTCCCCAAGCTGCTGAACCGGGTGCGCGCCACATTGCTGATTGGCAGCCTCGCCATCGGCTTCATCTTCCTCGGACGTTTCGCGTTCAATCTGGTCGAAAGCGTGTCGACCTTCTCGGTGCTGATCAACACGTGCAGCTGCCCGTGGATGATGATCATGATCATCGGCTTCGTGACGCGGCGCGGTTTCTATCTGTCTGACGATCTGCAGGTGTTCAATCGCGGCGGCCGCGGCGGCCACTACTGGTTCACGCACGGCTGGAACTGGCGCGCGATGGGCGCGTGGATTCCAAGCGCGGTAATCGGTCTGTGCTTCGTCAATCTGCCCGATCAGTTCGTCGGTCCGCTCGGCCAGATTGCCGACGGGCTTGACATCAGCATGCCGGTTTCGCTGACTCTCGCCTGCACGCTGTACATCGCGTTGCTGCAGTGCTTCCCGGAACCGGACGGCGTGTACGGACCACGCGGCCGACGCTGGCTGCGCGGCGGTTCGCAGCACAATGCGAGCGTGCATCCGGTGGTGCCGGCGACTAAGCTTAAAGCGGGTACGAGCCGATCGAACCCGCAAACCCAGCGCGCCGTGCAACGCGAACGTGAAGAAGCGCTGGACACGCAGGACGCCGGTTAAAACCGCGCTTCAATGCGGCCGGATCAGTTACTAAAAGCAATGGCATTCAAGTTAAGCAGGCAAACAAGATGAGCGAGTCAGTAAAGCGCGCGTTCGAAGGTGTAAAGCTGTTTCCGTTCTGGCTGGACAATCCGCGTGCACCGGCTGTGGAACGGGAACTGATCGGACCGACTTCGGCGGATCTGGTCGTCGTGGGCGGCGGTTTCACCGGTTTGTGGGCCGCCATTCAGGCGAAGGAGGCCGACCCTTCGCTCGACGTCGTGCTGGTCGAAGCGGGTAAGGTTGCGTACGGCGCGTCGGGCCGTCCGGGCGGCATCATTTCCACTTCGGTGATGCATGGGCTGCCGAACGCGACGCGCGTATTTCCGCAAGACCTGGACGTTCTGGAAAAACTCGGCCAGGAAAATCTCGACGGTTTCAAGGAAGCGTTGACCCGCTACGGTATCGAAGCCGATGTCGAATGGAACGGCGAAATGACGGTCGCGGTCGATCCAGGCCACCTCGATCATCTGAAGGGCGATTACGAATTGCATGTCGCGCATGGTCACGATGTGGTTCTGCTCGACAGCAAAGGCGCGCGTGAACAACTCGATTCGCCGCTGTTCGCGGGCGCCATGTGGTCGCGCAATCGCAGTGGCACGATTCACCCGGCGAAGCTCGCATGGGGCCTGAAAGCCGCTGCGCTGAAACTGGGCGTGCGGCTGCACGAACACTCGCCGATCACGCGTCTCGAAGATCGCGGCGCCACGATGGTGGTGCATACGCAGTCGGGCCGCATCGAAACGCCGCGCGTGCTGCTCGGCACCGGCACGGCGGATGTGGGCGTCAGCGATATCAAGCGCCGCGTGATGCAGGTGCGCGATCACATCATTGCGACCGCGCCGCTCACCGGGGAACAACTGGCGCGCATCGGCTGGCAGAATCGCCAGGGCATTTACGACACACGCACACAGCTCAATTATTTCCGGCTGACCAAAGACAACCGCATCATCTTCGGCGGGCGCGTGAGTTATCACTTTGGCGGCGATCCGAACCCGGCGGCGGATCGCGAGGAGAGCACCTACTACAAGCTCGCTGAAGCGTTCTATCGCACCTTTCCGCAACTCGATGACGTGCGCTTTACGCATGCGTGGGGTGGCCCGATCGATTACTGCTCGCGTGGCGCCGTGTTCGCACGCCGCTACCACGGCGGCAAGAGCGTGTTCGTCGCGGGTTATACGGGGTTTGGCGTGGCGGGTAGCCGCTTCGGCGCGAAGATGGGACTCGACATGCTGTGGCATCGCAAGACAGTGATCACGTCGCTCGACATCTCGCGCAAGGGGCCGTCCTACATTCCGCCGGAACCGCTGCGCTGGATCGCCGCGAAGATCACCTTCAATGCATTCGACGGCGCCGATGACCGCGGCGGCTGGCGGCGTCTGTGGATCAATTCGATCAAGGCGCTGGGGTTTCCGATGTAGTCGACAATGGGGCAGGCGGTGCAGTTTCCGATCGCCGTGCAGATAAAAAAGAACCGCACCTTACGGGGTGCGGTTCTTCATGCAACGAAGCAGCAGTGCAATGACGCAGTACGTATCAACCGCAGTACACGATGCTGTACTTCTTGGTCGCCACCGGCATATGCCACGTGCCCGAGAAGCCCTTGTGCAGAATGAAGGCGTCGCCGGCGGCATAGCGTTCGCTACGGCCGTCGTCGCTGGTGACGACGACTTCGCCTTCGATCAGCACGCACACTTCGTGGATCGGCAGGTCGGCCAGCTTAAGCGTGCCCGCGTCGCACTGCCACACGCCTGCGGAGAGCATGTTGGTCGCGTCGGAGAAAGCGTTGAGCGCGTGCGGTGCCTTGGCGCCTTCGAGGATGACGTCGGCGGGATCGTGCAGGGCCGGATTCAGGCCGGAAGCGCCAGGGCCTTTAGCGTCGATGCGGGTGAATGTGAGGGTGCTCATGTTTATCTCCTGGTTGATTGGATCGATGTCGAATCGATGCAGAACCGGAGTCTGAGCCAAAGCTGCGTAGCGATGAATTTCGATTTGAAGACATTCAGATTGAGTGGCGTCGATGTAAAGCGTTCGATGCCGCTGCGGGTGCTGTTGCGGCCCACAGTCTGACCCAACCACTCAAGTAAAGGACAAGCCCATGCAACACTCCAGGCAGTTTTATATCGACGGCCAATGGGTCGATCCGCAAGACCCGGCCAACGCCGTCGCGCTGGACGTGATCGATCCGTCCACCGCCACCGCCTTCGCGCAGATTTCCCTGGGCAGCGCCGCCGATGTGGATCGCGCCGTGGCGGCCGCAAAACGCGCGTTCGCTAGCTACAGCGAAACCACGATCGCGCAGCGCATCGACCTGCTGCAAGCGATTCTCGACGTCTACCGCAAGCGCTATGACGACATGGTGCATGCGATCAGCCGTGAGATGGGCGCGCCGCTGCAATACGCGAACGACGCGCAGGCGTGGACCGGCGTCGCGCATCTGGAAACGATGATCCGCACGCTCGACACCTTCGAGTTCGAGTACGTGAAAAGCAGCATTCTGATCCGCAAGGAAGCGGTCGGCGTGTGCGGTCTGATCACGCCGTGGAACTGGCCGGCCTTGCAGATCACCACCAAGGTCGCACCGGCGCTCGCGGCCGGCTGCACGATGGTGCTCAAGCCCTCGGAACTGGCGCCGTTGAGCGGGATCATCTTCGCCGAGATTCTCGACGAAGCGGGTGTACCGGCCGGCGTCTTCAATCTCGTGAACGGCGAGGGTCGCACGGTGGGCGAAGCGATGTCGCGTCATCCGGACATCGACATGATGTCGTTCACCGGTTCGACGCGCGCGGGCGTGCAGGTTGCGAAGGCAGCGGCGGATACGGTCAAGCGCGTGCACCAGGAACTGGGCGGCAAATCGGCCAACCTGATTCTCGAGGACGCCGATCTGAAGCAGGCGGTGATGCGCGGCGCGCGCGCGTGCTTCGATAACAGCGGCCAGTCGTGCGATGCGCCCACGCGCATGTTCGTACCGCGCGCACGCGAAGCCGAAGCGCTGGCGTATGCGAAGGAAGCGGCTGAAGCGCTGGTCGTGGGCGCCGCGGACGCGAAGGGCACCGATCTCGGGCCGGTGATCAGCGAACAGCAGTTCGACAAGATCCAGCATCTGATCGGGCGCGGCATCGAAGAGGGCGCGACGCTGGTGGCTGGCGGCCTGGACCGTCCGGAAGGGTTGAAGAACGGCTACTTCGTGCGGCCTACCGTGTTCGGCAAGGTCACGCCGGACATGACGATCGCGCGTGAGGAAATCTTCGGACCGGTCCTGTCGATTCTCGCCTACGACTCCGAAGACGAAGCGATCGCCATGGCCAACGACAGCCTCTACGGTCTCGCGGGCTACGTGCAGTCCGGTTCGATCGAGCATGCGCACGCAGTGGCAAAACGGCTGCGCACCGGCACGATCTATCTGAACTACGCGGACTACAACCCGGACGCGCCGTTCGGCGGTTTCAAGCAATCGGGCAATGGCCGTGAATACGGCGAGTTCGGTCTCGAGGACTTTCTGGAGATCAAGGGCGTGGTGGGTTACGCGACCTGAATCCGAGCTGCTTTGCCGAAGTCAAAGCAGTAACTCAATCGAATGAAACAGGCGGCGCTGCTCAGGGTCTTGCGAGCGCGCCGCTTCGTCGATGACTTCACGCAAACAATCCAGAAAGCACGCGGCGGCCGGACTCGTCGGCGCGCCGCGGCGTGAGGTGATGCTGACGATGGTTTCATCCACCGTTTCGCGCAGCGGCAGCGCCCACAGATTTTCCTTCGCGATGATGCGCTCGACCAGCGGCCACGGAAAGATGCTGAGCATGTCGGAGTGCGCGAGCAGGCCGAGCACGACCGCCAGCGAGTGCGCCAGGTGGATGGTGTGCGGCACGCGCATGCCGCGCTTGCGGAACAGGTTGTCCGAGATCGATTCGCGGCTTGCCGGATCCCAGTTCAACACCCATTCCGCGTCTTCGAGTTCGAGCAGCGTGCGGCAACCCGCCTTCGGGTGATCGCGCCGTGCGACAACCGCCGAATGCGTCGAAAACAGGGGTACGTTGTGAAATTCCGATTGCGGCGATGCAGGCGGCGGACGGCCAATCGAAAAATCGAGGCTACCGTCGCGCAGACGCGGTTGCACGACCGCCAGCAGGCCTTCGAAAAACTCCAGCTGGACTTCCGGCATGCGCTGGCGGAACCGTTGCACGGTGGGTGGGAGAAATGTCAACGCGACCCACGGCGTGACGCCGATCGTCAGTTTGCCGGCGGCCGCGCCGCGCAACGCTTCAATTTCCGCCTCCGCGCGCTGCAATTGACCCAACACCAGCCGCGCATGCACGACCAGCGCGCGGCCGAACTCCGTAAATGCCACGCCGCTCGCGCTGCGCACCACCAGCGGCGCGTGCAGATCCGCTTCCAGTTCGCGCATCGCCTTGGTCACGGCGGCCGGCGACAGCCCTAACGTGCGGGCGGCAGCCCGGATACTGCCGGTATCCGCTATGGCCGCCAAGGTACTGAGCTGATGCAGTTTCATCTAACAAGTGCGTGCAAAGGTGGCAACCAGCGGTTGCTGGCGCAACGATTCTACGCCTGCCGCTGGAAATTCGGCGTCGTTATGCTGGGTCCACGCATTCATAGACGGAGACGACATCGTGAACACCATGGTTATCCCGGCGGGCATCGCCGCACTCGAAGACGAAATGATCGCGCTGCGCCATCGCATCCACGCGCAGCCTGAGCTCGCCTACGAAGAGTTCGCCACCGGAGACCTGGTCGCCGAACGTCTGCAGGAATGGGGCTATACCGTGCATCGCGGGCTGGGGCAAACCGGTGTTGTCGGGCAATTGAAAGTCGGTAGCGGCACGCGCAAGCTCGGTCTGCGCGCTGATATGGACGCGCTGCCGATCCACGAAACGACCGGCCTGCCTTATGCAAGCACTGTCCCTGGCAAGATGCACGCGTGTGGTCACGACGGCCACACGGCGATGCTGCTGGCCGCGGCCAAGCATCTTGCGCAGGAAAAAGGCTTCGACGGTACGTTGAATCTGATTTTCCAGCCGGCTGAAGAGGGCCTCGCCGGCGCAAAGAAGATGCTTGAAGACGGTCTGTTCGAGAAGTTTCCGTGCGACGCCGTCTTCGCGATGCATAACATGCCGGGTTTCCCGACCGGCAAATTCGGCTTTCTGCCGGGTTCGTTCATGGCGTCGTCGGACACGGTGATCATCAAGGTGACCGGCCGCGGCGGCCACGGTGCGGTGCCGCATAAGGCGGTTGATCCGGTCGTAGTGTGTGCACAGATCGTGCTTGCGTTGCAGTCCATCGTGTCGCGCAACATCGCGCCGCTCGACATGGCGATCATCACGGTCGGCGCGATTCACGCGGGCGAAGCGCCGAACGTGATTCCGGAAACCGCGGAGATGCGTTTGTCGGTGCGCGCCCTGAAGCCCGAGGTGCGTGATTATTTGCAGGAGCGCATCACGGCGGTTGCTTGCGGCCAGGCGGCGGTGTTCGGCGCGCGGGCGCACGTCGATTATCAGCGCCGTTATCCGGTGCTCGTCAACGACGTGCAGATGACGGGCCTCGCACGCCAGGTCGCGCTTGATTGGCTTGGCGAAGACGGCCTGATTGCCGACATGCAGCCGCTGACCGGCAGCGAAGACTTCGCGTTCCTGCTCGAGCGTTGTCCCGGCAGCTACCTGATCATCGGCAATGGCGACGGCGAGGGCGGTTGCATGGTCCACAACCCGGGTTACGACTTCAACGACGATTGCCTTGCCACCGGCGCGGCGTACTGGGTACGGCTCGCGCAGACATTCCTCGCCTGAATCCGGCCACCGTTGGCCGCACGCGGCCGCAGAGCCGCGCGTCAGCAGGAAGCATGGAGCACATCACGGAGACACAGATGGACTATTCCGCCACACCTCACCCCGCAGGCGCCGACGCGTTGACTATCGACAGCGTAGCGGCCACACAGCCCGCGCCGCGCGCGAGTCACGTCAAAGCGATTGCAGCGATCACGCTCGGCAACGGTCTCGAGTTTTTCGATTTCACGATCTATAGCTTCTTTGCGACGATCATCGGCAAGCTGTATTTCCCGGTGGAAGGGCAACTTGCGCAACTGATGCTGGCGGTCGGCACATTTGGCGTGGGGTTCATCATGCGGCCGGTGGGCGGCATTGTGCTCGGCGGTTACGCCGACCGGGCCGGACGCAAGGCCGCGATGAGTCTCACGTTGTGGCTGATGACGCTCGGCTCGGCGATCATCGCGTTTGCGCCCACATACGCGGCAATCGGCGTGGCCGCGCCGTTGCTGGTGATTCTGGCGCGGCTGATTCAGGGCTTTGCGTTGGGCGGTGAAGTGGGTGCTTCGACGTCGCTGCTGCTGGAATATGGTAGCGACAAAACACGTGGCTTTTATGGCAGCTGGCAGTTCGTGAGCCAGGGGTTGAACACGGTGTGCGGTTCACTGCTTGGGGTTGCGTTGGCGGCGGCGCTGTCGACGGCCGCGCTGGAGAGCTGGGGTTGGCGCGTACCGTTTGTGATCGGCATGGCGATGGGGCCGATTGGGATCTACATCCGGCGGCATCTGAATGAGACCTTGCCGGGCGTCGAGGACGGCACGGCTGCTGCGCAGCAAGTGCCTGCCGCGCAGCCGGTGCGCAAGCTGTTTCGCGATCATTCGAAGGTGATTACGACGGGCGTGTTGACGACGATTGGCGGCACGGCGGCGAACTACATCGTGCTGTTTTATCTGTCGACTTACGCGATCCGGATTTTGCATTTGCCGATGTCATCGGCGTTGTGGGCCGCGTGGACTGCGGCGGTGGTGACGGTGATCTGTTCGCCCTTTGCCGGCGCGTTGTCGGATCGTGTCGGGCGTAAGCGCGTTTTATGGATTTCGCGCGTGATGCTGATTGTGGCTGTGTATCCGGCTTTTATGGTGATCAATGCATCGCCGACGGTGCCGGTGTTGTTATCGGTAGTTGCGTTGCTGGCGGTGTTCGTTGCGTTCACCGCGGTGCCCAATATCGTCATGCTGCCGGAGATGTTTCCGCGCGAGATTCGCGCTACCGGGATGTCGATTGTTTATTGTTTGGGTGTTTCTATTTTTGGTGGTTTTGCGCAGTTTTTTGCTACCTGGCTGATTCAGATTTCGGGCAGTAATCTGGCGCCTGCGTGGTACCTGATTGGATGTGGGGTTGTGTCGTTGTTGCCGCTCCCGTTTATGCGGGAGACTGCTGGTAGGCGGATTGATTGAGGGGTTGGTTGCGCGTAGCGCTGGATTTGGGTTTTTGCCTTTGGCGGTGTTGTTTTTTCTGTATGCCTACGGCGTCTGGTATTTCTATTTTTATTGGTTTATTAGCGTTCCCCCTGTGCGGGGGGGCACCTACTTTTCTTTGCCGCCGCAAAGAAAAGTAGGCAAAAGAAAGCGGCTCAAACCGCCAATTCTTAAGCGGCTCCCCTGGCTTGGAGGGTATCGTGGCTCCGTAGAGATTGAGCCTGCGTACCTCCCCGCCTGAGTGACCAGGCCGTCATTCTTCCGGCGGCGCTGCGCGCGCCGATGCGGTACTCCATCAAACCACTTCCGTCTTTTTTGCGTCCGCGCGTTATTCAACACTGCGCTCGCTGCGGCATGTCATGGCCCGACTTGCCGGCGTCGACTCTCTCAAGAACATCCCACTCGTTGGTGCTGTGCGTGCTTCGCTGCGAGACGCCGCCGCGTAACTCGCCGGAGTCGACACTTCCAGAATCTCGGCATCTTCGGTCGTCTCGCCGAGGCGAAGCCAATGGCCCCCACCGCGCCCAACCGAAGCGACCGGTTTCCGTGGTGGACCCGTCCGCGACGCACGCAGTGCGGAGTGGGAGCGGATGACGGCTGTGTCACGGGCGGTTACCGGCCGCGGTGTGATCCGTTAATCGGACCACCAGCCCCTCCAAGCCAGGAGACCCGCTTAAGAGTTGGCGGTTTGAGCCCGCTTTCTTTTGCCTACTTTTCTTTGCGGCGGCAAAGAAAAGTAGGTGCCCCCCGCACAGGGGGAACGCTAATAGACCAATAACAAAATAAACAACCAACGCCGTAGGCATACAGACAAAACAACACCGCCAAAGGCAAAATCCCAAATCCAGCGCTACGCCCTTAGTCCACCAAATCGAAGTGCAATCGGCATAGGTCCACAATCTGACCACATTCAAGATCATTTAGCATATACATCGTACGAGCTCGCTTCGAGCGTCCAATCGAAATGCCATCGGTGGAAGACACAAAACCGCGCCGGCCCCCCAATGTGCTAAAACCAGAATACGGACTCAGCCGAGGTACATCTTGGGGAAAAACGCCTTCACATTCCGGCAGGCGCTCACGCAACGCGCGCATGCGCTTGATTGCTGTTTCAATGATCTGCCGAATTCCAATCACGCGTTTCGAATGGCGTTCGCTTCGAGCCCGCGTGGCTGGCGCGCGCGGAGCAGGGCACAGCACACATGACGCGGTGCGGCGCGTTCGTGAGGCTGGCCACCGCGTTGGCGATGCTCGCGTGCTCGCTTGGCTCAGCTCGCGCCGAAGACAGCGCGTCCGCCGCCGACCTCGCGCCCTCGACGATGGAGCGCGACGTTCATCTCTTCGTGATCCAGAAAGACGGCTCGATCGAGGAACACGACGACACGCTCCTGCGAGCCAACACGACGAGCGGCGTCGACGATATCGCGCAGCGCTACGTGTGGTTCAACAAGGACATCGAGCAGGTGCAATTGCTGGCTGCGGAAACGATCGACCCGAACGGCGTTGCGCACCCGGTCGGCCCTGAGGCGATCCGCGACGTGCAGGAGCCGCGCTCGGCGGGCGCGCCGAGTTTCGAAGACGGCGTGTTGCGCACGGTGATCTTTCCGGGCGTTCAGCCTGGCGCGCGCGTGCATATGGCATTTCGCAAGACCCGCACGAGGCCTTTGCAGGCCGGCACTTTCGCGTACCTGGTCGAGCCGACCCGCGAGCCCGTCGAGATGCAGCGCCTGATCTTCGACCTTCCCACAGAGGTTCCGCTTTATGCCGACGCACGCGGCTACGTCGCGCTACCGCCCGTCACCGAAAACGGCCGTACGCGCTATGAGTTCGACTATCAGCACGGCCCCTATGCGCCGCTCGAATCGGGCGCGGTGGGCTATGCGAATTGGGGCGACCGGCTGATGGTATCGACAGTGCCCGACTTCGCGAGCTTCGCTGCGCGTTATCGCGGCCCTGCGATCGACGCAACCATGAGCGATCCCGCGATCGTCCAGCTCGCGCAGCGTCTGACCGGCCAGGCTTCTGACACGCGCGCGAAGGCACAGGCGCTTTACGACTGGATGCGCTTGAATATTCGCTACGTGGCGTTGTTTCTTGGCGAGACGGCGGCGATTCCGCACAAGGCGATCGACATCCTGCACAACCGCTATGGTGATTGCAAGGATCATGTTGCGCTATACAGCGCGCTTTTGGCCGCGGTCGGCATCCGTAGCGAAGCCGTGCTGCTCAATCTCGGCCCTTACTATAGTTTGCCGGACGTGCCGGGATATGGCGACAGCGCGATCAATCATGCAATCATCTGGATTCCTGATCTGTCCGTGTACGCCGATACGACCGCGGGCGGCATGGCTTTTGGTTATCTGCCGCCGAGCGTGATGGACCGGCCGGTGTTGCTGGTCGATGATGGTGCGTTGTCGCGGACGCCGGCCACTCAATTGCGCGAGCGGACTGCACGCCTGCAGATCGATGTCGATGAGAGTGGCACAGCAAATTACGCCTACCGCGTCGAGGATGCAGGTTGGACGGCCGAGTTGGAGCGCAACACGTTCCGGCGCGCGACCCGGCAGCGCACGCAGCAGATTGCGGGGAATCGTCTGTTGCAAACGGGATTGCATGGGACGGCGCAAGTGCGCACCGGCGATGTAACCGCGATGGATGGGCCGTTTTCCACGTCGATGCAGGGGAGGGTGGAACATTTTGTCTGGACGGATGGGACGACTGCCGTGCCGGCCTTGACGAGTTTATCGGGCGGGATGGGGAGCCAGGTGCAGGCGTGGCTGGCGGAGCCGGTGAGGACACAGCCGTGGGCGTGTATCGGGGGGGAATTCGATGAAACGCTGGAGATCAGGTTGCCGGCTTTTGCTCGGGTGGTGGATTTGCCGCCTGATGCGGCGGTGAAGGATGGGTTTTTTGATTTTTCCTCGCGGTATGTGTTTGATCCTGTGGTGAGGGTTCTGCAGGTTCGGCGGCACCTGCGGGCCTCGTTTGGGCATCAGATGTGTTCCGGGGATGAGTTCGCTCGTGTGAAGGGGGATCTGGTTCGGATCGAGAGGGATCTTGATGCTGAGGTTGTTGTTAGAAGTAGATAGGTGGTTTGCCTTTGGCGGCGGCATTTTGTTGTTGTGCCTACGGTGGTTGGGCGGTGTGCCTGCGGCGTTTGGTGTTTCTATTCTTGTTGGTCTATTAGCGTTGCCCCTATGCGGGGCGGCACTCACTTTCTTTGCCGCCGCAAAGAAAGTAAGCAAAGAAAGCGGGCTCACACCGCCAACTCTTAAGCGGGTCCCCTGGCTTGGAGGGGCTGGTGGTCCGATTAACGGATCACACCGTGCCCGGTAACCGGCAGTGACACAGCCGTCATCCGCTCCCACTCCGCACTACGTGCGTCGCGGACGGGTCCACAAGGGAAACCTGTTGCTTCGCTCGTGCGCGGTGGGGGGCCATCGGCTTCGCCTCGGCGAGGCGCCGAAACACACTAACTGTTTTGTGAAGTACCGCCTCGGCGCGCGCAGCGTCGCCGGAAGCATGACGGCCTGGTCACTCAGGCGGGGAGGTGCGCAGGCTCAATCTCTACGGAGCCACGGTCCCCTCCAAGCCAGGGGACCCGCTTAAGAATTGGCGGTTTGAGCCCGCTTTCTTTGCTTACTTTCTTTGCGGCGGCAAAGAAAGTGAGTGCCCCCCCGCACAGGGGGAACGCTAATAGACCAATAAAACTAGAACCACCCACCGCCGTAGGCACACATAAAAAAATACCGCCTAAAAAGGCATAAAAACCATCCAGCGCTACGCGCAAAAAAGCAGCGCTACGCGCAAAAAAACCTAAGTACCACTCTTGGTAACAATCGGCACCCAATTCCCGCCCTTAACCTGGTACAGGGTCGAAGACCCACTCTTCAACGCCCCCGTGCCATCAAAAGAAATCTTCCCCGTCACCCCTTCAAAATCAATCGCCTTCAGCACAGGCCGATACACGGACGGCGAACTGGACTTAGCCTGCTGCATAGCCTTAATAGCCGCCCAAGCCCCATCGTATCCAAACGGCGCATACGACAGAATATCCACACCGAACCGCTTCTTGAACTTCGCGGAGAAATCCTTCCCGCCAGGCAGTTGGGCCAACGGCCGCCCATACTCCCACGCCATCACACCTTCAGCGGAATCGCCGGCAAGCTTGATAAATTCAGGGTCCATCACGCCACCGCCGCCCACCAGCTGAGCGTTCATCCCCAACTGCTTCATGCGCTTCGCAAAGCCCGCAGCCTGCGTATCCAGTCCGCCAAAGAAAATCAGATCCGCATTAGTCGACTTGATCTTGGTCAGTTGCGTGCTGAAATCCACCGCGTGATTGTCGGTGTATTCGCGCGTCACGATCGTGCCGCCATGCGCCTTGACCGCCTTCTCGAACTCGTCGGCCTCGCCCTGGCCGAACGCGGTGCGGTCGTCGATGATCGCAATACGTTTGGCCTTCGTCACCTCGACTGCGTAGACGCCCGCATTGCCGGCGTTTTGCGCATCGGTGGAAATCACCATGAAGGCGTTCGCAAAGCCGCGCCCGGTAATGATCGGGTTGGTCGCGGCAGGGTCGATTACCGGAATGCCCGCCTGCTCGTATATCTGCGAAGCCGGAATCGTCGTGCCCGAATTGAAGTGGCCGACCACCGCGGATACGCCCTGATCAACCAGCTTCTGCGCTGCCTGCACGCCAATGCGAGGGTCGGCCTGGTCATCCTCCGAGACGAGCTGGAATTGCGCGACCTTGTCGCCGATCTTGACCTTCTGCGCGTTGGCTTCCTCGATCGCAAGCCGTACGCCGTTTTCCAGATCCTTGCCGTAGCCGGCGTTGGCGCCCGTCATCGGTGCGGCAAAGCCGATCTTCACCGGCAGATCGTCCGCGAAACTGGCCAGCGGCGCGACCGCGAAGACGGCGCCGACAATCAGAGCAAGTGGTTTCAGCGTGTTGCGAAGACTCATGGTCTCTCTCTCCATCGACAGTTTCAGGTTGTGAAAGCAGCAAGGCAGTAACGCTGGATCGACGCGCAAAGGCACAGGCCTCTGTTCGCATTGCGCGTGTCGTCAAGACTACGGATGTTCGGTCGCCATAAACAATGCTGGAATACACGCATTGGCACGCACAGCAGTTAATCTGGCGCGAATATAGAAAGCCAATTTGCCGCCGTCTTGGCAGTTCGCGGCGCTTTGAATGAGCATTTCGGCATAGGTGGCGTAGCGCATTCCCCGGCGGCCTGTCAGCGGCGGCGCGCGAGTGCGGATTGCTGCATATGCTTAAGAACCGCGGGCGCGGCAAGCAAGCCGGAAACACGGCGGAAAGCCGGCCAGGCGAGCGCGAATCAGGGGGACGGGGGAAACCCAGGGGCAACCGGCGCGGGCGCGCGGGCTGAGCTGCAGCACGGCGCACCGCGGAATGAGATTCGCGAATGCGCCAATAAACAGGCATCTCTTAACAACAACCCACCGTCAGCAGGCTAATGGAAAGCTAACGCATCCGCCTTCAATGCTCGCCCTGCTGGCGCAGCAATTCTTCACGCAGACGCAGCAGCGGCGCCTTGGTGTCGTCGTCGGCCCACGTTTCGAGGTCGTCGATCGCGCGCTGGCAGCCGTCGAGTACCAGATCGAGGTCGACCGGCACGCCGTTGTTCAGCGCGAATTCGATCGTCTCGGCGAACTGCTGGCATTCGTCCTCGCCATAGGAGATGTCGAGGTTGTCGGCGATCACTTCGGCGATATTGCTGCGCGCCTTGTCATCGGGCGTCACCATATCGACAATGCCGCGCGCGACGGCCGGCGAGTAGTAGAGCGCGATGTCGAGCCACTGCGCGGGATCGAAGTCCGCCTGGTCGAACTGGTTCTCGAAGTACTCGATCGCTTCCTGCTCATGCGTCTCGTCGGCGTCGACGCTGACGCATAACTGCTCAAAATATTCTTCCCGCTCGCTGCGGATATAACCGTCCATCAATGCCTCGTCTGCTAAATGCCGGGTGCCTGAAAAGTACCACGCGGGCTGGCGGCCGCCTGACCCACGCGGCAGGCATTATAGGACGGCGGGCTGACAGACATGCGAAGCGCGCACCGCACGCCGCGCCCGGGGCGCTTGCGCGAGTTACGCCGTTTCGGCCACCCAGGCGTCGAACCATTCGCGCGGCTGGGCGATTTCGTTCTGCGCGGCCACCAGTTCCAGTTCGTAGCGTCCGGCCTGCCAGGTTGCCTTGACGACTGCGTTGACGGCGGCCAGCGTGTGCTCGAAAGCCGCCCGGATCGAATCGCCCAGCAGCGTGCGGGCGACAAACACCGCGCTCGTCAGATCGCCGACGCCGACCGGCTGGCGCGCGAACGGATAGAGCGGGCGCTGGCCCATCCATGCTTCCCGCTCGGTTACGACCAGCATGTTGAAACGGTCGGCAGGGCTGTTGCGGTCGAGCAGATGCTTGACCAGCACGAGCTTCGGTCCGCGCGCGATCAACTCGCGGCAGGCCGTCACGGCTTCTTCCAGCGTCTCGATCTCGCGACCCGCGAGCCGTTGCAGTTCGGTATGGTTCGGCGCCATCGCATCGGCCATCGCCGGCATGGTGCGTACCAGAAACTCCTGGATGCCCGGTTCGACCTTGCAGCCGCTCGTAGCGCCCATCACGGGGTCGCAGAAGTACCACGCGCGCGGATTGGCGGCCTTCACGGCCTTGACGATTTCCAGCACCGACTGGGCCTGCTCCGGCGTGCCCAGATAGCCGGACAGGACCGCATCGCAGCGCGGCAGCATGCCGATCGCGCCGATTCCTTCGACGAGTTCTTCCATCTGCGACGCGTCGATCGCGCTGCCGGTCCAGTGACCGTATTGCGTGTGGTTCGAGAACTGCACGGTATTGAGCGGCCAGACGTTGACGCCGAGACGGCGCATGGGAAACACCGCCGCGCTATTGCCGGCGTGCCCAAAAACGACATGTGACTGGATACTCAGAACGTTTTTCGTCATGGTTTGCGCCCGCGCAAGCCTTCATGCGCGATGAGTGAACACGGAACGGGTGCGCCGCGGTAACGGACCGGCCTCGGCCGGGCGCCTGATGCGGCATGACTGCTTCAGACGACGCACGGAAAATGCGTGGCCTGCATAGTGAAGAAACAATACATGAGTTTGCCGCAGCCGAGTTGATCCGGCCCTGTGGTGTTGCATCTAACCATCAAACGAATCGATCCCCAGCATGGTGCGGTGATGGGCACAGCGGGGCCGCACGCCGCCGGAAAACGCAAGGCGTGAGCGGACGTCAGGCGGCTCGGCCAAGTGTCGCGGCGGCCTTGAGGAAGCAGTCAGACGAGTTCGCGATACAGCGCGAGATAGCGTTCGGCCGAGGTGCCCCAGCCGAAGTCCTGGCGCATCGCGCGCCGTTGCGTTGCTTTCCATTCGGTGCGGCGGTCGTAGAGTGCAAAGGCGCGGCGGATCGCTGCGCTGATGCCCTTCAGTTCGAAGCGCTCGAACACGAAGCCGGTGGCGAGATCGTCGGCGAGATTCTCGAGCGAGGCATCGACCACCGTGTCCGCCAGCCCGCCGACGCAATGCACGAGCGGCAGCGAACCGTAGGCCAGTGCGTAGAGCTGCGTCAGCCCGCACGGTTCGAAGCGCGACGGCACCGCGATCACGTCGCTGCCGGCAATGATCGTGTGCGCCAGCGTTTCATCGAAACCCAGTTCGACCGCCACCGATTCCGGATGAGCATGCGCCGCCCGTTTCAAACCGTTTTCGAGCGCCGGGTCGCCGGTGCCGAACACCACCAGTTGCCCGCCGCGTTTGACAATTTCGGGGACAGCCTCGAGCAGCAGGTCGAGTCCTTTCTGTTCGGTGAGCCGGCTCACCACGCCGAACAGCAGCGCGTCGCTTTTTTGCGCGAGGCCGAAGCGCTTTTGCAGTTTTTCCTTGCACGCCTGCTTGCCGGCCAGACGGGTAGGGGTGTAATGGTCGGCGAGCAACGCGTCGGTGCCGGGACACCATATCGTGTAATCGACACCGTTCAGGATGCCGCTCAGATCGTGCGAGCGATGACGCAGCAAGGCGTCGAGCCCGCCGCCCTGGGCGAGTGTCTGGATTTCGTGCGCATAGGTGGGGCTGACAGTGGTGATGCGGTCGCTGTAGTAAAGCCCCGCCTTGAGAAACGACAACTGCCCGTAGAACTCCACGCCATGCATGCTGAAGAAGTCGTCCGGCAGCGCCAGTTGACCGAACTGATGGGCGGGGAAAATGCCCTGATACGCGAGGTTGTGCACCGTGAAGATGCTGTGCGCCACCGGGCGGCCATGCTGGCGCTCGGCCGCTTTCAGATAGGCGGGCGCCAGCCCCGCGTGCCAGTCGTGCGCGTGAACGATCTGCGGCGACCACGCCGGATCGAGTTGCTGCGCGAGTTGCGCGGCGACCCAGCCAAGCAGGGCGAAACGCTGCGCGTTGTCGCCGTATGGCACGTGTTCGTCGTTCAGATAAGGGTTGCCGGGCCGGTCGTAAAGCGTGCCGGCGCGGATCACGTAGACGATCAGCCCGTTGGACGGCAGCGTGCCCTGTTCGAGCGTGACCCCCGGCGAATCGAAGCGGCGGCCCAGTTGCGCCACCGTGCGCAGGTCGGCGAGACCCGCCACTACTGCCGGAAAGCCGGGCAGCAGCACCCGCACATCGGCGCCGCGCTCGATCAGCGCGGGCGGCAACGCGCCCGCGACGTCGGCGAGACCGCCGGTTTTGAGGAGGGGATACAGCTCGCTTGCGACGTGCAGGGCGCGAATCGTCATGGGCTCTGGCTCATTCCTGTTGGTGATGGACGGTGCAGTGGCGCAGGCGGACCCGGGCTAAGGCGCGCAAGCGCCTTAGCCGCTTACCGGCCGGATCCGCCTACTTCTGGTTGAGCGCCTCGCGCGTCACCAGCACGACGCCGTCGTCCGTGCGATAGAAGCGCTCGGCGTCCCGTACCGGATCCTCGCCGATCACCGTGCCCTCCGGGATGTTGCAGCCGCGGTCGATCACGACCTTCTGCAGCCGGCAACTCGGCGCCACGGTGACCTGCGGCAACAAGACTGCCTCACTGATATGACAGAACGAATTCACCTTCACATTCGACGACAGCACCGAGTGGGAAATCTGTGAACCGGATATCACGCAGCCGCCGCACACGATCAGATTGTTGCCGGTGCCCTGGAGCCCTTTCATGTCGCGCACGAATTTGGCCGGGGCAATTGCTCGGTATACGTCCAGATCGGCCAGTTGCGGTCGTACAGGTCGAGCGTCGGGATGGTGGAGGCGAGGTCGAGATTGGCGGCCCAGTAGGCGTCGATCGTGCCGACGTCGCGCCAGTACGGCTCCACGTTCGGGTCCGAGGATACGCACGACATGCTGAACGGATGCGCGATCGCCGTGCCTTGCGTGACCACACGCGGCAGGATGTCTTTGCCGAAGTCGTGATCGGTATCCACGCTGGAAATATTCTCTTCGAGCAGCGAATACAGGTAGTCCGCGCTGAACACGTAGATGCCCATGCTGGCGAGCGCCGTATCGGGGCGGCCCGGAATGCAGGGCGGATCGGCGGGTTTTTCGACGAAGCCGGTTACGCGGCGGTTTTCATCGACGTGCATGACGCCGAAGGCCACCGCCTCCATGCGCGGCACCTCGATACAGCCGACTGTGCAGTCCGCGCCGCTTTCCGCGTGATCGGCGATCATGCGCGTGTAGTCCATCTTGTAGATATGGTCGCCCGCCAGCACCACGACATATTTCGGCCGGATCGAGCGGATGATGTCGAGGTTCTGGAACACGGCGTCCGCGGTGCCGCGATACCAGTGGGCGCCTTCCACGCGTTGCTGCGCCGGCCATAAATCGATGAATTCGCCGAATTCGCCACGCAGGAAGCTCCAGCCGCGCTGCAGATGGCGCAGCAGCGAGTGCGCCTTGTATTGCGTGACTACCGCGATGCGGCGGATGCCGGAGTTCAGGCAATTGGACAGCGCGAAGTCGATGATCCGGTATTTGCCGCCGAAGTGCACCGCCGGCTTCACGCGTTTGTTGGTGAGCGGCCCGAGCCGCGTGCCGCGGCCACCGGCGAGGACGATGGCGAGGGTGGTGCGTTGCAGATCGTTCAGGCTTGCCGGAGTTTCCATGTCTGTCTCCTTGGTTTATATGCCCCGGATGGTGTTGTCCGTTTGCTGTCCGCGATTGCTTCGTGCTGCCAGGCGGGTCCGTCTTCGCGGCTCCGTCTGCTAGTTCTAGCACCGATTTGCTACCGGCGGTTAGTCTGAATTGTGCGGATGCCGCTCGTGCGCCTAACTTGTCCACGATCAACCCTCAAAAGGCGGACATCCGTGCGCCACGACACATAGCGAGGACGGTCAGTCGCCGCAATATGCGTGCCACCGCGTGCCACCGCGTGCCGCCGGGGGCCGGATGGGGCAATCCAGCCGAGGCCGCCGTGCTTTTGCCCGAGCGGCAGCAAGGTTCGGCGGCGCGTCGTAGAATCGGCGGCGCGCGGACGGGGGCGCCCGCGCTGCCCGCCGCCGTCCGGATATCCGCATCTTTCCTTTGCTTTCTTTTTGCAAGAAAACCATCGATGAGTCTTTCCCGCCGTTCGTTGCTTGCCATCCTGAGCGCCTGCGCGCTTGCCGCGTCGCCGGGCGTTTTCGCCGAAACGGCGGCCAGCGTCTCGGCCAGCGCCGCCGCGACCGACAACGGCCCCGCCTACGGTGCCGAGTTACAGGGTTTCAACTACCCTGCGCCGGTCGAGCGGTATGACTTCACCTCGCAAGGCGTGGCGCTGCATATGGCGTACATGGATATCGAACCGGAGCATGCGAATGGCCGCACCGCTGTGCTGCTGCACGGCAAGAACTTCTGCGCGGCGACCTGGGAAGCGACGATTCATCGCTTGAGCGACGCTGGCTATCGTGTGATCGCGCCGGACCAGATCGGCTTTTGCAAATCGAGCAAGCCCGAGCATTACCAATACAGTTTTCAGCAACTGGCGCGCAATACGCATGCGCTGCTCGAATCGCTGGGCGTAACCGAAGCGACTGTGATCGGCCATTCGACCGGCGGCATGCTCGCGATCCGCTATGCGCTGATGTATCCGCACGAGACGCAGCAACTGGTGCTGGTCAACCCGATTGGCCTCGAGGACTGGAAGGCGAAAGGCGTGCCTTCGCTATCGGTCGACCAGTGGTACGAGCGCGAACTGAAGACCACGGCTGACAGTATTCGCCGCTACGAGCAGGCAACGTACTACGCCGGCCAGTGGCGCGCGGACTATGAGCCGTGGGTGCAGATGCTGGCCGGCATGTATCGTGGCCCCGGCAAACAGATCGTGGCGTGGAATTCCGCACTGCTGGACGATATGATTTACACGCAGCCTGTCGTTTACGAACTAGGCCAGCTCACCATGCCGACTCTTCTGCTGATCGGCCAGAAGGACACTACCGCGATCGGCAAAGATGCGGCGCCACCCGAGGTGCGCGCGAAGATCGGCCATTACCCGGAGCTGGGCAAGGCGGCGGCGAAGGCGATTCCGCACGCCACGCTCGTCGAATTCGCGGCTCTGGGGCACGCGCCACAGATGCAGAATCCGCAAGCGTTCCATAAGGCGCTGCTCGACGGGCTGGCGGCGGTGCCGGCCAACCACTGATTCGTCAGTTCTGGGGCCCGAGGGCCACCAGAAAGAAGCAGGGCGGCCATCGGCCGCCCTTTTTATTACTTGCCGCCGCTCAATTCCTCGCGTATTTGCGCGGCGATTTCGAACGAACGCAGCCGCGCAGCGTGATCGTAGATCTGCGCGGTCAGCATCAATTCGTCGGCGCCGGTCTGTTCGATGACCGACAGCAGTCCTTCGCGCACGGTGTCGCGATCGCCGATCACCGTGCATGCGAGCGAATGCGCGACGCCATTCAATTCCATCTCGGACGCTTCGAGCCGCTCGACCGGCGGCTGCAACTGGCCAGGCGTGCCGCGTCGCAGGTTGATGAACTGCTGCTGCAACGAGGTGAAGAGGCTGTGCGCCTCGTTCGGTCGTATCGGCGGCGAACAGATTGACGCCGACCATGGCATACGGCTTGTCGAGCTGTGCCGACGGCCGGAATTGCGCGCGATAGAGCCGCAGCGCGGTCAGCATGTAATCGGGCGCGAAGTGCGACGCGAACGCGAACGGCAGGCCGAGCGCCGCGGCGAGTTGTGCGCTGAAGAGCGACGAGCCGAGCAGCCAGAGCGGCACGTTCAGACCCGCGCCGGGCACGGCGCGAATGCGCTGACCCGGCACCGGGTCGGCGAAATAGCGTTGCAACTCGACGACGTCGTCCGGGAACGACTCCGCGCTATTTTGCAGATCGCGGCGCAGCGCGCGGGCGGTGCTTTGATCGGTGCCGGGCGCGCGGCCGAGACCCAGGTCGATGCGGTCCGGATAGAGCGAGGCGAGCGTGCCGAACTGTTCCGCGATGACGAGCGGCGCGTGGTTGGGCAGCATGATGCCGCCGGAGCCGACGCGGATTGTTTTCGTGCCGCCGGCGACGTGGCCGATCACCACCGAGGTCGCCGCGCTGGCGATGCCGGTCATGTTGTGATGTTCCGCCAGCCAGTAGCGGTGGTAGTTCCAGCTTTCCGCGTGCTGCGCGAGGTCGAGCGAGTTCTTGAATGCGTTCGCCGGGGTGGCGCCTGCGTTGATCGGCGATAGGTCGAGGACGGAGAAGGGGATCATTGTCTGTTCATATGCTGTTTGCTGCGCTCTCGCGCGATGGCGCATTTTGGCTGAGGTTCCGGTTTTCTGCTGGTAGCGCAGCGATGTCCACGTTCGTTGCAGGGTTTCAGGTTCGGCGGCACGCATCGTGCGAACAACGCATTGAGTAACCGTACGCGAATCGGCATTCGAGTGTACGGTAGGCATATCAGCGCGCGAACCCGCTCGGTCAACCCGACCAGCGGCAATCGCGCGAACATCATCTCCGGCTATTCGAGCACCGTCATACCGAATAGCCGGCATGTTGCAAGGGAGTCGCCACACTCATGAGTGTCGTTGAGGAATTCCGTACCCGATCATTCGAAGACGTGCGCCGGGCGCTGCTCGAGCGCGATGAAATCGCGCTCGTCGACGTGCGCGAGGAAGATCCGCATGCGCGCGGACATCCGCTGTTCGCGGCCAACCTGTCGTTATCGAGGCTCGAACTGGAAGCGCCCGTGCGCTTGCCGCGTCTCACTGTGCCGCTGGTCGTGTTCGACGCCGGTGAAGGTCTGGCCGAGCGCGCCGCTCGCCGTCTTGGCGAGCTGGGCTATACCGATGTCGCGTTACTCGAAGGCGGTCTGCAGGGCTGGCGCGCCGCCGGCGGCGAGCTGTTTCAGGACGTCAACGTGCCGAGTAAGGCTTTCGGCGAGCTGGTGGCAAGCGAGCGGCATACGCCATCGCTCGAAGCCTCGCAGGTGCAGGCGTTGCTCGATCACGACGCCAACGTGGTGGTGCTCGATGCACGCCGCTTCGACGAATATCAAACCATGAATATTCCCGGCAGCATCAGCGTGCCGGGCGCGGAACTGGTGCTGCGCGCGCGGCAGCTCGCGCCGGACCCGGCCACCCGCATCATCGTCAATTGCGCGGGGCGCACGCGCAGCATCATCGGCGCGCAGTCGCTGATCAATGCGGGCGTGCCCAATCCTGTCGCGGCGCTGCGCAACGGCACGATCGGCTGGACACTGGCGGGTCAGGCGCTTGCCCATGGCAGTTCGCGCCGCTTCCATGCCAGGGTGGACGACGAAGTCCGGCTCGCCGCCGCGAACGCCGCGCGTGCCGTGGCGGACCGCGCGCGAGTGGGCCGTACGTCGCGCGACGAAGCGCGTCGCTGGGCTGGCGAAGCGGTGCGCACCGTGTATCGCTTCGACGTGCGTACGCCTGAAGAGTACAAAGCGGGCCACGTGCCGGGGTTCCGCAATGCACCCGGCGGTCAGCTCGTGCAGGAGACCGACATGTTCGCGCCGGTACGTGGCGCGCGTGTGATCCTCGTGGACAACGACGGCGTGCGGGCGAACATGAGCGCTTCGTGGCTCGCACAGATGAACGTGGAGGTGTACGTCGTGGACGGTCTGGCGGCCGTCGATTTCAGCGAACAGGGTGGCGCGCCCGCTGCGCGCTATGCCCCTGCACCGCCTGCTGCCGACGAGATCGCGCCGGCCGAACTGACCGCGCTGCTGCAATCGACGGCTACCGTCGTGCTGGATTTCACGACGAGCGCGAACTATGTGAAGCGTCATATTCCGGGTGCGTGGTTCGTGGTTCGCTCGCTGCTCGGCGAGGCGGTGCGCGAGCTTCCCGATGCCAGGCGTTATGTGGTCACCAGCGGCAGCAGTCTGCTCGCGCGCTTTGTCGCGCCTGAGCTGGCGGCATTGACCGGCAAGCCGGTGCAGCTGCTGAGCGGTGGCACGAACGCGTGGATCGAAGCCGGTTTGCCTGTCGAAAGCGGGGAGACGCGACTGGCTTCGCCACGTATCGACCGTTACCAGCGTCCATATGAGGGCACCGATAACGCGCGTGAGGCCATGAACGCGTATCTGGAATGGGAGTACGGCCTCGTCGCACAGCTTGCGCGCGACGGCACGCACGGCTTCCGCGTGATCTGACGGGCTGCGTTGACGAACGCAACACGCGCAAAATCATCTGCCGATTCGGTGTAAACGCCCTCTCGTCTAGAGAGCGCAATGCGTTTAAATTAGCTGCACTTGGAAGGCTTATCGAGGGACCAGGGCGGCCACACAAGCAGCGGTTCGCCATTCCGGCGACGGCGCAAGGTCAGAGGTCAAGGCCTCTTTCCGCTTCGTCCGGAACCGTGCCGCTGCGCGTCGTCCGGGGTGCTTCGCTTCAGGCGGTACTTTTGGCCGCCTTCACTTTCCCGGTTGACCGTATCGACCGACTCGGCGACGCTTTGCACAGCGTCGCTTTTTTGCTTCTGGCGCCGTATTTTCGCTGTTTTCCGCTGCCTCATTCATCCCCTGCATGCCGCCGCCGCCGGACGCTCCGCCGCTGCCGGACGCGTCGGCGCTCGCGGTTTTGTGCGCGCGCGGTTATCCTGTAGTGCACCCTACACAACACGGATGCGTGTGAATCGTTCGCTTGCGTCCATACAGGAAACTCGCTGTGAGCCTCAAATTGCTTACCGCCGCCTCGCTGGCCGTGTGCGTTGCACTGGCCGGTTGCGACGACCAACAGAGCGATCGCGCCGTGCAAAAACTCAAGGATATTTTCAACGCCGTCAAACCGGACGCGTTGTTGCTCAAGGATATGACACCGGGCGTCACGACCGAGGCGCAAATCCGCAATCAGATGGGCAAGCCGGAAACCGAGCGCACGTTCACCGATGGCTCGAAGCGTTTCGAATATCCGCGTGGCCCGCAAGGGATGAACACGTACATGGTCGATATCGACCGTGACGGTAAATTGCAGGCCATCACGCAGGTGCTGACCGCTACCAACTTTGCGAAGATTCGCATGGGCATGACCGAAGACGAAGTGCGTCGCCTGCTCGGCAAACCGGGCGAGATCGCGGTATTTCCGCTGAAGCCGGAAACCGTCTGGAGCTGGAAGTGGCGCGAGCGGGGCGTGACGGAAGAGGGCATTTTCAACGTGCACTTCGACGAGTACCACAAGGTGTACACGACATCGCGCTCGGATGTGATTCGCGGGCGATAGTCGATAGAAAGCGGGGAAGAGATGATACGTCGACGTCGATACAGCCGTATCGGGCTGGTGTTGGGAGGTGGGGCCGCACGCGGGTGGGCGCATATCGGCGCGATTCGCGCGTTGCACGATGCGGGCATCAAGCCGGATGTGATCTGCGGCACGTCGATTGGCGCGCTGGTCGGCGCGGTCTACGCGAACGGCGACCTGGACTGGCTTGAAGAGTGGGTGTCGCGGCTCACGTGGCAAACGGTGGTGCGGCTGCTCGATCTGCGCTTGTCGGGTGGCTTGCTCGGTGGACGCAAGGTGATCCAGCTGTTCGCGGACAAATTCAACGGCCGCTCGATTGCGCAACTGAACATGCCGTTCGCGGCGGTCGCTACCGAACTCGATTCCGGGCGCGAGAGCTGGTTGCAGGATGGCAGCGTGGTTGACGCGGTGCGGGCGTCGATTGCGATTCCGGGGATTTTCACGCCGGTGTGGCACAACGGCGTGTGGCTGGTGGATGGCGGCTTGAGCAATCCAGTGCCGGTTTCCGTGGCGCGCGGGATGCGGGCGGATTGTGTAATTGCTGTCGATCTGAACAACGACATTCTGAATGGCCGCGATTTTGGCGGGGCGGTGGTCGACACGCCGGCGATCGACCCGACGGCGCCGCTGCCGGTTGCGCTGCGGCGTAACGGCAAACCATGGCCGAAGTGGCTGGCGCCCACTGAGGGGCGGGGTTCTGATGACGTGCGGGTGCCGCCTGCGCCTAGTGCTCGGGTGCCATCGATGTTGAGTTCGATTGCGCAGAGCATTGACATCATGCAGGTGCGGATTTCACGGAGTCGCCTTGCAGGCGAGCCGGCGGATATTCTGATTCAGCCGCGGCTTGGCGGGATGGGGATTTTTGATTTTCATCGGGCGGCTCCGGCGATTGAAGAGGGTCGCGCGGCGGTGGAGCATATGCTGCCGGCGATTCGGGCTCGATTGGGTATCGAGTAGGGGTTGCGCGTAGCGCTGGGTTGTTTTTTTTGCCTTTGGCGGCGGCATTGTTTTGGTTGTGCCTACGGCGTTGGGTGTTTCTTTTGTTATTGGTTTATTAGCGTTCCCCCTGTGCGGGGGGGCACTCACTTTCTTTGCCGCCGCAAAGAAAGTAAGCAAAGAAAGCGGGCTCAAACCGCCAATTCTTAAGTGGGTCCCCTGGCTTGGAGGGTGTCGTGGCTCCGTAGAGAGTGAGCCTGCGCACCTCCCCGCCTGAGTGACCAGGCCGTCATGCTTCCGGCGGCGCTGCGCGCGCCGATGCGGTACTTCACAAAACATTCAGTGTGTTTCGGCGCCTCGCCGAGGCGAAGCCGACGGCCCCACCGCGCGCAAACGAAGCGGCTGGTTTCCCTGGTGGACCCGTCCGCGACGCACGCAGTGCGGAGTGGGAGCGGATGACGGCTGTGTCACTGGCACTAATGGACCACGGTGTGATCCGTTAATCGCACCACAATCCCCTCCAAGCCAGGGGACCCGCTTAAGAATTGGCGGTTTGAGCCCGCTTTCTTTGCTTACTTTCTTTGCGGCGGCAAAGAAAGTGAGTGCCGCCCCGCATAGGGGCGAAGCTAATAGACCGATAAGAATACAAGGAGAGGCCAAAGAGGCCAGAACAAGGAAAGACCAAAGAGAGCCCAGAACACCAAAAAATAAAAACAAAAGCAGCCCGCCCCGCAGGGGCCTATCAAAAAAGCGACTCAAAACTTGCTAAATCACGGCAGCGCCAACACCCAAACCGCGCCCGCAAAGCCTCGGCCCGTGGCAAACAGCAAATTGCTGCACAGCAACAAACCCACCCCCTTCTAATTGAGTAAATCATTTTCGCTTGCGAGACTCCGCGCCATGCGGGATGAGCCCGGCGCCCCAACCCGGTCCTCCTCGAATTAAAACCTGGATGGAGACACGCGTGTTCCTTTACGGCTTTGGTCCGGTATTGCTGGCCGGCACGATCCAGACGATCGAATTGTCAGTCCTGTCACTGGCAGCGTCAGTGCTGCTCGGCCTCGCGGGCGCGGCGGCGAAACTCTCCTTTAACCGGCCGTTGCGCGCCATAGCAACCGGCTACACAACGCTGATCCGCTCAGTACCGGATCTCGTCCTCATGCTGCTGCTCTTCTACAGCATCCAGATCGCCGTCAACAATCTCACCGACGCACTCAATCTGCCGCAATTCGATATCGACCCGTTCGTGGCCGGCGTCCTGACGCTCGGCTTCATCTACGGTGCGTACTTCACCGAAACCTTCCGTGGCGCGTTTCTCAGCGTGCCGCGCGGCCAGCTCGAAGCGGGCAGCGCCTACGGCATGAGCGGCGCGCGCGTGTTCACCCGCATCATGTTTCCGCAAATGATGCGCTTCGCCCTGCCGGGCATCGGCAATAACTGGCAAGTGCTGGTCAAAGCCACCGCGCTGGTGTCGATCATCGGTCTCGCCGATGTCGTCAAAGCCGCGCAGGACGCCGGCAAGAGCACCTTCAACATGTTCTTCTTCATCCTGGTCGCCGCGCTGATCTATCTGGCGATCACCACCGCGTCGAATCTCGTGCTGATCTGGCTGGAACGGCGTTATTCGATTGGCGTGCGGCACGCGGAGCTCTAACAGACCATGATCGATATCCTCAATCAATTCTGGCGCGCCTTCCTGTACTGGGACGGTCAACGTATTTCAGGTCTGGCGGTCACGCTCTGGCTGCTGGTGGCGTCGGTCGGGATCGGCTTTTTCATGGCGATTCCGCTCGCCGTGGCGCGCGTCTCGAAGAAGCGCTGGCTGTCGACGCCCGTGCGCCTGTACACCTACGTGTTCCGCGGCACGCCGCTGTACGTGCAATTGCTGTTGATCTACACCGGCATGTACAGCCTCGAATTCGTGCGTTCACACCAACTGCTCGACGCGTTCTTCCGCAGCGGTTTGCACTGCGCGATTCTGGCCTTCGCACTCAATACCTGCGCCTACACCACCGAGATTTTCGCCGGCGCGATCCGCTCGACCTCGCACGGCGAAGTGGAAGCGGCGCGCGCCTACGGCATGAGCTGGTTTACGATGTACCGGCGCATTGTGATACCGTCCGCGCTGCGCCGGGCGCTGCCGTTGTACAGTAATGAAGTAATCCTGATGCTCCACGCCACCACGGTCGCGTTTACGGCCACGGTGCCGGATGTCCTGAAGGTGGCGCGCGACGCGAATTCGGCCACTTACCAGTCGTTTGATGCGTTCGGCCTCGCAGCGCTGATTTACCTCGTGGTGTCGTTCGCACTGGTGGCCCTGTTCCGGCGTGCCGAGCGCCACTGGCTGGGATACCTGGCGGTGCGCACGCATTGAGCGCGCTGCGTTTGCAATGCGCGGCGCGCCTCGCGCGCCGTGACGAAGATTGATCCGTATTTTCACAGGGAGAGCATCTTGCTCCACACGACTCAAACCGAAGCTTGCAAGCTCGCCGTTCAGGACATCCACAAGCGCTACGGCGACAATGAAGTGCTCAAGGGCGTCTCGCTGAACGCCAACAAGGGCGACGTGATCAGCATCATCGGCGCGAGCGGATCGGGCAAGAGCACCTTCCTGCGCTGCATCAACTTTCTCGAGCGGCCGAACGCCGGGCAGATCGTCGTCGACGGTGAAACGGTCAAGACGAAAACCGATCGCGCCGGCAATCTCGAAGTCGCCGATCACAAGCAGCTGCAACGCATTCGCACCAAGCTCGCGATGGTGTTCCAGCACTTCAACTTGTGGGCGCACATGAACGTGATCGAGAACATCGTCGAAGCACCCATTCATGTGCTCGGCATGTCCCGTCGCGAAGCCGAAGAGCGCGCGCGCGAATACCTCGAGAAAGTCGGTCTCGCGCCGCGTCTGGAAAAACAATATCCGTCGCATCTGTCGGGTGGCCAGCAGCAGCGCGTGGCGATCGCGCGCGCGTTGGCGATGAACCCGGACGTGATGCTGTTCGACGAGCCCACTTCCGCACTCGATCCGGAACTGGTCGGCGAAGTGCTGAAGGTGATGCAGAAGCTTGCCGAAGAAGGCCGCACGATGATCGTCGTCACGCATGAAATGGGTTTCGCGCGCAACGTGTCGAACCATGTGATGTTCCTTCACCAGGGGCGCACCGAAGAAGAAGGTTTGCCCGCCGACGTGCTCACCACGCCGCGCAGCGAACGCCTCAAGCAGTTCCTGTCCGGCAGTCTGAAGTAACGCGCGGCTCGCCCGCGCGTCTTATTCACAAGCAATGGCCCGCACGTCCAGCCCGGCTCGTACCACACAGGTCGCCATCGTTGCGTTGCCACCGGTGTCGATGTCAGGCGTCGGGCCGATTGTGGACGCCCTCAATCTCGCCAATGAAATCGACGGCCGCGCGCTGTACCGCGTGCAGGTCTGCTCGTGGGACGGCCGCGCCGTGCCGCTCGCGGGCGGCGCGCATTGGCCGGCCGATGCCGCTTTCGGCGACGCGATCTCGTGCGACTGGCTGATCATCGTCAGCGAGCGGTTCCAGCAATTCGCCGATTACCGCCTGTTTCTCGCGAGCCTCTCGCGCGTCGGCCAGCGTACGCCGCTCGTCACCGGCATTCATCACGGCGTCTGGTGGCTGGCGATGGCGGGGCAGTTGTCCGGCTATCGTGTGAGCGTCAACTGGGAAACCTATCAGCAGTTCTCCGAGCAGTTCGAGCGCTCCATCGTCACGCAACAGATCTTCGAAATCGACCGCGATCGCGCCACCTGCGCGGGCGGTCAGGCCACGGTCGACTTCATGCTGGCGATGATCGGCCGCGAGCATGGCCCGGAACTCGCGGACCGGATCGCCGATACGCTAGGCGTCGGGCGTGTTGCGCGCGGGCGAAGAGCGCCAGCGCATTCCGTTCGTCACCGCGCCGGGCGAGCGCCATCCGCGTCTGAACGATGCGCTTCTGCTGATGGAAGCGAATATCGAAGACCCGCTCACCACCGACGAAATCGCGGGTCTCGTCGGCGTGTCGCGCCGGCAACTGGAGCGCCTGTTTCGCCAGTATCTCGGCTCGATGCCGTCCAAATACTATCTCGGGCTGCGGCTCTCGAAAGCGCGCACGCAATTGCAGCGCACCAGCAAATCGGTGGTGCAGATCAGCCTCGCGTGCGGATTTTCGTCGGCGGCGCACTTTTCGAATGCGTATCGTGAACGCTTTGGTGTCACACCACGCGAGGATCGTCGTAACTGGATCGACAAGCAGACCGGCGCGACGGGTGCCGTGGCGAGCGAACCGCGCCCCGGTGCGCTGATCGAACGGCCCGATCAGGCGGATTAAGCACCATGAACGGGCGGGAAGCGGGGAAAGCGCGGCGTTCGCCGCCTCCTTGCGACAAAACCACCCGGAAGCTCATAGAAAGCGTCGCGTATGCGCAAGACGTATCGCGTGCGGTTTCCTACACTACGTGTATTACCTCTCACCTGTAACGAGGATTTGCCATGAACGACCTGAACGTGACACGCCAGACCTTCGACGAAGTCATGGTGCCGGTGTTTTCGCCCGCGCCCTTCGTGCCGGATCGCGGTCTCGGCTCGCGCGTCTGGGATACGCAAGGCCGCGACTATATCGACTTCGCCGGCGGTATCGCCGTCACCGCGCTCGGTCATGCGCATCCTGAACTGCTGAAAGTGCTGCACGAACAGGGCGGCAAGCTGTGGCACATCGGCAATGGCTACACCAACGAGCCGGTGCTGCGTCTCGCCAAACGTCTCGAAGACCTGACCTTCGCCGATCGCGCGTTCTTCGCCAACTCCGGCGCGGAAGCGAATGAAGCCGCATTGAAGCTGGCGCGCCGCGTCGCGTTCGAGCGCCATGGCGCGGAGAAGGTCGAAATCATCTCGTTCACGCAGTCGTTTCATGGCCGCACGTTCTTCACCGTGAGCGTCGGCGGCCAGCCGAAGTACTCGGAAGGCTTCGGCCCGGTGCCGGCGCGGCATCACGCACTTGCCGTACAACGATATCGAAGCAGCGAAAAAGGCCATCGGCGCGCAAACCTGCGCGGTGATCGTCGAGCCGATCCAGGGCGAGGGCGGCGTGATTCCGGCCGATCCGGCGTTCCTGAAGGCGCTGCGCGAAGCCTGCGATCAGCACGGCGCACTGCTGATTTTCGACGAAGTACAAACAGGTGTGGGCCGCAGCGGTTACTTCTACGCGTATCAGGACACCGGCGTGACGCCGGACATCCTGACCACCGCGAAGGCGCTCGGCAACGGTTTCCCGATCGGCGCGATGCTGACCACCAACGAACTGGCCGCGCATTTCAAGGTCGGCGTGCATGGCACGACGTACGGCGGCAATCCGCTGGGCGCGGCGATCGCGGAAAAGGTGGTCGAACTGGTCAGCGATCCGAAGGTGCTCGAAGGCGTGCACGCGCGCAGCGAAGCGCTTGAAGGGCCATCTCGCGAAACTGAACGAACGCTTTGGTCTGTTCAAGGAAGTGCGCGGCAAGGGTCTGCTGATCGGCGCGGAATTGACCGATGCCTTCAAGGGCCGCGCAAAAGATTTCGTCACCGCGGCGGGCGCAGCACGGCGTGATCATGCTGATGGCGGGTCCGGACGTGCTGCGTTTCGTGCCGTCGCTGATCATGCCGCTCGACGATATGAGCGAAGGCTTCGCGCGTCTGGCGAAGGCCATCGAGGAAATCGTCGGCGCGAAAACCGAAGCGGCGTCGCACTGATCGGCCGCACCAGGTTACGGCACTGATCCATGCGTCACATTCAACAGGAACGATGATGCTCTTCGTACGCCCCGGCCGCCTCGCCGATCTCGATGCGCTCGAACACATGGCGCGCACCGCGCAACCGGTACTGCATTCGTTGCCGCACGACCGGCGCGCGCTCGAAGCGCGCGTCGCGTTGTCGGAAGACTCGTTTCGCGCGGATGTCGATTTTCCGGGCGAGGAGTTCTATCTGTTCGTGCTCGAAGACGCGCAGAGCGGCAAGCTGATGGGCACGGCGAGCATCGTCGCCGCGGCCGGTTATTCGGACCCGTTCTACGCGTTTCGCAACGACGCGCTGATTCATGCGTCGCGCGAACTGCACGTGAACCGCAAGATTCACGCGCTGACCATGTCGCATGAACTGACCGGCAAGAGCCGCCTCGCGGGCTTACTACATCGACCCGTCGCTGCGCGGCGATGCCGCCGCGCATCTGATGTCGCGCGCGCGGATGATGTACATCGCCGCCAATCGCAAGCGCTTTACGCCCGAGGTGTTCTCGCTGCTGCTCGGCGTCACCGACGATACCGGCGTGTCGCCGTTCTGGGAAGCGGTGGGGCGCAAGTTCTTCGGCCGCAATTTCGCGGACATCGAAATCGAATCGGGCGGCCGCAGCCGTACCTTCATCGCCGAAGTGATGCCGACCTATCCGCATCTACGTGCCGTTGCTGCCGGAAGCGGCGCAGCGCGTGCTCGGCGAGCCGGATTCGAAGGCGCTGCTCGCCTACGAGATTCACCTGGAAGAAGGCTTCGAGACGGATCGCTTACATCGATATCTTCGACGCGGGTCCGGTGCTGACCGCGCAGGTGGATCGCAGCGCCTGCGTCACGCGCAATGAAACGCGCGTGGTGCGCGAGGCCGCGGCGGCCGCGCAAGGCGCGACGTATCTGATCGCGCATAACGGCGCCGACGGTGAATTCCGCTGCGTGCTCGGCGATCTGGCGGAAGGCAAGCAGGCCGGCGCCGCCTTGCCGCACGCGGCGCGTGCCGCGCTCGGCGTGGAGGAGGGCGACGCCGTGCGTTGCGTGCCGCTTGCACCAGCCGCATCAGGCAGAACAATCGGGAGACGCACAATGATCGTCGTTCGCGTTGTGCAACGGGGCGATGTGGACGCGCTGATGCGCGCTCGCGCAGGAAACCGGCCCCGGCCTCACCACGTTCAAGCCGGACCGCGACGCGCTCGCGGCCCGCGTCGAACGCGCGCGCCGCACGATGGAAGACAAGGCCGCGCCGCATGAAGCCGGCTACTTCTTCGTGATGGAAGACACCGACGACCGGCGATGTGGCCGGCGTGTGCGGCATCGAAACGGCAGTCGGGTCTCGAGCAGCCGTTCTACAACTATCGCGTGAGCACGGTCGTGCACGCGAGCCAGGACCTCGGCATCTGGACGCGCATGCGCGCGCTGAACATCTCGCACGACCTGACCGGTTACGCGGAAGTGTGTTCGCTGTTTCTGAGCCCGCGCTACCGCACGAGCGGCGTGGGCGGCTTGCTGTCGCGTTCGCGCTTCATGTTTCTCGCGCAGTTTCGCGAGCGCTTCCCGCAACGTCTGTGCGCGGAATTGCGCGGCCACTTCGACGAAAGCGGCACGTCGCCGTTCTGGCGCGCGGTCGGCTCGCATTTCTATCAGATCGATTTCAACGCGGCGGATTATCTGAGCTCGCACGGCCGCAAGGCGTTTCTCGCCGAGCTGATGCCGCGTTATCCGGTGTATGTCGAGTTGTTGCCGGAAGAGGCGCAGGAATGCGTCGGCCTCACGCATAACGACACGATTCCGGCGCGCCGCATGCTCGAAGCGGAAGGGCTGCGTTACGAGAATCACGTCGATATCTTCGACGCGGGTCCGGTGCTCGAATGCCATATCGCCGACTTGCGCACGGTGCGCGAAAGCGTGCTGGTGCCGGTGCGAGATCGGCGACATCGACATGCGCCGGCGGATGGGCCGAAGTCGATGGTATCGAATACGTCGCTGGGCGATTTTCGGGTGGGCGTGGTAGCGGGCGTGCCGCAAGACGGCGTGTTCTGCCTGAGCGCCGCCGAAGCTGCCGCACTCGACGTCAAGGCAGGCGACCCGGTGCGGGTGCTGCTGCAGAAACACAAACAAGGATGATCATGAGCGAGCTTTTCATCGACGGCGAATGGGCCGCCGGCACAGGACCCGCATTCGCGTCGCGCAATCCGGGCACGGGCGCGACGGTTTGGGAAGGCCATAGCGCCTCGGCGGACGACGTCGATCGCGCGGTGCGCAGCGCGCGCCGCGCGTTCGCGAGCGTGGTCGGCGTTGAGCCTCGACGAGCGTTGCGGCGTGGTGCGCCGCTTCGCTGCGCTCGTGACCGAACGCAAGGAAGCGCTCGCCGAAGCGATCGGCCGCGAAACCGGCAAGCCGCTGTGGGAAGCGCGCACCGAAGCCGCATCGATGGCGGCGAAGGTCGAGATTTCGATTCAGTCCTACAACGAACGCACCGGCGAAAAGCGCTCGGCGATGGCCGACGGCACGGCGGTATTGCGGCATCGTCCGCATGGCGTGGTGGCGGTGTTCGGTCCGTACAACTTTCCCGGTCATTTGCCGAACGGGCATATCGTGCCGGCGCTGATCGCCGGCAACGCGGTGGTGTTCAAGCCGTCCGAACTCGCGCCGGGCGTGGCGCGCGCGACGGTCGAAATCTGGCGCGATGCGGGCTTGCCCGCAGGCGTGCTGAATCTCGTGCAAGGCGAAAAGGACACCGGCATTGCGCTCGCGAATCATCGGCAGATCGACGGTTTGTTCTTTACGGGTAGTTCGGATACCGGAACATTGCTGCACAAGCAGTTTGGCGGTCGGCCGGAGATCGTGCTGGCGCTGGAGATGGGCGGCAACAATCCGCTCGTGATCGGCCCGGTGGCCGACCTCGACGCCGCCGTGCATCATACGATTCAATCGGCGTTTCTGTCGGCGGGGCAGCGTTGCACGTGCGCGCGCCGTATTTTCGTGCCGAACGATGCATTCGGCGACCGCTTTATCGAACGTCTGACCGAGGTCACGTCGCGCATCAGCGTGGGTGAATACAACGCCGATCCGCAGCCGTTCATGGGCGCGGTGATCTCGGCACGCGCGGCCGCACGGCTGGTCGCCGCGCAGGAGCGCCTGCTCGCAGATGGCGCGAAATCGCTGCTGACGATGGAGCAACGCGATCCGAAGCTCGGCTTCGTCACGCCGGCGATTCTCGACGTGACTGGCGTGCAGGATCTGCCTGACGAAGAGCATTTCGGACCGCTCGCGCAGCTCATCCGCTACGGCACCTTCGACGAAGCGATCGAACGCGCGAACGACACCGAGTTCGGTCTCTCCGCCGGCCTGCTCGCCGACGACGAAGCGCTGTGGACGCATTTCCAGCGCACCATTCGCGCCGGCATCGTCAACTGGAACCGGCCGACCAACGGTGCGTCGTCCGGCGCGCCGTTCGGCGGCCCGGGGCGTTCGGGCAATCACCGGCCGAGCGCGTTACTACGCCGCCGACTACTGCGCGTATCCGATGGCTTCCGTCGAAAGCGCGCAACTGCAAATGCCCGCGAGCGTCTCGCCGGGCCTTCAATTCTAAGGATCGACGATGCAAGCCACTGAAGCCAATTTCGACGGCCTGGTCGGCCCGACCCACAACTACGCGGGGCTCTCGTTCGGCAACGTCGCGTCGCAGAAGCAACGACAAATCGATTGCGAATCCGAAAGCGGCGGCCAAGCAGGGTCTGCGCAAGATGAAGCAATTGGCCGATCTCGGCTTTCATCAAGGCGTGTTGCCGCCGCAGGAGCGGCCGTCGATGCGGCTGCTGCGCGAACTCGGTTTTTCGGGCGACGACGCCACGGTCATCGCGCGGGTCGCTAAAGACGCGCCCGAGTTGCTGGCCGCCGCGAGTTCGGCGTCGGCCATGTGGACGGCGAATGCGGCAACGGTGAGCCCGTCGGCCGATACGCACGACGGCGCGCGTGCATTTCACGCCGGCCAATCTGTGCAGCAAGCTGCATCGCGCGATCGAGCATGAATCGACGCGCCGCACGTTGCGCGCGATTTTCAGCGACGCCGACCGTTTCGCGGTGCATGAAGCGTTGCCCGGCACGCCGGCGCTCGGCGACGAAGGCGCGGCGAATCACACGCGTTTTTGCGCGGAATACGGCACACGTGGCGTCGAATTCTTCGTGTACGGCCGCAGCGAATATCGCCGCGGACCGGAGCCGAAGCGTTTCCCCGCGCGTCAGACCTTCGAGGCGAGCCGTGCGGTCGCGCATCGTCATGGCCTCGCGGAAGCGGCCACGGTGTACGCGCAGCAGAACCCCGACGTGATCGACGCGGGCGTGTTCCATAACGACGTGATCGCGGTCGGCAATCGCAACACGCTGTTCTGCCATCAACTCGCGTTTGTCGAGCAGAAGGCGGTGTACGACGAACTGCGCACGAAGCTCTCGACGCTGAAGTCCGATTTCAACGTGATCGAAGTGCCGGACGCGCAGGTGAGCGTGGCCGACGCCGTGACGTCGTATCTGTTCAACAGCCAGTTGCTGACGCGCCCGGACGGCAAGCAGGTGCTGGTGGTGCCGCAGGAATGCCGCGAGAATCCGCGTGTGGCCGCGTATCTGGACGATCTGACGTCGCACACCGGGCCGATCGACGACGTGCTCGTTTTCGATCTGCGCGAAAGCATGAAAAACGGCGGTGGCCCGGCATGCCTGCGTTTGCGGGTCGTGCTGAGCGAAGCGGAGCGCGCGGCCGTGACGCCGGGCGTGTGGATCAACGACACGCTGTTCGGCCGCCTCGATGCGTGGATCGAAAAGCATTATCGCGATCGCCTCGCGCCGGCCGATCTGACCGACCCGCACTTGCTCGCCGAATCGCGCACCGCGCTCGACGAACTGACGCAGATTCTCGGTCTGGGTTCGCTGTATGACTTCCAGCGCTGAGCGCGTCATGAGCGATTCGATGCTCGGCGATTTTCTGGCGTACACGCTGGCGGGCACACGGCCCGCGTCGGATGCTGCGCGGGGGACCTGTGCCAACGGCGTGCGCTGGTCATGGCTCGACGACGGCGTGCTGCAAATCGAGCCCGCCACGCAGGGAGAGGGCACGCGCAGCGTGCTCGCCTCGGCTGGCGTGCACGGCGACGAGACCGCGCCGATCGAACTGCTGTCGCGGCTGGTGCGCGATATCGCGAATGGCGACGCCGCGCTGACGTGCCGCCTGCTGGTGATTCTCGGCAACGTCGATGCGATGCGCGAGGCCTGCCGCTATCGCGACGACGATCTGAACCGTCTTTTCAGCGGGCGTCACGCGCAGGTGCCGCACAGTCACGAAGCGCCGCGTGCCGCCGCGTTGGAGCAGGCGGCAATCCAGTTCTTCGCCGCGGCGTCGGCTGATGCGGGCGCGCGCTGGCACATCGACATGCACACGGCGATTCGCGCCTCGGCGTTCGAGCAGTTCGCGCTGCTGCCGCACACCGGCAAGCCGTTTTCGCGCGCGATGTTCGAGTGGCTCGGCGCGGCGCGCATCAGTGCGGTGCTGTTGCACACCACCAAGGGCAACACTTATTCGCACTTCACCGCGCAGGCTTGCGGCGCAGAGGCGTGCACGCTCGAACTCGGCAAGGTGCGTCCGTTCGGGCAGAACGATCTGACGCGTTTCGCCGGCGCCGACGAAGCGCTGCGCCATCTGCTGGCCGGCACGAACGGCGCGGCGCGCGCTGCGATGCCGCGCGTGTTCACCGTGATCGACCAGCTCACCAAGCAAAGCGAAGCATTCGAATTGCTGGTCGCAGCCGACGTGCCGAACTTCACGCCGTTCACGAAAGACACCTTGCTTGCACGCGACGGCGACTATCGCTACACCGTGCGCCACGATGAAGAACGCATCGTGTTTCCCAACGCGACGGTCAAGCCGGGTTTGCGCGCCGGACTGCTGGTCGTGGAGACCACTCAGGACACGTTGTCCGGTCTCATCTAGACGTTCGCTGTCGGGCGCTTCGTCGCCCAGCGTCATCCCAACCTGCCTTGCCTGAACGCGACACGAATTTGCACCTTCATCGTGCATGGCGCTCGCGCTGCCGAGAGGGCGCGACTCGTGCCGCCTGCCAGGCGTGCCTTGCGAAGCTTGTACAATCGCCGCCTCGCGGCTGTTGCGCTGCAACACAGCGGCCGCTCGAGTTTGAATCGCATTTTTGGCGCGGCAATCATGCTTGCCCGGATTCGGCTCCGTCTTACTCAATACCGTATAGGAACACTCGTAATGAACATGAATTGGCGAAACATGGCTGCGCTCGCGCTGTTCGCGTCGGCAACGGTAACGGCAGGCACCGCGTCGGCGGCCGCTGCATCGGCGGCGGATATCAAGGAAGTGCGCTTTGGCGTCGAGGCGTCGTATGCGCCGTTCGAATCGAAGTCGCCGTCGGGCGAGTTGCAAGGCTTCGATATCGACGTCGGCAATGCCGTGTGCGCGAAGCTGAAGACGAAGTGCGTGTGGGTCGAGAATTCGTTCGACGGCCTGATCCCGGCCTTGCAGGCGCGCAAATTCAGCGCGATCAACTCGGACATGACGATCACCGACCAGCGTCGCCAGGCCGTCGATTTCACCGATCCGATCTATACGATCCCCAATCAGATGATCGCGAAGAAGGGCAGCGGCCTGCTGCCGACGCCGGCCTCGCTCAAGGGTAAGCACGTCGGCGTGTTGCAAGGCACGATTCAGGAGACGTACGCGAAGGCGCGCTGGGCGCCGGCCGGTGTCGACGTCGTGCCGTATCAGACGCAGGACCAGATCTATGCGGACCTTGCATCCGGCCGTCTCGACGCCGCGTTCCAGGACGCGGAAGCCGCTTCGAAAGGCTTCCTGAAGAAGCCGCAAGGCGCGGGCTTCGAATTCGCCGGCCCGGCCGTCAGCGACGAGAAACTGCTCGGCGCGGGTGTGGGCTTTGGCGTTCGCAAGGGCGACAAGGCGCTGAAGGATGCCATGAACCAGGCGCTCAGGGAATTGAAGGCGGACGGCACGATCGACCGCTTCGCCGCGAAGTACTTCGACGTGAAAGTGGTGTTGAAGTAAATCGCAATGCGTGTTGACTGATGCAAACGGCCGCTGATGCGGCCGTTTGCATATTGGGCTGCGCGCACGTGAATCAGCGCGCGCCGGCCGCAGGCTGGTCCAGATAATCGAACACGACTTCGCCGAGACCGAGCGTCAGGTCGGCAAGCAGGTGCCGCGCCTCGACGATTTCGAGCACCGGCAATTCCGCGACCGGCGCGAGTGCGTGCGGCGCCAGTTCCAGCGCGGCTGGGCCGGTCCATGCGCCTTTCAGATCGATGTCCTGCAGGTAGTAGCGCACCAGTTCGCAGATGCGCGGCGTGCCGTCCACGTGCGGAATGACCTTGAGCAGGAAGTTCGGCGTTTCAAGGCGCTTCTTCTGCTGCGCCAGATCGAGCTGGCGGTGCTTATAGCCCATCGTAGCGGTGGCGATTCGCACCGGGCCGTAATCGAGCGTGCCGACGATGGTGTCGGTGTGCACTTCGAGTATCGGCTTGGCGAGTTTCTTCGGAAAGCCCCACAGTTCGCGGCCGCCGGCGATCGGCGGGTGGTCGTCCAGATACATCGCCAGCGTGTAGCCGCCCGCGACGCCGTTGAATGACACTGGGATTACCTGGCCGCTTTCGGTGTAGTCGCCGAAACCGGTGGAATCCGGCATGCGAATGAATTCGTAATGCACCAGCGGCTCGCCGATTTCCAGCGGCTCCGGCACGACCGCACGCAGTTTGTCCGGGTCGGTGCGGTAGGTGATGATCAGAAATTCGCGGTTGATGAAACGGTACGGGCCCATCGGAAACGCCGGGCTCGTGATTGGCATCGCGAAGGCATTGGACAGCACGCTTTTGACGTCCATGGTTTTCCTTGGTGGTTGACGGCGGGAATCACACAGGTGGAACGCTTTTGCATTGCATCACAGTATCGTCGATTCCCTCGCTGCTTTCAGCGAGGCGACCTCCCAATTATTTCGCGATATTGCTGCACGGCCATGTCCGGGCGTGGCGCGCTGCGCTAAAATCGCCTGGCGTAGTGCAGGCGCCATCTGGCGCCACGGCCATTTAGGCTGGGACGCGCGCGCCGTGAAAACCAAAATACAGCAGGAAGCGCCAGGGCGGCGCCGAGCGGGGGACTGAATGACCACCATCGCAATCGAGAATCCGGGCCACGCGGGCACCACGGACGATGCGCAACTGAACGCAAGTTTTGCACGTCAGCCGATCCTGAATCGGGACGGCATGCTGTGCGGCTATGAGATCAAGGTGCGTGCGCCGGTGTTGCCGGTCGAGGAACCGGATCCATCGGCGGCGCCCTCCGTCGCGGCGGCCAGCGCCGATGGCGTGCCGGACAGCGTGCCTGATCCGGCGCAAAGGGTGGCGCGAGCGATCGTGCGCGGATTGATCGACGGCAACCTGCGCGGCGCGCTCACCGGGCATCCCGCCTACGTGAACGTGAGTCGCGAGATGCTGTTCGACGACTCGATTCTGCGTCTGCCCGCCGAGCGCTTCATGCTCGAACTGTCGCCAGCCATCGAGGTCGACGAGGCGCTCATTGCGCGCATCGTGCACTTGCATGGGCGGCGCTATCGCTTCGTACTCGACGAAGTGACGCAGCCCAATGAGACCTTCGCCCGGCTGCTGCCGTACGCGGAGGTGGTCAAGATCGATTTCACGCGCGCGCCGGCCGCATTGTTGCCCAAGCTCGCGAGCGTGCTGAAGTCGGCGGGCAAGCTGTTGATCGCGCTGGGCATCGACGCGCAGGCCGATTTCGAAACCGCCCATGTACTCGGCTTCGACCGTTTCCAGGGCTATTTCTTCGCGCGAGCGCAGACCTCGGCGACACGGCGCGTCAGTGCGCCGCGGCATGCCTTGCTGAACCTGCTGCAATTGCTCTCCGGCGAGCCGACCGTCGCGCAACTCGAGGCCGAACTGAAGCTGAATCCGGTGCTGGTGATGCACCTCATGAAGCTGGCGAATTCGAGCGGCCTTGCGCTGGGCCACAAGGTGACGACGCTGCGCGACGCGATCAACGCGACCGGCACGAATCGGATCGCGCGCTGGACGCAGTTGCTGCTCTACGCGGACGGCCGCAAGGTCGCGCTGGAAGACGATCCGCTGCTGCAACTGGCGGCGACCCGCGCGCGCTTCATGGAACTGGCGATCGAGCGCTTGCCCGAGGCCGGGCGAGATGAAGCCGATGCGGCGTTTCTGACTGGCGTGTTTTCGTTCGTCGATGCCGTGTTCGGCGGTTCGCTCGAAAATACGCTGAACGTGCTGACGCTATCGCGGCCGATCCAGGCGGCGATCCTGCGTCGCGAGGGCATGCTGGGCTTGCTGCTGGCAACGGTCGAAGCGCTGGAATGTGGGGCGTGGGACGAGATCGAGGCGCTTTGCGCGCGTTTGCAGCCGTTGACGGTCGAAGAGGTCGCGCAGCTTGGGCTGGCAGCGGGGGCGTGGGCCGGGGTCGCGGATCGGAGCGCGGAGGGGTTGGAGAGGATTGAGGATTGAGGCGGATCCCGGAGGCCGCGGCATGCTGCGCATGCCGGCCTCGGCAACCTGAACTTAGGGCAAATGCAAAATCAACAGAAGTGAAGCAACGCGATCAACGATCACGCCAGGTCTTCACATCGTCTCCATTTCCTGCATCTGCCCCAGGCCGAAAAAACGGCCTAGCTCCTTGGCCATTTCATTGAGCGCGGCCATTTCCTTCTGCGAGATCCTGCGAGGCTCCTGGGTATGCGACCAGTCGCCATATAACAGCGCCACCGTCTGATCGGTTTCGTCGACCACCGGCAGCAGTACAAAGGCGCGGGCGTCGTCGAATGAACGGCGAAACCATTCGGGCAGCCGCGCGACCATTTTCGGGTCGCGCGCATTTTCGATGAAGATGCCCACCGAGTTCGCTATCGCGAGATGAAACACGTCGGGTTCGAACGCGGTATTGAAGGTCAGCCTCGGCAGCGCCGCGTCGATCTTCGGACCAAGTCCGAGGCGGGCCTTGAACGTGCCGTTGCTGTGCTTGACGAACACCACCGTGCGTGCAAAGCCCAGTGCGGCCAGCACGGTTTCCGCCGCCATCGCCAGCGCGGGTGCGAGCGAGCTGCTTTCGGCCAGGCCGCGCAGATCTTCAACCCCCACGGCTATGCGTGCTTCCGGATTGAGCGCCTCGCGCGCGATCGCATCTGCGTTGGCGCGCAATTCGACGATTTCGCGCATCACACCGTCGCCGCCTTCTTCACGGGCGAGCGCGACGCTCATATCGAGCAGCACGTCCGGGTCGGTGTTCAATGCGCCGCTATATTCCTGCGCCAGTTCGGCGATGCGCGCCTCGCGCTCCCAGTCAGGCAGGTTCTGGGTGGTCAGCACGTCGGCGACCGCCGTCGAATAATTGGTGATGGCGCGCAGCCACTGCACCTGACGCGGCTGCTCGGTATCTTGCGGATCGAACTCGCCCATGCCGGAGCGGATCATGTCGGGCAGGCGCCAGCGCACCGCGGCTTCGGCGCCGATTTCGTCGAACGTGACGCCGAGCACCAAAACGCACGCCTCGGTTTCAAGCGTGCCGGTTTCGATGTGACGGCGGATCTGGTCCCACTCGGCATCGAGATAAAACACCACCAGCAGCTTGCCGATCTGCCGCATCAGCGTGCAGACCACGGCTTCTTCGCCGGCGCGCAGATCGCCGCGCTCAGTCAGCTTGCGGGCGACGCAGCCCGAGAGCAGGGTGCGGTTCAGTTCGAGTTTCGCGTCGATGCGGCGCGGCGCGCTGTGATGAAAGTGATCGACGATCTTCAGGCCGACCACCAGATGGCCGACCGCATCCATGCCGAGCACCATCAGCGCGCGCGACACGGTCGTGATATTGCCGCCGAACGCCATGTACATGGCCGAGTTGGCAAGCCGCAGCACTTTTTGCGTCAAGGCGAAATCCGACAACACCACCTGGACCAGGCCGGTGAAATCGAGGTCGTCGTTGTTCATCGCCGCCATGGTGGTGCGCAGCGACTGCGACAGCATGGGGAAATCGCCGCGCTCGCTCATCCGCGTCCAGAGCCTGTCGAGCACCGCCGCCTTTACCATGTGAGTCCCGCAAAAGCCATACATGTTCCAATGAGTGCCACGCCGGCCTGAAGCCGGCTTCTTCCGCTGCGCGGCCGCTGTGCTCGCATCGCTAGGCGATGTGCAAGTGAAGCGTGCGCGCTTCGAAACGTCGTGCAAGTTCGTCGGAAGGCAATGCCTTGCAGACGAGCCATCCCTGTATATGGTCGCATCCCATCTCGGTAAGCAGGGTGCGTTGTGCTTCCGTTTCGACGCCCTCGGCAACCAGCTCGAGATCGAGCGTCTGCGCGAGACCGACCACAGCGCTAACGATTGCCTGATCGTTCCGGGAGGTTAGCAGATTCTCGACAAAACTCCTGTCGATCTTGAGCTTCGCCAGCGGGAACCGTTGCAGGTAAGCCAGGCTGGAATAGCCGGTGCCGAAGTCGTCGACCGCGAAGCGGATGCCCATTGCCGTCAGTTCTTCCAGCAGACCCTTGGCATGCGCCGGGTCGTGCATCAGCAGGCTCTCGGTGATCTCGAACACGAGGCGGCGCGGATCGATGCCGGTCAATTCGATCGCTTCGCGCACCGAATCCTTGAAGCGCGGATCGCGAAACTGCTGCGGCGACACGTTGACCGCCACGTATTGCAGCGAGATGCCCTGGGCATCCCACTGGATCAGCTGCATGCAGGCAACCTTCAACACCCAGTTGCCGAGAAAGTTGATGAGGCCGATCGATTCCGCGAGCGGAATGAACATCGACGGCGGAACGAGGCCGTGCACCGGGTGCAGCCAGCGAATCAACGCTTCCACGCCAACCACGCCGTGGGTGCGGCTGCTCGTGATTGGCTGGAAGTGCAGCGAGAACTCGCCGTTGCGCACCCCGTCGTAGAGGTCCGCTTCCAGCTTCAGGCGCTCGGCGTCGGCCGGATTGTCGTCCGGGACATAGAAAGCGAGCGTGTTGCCGCCGGCCGCCTTGGCTTGCAGCAGGGCATGGTCGGCCCAGCGCAGCAGATGGGTGTCGTGCGCGGCGGTGTCGTTGGCGTGACGCACGTCGGGGTAGAGCGCAATGCCGATGCTCGCCGACAGATGCACCTGCTGGCCGCTGAATACATACGGTTGCTGGATCGCGGTCAACAGGCGCCGGGCCAGGGTTTCGGCGGCGGCTGCGGCGTCGGTGCGGTTGGCGGCGACCTTCACGAGGATTGCGAACTCGTCGCTTGCCACGCGCGCCACCATCTCGCTCGGGCTCGTCATGTTCAACAGGCGCCGCGCGGTGTCGCGCAGCATCTCGTCGCCGGCGTCGTAGCCGAGCGCGCGGTTCACCCGCTGATAGTCGTCGATGTCGAGCAGCAGCAGCGCGGCCGGCGTGCCGTGCGCATCGGCCTGCTGCTGCGCGTGGATCAGCGCGGGGATCAGCGCCGACTGATTGGCCAGATTGGTCAGGCGGTCCAGATGCAGCGCCTGGGTCAGACGTTCCTCGGCGGCGCGCCAGGCCGAAACGTCGAAGCCGGCGATCGCGAAGCCGTCGACACCGTCATGGCTGTTGCGCACCACGCGCAGCTCGACGGTGATGGGGTAGGTCAGCGACTTGATCAGGCCGAGCGTGGCCTTCTCGACATTGCCCGACGCGATGGCGCGCGCCAGCAGCGCGTCGAGGCGCGGCACGTCGGCGGGGGCGACGAGATCGTGCAGCGTGATGGTCTCGAGGTATTCGCGGTGATAGCCGATGAAGCGCAGGCTGGCGTCGGAAACATAGAGGAAGCGCAGGTCGCTATCGACGTGCGCCAGCAGATCGACCGCGCCGACCACCTGTTCCAGTTGCGCCGCGCGGCTTGCGCCGGTCTGCGGTTTGTCGTCCGCGCGCCGGCCGAACGTACGAAGCCGGTCAATGACCGTACGCAAGGAGCCCCGGCGGGGCGCGGTGATCCTGTTCGCTTCCATGTTTGTCGCTGGCAACCTGTATTCGTCCGCAGGCGGGGCGGCTCGCTGTCCACCGTGTCTGGGCGGCCGAGAGGTATCAGGCCGCCCCATCAGAACAAGATAACGACCTGTGCCGGGAAATCTTTAGCGGCGGCTGAAAAAAAGCCGCCGATAAGGGGTGCGGGTGGGGTTCACCACCCTCGCGCGAGCGATTCGGTTAAAGTGCGACGGCTTCGCGACCGTTAATACGGCAAACCCGTTGTGCAGTGCTGGCCGTGACGCCGCTGCCAAGCCTCCCCGAATACTTGCACCGATGATCCATGTCTGAACGTCACTTTGCCAGGGCCACCCCCGGGCACATCGAGGTGCGTGACCCATGCGCCGACAGCATCGATCCAGCAGCCGAGTTGCAATTCGTCTATCTGGGCCGCCAGCCGATACTCGATCGCGATGGCGCATTGAATGCTTACGAGTTGTTGTTTCGAGCCGGCGCACATAACTACGCCGAAGTCAGCGACGACGCTCAGGCGACGGCGCAGGTCGTGGCCCGTGCGATCGGCGGAATCGGCGTGCCGGCGGTACTGGGACCGCACCGTGGCTTCGTCAACATCGACCGCGCGCTGCTCTTTAACGACATCGTCCATCTGATGCCGCCCGAGCGCTTCGTGCTCGAAATCCTTGAAACGGTGGAGATCGATGCGCAACTGGCCCGCCGGCTGACGGAACTGCGCCGTGCCGGGTTTCAGGTGGCGCTCGACGACGTGAGTGAACTGTCCGACAAGCTGAGCGGCGCGTTGCCGCACGCCGATATCGTCAAGATCGATTTCCTGCAGACCGATCGCGCCGTGCTCCCCGAGCTGGCTTCGATGGTGCGCAGCCATGGCAAGACGCTGATCGCCGAAAAGGTCGAGACACGTGAAGACTTCGAGCTGGCGCGCGAGCTCGGCTTCGATCTGTTCCAGGGGTACTTCTTCGCGCGGCCGCAGGTGCTGGCCGCGCCGCGCAACCGTTCGCCGCGTCCGGGTTTGCTGCGCTTGCTGGCGCTGCTCTCGCGCGACGCCGGCATTCTCGAACTCGAGGCGGAGCTCAAGCTGAACCCGAGCGTCGTGGTGCAGCTGTTGCGCCTCGTCAATTCGAGTGCGTTCGGTCTTGGGCGCAATATTGCGTCGCTGCGCGAGGCCATCATCGCCACCGGCACGCGGCAGATCGCGCGCTGGGCGCAACTGCTGCTGTACGCCGACAGCGGCGATCTGCCGTGGCGTGCCGATCCGCTGGTGGAACTGGCGGGCACGCGTTCGCGCTTCATGGAACTGGCCGCGAACTGGCTGCGTCCCTCCGACGACGACTTCGCCGACGCCGCCTTCATGACCGGCATTTTTTCGCTGGTCCACGTGGTGCTCGGCAGCTCGCCCGCGACGGTGCTCGAGAAGCTGGGTCTCGCGCCACAGATCCGTGAGGCGATCGTGTCGCGCAGCGGTGCGCTCGGCACCTTGCTGCGTATTGCCGAAGCGGCCGGCGAGGGCGCCGATGCCGCGCTGATCACCGCCGGGCCCGGCGCGCCGCCCGGCTTCGACGGGCTCACGCCCGAAGTGCTGGCCGAGCTGAACCTGTCCGCGGCGGCGTGGTTCGGCGCGCACATCGAGGAAGTGGCGAGCTGAGCTTCCACGCTCGAGACACCGGCATGGGCTGATCGGATATCGCGGATGGCTCGGCCCACCGCCGCGACATCCCGCGTGGTTTCTGTCCGCTGGTTCGTCTGCGCATCCTTTCCGCGGTTTCATACGTATATCGTCCGAACGTGGTCCAATGGCGTATGGAGGACGGCCGGCGCTCAATTGGGCGACGGCCGGGGTGACAGCACGAACGGTGTGCACTAACGCGTGGAGGTGATACAGATGAAGAAAGGTCTCATATCGGCGGCGCTTGCTGCTGGTTTGTCGGTGGGATTCGCGATGTATTCGCTGACGGCCTCGGCGACGCTGAAGCCGGGCGACACGGCGCCGGCGTTTACCGCGCAGGCTTCGTTGGGGGGCAAGACCTATACCTATTCGCTGACCGACGAGCTGAAGAAAGGGCCGGTGGTGGTGTATTTCTACCCGGCGGCTTTCACGAAGGGATGCACGATCGAGGCGCACGAATTTGCCGAGGCGGTCGATGAGTACAAGAAATATGGTGCGACGGTGATTGGTGTGTCGCACGACAATATCGATACGTTGACGAAGTTTTCGGTGAGCGAATGCCGCAGCAAGTTCCCGGTGGCGGCGGATGCCGATTCGAAGGTGATTGGCGAATATGATGCCGGCCTCCCGATGCATGCCTCGATGGCCAATCGCGTGTCGTATGTGATTGCACCGGATGGCAAGATCATTTACGAGTACACGAGTTTGTCGCCGGAGAAGCATGTCGAGAACACGCTGAAGGCGGTAAAGGATTGGGCGGCGACGCATAAGCCGCAATAAGAGTGGGGCGCCGCGCGGCTGTTTTGCGCAATCGGGTTTACCGCTGCGATTCGGCGTTGCCTGTGCTGGCCTGAGATTTTTGTCTTGCGAGCTTGCGATGCCGATTCTGCTTGCTTTGATTGCGTTGATCGCTGTGGTGTATGGCGCAGTGCGGGGTTTTTATGCCTTGCAGGCGGCTTTTGGGTTGGGTTTTGCTGTTAGCGTTGCCGTGCTGGTGGGGGCGCTTTTGATTGCCGCGGTGGTTTATTGGTGGCGGCGTCGGCAGGAAGTGGCCGCTAATATTCGCGATGGCGACTGGACTCACGAGCTTAAAGGCGACTGGGGGTCGGTGAGGCTCGCTGCTGGTAAGCGGTTATGTGAGATTCGCCTCGGCGGCGAGCAGGGGTTTTATATTTTTGCTGACCTGTTGGGGGTGGAGGTGCAGGGGGTTGGTGCTCAGTGGCACCTGGCTTTGACTGTTAAAGACGCTAAACACGAAGTGTGGGTTTTGCCCATGCGGGGCGAGCGGCAGGCGAAGCAGTGGAAGAGGGTTTTTTTGCTTGCCATCGGGCAGAGGCTTTGAGGTTTTTTTGCCTCTGGCAGGGGTGTTTTTTTTGTTGTGCCTACGGCGTTGGGTGTTTCTTTTGTTTTTGGTTTATTAGCGTTCCCCCTGTGCGGGGGGGCACCTACTTTTCTTTGCCGCCGCAAAGAAAAGTAGGCAAAAGAAAGCGGCTCAAACCGCCAACTCTTAAGTGGGTCCCCTGGCTTGGAGGGGCTGGTGGTCCGATTAACGGACCATACCGTGGTCCATAAGTGTCAGTGACACAGCCGTCATCCGCTCCCACTCCGCACTACGTGCGTCGCGGACGGGTTCACCAGGGAAACCAGTGGTGAATCGTTTCTCGGCGGGGGCCATCGGCTTCGCCTCGGCGCGGTGCCGAACACACCAAGTGGTTTTGTGAAGTACCGCGTCGGCGCGCGTAGCGTCGCCGGAAGCATGACGGCCTGGTCACTCAGGCGGGGAGATGCGCAGGCCCACTCTCTACGGAGCGACGACACCCTCCAAGCCAGGGGAGCCGTTTAAGAATTGGCGGTTTGAGCCCGCTTTCTTTG
>CAVTXZ010000027.1:0-93471 GCA_963738755.1 uncultured beta proteobacterium
CTTACTTTCTTTGCGGCGGCAAAGAAAGTGAGTGCCCCCCGCACAGGGGGAACGCTAATAAAACCAGAAACAAAACAAGGAAAGGCCAACGCCGCAGGCACAAGGAAATGCCGCCGCCAAAGGCAAAAAAGATCACTGAGCAGCCGCGACACGCCCCTTTCTGGATTCCCACCTAACCCGAATCCGATCCATATAAAGATAAACCACGGGCGTGGTATACAGCGTCAGCATCTGACTAACAATCAGCCCACCAACAATAGCGATCCCTAACGGAGCGCGAAGCTCCGCCCCTTCTCCTCGTCCGAACGCCAACGGCAAAGCGCCGAGTAACGCCGCACAGGTCGTCATCATGATCGGCCGAAACCGCAGCAAACAAGCCTGAAAAATCGCGTCCCTCGACGACAATCCATGCCGGGAGGCTTCAATCGCGAAGTCCACCATCATGATCGCGTTCTTCTTCACGATGCCAATCAGCAAGATCACCCCGATCAACGCAATGATGCTGAACTCAGTCTTGAATAGCAGCAGCGCCAGCAACGCCCCCACGCCCGCGGAGGGCAACGTGGACAAAATCGTCAACGGATGGATATAACTCTCGTACAACATCCCCAGCACGATATACACCGCCGCCAGCGCGGCCAGAATCAGAATCGGCTGGTCGGACATGGATTGCTGGAACGCCTGTGCCGTCCCCTGGAAACTGCCGTGTATCGTCGCCGGCATGCCGATCTGCGCCATCGAGTCGTAGATCGCCTGCGTCGCCGTCGATAAGGACACACCCGGCGGCAGATTGAACGAAATCGTCGAGGCCACGAACTGGCTCTGGTGATTCACCGACAATGGCGTATTCCCCGGCCCGAAGCTCGCGATCGCCGACAACGGCACCATCGTTTCCTTCGCAGTCGACACCGCCGCACCCGAAGACGCACTCGACTTGCCACTCGCCGCAATCGAATTGATCGCCTGGTTACGCGCGGAATCGGCAGCAATGCTCGCCGCGCTCGAAGCCGTCGTGCCCGCCGTGCCGCCCGCCGACGAGCTGGTCGACGTGACAACCGACTCGGTCGCCTTGGATGTCACCGTGCCGGCCGGCGCGTTCGTGGTCTGCGCGCCGCTCGCGCTGCCACCGGAAGTGCTGACGTAAATCTGGTTCAGCATGTCCGGGCTCTGCCAGTACTTCGGCGCGACTTCCATGACCACGTGGTACTGGTTCAGCGGGTTGTAAATCGTCGATACCTGACGCTGGCCGAACGCGTCATACAAGGTGTTGTCGATCTGCGCGGGTTTGATGCCGAGGCGCGCGGCGGTCGCCCGGTCGATCGTGACCATCGCTTCGAGGCCGCCTTGCTGCTGGTCGGAATTCACGTCGGCCAGTTCGGGGCGCGCCTGCAGCGCTTCGGTGAGCCTCGGCCCCCACAGGTACAGGTCGGGTGTGGAGTCGGCCAGCAGCGTGAACTGGTACTGCGCGTTCGATTGCCGCCCGCCGACGCGAATGTCCTGCACGGCTTGCAGGAAAGTGCGTGCGCCGGCCACGTCGCCAAGCGGCGCGCGCAATTGCTGGATCACCTGATCGGCGGATAACTTGCGCTCGCTTTTCGGTTTCAGCGAAACGAACATGAAGCCGGAATTGGTCTGGCGCCCGCCGGTGAAACCGGCCACGCTGTCCACCGCCGGATTCTTGCCGACGATCTCCATCATTTGCGCGAACTTACCTTTCATCGCCTGGAACGAGGTGCTCTGGTCGGCCTGGATGCCGCCGATCAGGCGGCCAGTATCCTGCTGCGGAAAGAAGCCCTTCGGCACGATGATGTACAGCCAGATATTCAGCCCAATAGTGGCGAGCAGGATCGTCACGATCAGGCGCGGATGCAGCAGCGCCCAGCCGAGCGTGCGTTCATAGCCGCGCTGCATCGAGGTGAAGCCGCGCTCGAGCCAACGCCCGAAGCGGCCTTCTTCCTTCTGCTCATGCGGCTCGCGCAGTAGTCGCGAGCACATCATCGGCGTCAAGGTGAGCGAGACGATCAGCGACACGCCGATCGCCAGCGAGAGCGTCAGCGCGAACTCGCGGAACAGGCGCCCGACGATGCCGCCCATCAGCAGGATCGGCAGGAACACGGCGACCAGCGAAATGCTGATCGACATCACCGTGAAGCCGACTTCGCGCGCGCCGAGGAATGCGGCCTTCATGCGCGGCACGCCGTTCTCGATATGCCGTGAGATGTTCTCCAGCACCACGATCGCGTCGTCGACCACGAAGCCGGTCGCGATCGTCAACGCCATCAGCGAGAGGTTGTCGATCGAAAAGCCCAGCAGATACATCGCGCCGAACGTGCCGATGATCGAGATCGGCACGGCGACGCTCGGAATCAGCGTGGCGCGCCAGTTGCGCAGGAACAGGAACACCACCATCACCACCAGCGCCACCGCGATCATCAGCGTGCGCTCAGTGTCTTTCAGCGAGGCGCGGATCGTCGTGGAACGGTCGGAAGCCGGTGCGATGTCGACGTCGGCAGGCAGCGACGCATGCAACTGCGGCAGCATTGCGGTCACCCGGTCGATGGTTTCGATGATGTTCGCACCCGGTTGCCGGTACAGGATCACCAGCACCGAACGCTTGCCGTTGAAGAGGCCGAGGTTGCGCAGATCTTCAACCGAATCGACCACTTCTGATACATCGGACAGTTTCACCGCCGCGCCGTTGCGATAGGCGATGACCAGATCTTTATACTGCGCCGCTTTGCTCGCCTGATCGTTGGTGTAGATTTGCACGTGGTTCGGGCCGAATTCGATCGAACCTTTCGGGCTGTTCGCATTGGCCGCGGCGAGCGCGGCGCGCACGTCCTCGAGGCCGATGCCGTAGTGGGACAGCGCATTCGGTTCAAGCTCGACGCGCACGGCCGGGTTGGCTGAACCGCTGACATCCACTTCGCCGACGCCGTCGACCTGCGACAGCGACTGTTGCAGCACGGTGGCCGCCGAGTCGTACAACTGTCCAGCGGTCAGCGTCTTCGACGTGAGCGCCAGAATCAGGATCGGCGCGTCGGCCGGATTCACCTTGTGGTAAGTCGGGTTGCTGCGCAGGCTCGCCGGCAGGTCGGCACGGGCGGCGTTGATGGCCGCCTGCACGTCGCGCGCGGCGCCGTCGATGTCGCGGTTCAGGCCGAACTGCATCGTGATGCGGGTGGAGCCCACCGAACTCTGCGAGGTCATTTCGGTCACGTCGGCAATCGAGCCGAGGTGCCGCTCAAGCGGGCTGGCCACGCTCGTGGCGACCGTGTCCGGACTCGCACCCGGCAAGGTGGCCTGCACCGAAATGGTCGGGAAGTCGACCTGCGGCAGCGGCGCGACCGGCAGCTTGGTGAACGCGAAAATGCCGGACAATGCGATGCCGATCGCCAGCAAGGTGGTGGCGACCGGGCGGGAGATAAACGGGCGCGACAGGTTCATCGCTCAGTTCCCTGCGTCGGTGGCGGGCGGCGTGGTGCCCGGCGGCGGGCCGCGTTTCGAAGAATCGCCGCGATTGAAGCGCTCGCGCGTACGGCGGGCGAGTGCATCGAAGCCGAGATAGATCACCGGCGTAGTGAACAGCGTGAGTAACTGGCTGACGATCAAACCGCCGGCAATCGCGATACCGAGCGGGCGGCGCAGTTCCGAACCGGCACCGGTGCCGAGCATCAGGGGCAGGGCGCCGAGCAGGGCCGCAAGGGTGGTCATCAGGATCGGCCGGAAACGCAGAAGACACGCCTGGTAAATCGCTTCGCGCGGCGCCTTGCCTTCCTCGCGTTCGGCATACAGCGCAAAGTCGATCATCATGATCGCGTTTTTCTTCACGATACCGATCAGCAGCACGATACCGATAATGCCGATGATGTCGAGATCGTGCCCGGTGATCAGCAGCGCGAGCAACGCGCCGACCCCCGCCGAGGGCAGCGTCGAGAGAATCGTGATCGGGTGAATGAAGCTCTCGTACAGCACGCCGAGCACGATATACATCGTGACGATCGCCGCCAGAATCAGGAACAGTTCGTTCGACAACGACGCCTGGAACGCTAGCGCGGCGCCCTGGAAGCGCGTCTGGAACGACGCCGGCAAGCCGATGTCCTTCTCCGCCTGGTCGATCGCTTTCACCGCCGCGCCGAGCGACGAGCCGGGCGCGAGGTTGAACGACACCGTGGTGGCCGGGAACTGGCTCAGATGCGTGACCAGCAGCGGCGCGGGCCTCTCGATGAATTTCGCGATCGACGACAGCGGCACCTGGCCGCCCGTCGAGGTGGAAGAGGGCAGATAGATCGAGTTCAGCGACTCGGTGTAGTGCTGCATCTGCGGCTGCACTTCCAGAATCACGCGGTACTGGTTCGACTGCGTGAAGATGGTCGAGATGATGCGCTGGCCGAAGGCGTCGTAGAGCGCGCTGTCCACGGTGGCGGGCGTGATGCCGTAGCGCGACGCGGTGGCGCGGTCGATTTCGATGTAGACCGACTGGCCGTTGTCCTGCAAATCCGTGGCCACATCCGCCAGTTCCGGCGACTGCTTCAGCCGCTCGACCAGTTTCGGCACCCATGTGGTGAACTCGCTGATGTTCGCGTCGGTCAGCATGAACTGGTATTGCGTGGGGCTAACCGTGGAATCGATTGTCAGATCCTGCACCGGCTGCATATACAGCGATGCGCCCGGAATGTGCGCCACGTCCTGCTGCAACTGCCGGATCACCTCGCTCGCGGTGTTGCTGCGGTCGTCACGCGGCTTCAGGTTGATCAGCATGCGGCCGCTGTTCAGCGTGATATTGCTGCCGTCCACACCGATGAACGAGGTCAGGCTTTCCACGTCCGGATTCTTCAGGATCTGCGCGGCGAGCTCCTGCTGACGCTCGGCCATCGACGCATACGATACCGACTGCGGCGCCTGCGTGATCGCCTGGATCACGCCGGTGTCCTGCACCGGAAAGAAGCCCTTCGGAATGAAGACGTACAGCACCGCCGTCAACACCAATGTGAGCACCGCGACGAACAGCGTGGCGCGCTGACGGTCCAGCACCCAGGTGAGCGCCACGGCGTAGCGGGCAATCACCCAGTCGATGGCGGCGTGGGCTTTGGCTTCGAAGCGATGACTCTCGGGCGGCGGCGTGTGGCGCAGCAGCTTCGCGCATAGCATCGGCACGAGCGTGAGCGAGACCACCGCCGAAATCACGATCGTCACCGCCAGCGTGATCGCGAATTCGTGGAACAGGCGGCCGACCACGTCGCCCATGAAGAGCAGCGGAATCAGCACGGCGATCAGCGAGACGGTCAGCGAAATGATCGTGAAGCCGATCTGTTTCGAACCCTTCAACGCGGCTTCCAGCGCCGACTCGCCTTCTTCCACGTAACGCGCGATGTTCTCGATCATCACAATGGCGTCGTCGACCACGAAACCCGTGGCGATGGTCAACGCCATCAGCGAAAGATTGTCGAGCGAGAACCCGCACAGGTACATCACGGCGAGCGTGCCGATCAGCGAGAGCGGCACGGACAGACTCGGAATGATGGTCGCGTAGATGTTGGCGAGGAACAGATACATCACCAGCACCACCAGCACCACCGACATCAGCAGCTCGAACTGCACATCGCGCACCGACGCGCGGATCGTGGTGGTGCGGTCGGTGACCACGTCGACTTCGAGCGCGGCGGGCAGCGACTGCTGCAATTGCGGCAGCAGCTTCTTGATGCTGTCGACCACCTGGATCACATTCGCGCCCGGCTGGCGCTGCACATTCAGAATGATGGCCGGCGTGTTGTTGACCCATGCGCCGAGCTTGGTGTTCTCCGCGCCCTGCACGATCGTGGCGACGTCCGTCAGCATCACCGGGCGGCCGTTCTTGTACGCGACCACCGCGCTTTTGTAGGCGTTGGCGTCGGTCAGCTGATCGTTCGCGTTGATCGTGTAGTTGCGCGTCGGGCCGTCGAAGTTGCCCTTGGGCGTGTTGACGTTCAGGTTCGAAATGGTGGTGCGCAGATCGTCCAGATTCAGCCCGTATGCGGCGAGCGCGGTCGGATTCGCCTGAATCCGCACAGCCGGGCGCTGGCCGCCCGACACGCTCACCAGACCCACGCCCGCCACCTGCGAAATCTTCTGCGCGAGACGCGTGTCGGCCAGATCCTGCACCTGCGTGAGCGGCAGCGTTTTCGAGGTGATGGCAAGCGTGATGATCGGCGCGTCGGCCGGATTGACCTTCGCGTAGATTGGCGGCGCTGGCAGGTCGGACGGCAGCAGGTTGCCTGCCGCATTGATCGCGGCCTGCACTTCCTGCTCGGCGATGTCGAGCGGCAGGTCGAGGCTGAACTGCAGCGTGATGATCGACGAGCCGGCCGAGCTTTGCGACGACATCTGGTTCAACGACGGCATCTGCCCGAACTGCCGCTCGAGCGGCGCGGTGACGGACGACGTCATCACGTCCGGGCTCGCGCCTGGATAGAAGGTTTGCACCTGAATGGTCGGGTAATCGACCGCGGGCAGCGCGGAGAGCGGCAGGAAGCGCAGCGCGACGAGACCGACCAGCATGATCGCCGCCATCAGCAGGGCAGTGCCGACAGGACGCAGAATAAAGGCGCGAGATGGATTCATGCGGTAGTTGCCGTGCCTTTATTGCGAGGCTTGCGCCGCGTGTTTGCCATGATGCGTGTGTGCTCCGGACGCGCCCGATGCCGCCGCCGCGCCGCTCGCCCCGCGTGCGCCGGAGGCGCCGCGCGGTTTGTCGGCCGGGATCGTGATCTTCGCGCCTTCCTTGAGACGGTCCGAACCGTCGATCACGACGCGCTCGCCAACTTGCAGGCCGGACTTGATGCTGGTGCGTTCGCCGTCGACCGGGCCGGCCTTGACCGGACGCACGGTGACGGTGTTATCCGGCTTCACGACGTAGACGAACTGGCCCATCGAACCGTTCAGCACCGCCGGCGTCGGCACGATCACCGCATCCTTGATCGTGCTGACCAGCAGGCGCGTGTTGACGAACTGATTCGGGAACAGCATGTTCTTTGCATTCTGGAAGATCGCACGCAGCTTCACCGTGCCGGTGGTGGTGTCGATCTGGTTATCCAGCGTTTCGAGCATGCCGCCTTCGAGCGAGGTGGTGTTGCTGCGGTCGTACGCGGTGACCGACAGCTTCGCGCCGGTTTGCGTCTGCTGGAGGATCTGCTGCAGGTTGTCTTCCGAGGTCGTGAAGATCACGCTGATCGGCTGCAACTGCGTGATCACCACAACGCCGTTGGTCAGGCTCGGCGTCACGTAGTTGCCTGGATCGACCTGGCGCAGGCCGACCCGGCCCGACACCGGCGCCGTGATGCGCGCATAGACGAGATCTAGCTTGAAGGTGTCGATGTTGGCCTTGTCGGACTTCACCGTGCCTTCGTATTGGCGGACGAGTGAAGCTTGCGTGTCGACTTGCTGGCTGGCGATCGAGTCTTGCGAGAGCAGAGTCTGATAACGCTTCAGATCGAGGCGGGCGGTTTGCAGCAACGCTTCGTCGCGCGCCAATGTGCCTTGCGCGTTTTCAAGCGAGATCTGATAGGGACGCGGGTCGATCTGCGCGAGCACGTCGCCCTTCTTGACCATCTGGCCTTCCTTGAAGAAGACGTCCTGCAATATGCCGCTCAACTGCGGCAGCACGGTGACGTTGGCGAGCGGCGTGACCGTGCCGAGCGCGGTCAGCACGACCGGCATCTCGCCCTGCGTGGCGCTCGCCACGTGCACGGGCTGCGGCAGGTTGGCAAGGGCACCGGCGCCGCCGCGGCCCGCGCGGCCGCTTTTCGCGCCGCTGGCGCCGGCGGCCGCACTCGCGCCACTCGCCGGTTCGCCCCACGGATGCCAGCGCCACAGCACCACCCCGAGGATCACCAGGGCCGCGACGATCAGCGCAATCGTGCGGCCGCGGCGCCGCCTGGATGCGACCGGTACGTCCGCATGGACGCCAGTGCTGCGCTTTGCGGTGTCTGCCGGCTGGGACGCCGGTGTGGCGGGGCGTGAGGTTTCCGAATGCTTTTGTTGTTCGTCCATCGGTTCGGTCTGGTGGCTGGCTTGGATGTGAGCGGCTGCGCGACCGGCCCGTTGTTCCTGTTCGGGATCGACGCGCGCACGGCGTAACAGGCGGTTTCGACAGTGGTGGCGCCGCGCTCGTTCAGCGCGATGCTACCGGAGGCGCGGGACAAGGATGTTAGCGCAATGCGGCAACATGACCAGGCGGCCGGGCCGCGAAAAAACGGTGGAACGGCAACCCGTGTGAGCACGCCGCGACCGGAATGCGTGATCCTACGTCGCGGGTGCTGTAACAGTCCACCCGTGTATTTTTCGTTTGATTACGAAAGTTACAGGATGGGTAGAGGGCTGAAGGGAGAAGAGCGGGACAACCGCTCAGGTGTCGAGGCGCAGGCTGGGTGTGCCGCCGATCTCGAGAACAATTTTCGCGATGCATTCGAGCAAGGCCGGCGCGGCGCGCGAAATCAGCCAGTCGCGTGGGCACTGGTTGGCGGAGCCGCCGCAATTGACCGCGTAGCGTTCGCCCGACGGGCCGGTGAATCCGGCCGCGATCGCGTTCAGGCCGTCGTACCATTCGCCCGTGGCGATCGCGAAGCCTTGCTCCTGGGTTTCCTGCAAGGCGTTCTGGAGCCGGCTGCTAATGTGGCCCCAGTCGTCGCCCTCGGCGGCCTGCAGGCCGATCAGGAGCTTTTCGCGTTCCGGTTCGGCGAGCGCCGCGAGATAGGCGCGGCCGACCGCGGTGCGGCTCAGATTCATGCGCGAGCCGATCTCGAGGCGCGAGACTAGCACTGCTGAACGCGGGCGGATCGCGTCGATCACCACCATGTCGAGGCGATCGCGCACCGCCAGATGCACCGATAGCGCCGTGCGTTCGGCAAGTTCGATCAGGAATGGCCGCGCCCGTGCCCGGATGTCGAAGTTGCGCAGGAAGCCGTTGCTCAGTTCCAGCACCGACGAGGTCAGCACGAAGCGCTCGCTGTCGGGCAGGCGGAACAGGAAGCCCGCGCCGACGAGCGTTGCGGTAATGCGCGAGACGGTGGGTTTGGGGATGCCGGTCAGTTCCGTCAGCTCCCGATTGCTGAGCGGCGCGTCGGCCGCGGCGATTGAGCGCAGGACCGTCAGGCCGCGCGCCAGCGCGGTGACTTCGTCGCCTGAGCCGTCTCTATCTTTGAGGGGATCGGCAGCAGCTTGCGGGATTGTAGGTCGGTTCATGTCGTTTTTTTGGAACTGCATTTCAATTTACGAGTTCACACGCTGCCAGCGACCTACCAGCAGAGGGCTGCCGACGAGCTCTGAACTGGGACAGGCAGTCCATTTTTCATCTGAAGATTCATTGTATCGGAATATTTTTCCGCGATGAATGACGGTTCCAGATTTTGCTTGACTTAGTCAGCATAACCATAAAAAATGGAATCTCATTTCGGAAGACGCTTTCACGTCCAGTTAATTGAAGTTACAAACTGTTCGCTGGCTTCAGTGTCTGTCACAGTCCGCGCCACGCGCGCGCGCATCGCCGGCCACTCTTTCGAATCCCGTCTCTCAGGTTCTAGCACGGCCCTCGGAATGGCTAGAACTTTTTAAGGCGTCACGGAAACGTGACGCCTTTTTTTTGTGCTATGGGCGCACAACAAAGTTTGCACCATTCGCTTTCGGCGCATTGGTAGACAACAAAGTGTGCTCCAACGCGCGAAGTCGGATTGCAGCGCAGCATTCAAGTTGGCTGGCAACTATCAGAAACAGCGTTCCCGGTACGGCTGCCACGCAACAGGTAGCGATTCATCATGTCGCTACCCAAAACCCAGTAGGTGGCCACGTAAAGAATTGCTCTGGGCCGGCGGGCCCACCGGTGAATCAAACTCGAGAAGAGCGCGTGCCACGTCGCCCATTGCCCCGCGATGCCTTGGTGCTGGCGCGACAGGGCCAGTCAGGCAACCGATTTTGCACACTGGGCACAACCCATGCGGCATGACGATCGGCAACGCGTTGCCATGCACGGCATTTTCGCCGTGCGTTCGCCAGAGTGTTCGCTCTGAGAGCCGGGCGCCCATCGTTGGGTGCGGACAACCATTCGGTTGCACCGCTGTCCGGGTTTATTCATGGTCGTACGCGATTCTGGCGAGGTACGGGGACTGACACGTCCACCTCTGCACCCGCATGGAGTTGCTTCGGCCAGTCACCGGAGAAGTTTCATGTTCATTCACAACAAACGCCTTCAGTACACCGTGCGCGTCGCCGCGCCGAATCCGGGTCTGGCAAATCTGCTGCTCGAGCAGTTCGGTGGCCCTCAGGGAGAACTCGGCGCCGCCTGCCGGTATTTCACCCAGGCGGTCGGCGAAGATGATCCGGGCCGGAAGGATCTGTTGTTCGATATCGCAACTGAAGAGCTGAGTCATCTGGAAATTGTCGGCTCGATCATCGCGATGCTCAACAAGAGTGCGAAGGGCCAGTTGGCCGAAGCTGTGGAAGCGGAGGCGGAGCTGTATCGATCCATGACGGGGGGAGGAAACGACTCCCACACGACGTCGTTGCTTTATGGTGGCGGTCCGGCTCTTACCAATTCGGCTGGCGTGCCCTGGTGCGCTTCGTATGTCGACACGATCGGCGAGCCAACGGCCGACCTGCGATCAAACATCGCCGCCGAGGCTCGTGCGAAGATCGTCTATGAACGTCTCATCAATGTCACGGACGATCCGGGCATCAAGGAAACGCTTGGCTTTTTGATGACGCGGGAAATCGCTCACCAGAAATCGTTCGAGAAGGCGCTGCATTCAATTCAGCCAAACTTTCCACAGGGCAAGCTGCCTGGTGTGCCGGAATACACGAGCGTCTACTACAACATGTCAAAAGGTGACGATGCGCCGCGCGGACCGTGGAACGAGGGCCCGGAGTGGGAGTTCGTCGACTCTCCGGAGCCGGCGGTGGATGGCGGGGACGGTATGGCCTCGGTCAACGTATCGCAGCGCGATGTAAAGGTGCTGCAGGCCATGGCATCGAGAACTGCGTCGGATGCGACCTCGGATCCGACGACAGGCGCGGACCTCGGCGTGGGTCAGACCGTCTGACGTTGTTGGCGACGACGCGGCCGTTAGCAAGGCCGCGTTTCCTACTTGTGCGCAAGGCTCTTTCCGAGCCGGTGGCTAACCATGCCAAGTGGATAGTGTCGCAGCCTCGACTGCCGCGCGAATAGCGACGGGAGCGCTTTCGGCCTCATTGCTGTGGGAGTCCACCGGGCTCGACCGAGCGAGTTTATTTCCCAGGCACAACGCGTGCGCAGGCAGAGTCGCAGGTGAATCTCTTTGAGTTTCTGCGCGCATATCGCAGCAGAGCGGTCGCTTCGAGATATGGGTCGGCGACATTCCGCACATGCGTTCGTCATCGCCCGCCCAGTCGGTTTTCAAATATGTGTCTTCTGTTCGAGGTGCCTTCTGCTGGTTTCAGCGTGAAGAACTTCGGTGGAACCCATAACCGCAACCGGGACTGCCGGCAACTCAACGCCGGCAATGGCGAAACCTGTTCGGTCATCAGCGCGCTGCGGATGGCGCGAACAGGCTGCCCCCCGATGACTATCCACGGCGCTGCGCGCGCCTCACCACAACGGAGCCTTTATGTACCCCAATACGATGAACCAGTTTTCCCCGCGTCAAGGTGAAACAGCCATCGATGCAGCTTTCGCCTGCACTAATGACGTTTTTGCCAGTATGGAGAAAGTTGTCGAGTTGAACGTCCAGACTGTGAAAACCTCATTGTCCGAGCAACAGGCGCTGGCCGACGCGGCGCTGTCCGTCCAATCCGTCAGCGAATTAATTGATTTTCAGTCGCAGCAACTCCCGGCCGCAGTCACGAAGACCTTTGCATACTGGCGACATATGGAGGACATCGCTCTTCAAACACAAAATGAACTCATTTCAACGATGCACGAGCACTTCGGCAGTTCGCTTCAGACGTTCGCAGAGCTCTTCGGCGTCGCGTCCGTCGGCTTTGCCGCTCAGGAGCAGCCCCGCGGATCGAGTCTACTGGCCATGGCGCAACCGGCAGTAGTCGCCGCTGCCGAACGGGTAGCGATCGTGGACAGTTCGGGTAAGGTGGTTTCATCGGACGATGTTCGGGGCGACTTGCATTAGGAGTGCGACGGCGCGGCTGCCAAAGGGCAAGCCGCGCTCGATTCCATTGGCGCTGAACCGCGGTTGTAGAGGAGCGCGATGGATGCACTCGCTTGAAGCGGCAGCAAGTGCAAACACCGGAGGTCACTTTTTTGATCTTCGGAAGGTGCCAATTTCAGTGCGCGAATCAAAAACGCCCCATCAAATAAGAATCGGTCGTGTGACGTATCGATATTGCTAGATTTGCAAATTCTACGTAACGCGGGCCGTTTCTACTGCTGCGATATCAAGAAGATGGGGCCCGGTGTGGGACATATTTCATGTGCTTGCGCCCGGTTTGCTCATCGTAAAGCCGGATCTTTTTCTGCTCGACGACTTCCTTGATGTGTCGGGATGCTGTCGCACTGTTTTGCGGTTCTGGGTGTGGTTGCCAGCTCCATCGTATTCACACGTTAAATTTTTTCCGCCAGCCGAAGTGCTGATCAATCGAACTGAGTTGTTCCACGTGTAGGTGACGGTGCTCAGGCTCCTCTGGGCGCATCTTCGGCGCCCGGATTCGCAGTGAACTTCTCTTTTCCAGAGCGTGCCACGATGATCGAGACAACGATCATGGCGACACCTACCCACAACGTACCTGGTAGGCGTTGGCTCCCGTTGAACGCAAGAAACACAGTTGATAAAACCGGCGTCGCATAGCTCATTGCGGTCGTCATACTCGTGTTCGCTCTCTTCATTCCAAAATCCCAAAGGTAAAACGCAATCCCCATTGGTCCAAGTCCCATATAGAGAAGGACTGTCCAGTCCTGGACGGTCAATGTGGGCGCTTTGCCTGAACTGAATTGCAGTGCAAGACAGGCCAACCCTGCAGGAAGTGAGAAGGCTCCTACCGAGAGGCTCGAAACGTCGCGATAGCGTTTGCCGAGGACCGAGTACGCAGCCCACGCAAACGCTGACAGCAGAGCGAGGAGATAGGCTGCGACTTCATCGAATAGATGCCATTCGGTAAGGCCGGCGATATGGCTTGTTGACGCCGGTTGCTGAACCGACCAACACGCAGCGGCGGCTCCTCCAAAACCGAGAAGGGCACTAAGAAGCATCTTCCTGCGTCCCTGCCCCCCACTAAAAAGGTTGCCAGACAGGCACACGATAATGACCGGCCACAGGTAATGAACCAGGCTAACGCCTATCGGGTCCCCGAGTTGAAGCGCGAAGAAGTAAATGACGTGGTAGACGAACAGCAGACCGCTGCCTATCAGCAGAAGGCTAATCGGCAATTTCCAGTTCTTCACCCACGGGAGTCCGAGCAGGCCTCCGAGCGTCAACGCCACTCCGTTGACAAACAAGGTTGGTGTGCCGTGGAGCAGGTTGACGCTTGTTGCGAGTGTGCTCCACATCAGGACCGTCAGTGCGACGCCCAGTACGGCCATTGATGCCCCCAAATGATTGAATGTTCCAGTACCGAACTCCGGCTGTCTTCCTGCGCGAGATAGGATTAAATGGCCAATAGTTCGTACTGTCGTAACGAGCAAAAGGTCGCGGGCTGTGTAGGATGACCGCCTGGCTTGTGTTCCCCGGCAAGGTCGAGCAGTGTTAAGTGCTTCGAACAGCCCGGGATAACCCTTGATGAAGGCGGCAGGCAGGCAAGCCCAGCAGAAACTGCTGCGAGGACCCGGGGGCGCGGTAAAAGCTGCTGTTCGGCTGATGGAGAAAAGTTACGGTTGCCGCACGCGCTCAATAAACTGTGTTCTCGACATGGACATCTCAGAGGAGCTACTGTGGAACTGACCGATTTCAACACTCTTACCTTTGACTGCTACGGCACTTTGATTGACTGGGAAACCGGTATCTTCCAAGGGCTGAAGCCATTGCTGGAACGCGCAAAGACGCCGATTACCCGCGACCAGGTTCTTGAGGCCCATGCACGCCATGAGTCGTCGCAACAGAAATACACGCCAGCGAAGCGCTATCAGGAACTGTTGCCCATCGTGTACAAGCGTCTGGCCGAAGAATGGGGTCTGCCGTTCACTCACGAAGAGTGCGTGGCGTATGGCCGCTCGGTACAGAATTGGCCAGCGTTCGAAGACAGCGCCGAGGCGTTGCAATACCTGAAGAAGCACTTCAAGCTCGTCATCCTGTCGAATATCGACAACGAAAGCTTCACTTACAGCAATGCGAAGCTTAAGGTCGAGTTCGATGCCATCATCACGGCGGAAGACGTGGGTTCCTACAAGCCGTCGCCACGCAACTTTGAATATATGCTCGAGAAGCTCGGTGACCGCGGCATCAAAAAGGAAAACATCCTTCACACTGCCGAGAGCCTCTTCCATGACCACAAGCCCGCGAACGAATTCGGTCTGGCCTCGTGCTGGATTTACCGTCGTCACTCACAAACAGGTTTCGGCGCAACGATGAACCCGGGCATGCAACCAAACATCGACTTCCGCTTCAACAGCATGATGGACCTCGCGAAGGCACATCAGGAAGCGCTCGCCAAAAAGTAAGACAATAGCGTCTCGTCGGCAGCGATGACTCTGTCAACCACTGGGTCCTGTTGCGGACGAGACCGTTGGTCTACGCGGATTTAGCATTACCTGACTGAAATATAGGGGGCGTTGTGGCTTTGACGGATTTCAAGGCATTCACATTCGATTGCTATGGAACTCTCATCGACTGGGAGTCTGGCATCGCGTCAGGTTTGTCGGCGCTGGCTTCACGAGCGACGGTTTCGCTCGCACGAGACGAAATCCTGGAGGCCCACGCTCGCCACGAAGCGCATCAGCAGAAGATAACGCCGGCCATGCCCTACGACCGGCTGCTTCAGGTCGTCTTTAAACGACTCGCTGAGGAGTGGAACGTCCCTTACAAGTGGGATGAGGCAGTAGCGTACGGTGCGTCAATCGGTGACTGGCCTGCGTTCCCTGATTCAGCCAGCACGCTGCAGTATCTGAAGAAATACTTCAAGCTGATTGTTATATCGAATGTCGACAACCGCAGTTTCCGGGCGACGAACGAAAAGCTCGCCGTTGACTTCGACGCAATTGTGACAGCAGAGGATGTCGGCTCGTACAAGCCGTCGCTGACCAACTTCGAATATCTGTTCTCGACGCTGTCGGCGATGGGCATTACGAAAAGCGATACACTGCACGTGGCTGATAGCGTCTATCACGACCACGAACCGGCGAGTGAACTAAACCTTCGCTCATGCTGGATTCAGCGCCGCTACGAGCAACGTGGGTCCGGCGCGAACTTAAAGTACTCCGTTGAGCCGTCCGTCGACTATAAGTTCACTAGCATGGCGCAGTTGGTGAAAGCGCATCACGAAGACCTGGCTCGCGGCTAATTCAGCTGCCTTCGATTGACACATCAGCCAATTCGAACACGCACGATATGCGACAAAAGCTTGACCGGACCGACGTCAAAATCCTCGCCGAGTTGCAGAAAAACGGCAACATAACGAACGCGAATCTCGCCAGTTCTGTTGGCTTGTCCGCGAGTCCTTGCCTGCAACGTGTCAAACGCCTTGAAGCTGCCGGCATCATTTCAGGCTACGGTGCACAACTGAACCTCTCAAAGCTGACCAGCACGGTAACGGTCTTCACCGAAATCATGCTTCATGATCACCGCCGCGAGGACTTCACTCGTTTCGAAGCAAACCTTCGTGACTTTGAAGAAATTACGGAATGTCATTTGGTCAGCGGCGGCTACGATTACCTGCTGAAGTCGATTGTCAAAAACATAGGCCACTACCAAGAGGTCATCGAGAAGCTCGTCGACCGGAACATCGGGATCGAGAAGTACTTCAGCTACATCGTCATCCGTTCGCCCTTCGTCAAGCAATCCGTGCCGCTCGAGAAGCTGCTATCTGAAGACGACTAATGGAGCATATGAACAATGACGACCGTACAGTATGTGTGTACGACAACCAGTCGGACGCTTCTCGGCAAGCTCGACCAGGACGCGGCATGGTTCGACATGACTCACGTGGCACATCTTTTTGGCATCAGACCGGATAGAGCAGCGAAGCTCCTTTGGCAGGTTGGTACCACCGGCGACATTGACGCTGAGAAAGATATTCGACGGTCCGACCACGAACAGTGCTTGCTGAGCCACAGGGCCGTCATGTCCGTGGGGTATCACGTGAACTTTGGTCGTACCACCGCCTTCAGGAATTGGTGTGCTTCCTCTATAGGCGCCTTGCGTCGCTGAAATTATCCATCGCGGCGCGCCCCAAAGGTCGTCAACGCGGACTTGCCACCGCCGGCCTCTTCATCAAAATCGCTACCCCCCGACATGTACGAAACCTCCGAACCAGGGAATGTTCTTTCCTATGTTTCGTCGATTGGTGTCAAAAATACTTGAGTGAATACTGACCTTCGTCGACGCGGAAGTCGTTCGTAGTTTCCCCTGAGAAGGCCTCAGTTGCCTGCGGGCGGTGACAATGCCTCCCGCGTCAGCATACGTATTTTTAACTGGTCAGAGGGGACAAATGAATACGAAGGCGGAAGCGGCGAAATATAGCCAGGTTAACCTTGGAGCGGAGTACGACCTATCGAAGCGAACCGTCCTGTACACAATCGCTGCATGGGAACATGCCATTGGAACGGATTCGACTGGAAAGCCGGCAGTTGCGGCGCTGGCGTTCGTGACACCATCGAGCACGGACAAACCAGGTCGTTGTACGTGTGGGAATTCGCCATTCCTTTTAAGTTGAAAAGCGAAGAGGCCATCGTCCAAACCAGGATAATGGCCTCTCGTTTATGACGGGCTGACTTAGTCGAGACCGCCTTGGCAGATGTACTTGATGGACAGGTAGTCCTCAAGGCCATACTTCGAACCCTCGCGACCGTAACCCGATTCCTTCACACCCCCGAACGGTGCGGCTTCGCTTGCCACCGCACCTTCGTTCAGTCCAACCACGCCGGCCTCAAGAGCGCGCGATACGCGCTCGGCACGGCGCATATCTTGCGTGTAGAAATAGGCTGCAAGACCGAACGGCGTGTCGTTGGCCAGGCGAATTGCCTCTTCCTCAGACTCGAAGCGATACAACGGCGCCACGGGGCCAAAGGTCTCTTCGCAGGTGACGAGCATTTCGTTGTTCGCGTGCGCGAGCACAGTCGGAGCATAGTAATTCGGGCCCATTTCCGTCAAACGCTTGCCGCCGGTCAGCACAGTTGCACCTTTCGACACTGCGTCGTTGACGTGCCGGTCAATCTTGTCGATTGCCTGCGCGTTGATCATCGGTCCGATTTGCGCTTGCGGGTCAGTCGCCGGAGCAACCTTCAGGGCACCCACTCGCGCGGCAAGCAGGTCCGCGAACTTGTCGAACACGCCAGCCTGAACATAAATGCGGTTCGGGCAGACACACGTCTGGCCGCCATTGCGGAACTTGGCAGCCATGAGACCAACGACGGCTGCATCCAGGTCGGCGTCGTCGAAGACGATGAACGGTGCATTGCCGCCGAGTTCCAGCGACAACTTCTTGAGGGTACCGGCCGACTCACGGGCCAGATACTTGCCGACCGCTGTGGAGCCCGTGAACGTAATCTTGCGTACCCGGTTGTCGGCAAGCCAGTCACCGACGGCTTCGATACCGTGGTCACGCGATGCGCTTAACATGTTGAGAACGCCGGCAGGAACGCCCGCCTCCTGGGCGAGCGCCGCGAGCGCAAGTGCTGTCAGCGGCGTGTCTTCTGCCGGCTTGCCGACAATCGTGCAGCCAGCAGCCAAGGCAGGGGCAATCTTGCGCGCAATCATGGCGAGCGGAAAGTTCCACGGGGTGATTGCGGCAACAATTCCGACCGGTTCCTTGATGGCACGCATCTGCTTGCCACGCTGCTGCTGCGGAATGAGGTCGCCATAGATGCGAGTTGCCTCATCGGCGAACCACGCAACGTATGATGCACCGTAAGCGACTTCGCCTTTGGCCTCGGCCAGCGGTTTTCCTTGTTCCATCGACATGATTGCAGCGAGGTCATCAGTGTTCGCAACAATCAATGCATGCCAGCGCTTGAGAATCTCCGCGCGTTCGCGCGGGAGGCGCTCACGCCATGCATTCGCCGCTCTCGCAGCAGCATCAGTCGCGGCGCGCGCGTCCTCTTTGCCGCTGTTTGCGACTTCGGCGATGAGGCCCCCGGTGGCGGGGTTCGAAACCGGATACCGCTCGCCATTCACGGCATCGGTCCATTCTCCCCCAATCAGATTCTGCCGACGCAGAAGTTCTTCACGTTTCAGTTTCAGTTCCATGTTCAATACCTTCGAAGGTTACGTTGACTGTCACTCATACACTCGGACCGTAACGCGCTTCAGCTTTTAATTGCGCGGCGCACGTCGGCGCTTTCCAGTACATCGTCGAGCGTTTTGCGAACACGCTCCACCATCAAGTCGACTTCTGACGCCGTGTAACAAAGGGCCGGCGCGAAGCCCAGAATGTTGTCACCGAAGGCTCGGAAGATAATCTTGTTGCGGGCGGCGGCGTCGAAGATTCGGTCGGCCAGGTGCAGTGCCGGGTCAAAGCGTGCTCGCGTGGATTTGTTTGCCACCAGTTCCACTGCGCCTAAAAGACCTGCGTGTCGTGAGTCACCGACAAGCGGATGGTCGAGAAGACTGTCGAGCCCCTGCGAGAACTTCGGCGCCTGGGCGTGGCCGTTCGCCAAAAGACCACCGTCGGTATATAAGCGCAGCACCTCGAGACCAATGGCGGCGCTCACTGGATGCGCGGAGTATGTTTGCCCATGGCCAACCGCTTCGCCAGCTTTGCTGCCGTCAGCGATGCCTTGGTACACCGCGTCAGACATCAACACGGCGCCCATCGGAGCGTAGCCCGCCGTCAGCCCTTTTGCGATAGTCATGAGGTCAGGCTCTACTGCCTCGCTCTCACATGCGAACATCGGGCCAGTGCGGCCGAAAGCGGTAATCACCTCGTCAGCAACGAAGAGAATGTCCAGACGTCGGCATGCATCACGCATCGCCTTGAGCCATCCTTTGGGCGGCACAATCACTCCACCCGAACCCTGCACAGGCTCGCAAAAGAAAGCAGCGACGTTTTCAGCACTGAGCTGCCCGACCTTGTCTTCCAGCGCCTTTACCGAGCTTGCGATGATGGCCTGTGCATCATTGGGCGTATCGCTCCGATAAGGGTAAGGCGACGGAATGTGGTGTTGGGTCGGAAGCGGAACATCGAAGTTGCGGTGGAAGCTCGCGATTGCAGTCAGGCCCGAACCGATAGATGACGAGCCATGATAACCACGTTCCAGTGCGATAAAGTGCTTCTTGCTCGGCCGGCCGGTGGCATTGTAGTAATGCGTGATGAACCGCAGCGCTGAATCCACGGCGTCCGAGCCGCCCAGCGAAAAATAGACGTGCTGCAGGCTCTTCGGCGAAATATCGACAAGGCGCTGCGCGAGTTCAATGGCGGGCTCAGAGCCAAAGTGGAAGTATCCGGTTGCGTACGGCAGTTTCGCCATCTGCTCGGCAGCAATCTTGACAATGCTGTCCTGACCATAGCCGGTGTTGACGCACCAAAGCCCTGAGAATGCATCGAGCAGTTCATTTCCGTTCGCGTCGTACAGCCATGCGCCCTTGCCACGCTCCAGTACCGTTACGCCACGCTGCTCGTGCGAACGGTAATTTGCTACAGGATGGATGAGATGTTTGCGGTCCGAATCAATAACTCTTGCTAGTGACATTTCACAATCCTCGATAGGGGTTTGCCTATCCTCAGAGTATCTGGAGCATGCGGTATTTGGTTTCGCCTGGATATACCGGGCGCGGGCATTTCAGCTAAGTTTGGGGGTGGCGCGGCACTTTCTGCTGCGACGTTAAGCTGCCGGAATCAGGTCGTCGGAAAATAACGGTGCGGTCAGCGCGGTCAACAGTCGCACCTCCTCGGTTACCGCGCTTTCAGGTACGACTTCCGCGCACATGAAGGCAAATGCGCCGACGGTACGTTTGCAGACCACAATCGAGAGAAAGGAACAATGCCGAAGTACTGACAGCGGCAAGACTGGGCGAAGTGCCTACGGTTCATACGGTTTCTTCCTGGTTGGATGATTCAGCCTGGTGTTGTGCCAAACTTCGTTTTTTCTTCCATCAAGCCACTGCGCGAGATGTATCGCGGAGCGGCCCGTAGTGTTTCGAATCTGTGAACGGCAGCTGAACCCGTCGCTCACCAGCACAGCGTTTTCATCAAGCGGTTGAATTTTGGGGACGAGTTCTGACTCGGCAACTGAGCGTGCGACATCCGCAGTCTTCGTGTGATAGCCGAATGCGCCAGCCATGCCGCAGCATCCCGTCTGGAGTACGGCTCCTGATCGAGCTGCTTTCCCGACGAGGCGTGCCTCCGCCTGTACCCCGCCGCAGGCTTTTTGATGGCAGTGCCCGTGTACGTAGACGCTCTCGTCGAGTTTCGGCACGTCGAAACCTTCGGACTCGAGATACTCAGCTAAAGTCTTGACCGAAGCTGATAACGCTGCGGCCTTGTCGTCATCAGGGAACAGTGAACGGAGTTCGTCCCGGAACACCGAGAGACAGCTGGGTTCGAGGACGACAACCGGCAACTTGAGTGCGATGACGTCTTTCAGTTGCGCCATGATGTCGACAAGGTTGCGCTTGGCGTGGTCGAGCATGCCCGCATCGTAATAAGGACGGCCACAGCAAATCTGCTTGCTCATCAGCCGTACAGCGACGCCGTAGGAATGCAGGACACGAACTGACGCCTCCAGCACGTCAGGCGAAAATCCGTTGTTGAAGGTATCGGTCCATAACAGGACTGTTCTCGGTTGAGCGTTCAGTGCATGTGTATCCTGCAGCAGATGTTTGCAGGTCTCGTTGCTTCGGAAGGCTGCTGACGCGACAGCAGGGAATTTGATGTGCGACGCCAGTCCAAATTTTTCTGCAATCACACGAAACGGCCGCGTCTTCATCGCGGCGTTGACGACGGTGCTGAACCGGGTTGCCAAAGGCAGCCAGGTACCGATGTGCCCAATCATCGTGTCCATGAGCGGACGCTTCGCTTTCTGATAGTGCCGGTAAAGGAAGTGACTTTTGTACGTCGCCAGGTCGACGTGCGTCGGGCAATCACTGCGACAACCTTTGCAAGCCAGGCAGTGGTCTAACGAATCTTTGACATCCTTGTTGTCCCATCCGTCGGTGATGACTTCACCCTTGAGCAATTCAAAAAGTAGGCGACTACGCCCACGCGTCGAGTATTTTTCTTCGCGCGTCGCACGATAGCTCGGACACATGGTTCCGCCGTCGAGAGACCGACATTTGCCCATCCCAATGCAGCGCTCCGTGGCGCGCGCAAAGGTATCTGGATTTTGCAGGTTGCCAAAGGAGAAATGGCTCGCGACCTCGACACGGCGATATGTGGGCCCAAGCCGCAGATTCTCATCGACCGGCATTGCGTCAATGAGCTTGCCGGGATTCATACGATTTGTAGGGTCCCAGATTGCCTTGAACTCGCGGAACGCATTCATGAGTTCAGGGGAATACATCAGTGAGAGCAGTTCGCCCTTTGCCTGCCCATCGCCGTGTTCCCCCGAAAGGGAGCCCTCATACTTGACGACGAGCTTCGCGGCTTCCTCCAGGAAATTGCGCCAAGTATGAATCCCCTGACTGTTGCGCAGGTCAAAGTTGATACGGGAGTGAATGCACCCGTCACCGAAGTGACCGTACATGTTGGTTGTGTAGCCGTAGCGTGCTACCAGCGCGGAAAACTCCCGCAGATATGCGCCAAGGAGCCGAGGTTCGACTGCCGCATCTTCCCAGCCGACGACCGGGTCTGGCTTCGACGGGTCGTCGCCGATAGACGTAGCCGAGGCGCCGGTTTCACGAATCGACCAAAGCCGCTTCATCATTGCCGCATCGGAGACCACACGCGCCTTCGGACGACCGGGCAGTGAGTTCGACAGGTCCGCCGCCGCGTGGGCACGCTGCAGCGACGATTCGAGATTGTCTGTGCCGAACTCGACCATGAGCCATGCATTGCCTTCGGGCAACTCTGCAATATCGGCAAGCGCGAGACCCCGCTCACGCAAGCCCCCGACGATGCCTGTGTCGAGCCCTTCCATTGCGATTGGCTCTAGTGGGAGCAGTTGCGGGACGCAGTCAGCCGCATCGAAGATGGTTGGAAAGCCAAAGACAGTAACGACTCGCGCCGTCGGGTTCCGTACCAGGGTCGTCGTCGCTCGCAGGACGGAAACACATGTGCCTTCCGAGCCGACGAGCGCGCGTGCAATATTGAAGCCGTTTTCTGGCAATAGCTGGTCGAGGCTATAGCCTGAGACGCGGCGTTTGAGTTTGGGGAAGCCTGCGCGAATCTCGTCGGCGTAGCGGTCTGCCAAATCCTTGAGTGCTTGAACAATTTCAGCGCGGCGGCCACCCGCGGCCAGATGTGCCTGAAACGCTTCTTCATCGGTTGGACCGACCCAAAACCGTTCCCCGTCGTAGGTCAAAACCTCAATCGACTCGATATTCTCGGCCGTTTTGCCGGCCATTACCGAATGAGCGCCGCAAGAGTTGTTGCCGACCATGCCTCCAATCGTGCATCGACTATGGGTGGCGGGGTCGGGGCCGAACGTCAGCCCTTCAAGTGCGGCAGCGTTTTTCAACTGGTCGCAAATGACACCGGGTTGGACCACTGCATTGCGAGCACGGGCATCGAGCAGTTCGATGCGAGTCAGGTGGCGAGACGTGTCGATAATTACGGCGACGTTGACTGATTGACCGCACATCGACGTCCCTGCGCCTCGAGTGAGTACGGGGACATTCGCATCATGGCATGCCCGCATCACAGAGACGACATCCTCGATGGTGCGTGGCAGAACCACGCCGATTGGAACCTGTCGGTAATTCGACGCCTCAGAGGCATATGCGGCTCGGGAGCCGGAGTCGAACCTTATCTCCGCGTCCGTGGTCTCAGCGAGCTGGCGCTGCAAAGAGAGAAGCTTGTTGAGGTCGAGGCTTTGAGGAGACGAGTTCGATTTCATTTGGTCGCGAATTACGGAAAAGGCGACGGGATAGTCTTGCGGTACGCGTAAAGCGTCCGTCAAGAAACCCCGAGTCATTCCAAATTAAAACGCGACACAAAGCTGACGTCTTCCTACTTAAAGTAGGAGCAGACGAGTCAATCTTCACGAAGTCGGTACAGCGCCATTGCAACCTGAACCTGAAAACGGACCTTAGGATCTTCAAGCGTGACGCCAAGAATCTCTTCAATTCGCTGAAGTCGATAACGCATCGTACTTATGTGGATGCTGAGCGAACGGGCAGCATTGACGAGTTGAAATCCTTCGTCCGCAAGCACGCACAGTGTCTCCAGAAATGCTTCGCTGCGCGGTCGCGTTACAAGCGGCGTGACGAGTCGCTCGATAAGCATGTCGCGCGCGTTCGCGTCGCCGAGAAGCGCCCGGGGAAAAAGAATCTCGTCGAATCGATGTAGTCTTCCTGGGCGAAGCGTTGGAAGCAGGGCATCGACGTCTTTTGAGGCTGTTGCCATACCGTCGATGCCTGAGTGAACCCGGCTCACAGCCATTGCTGCGCGTTGGTCGGTAACCGCTTCCCACAATGCGTCGGGGGATGCTTCAGCGGGAAGTATTAGCTTTATCTGATTCAACCATATCGCGAGCAATTCGGGCTGTCCGGTCGCGCGAAGTTGATGCTTCAGTGAATCTACCCATCGCTCCCGACGATTGAGCCCCTCTGTTGTCAGCGGGATTGGCTCGTCGAGGAGCACGAGGCAGATTCGGTATTGATTTGTTTGACTCCAGCCACATACCCGTGCGCGCTCGAGCGCACTCGGGGTTGAGGAGAACTCGCCATCGAGAAGACCCGCGACGAGCGCATAGCCCAATCGGTCCTCCTGCTGCGCGAGTTGTTGTTGATGCATGAGATGAAGGGCTGCAATAACGCTCGCGTGCTCCATGGCTCGCGCATCGAGCTCGTCGACTTCTGAGCCTTCCAAATCAAGCCAGATGACGGCAACGAGCGACTCATGTAGCCGAACCGGCAGCCGGAGCCGATAGACGAAAAGTCCGGCGATATTGAACTTCACCCGAGTCGGCCTTGAAGCGTTGCTCGAGTCGAGGGGCGACTCCGACAAAGACGCGACGAACTGCAATTCAAGCGAGTTGGCCTCAGGCTCCACAGCCGAGGTGCCGAGAAGCTCGCCCGTGACATTCGTGAACGTGACCTCGCGCCCCACCAACTTGCGCAGTGTATTCGCGATGTCACTCAGACTGTTTGCTGTCACCGCTGCGTTTGTCAGAGCCCGATGCATCTGCTCGGACCGCTCAATGATTTCGGCCTGGAAATAAATAATCTTGGCCAGAATCTCGTGCGTGACTTGGCTAAACTGCACTTCCCACGGAAGTTCGAGAAGGGGGAAGCCGACGCTGCGGGCCTCCTCGACAGCTTCGGCGGGAAAGTGGTCGCGAAAGTGAGGGACGGCTAGTACAACGCCAGCGAGTCCGGCATCGCTAAGCTCACGTACGAGCCGTCGCGAAGCTTCCGCATCGCCTGGCCAGTTATAGCCTGTGGTAAGCAGAAGCTCGCCGGGCTTAACCCAGTTGACGATGTCGGGATGGTCCACCATGTGAACCCAGGTGATGTCGCGCTGGAGGTTTTCTTCCCCTGCCACGACCTCGGCTGCACTTAGGACGGTTTCGCGAATTGCGGTGTCAAGCTTCATAGCGGCGAATAGGCTGGTCGCGGCATCAGCATGACACCGCGCCATCTGTTAAATATCTTTGGGTTGTCGGTAACCGAAAATGACGCCTAGCAGACTGAATGTCGCTGCGAATATGACGTAGATTGCCGGTGCCATCGGTGTTTTGGTCACGCTAATGAGCCACGTCAGGATGAGTGACGCAAATCCGCCGAACGTCATGACGGCGAGGTTGTAGGCGACCGACAGACCCGTCGAGAGTACTTTGCTCGGGAATATCTCGGACAGTGCGGCAAGGATGGGGCCAGTGTAGATGGCGATGAGCACCCCGAATACAGCCTGGAAAATGCACAGCGTTGCCACGGAAGGCGACTTCACAATCATCGCGAACATGGGCCACGCTAGAACCAGCATGGCTGCGGATGCGCCACCGAGAAGCCATTTGCGCCCAACCTTGTCTGAGTACCAGCCGGTCAGTGGTGAGCAGAGGGTAATGACGCCGCCGCCAACCATCGCGGCGATGAATGACGCGGACTGCGGGAGTTTCAGGACCTTTACCGAGAAGGTCGGCATATAGAAAAGAATCACATAAATACACACTGTCCAGAGCACGACCATTGCAAAACTCGCGAAAGCTTGCCATGGGTAATCACGAAGCACGTCGGCGAGTGGCGTCTTCGACTTGTCGGTAGCGTTCAGAAAGACCGGCGTTTCTTCAAGATTCCGACGAATGAAGAAACCGATGGGGCCGATGAGCAAACCGGACAGGAACGGGATTCGCCAACCCCAGCTTTCCATATCGGCTGTCGACAAGCCGAGCGTGATGCCGGTGCCGAAGCAGGCGCCAAGCAGCACAGCGAAACCGATACTTGTTTGAATCCAGCTCGAGTAATAAGCCTTTTTGCCCTTGGGTGCGTGTTCAGTCAGGAATGCTGTCGCAGTACCCATCTCGCCGCCGGCTGAAAAACCCTGCAGCAGGCGGGCGATGAGAATGAGGCAGGGAGCAGCGACGCCGATTTGCGAATACGTGGGCGCAAGTCCGATGATTGCAGTGCCCGCGCACATCAGTAGGATGGTCAAGGATAGTGCCGCTTTGCGCCCAGCCTTATCGGCATAGATGCCGATGAGAATTCCGCCGAACGGACGCACAAGGAAGCCGACGCCGAAGGTGGCGACCGAGAGCATCAGGGACGTCAGCTCGTTTCCGATGGGAAAGAAGAGCTTCGCAATGGTGATAGCAAAGAAGCCATAGACCATGAAATCAAACCACTCGAAACCGTTGCCAAGGACTGTGGCCACGATGGCGCGCCGTCGAGCGGTCTTTTCTTCCTTATAGTTCGCTGCAAAATTTACCGTATTCATCTCCGCTCCCGATACTCAAAGGCTTCTATGGGCGACGCAGTCCAAGGCTCAGGACCGGCCGTAAGCCATTGAACTCAGCCAGAAATCGCATAACTAGCCATTTTCAGTAGGAACGGGAGATTTCAGATTAGTACATCAAGTATGAAATAAATCAAAAAAGATTAAAAAAGAGCGTCAAATTCCTACTTTCAGTAGATGTTCGCGGGTTTTGTGGCTACCTACCATGGGTTCCAATTTCAGGAGGTGATTCGTGAACAGGGAACTCGACAAAACCCAGAGCGCTGCGGCGCTTCGTCAAACCTATGTCGCCCGCGGTGTGGCGACGGCACACCCCATCATTGCCACCCGTGCTGCCGGCGCATACCTGTGGGACGACAACGGTCGCAAGTATCTGGATTTCGTTGGCGGCATTGGCGTGCTGAACGTCGGCCATAACCATCCGGCGGTGGTCGCGGCTGTGCAGCAACAGCTCGAATCGTTCTCGCACGTGTGCTTCCAGGTCGTCGGATACGAGGCCTACATCCGTCTGGCGGCGCGCCTGTCAGAATTGGTTGCGCCCGGGCAAGGTTACAAGTCGGTCCTTTTAACGACGGGTGCCGAAGCCGTTGAAAACGCAATCAAGATTGCTCGTGGCTACACCAACCGCCCGGGCGTGATTGCATTCCGTGGCGGCTTCCATGGCCGCACGCTTCTCGGCATGTCTCTGACGGGCATGAGCGCTCCGTACAAGCAAAACTTCGGGCCGTTCGCTCCGGATGTCTACCATGCGCCTTATCCGAACGCGTACCGCGGCATTAGCTCGGATGACGCGCTGAAGGCGCTGCAGACCATCTTCAGCACACAGATTCAGGCTGACCGTGTCGCTGCCATTATTCTCGAGCCTGTTCAAGGCGACGGCGGCTTCCTCGCCGCACCGGCTGAGTTCATGCAGGCACTGCGCGAACTGACGAAGAAGCACGGCATCGTCCTGATTTGCGACGAGATCCAGACCGGTTTCGGTCGCACCGGCAAGATGTTCGGCTTCCAGCACTCAGGGATTCAGCCTGACCTCGTAACGGTGGCGAAGAGCCTGGCTGGCGGTCTACCCATCTCGGGTGTCGTCGGTCGTCCTGAAATTGTCGACGCACCGCAGCCGGGTGGGTTGGGTGGCACATATGGCGGCAATCCGCTCGGCTGTGCGGCAGCCAACGCCGTGCTCGACATTTTTGAGCAAGAGAATCTGCTTGAGCGCAGCGTAAAAATCGGCGAACAACTTCGGGTTGGTCTTGAAGAACTGAAGAATAAGCATTCGGAAATGGGCGAAATTCGGCAGACCGGTGCGATGGTCGCCGTCGAATTCGTCTCCGATGCGCAATCAAAGACGCCGGACAGCGCCCTCGTTCAACGTATCGTCGACGCTGCGCGGGAAGAAGGTCTGCTCATCATCAAGTGCGGCGTCGAACGGAATGTCGTTCGTTTCCTGTCGCCCTTGACTGTCTCGGACGAAGATGTGGCAGAGGCGCTCGGCATGTTCGGTCGTGCTCTCGTTGCCGCCAGGGATGCGGGCTGAGCCATGTCCGACGGACGAAGCGACGCACCGGATCTTGCCCTGCCGATTCACCCGGTGGACTTCAGGACAGGACCTGCGCGTCGCTTCGACGTGCTGAGTCCTTACGATGGCATGGTCATCGAAAGCGTGTCGGACGTTGACTTCCACACGCTTGCAGCGATCTTTAAGGAGGGTCTGCGTGCCGCAGAGAAGCTGCAAAGCACGTGCGTCGTGCAGGAGCGACTGCGCACTTGGGCTCGAAGAATTGATGTCCGGCGCGAGCAACTAGCACGCATCATCAGTGTTGAGACTGGAAAGCCCATTCGGTTCGCCCGGGTCGAGGTTGATGCGGCTCTAGCGGTACTAGGTTCGTACCGCGAATGCCCATCAATTCGGCTACAGCATGAATGGATTCCGGCGCAAGCGGCTTACTCTATTCTGAACTGGTGTGACCCAGTCCTTAACACGGTGACGGAGGCGGCCACGGTATTGAGCTCGGGGCGAGCCTTGATTATCAAGCCATCTTCCCGTGCGCCATTGGCTTCACTGGCACTGGCCGCCTACTGGAAGGAAGGCGACGATTTGGATGCGCTTCTGTGCGTCGTTCCGTCGACTGACGCTATCGGGATGCTCCGCGCGAGCCTGATGACGCCGCGCGTTACTGAGGTCCGCTTCCGTGGGGGCCGTGATGTCGGAACGTTTGTTTCGCGAGCGTGCCAAGAGGCTGCCGTGCCCGTAACAGTTTCTACAGGTGAGCGGCTTCCCCTTGTGCTCTACTCCCTGGCTGACGTCAGTGCTCAATGTGATGCTGTTCTGAATCTGGCATTTCTGCAGCCATTGCTGTCTTGTGCAGAGCGAGTGTCGTGTTTGTACGTTCACGATTATCTGGCCGAAGTTCTTATCCCAATGCTGCTCGAAAAGGTTAGTCAGCTTCGCGTTGGCGACCCCCTCAATGACGAGACGGACATTGGCCCCGTCATAGATGACATCGCGGTTGCTCTGGTATCCGAGCAGATTAAGGAAGCGCTATCTATGGGTGCATCTTTTGCTTGTCAACAAGTCGAACCGGATGGACGACAAATGCAACCCATGATTTTGGACGAGGTCCAGCCATTCATGCGTGTCTGCGTTGAAGAACGGGAAGGGCCACTTCTTCCTATCATCAGATTCAGCGACCCGTCAGAGCTTCCCGCTACGGCGTGTCTGACTATCCATTCACTTCTATCAGCTGACACGCATGGGCATGCTGACGAATCGATAACACGTTGTCAGAGTGCTCACTGAATCGTATTTTATTTTGAACGGCCACAACATGAGCGAGACTACCCCATTCGAAGCATTCTCAATGGTCGACATGCGCGCCGGTCGCATCATGCGCGTTAGGCTCAACACTGAAACGCGAAAGCCTGCGTATAAAAAGGTGTTTCAACGAGCCTGGATGCCCGTGCAGGGCTTTTAATGATGGAGACGGCATGAACGCCCCCGCAGCAGAGATTGAAGTTGGCGAAGAGATGGTCGCAGGTTTCGCGAGGAAGGGATTAGGACAAGTGCAGGCGGCCACAACGCGAGACCGTGGCGTGGGGCCTTTCAAACGGCTCGTGCTGCGCGGCACAATGGTTATTGATGGCACCGGTGCGCCTCCGTGGGGTCCGGCGGACATTGTGGTGGAGGATGGACGCATTATCCAAGTTGCAGCAGTCGGTGTACCCGGGCTGTCCATAAATCCGACACGTCGACCGGAGGCAGGCGACTACGAAATTGACTGCACCGGGAAGTTCGTCACGCCTGGCTTCATTGACAGTCATGCGCATATCGGTACGCCATTCCATGCGGAGAATGGCGAGATGCTGCCGGCTGACTACATCTACAAGCTCTGGCTCGCCCATGGCGTGACGAGCGTGCGTGAAGCTGGGACTATGAATGGCTTGGCGTGGACGCAGCAGCAGGCCGCAGCTGCGGACGAAGGGCAAATCGCCGCACCAACACTGTATCCGTACGTGTACTTTCCGGCCGTCAACGATTACCTGAAGACCATCTATACACCCGAGCAAGGTCGCGAATGGCTGCGCAAGGCGCATGCGAAAGGCGCTCGGGGTGTCAAATTCTTTGGGGCGCCACCGGCAATCATGCAAGCCGCCCTCGACGAGTGTAATACGCTCGGACTACGGACGTGCTGCCACCATGCGCAGCTTTCGGTCGGCCGCATGAACTCCTTGCGCACAGCGCGCTGGGGGCTGACGAGTACCGAGCACGCCTACGGCATCCCGGAGGCGTTGTTCGATGGGCGCACGCTACAGACTGTCGCTGACGACTATAACTACAACGACGAGTACATGCGGTTTGCTACCGCGGGACAGACATTCCTACAAGCGTCCCGACCGGGCAGCGCGAAATGGAACGAGGTCATCGAAGCTTTCCTGGAAGCAGGCCACACCTTTGTTCCGACGATGAACGTGTATGACAGCAATCGTGATTTGATGCGTGCGCGTCGGGCCGACTGGCACGATGAGTATACCGATAGCACAACCTGGAAGTATTTCCAGCCACAGCGGGGCGGGCACGGGGCTTACTTCTATCGCTGGTCGGTAAAGAACGAGGTGGAGTGGAAGGAAAGCTTCAGCATACTCATGACTTTCCTCAACGAGTACAAGAATCGTGGAGGACGCGTCTGTGTCGGCAGCGATTCGGGCTTCATGTACCAGGTCTACGGCTTTGGATTCGTACGTGAACTCGAACTCTTTCAAGAAGCCGGCTTCTCGCCGCTTGAGGTCCTGCGTGCGGCAACTTTCCACGCCGCAGAACTCCTTGGCATTGAGGAAGAAGCGGGCACGCTGGAAGTCGGCAAGCGCGCCGACATCCTCGTACACGACCAGAACCCGTTGACCGACTTCAAGCTGCTATACGGCACTGGTGCGGTTCGACTGAACGAAGAGACCAACGGACCAGAATTCAAACGTTGTCTGCAGAAGACGATTCGCGCTGGGATGGTCTACGACGTCGATGAATTACTGGCTGACGTTCGGGAAATGGTTGCTGGTACCTGGCCGGAAAAGTCCGGGGATTCTCGGAAGAAGTGAGGTCAATATGCTATCCGGCCCCCAGTTCGTTATTGTCTCCGGCTCCCTGGGAAGCGGCAAAACCTCGCTGCTCGAGGCGTTGCTGCACAGTGAGGATGCGTCGGATACGGCCATTATCGTTAATGAAGCGGGCGAGATAAACATTGACGGAACCGTGCTGTCTGAATCGGCACGTGGCATGTCTATGGCTACGCTCAGCAACGGTTGCGTTTGCTGTTCGATGACAAGTGACCTCGTCGCGACTGTCCAAGACCTCATGCAATTTCGCCAGGCCGCAGGAAAGCCACTGTTATCACGAATTATCTTGGAATGCAGCGGACTATCGCGACCAGGTCCGATAGTTTCGTCGCTGCAGGAGCTTGCCGACCTTCGACTCAAGTTGCACCTGATAACAACGTACGATTGCAGTCGCCCTTCTCTGGAGATAGGGGATTTCGAAGACGCTGTCGCGCAACTTGCCGCTGCGAACACTATCGTTCTTACTAAAGTTGACCTTGTTTCCAGCGACAAGCGCAAAGAAGCATTGCGGGCGGTAGCCGACGTGAATCCGTTTGCTTTAGTCGTCAACGAATTCTCGGCTTCGATGCGGGCTCGGGAAGCTTTTCGACCACCCATTAATGGCTCGGTAGTCACCGACATACCGACACGGCCTCCGGAGCGGCGGCGCCTGCTACATCCCCGAATCCGCGTCTTTCGCGCAAAGCTTCATGACGATATGTCGTGGGATGAAGCACTTGATTGGCTGGAAAATATCGCCGGTGCACTCGGGGACCGGCTGCTACGCATCAAGGCGATTGTAAATGGGGAGAACGGGAGCGGGCAGATTCTCATCCAGAGCGTCGGGACAACATTCTCGGCTCCGCGTCGTCTGGTTCCCGGCACGCCAGCGTCAACTGGTGCAATCATCATCGCGCGAGACTGTGGGCGGCAAGATTTGGAAGAGGTTACCGCTGACGGGGAGGTGAACTGGTTCGACTATCGCTAGGCATGCTGCTCTACGGGCAACCCCGGACGCGCCGCGCAGTACAACCTGGACCGCAATGCGGCCGTTTCCGTAAAAGAGAGCGCGCGAAAGTTGGGGAGGGTCCCAGGAAGGGCCGCTTGTGCTTCCGGTAGCGGCATCGGTTTCGTCTGGAGTAGGCTCATCGGTCTCGCAACGGGGGGCAAGGCATGCGGTTGATCGTCGAAGCAAGGGGTTCTGCAAAAAATATCTTGTACTACATTTGGCCGAATGTTCAACGATTTCGGACATTAAGACCCCACTTTATGCCGCGACCAGTCCGCGGATTCTTTCTCGGCTTATCCTACTTATAGTCGCTTTCAATCGGCACATTAAAACCAAAGCATCTGTCGTGCGAGCGGGCGGCCCATCAGGTGACGTCCCCTTGTCATGCGCTTAAGCGTCACATTACCCCCTGCAAGGCCTGCACAACGTCCGGCTGGCCGCCGCCGCTTAACACCTTGTTCTCGGTGCCACATTTGCTTCAATTGCGGGTTGCATCGTTGCGGATGACACCGGAACAGCGTTCGCTGCCCGGCGACAGCCGAGTCCGTGCCCTGTGCGACGCATTGTTCATTCGCTTTCGCGCAAGTTTCGAAGGTCTGGGCCTCCGCTTTCTGATTGCGGGATGGAGCATCGTCACCTCGCTCGCACCGAAGGACATTGCGAGCACGCTGATCCTCCGCTGACTCATTTAAAACGCATTTCCAGTCCGCCAGATCTACTCTTCTGCGTGAGTCACCATGAAAGAAATGACCGTTGTAATCTGCAACTACAACTACGAGCAGTTTCTGGCAGAGGCGATCGATTCGGCGCTCGCGCAGGACTACGCAAACACGCACGTCATGGTCATCGACGACGGATCTGTGGACGGGTCGCGCGCCATTGTGGAAGGCTACCGCGCGCGTATCACTTCCATTTTCAAGGATAACGGCGGACAGGTGTCCGCCTACAACCTGGGACTTCGGTTGGTCAAAACGGATTACGTGCTCTTCCTCGATTCCGATGACGTGCTGTATCCGGGTGCCGTGACTGAAGTGATGCAGCGTTTCGCACAAGGAAATCTGGCGAAAGTGCAGTTCCGCCTGGACGTCATCGACCAGATGAGCAACGGGACCGGCGTATATGTGCCTCATTCGGGAGTCGACGGTGACTGTCGGGGTTTTCTGCTGGACGGGTGGCTGTATCCGTCACCGCCCGCCTCGGGCAACGCGTATAGCGTCAGTGCGCTAAGGCAGATCTTCCCCGTCCCGGAAACGGCCGCGAACCGGTATGGCGCAGATTTCTACGCGATCTATGGCGCAGCTCTCGTTGGCTCCATTTCGACCATCCCGAAGTCGCTCGGCGGGTATCGGGTACAACATGGAAGAGGCGTCTCATTCGCGAACTCCGATGAGACGAACAAGGCGCCTAAAGCATTCACGTCGCGATGGGCGACCCTGCGCGAAATCGCGTCGGACCGGCTGGGACTGCAACTGCCGCCCGACTTCCACGATTTCGCACATGAGAAGGCGTATTTTTGCTCGACTGTCTATCACGCACCGTTGACGAACCGATGGCGTTGGATGTTCAGCGATTCGCACGCCTATCTGCATGCTATCGTGGCGAATCCATTCTGGAGCCTGAAAAAGAAAGTCGGAACGCTCGCACTGTCCACTCTATGCCTGGTGCCATACTTGCCTATCGCTGACTTTGCAGTTCGGTACATCAGTAATCCAATGGCTCGTCATGGCGCCGCTAGAAAAGGACTAGAGGGGTAATGTACGACAATCTCAGCCTGCGTCCGAACCCGGTAGGATAGACGATAGGGGCTATGCAACACCCTCCGGCGGAGCGCACCCGTCTTGTAGACGCAGCAGATTTGAGACATTCTTGGGGGCCGCGTCATTCCTGACATCAAATACGTGTGTCAACGAACGGAGCAAAGCTTTGTACCGCTGAACACCTCCTCGTCGGATACCGGGGGCCGCGTCACCTCTTTGGAGTACTGGAGACGGAAACGATGGGCAACGAGAGGATGATATCGCGCCACGCGCACGTTAGCCGCCAGCAGCAATGCAACACGATAAACGAGGGGAGGGGCGTGTCAGAAAGATCGACGAAACCCGAACTCGCGTCAGGGTTGACTGAACGTTCGATTTTTCACGAACCGTGGTGGCTTGAAGCCGCCACGAATGGCGCATGGCGCGTGGCGGAGGTCAAGCATGGGAATACGGTTGTCGGCGAGATGCCTTACACGTTCACCCAAAAGGCACTGTGGAAAATCTCAACGCTGCCCCCGCTTACCCGGACGCTCGGACCGGTAATCAGGCCACACCAGAGCGGTGCTGGCGAGCGGGACTGGAGTCAGCGTCTTGGCATAGCGCGCGACCTCATCGCACAGCTCCCCAGATATGCACATTTTCACCAGGTCATGGACCCCCGGGTCTCGGAAGCAGAAGCGCTGGCATTCCGCCTGGAAGGATTTACCGTAAAGGTCGCGTTCACTCTTGTCTCGGTTGGCTGGCCAGACGAGGCGGCGGCATTTGCAGCATTACGAAGCACGGCGCGCACCGCTGTCCGCAGGGCGCAAGAATGCCTTACGGTCGGACCGATCGATTCCGCGAAGGCATTCCTGGATTTCTACAACGCCAATCTTGCCGTCCGCAACCTTGACAATAAGCACGAAACCACAACGATGGGGCGCTTGCTCCATGAAGCGATGATTCGGGGAGCTTGCACCCTGCTTGGCGCTTTCGATTCGAAGGGCGCACTGGTTGCAGGGACTGCGTTGCTATGGGAGACGCAGAAGATGTATTACTTCCTTTCTACACGGCGTCAAGATGCGCACAGCGGCGCTGTCAGCCTCTTGATATGGTCAGCAATGTGTATGGCGGGGGAACGAGACCTTAGTTTTGATTTTGATGGTATTTCATCCGCCGGTATCCTCAACTTTCTCCGGGGTTTTGGCGGCCGCCTTGTTCGGCGCTTCGAAGTTGAGCGGACCATGCCCCTCTATGCGGCTTTACGCACGACCCTGCACGGTGCGAGGGCGACCACCGCCGTTGCCAGACCCGCGCAGTCGAGCGGCGAAGCCAGTGAACCGTCACGTATCTGAGTTCGGCGAGTGTACCAGTGCGCTCGTCACGTTATCCCGGTGGCTTCGGCTGGGACAAGCCAACGAGACCCCATTCGAGTACTTGGTGTCCAGGTTGCCGTGTGTTTTCCTGTAGCCCCACACCGGCGTCCAAACGATTGACGATCTGACAGGAAATAGGATGACGACGCCTCAATGGCGCGTTTATCTATTTCTCACCTGTATCTTGTGCAGAGGTGCATCAAAAAGTGAAGGCTAGGGCCGCCGGGGATAAAACTTCATCACTGACCGGCGAATGGATAACGCTCAGACGCCGCGCGCGGCGCTCAGCAATTCTCCCCATTCATAGTCGATGCGATCCGGAGTGAAAGGCAATACACCGCCGCCCGGCGTGAACGTAAATTCGCCGAAGTAGAGTCGATTGTCAAAGGCGTAAAGATCGACGCGAACGTATTCGAAGTCGCTCGCCAGAGTCGCAGCCGCTTTCAGGAGCGCATCGAGGTTCTCAGGCTGCGCCAACCGATGATCGCTCCGCTTGTACGGCCCAATTGCGATTTCCATGCGATTCCAGCTGGCGTCGTACACATCTCCACGTGTGTTGCTGCCAAACCGGTCGGTGATCACAAGGATATACATCACCGGCTTTCGGAGGTTTCCCGAGAAGCAATGGACTTTGAAGTCGGCCGGGATGTGTCCGTCGCGATCGAGCAGCAGCGTCTCGAAGAAAATGCGTGGTTTGATCTCGCGGTAATGCCGCTCCCGATCCACCTGATAGAAATCCGTGGAAAGCCACTTCTCCTCAAGCTGCTTCAACTCTCCAAATGACGTTTCGGATTTGCTTCTGACTATTTTGACGAAACTACTGCCATGACTTGCCTTCATGACAAACTGATCCGGTAGTCTATCGTAGACTTCGCGGCAAAAATCGGCGGGCACCGCAATCAGTGGTACGACATGTTGGCGGCCGAGTTTCTTTTCGACGTACGCACGTGTGGCGATCTTGTCGCTCAATACCGCGTAGCGTGGATCGGGTCGCAGATTGCGCTGAAGTATCTGCTCATTGAAGGTCACGGGGTTGCGTAGCCGCGGGAAGCGCCCGATGCACTTCTTGTGCAACAGGCGAAGGAACAGGGTATCGGGCAAAAGTGATTTTCCGGCTTCCTTGAACCTGCGAGTGAGGGTCGGCGGTTCGGGTTGAGGCAACTGCCCGCCGAGAAGAACGTGATTGCCATTGCAAACGCCGGTCAGTCTGTCAAGAAGCCGTACTGCTTCAATACGCGAGTTAAACCGCGCCTCGATCTTAAGGCGCGCGTTCGCTGCTATTTCCGACAAGTTGTACACGCCTGACGCAATTTCATCGAAAACCTTGGCCAGGCCAACCGAATCGCGCTCATTCACGAGAAAGCCTGACACACCGTGATCAATCAACTCAGGAATGCCACCATGACGTGACGAAACGGCTATTACGCCGGAGGCCATCGCTTCCATAAGCGATACCGGCACACCTTCCATGTCGCCATCCGACGCAGTCACCGAGGGAAGCACGAAGACGTCGCTTTCATCCATCAACACCCGCACCTTCTTGTGAGGCAGTGCACCTAGAAAGCAGACACGCGATTCGACCTTCAATTCGACCGCCAAAACTCTCAGCGAATCTTCCAGTTGACCGGAACCGACGATGGTCAACTTCACCGCTGAACTGACATATGCCATGGCCCGAATCGCGTACTCGATCCCCTTCTTTTCTGTCATTCTTCCAACGAGCAAAATACTCAACGTGGTCGAGGACGGATGGCGCCCCGAGAACGGGAATTTGTCGATATCGATGCCCATACGGCCGATATGGGTCTTTACGGGATCGCACCCCCAATCGCGAATGCGATCTGCAAAGAACTGACTCACTGGCAAAAAGAGTTGGCCACGTCCGAAGAGGCACACATACTCTCGTCGATAGGATTCAACCAGCTTGCGGCTCGTCACGTCATGGCCGTGAAAGACAGTAGCCAGGGCTCCAGAAACCAGTCCTGCCTCGCGCAAATATTGAGCACGAACACCGACCATGCCGAAATGTGCGACTACTGCGTCGCACTGCATAGTCGAATTCATCCTCGAGACGCGCGCAATATCGACCGCCGCTGCCCACTGCCGGCGAAACACGGCCCGCGCTGCGACTCGACATGCACGTTGTGCGCGTCGATTGTAAAGTCCCCGCAACGCGAGCCGTGCAACAGCTAGCATTTTCGCAGCGCGACTCGCGCCGCAGCTCGGACTCACGACGGACGGACACTCGCCGTCGATCGCCCGGAGAAGCGAGTCATCTCCGCGCGTGAGACCTAGAATCGAGACATCGGCGCCAGCATCGCGTAGTGCCCTCGCTTGCTCGATGACGAACGTCTCGGAAAGCACGGGAAAGCGTTGCGCAATGATGAGTATCCGCATTAGTCGCCCCTCGTCGTTGAACGCATCGGGAACTGATTGCCGCGTGCGCCCGTCGCGAATGAAACAATCGCTTATCCGACTGCAATCGACCTTCGCGAGACGCAACGCGCATGTCGACTGGCTTCTAACTCTCCAATTGAAATTTGGCGAGCCGCACACAATCGCGAACGAAAACCTTCCGAGCAGCAGAGATGTCACCATCGCGGCGCGATGCGGAAATCAATGTCGTGCCGATGATGTAATGAACCAGCGTAGCATGATTCCAGTGGTGAGCGAATGAGTAAATGAAAGGCTCATTCGCATTGCGACGTACTTGCTTGAAAGTGACAAGCTGTTGGCGGAAAAAGTCTGATAACTGGCGGGAGATTCAACCAGCCGAATGCCGGCTTTGTGTGACTGGCGATGCTCGCCGACGGACTCGGCAACGAGGAGATCGCACCGCAACTCGACATCTCGAAGAACACAGGATACGCGATTGTGGACAGCAACCTTTTCGAAAGAACGCGCAGGCTCAGACCGTGGGCGTCATTCCTGTGATATGGAGCCAGTTGCAGTCAATACTGCACGAGTATCGTCACACGGCGATTCATCGGGATTGTCACCCACCACCGGCGGAAAGTTGTCGGCACGGTCGAACGGGATGAACATCACGATCGTCGGAGTGGGCGAAGTCGACCAGTTGCGCCCAGGCTGCTTCCACTTTATTTCCAAAACGCTTCTACTCTTGCTTCATCGCAAGAGACGCCTCGCGGAAGCTCGTTGTTTCGGATTGTCTGGTCATGGCTGCGGTGCTCAGGATAGGGTTGACTGGACGGTCAATGAGTGTGGGGCCGAGGTGTGGCGTTGTTCGGGGGCGTCAAGGCAGTCGGTGCCTCGCCGAAGGACTCCAATGCATCAATGCTCGTGTCAGTGCGGTTGAGCATCGCGCGGGCCTTGTTCATATCGAGCGCACCCTCCCATCGAGCTACCACAATGGTCGCCACCCCGTTGCCTATCAGGTTCGTGACTGCACGAGCCTCGTTGAGGAAACGATCAACGCCCAGCAACAGCACCAGTCCGGACACAGGGATTTTGTGCATGGTAGCCAGCGTGGCAGCCAGCGCCACGAACCCCGCGCCGGCTACACCAGCGGACCCCTTGGACGTCAGCAACATCACACCGAGCAGCAGCAACTGGTCCCAGATCGTCAGATGGATATTCATCGCTTGAGCAATGAACAATGCGGCCATCGTCAGGTAAATTGCGGTCCCATCGGCATTGAAGGTGTAGCCCGTCGGCAACACCATCCCGACGACGGGTCGTGAGCATCCCAGCTTCTCCATTTTGATGAGCATTTGCGGGAGTACCGCTTCAGTTGAAGCTGTGCCAAGGGTAATGAAGATTTCGTCCTTGATGAAGCGGAGAAACTTCCATAACGACAGCCCACACAGCCGCATCACGATGCCAAGGACAACGACCACGAAGATGGCACAGGTCAGATAGAGACAGCCCATCAACTGGCCAAACGACGCCAGCGTGCCAATCCCATACTTGGCGATTGTGAACGCCATGCCGCCAAAGGCGCCGATCGGTGCGACATACATTACGATCCGAACCACGCCAAACATGCCCTGAAGGAACATGTCGAGCAGGTCGACGAATGGCGCCGTGCGGGGACCAAGCCTGGCGAGCGCTATCGCGAGCAGAAGCGAGAAGAAAATGATTGGCAGAATATCCCCATTCGCGAATGCGCCGACAATGCTGCTCGGAACGATGCTCATGAAGAATTCAAGCATCCCATGCTGCTCTGCCGCGTGGGTATAGGTGGCAATGGCTGAGCTGTCGATGTGCGTGGGATCTATGTTCATCCCACTGCCGGGCCTGACGATGTTCACGACCACGAGGCCAACCAGCAGCGCGATCGTCGACGCGACTTCGAAGTAAAGGACTGCCTTAACGCCAACCCGACCAGCCTCATGAAGGTCATTCATGCGGGCAATACCGACGACAACGGATGCGAAAATAATCGGGGCAAGCAGCATCCGGATCAGTTTGATGAACAGATCACCGAGTGGTTTAAGTTGAGAACCGATGTCAGGGTAGAGGTGGCCGACGAGGACACCGGCAATAATGCCAATCAGAACCTGGACGTAGAGCCTGGAAAGAGATTTTCCGATCTTTGAAACCCGCATGACTGTCTCCTATGCGTGGCATCTTTTAATGAAAGTCGGGGCGAGCGCGCGCAACGGGATCAACCGCTGCGGTGAGCACGGACCGATTTCGCCTGCGTTCCCTTTGTCTATTTTTATGAACGCTGCGCCGACGCTTTTGTCGGCGCGTTTTGCCTGCGAGTCCTGCCAATTGCTGGCTTATGCGGACAGCTTTTTCATCTCGGCGAAGAGATCGGCTTTTCCTTCGAAGCCGATGCCGGGCAGATCGGGCATGGTGATGTAGCCGTTTTCGACCTTCACGCCGTCGGGGAAGCCGCCGAACGGCTGGAACAGGTCCGGATAGGACTCGTTGCCGCCGAGACCGAGGCCCGGCCGCGATGTTCAGCGACATCTGGTGGCCGCCGTGCGGAATGCAGCGGCTCGGCGACCAGCCGTGCTCCTGCAGCATGTCGAGCGTGCGCAGGTATTCGACGAGGCCGTAGCTCAGCGCGCAGTCGAACTGCAGCCAGTCGCGATCCGGGCGCATGCCGCCGTAGCGGATCAGGTTGCGCGCGTCCTGCATCGAGAACAGATCCTCGCCGGTCGCCATCGGCTTCTCGTAGTAGTTGCGCAGCGTGGCCTGCAGCTCGAAGTCGAGCGGGTCGCCCGGCTCTTCGTACCAGAACAGGTCGTATTGCGACAGCGCCTTCGCGTACTGCGATCGCGGTGTCGAGATCGAAGCGGCCGTTGGCATCGACGGCAAGCTTCTGTCCGTCGCCGAGCACGCTCAGGATCGAGTCGATGCGGCGCAGGTCTTCGTCGAGCGAGGCGCCGCCGATCTTCTTCTTCACGACCGTGTAGCCACGGTCGATGTAGCTGCGCATCTCGTCCTTCAGCTTCTCGTGGTCCTGGCCGGGGTAGTAGTAGCCGCCCGCCGCGTAGACGAAGATCTTGCGGTCGGGCTTGCCGTTGCCGTAGCGGTCGGCCAGCAACTGGAACAGCGGCTTGCCTTCGATCTTCGCGACCGCATCCCAGACCGCCATGTCGATCGTGCCGATCGCCACCGAGCGCTCGCCGTGGCCGCCCGGCTTCTCGTTGGTGAACATGGTCGCCCAGATCTTGTGCGGATCGAGGTTGTCGCCAGCGTCGTTCACGAGCGTCGCCGGGTCGGCTTCGAGAATGCGCGGAATGAAGCGCTCGCGCATCAGCTTGCCCTGGCCGTAGCGGCCGTTGGAGTTGAAGCCGTAGCCCACCACCGGCTTGCCGTCGCGGATGACGTCGGTGACCACGGCGACGAGGCTCAGCGTCATCTTGCTGAAGTCGATGTAGGCATTGCGGATCGGCGAGCTGATCGGAATGGTCTTTTCGCGGATTTCGACGATTCTCATGACACTGTCTCCTGAATTTGGGCACGTATTGCATGCGTCTGGCTGCAATGGAAACAAGCTTATCCGCGAAATACGGGGTTAGAATTCACTTAGATTCATTTTATTTTTTACTTTTGGTGAACAACTAGAGTGAGAACTGAGTCGGCATCCGATTTTGAATTTTTCATCCTCCTCGCCAAGCTGAAAAGCCTGTCGGGAGCGGCGCGCGCGCTCGATCTCACGCCGCCAGCGGCGACCAAAAGGCTGGGGCTGATCGAACAGAGACTGGGGGCGCGGCTGGTCAACAGAACAACGCGGAGTGTCAGTTTGACGCCGGAGGGCGAAACCTACTTGCGCTACGCGACGCAGATCGTCGGGCAAGTCCGGCAGATGGAAGACGACATATCTGGGGCTAGGTCCGACCCACAAGGGCTGCTACGGGTCAATGCGACGCTGGGCTTCGGGCGCACCACCATCGCGCCGCTGGTGTCTGATTTCGCGAAACGGTTTCCGAATGTCGAAATCCAGTTCGAGGTGACTGACCGGCCTATCGATCTGGTTGAGGAGGCGTTTGATATGGCGATTCGTTTTGGCGAGCTTGCCGACAGCCGGCTCAGCGCCAGGCGCATCATGAGCAATCGTCGTTTTCTTTGCGCGTCTCCGAAGTACCTCGAACGTTTTGGGATCCCCGACCGTGTGGAGGACCTCGTTAAACACCGTTGCATCATTCATCGCCAGAATGACGATGCCTACGGCGTGTGGCGGTACATACAGGGCGACCACACCGAGGCATTGAAAGTCAAGGGAGCACTTTCAAGCAACGACGGCGATATCGTGCTGCGCTGGGCGCTCGACGGGCATGGCATATTGATTCGTTCCGAATGGGATCTGGCGAAGTACGTTCAAAGCGGACGACTGAAACTGGTCCTGCCCGAAACGCTGCTGCCGTCAGCCGACCTGTTTATCTACTACCCCAGTCAAAGGAACCAGACCGCACGCGCGCGAGCGTTCATCGATTTTCTGATCGATCATTTTCAGGCGCCATTTGCGCCAGTTGAGACCGGAGTTTCGGTACACACACCAAGAAAGAGAGCCGGCCGCAAGACGTAAGCTGCCCATGGCGGCAAGCGTGACTGGCCACTACCGCCGGGGTTACAGCCGTCGCATTAGTTAATCGAAAGGCTCTTCATGGCCGACAGCACCAGTTCAATGAACGCGCCGCCGTGAGGATGCTGGAATTCTAAATGGCAGCTTTCCGGCGTTGGTCCGAACGCGTACTGCCGGCCAGTTTCGGACGTTCTCGCCAGATGGCCAATGGCTGCTTCCAGGACTTCAGGAGCCGCTAAAAAATAACGGATTCGCGACATTGAAGCCGTCAAAACTGGCCCCAATCAGACTCAGGAAAGCTCGGCTATAATCTCGGCCATGAAATTTTTCCGGACGTTGCTCCTCCTGCTGCTCTGCGTTGTGCTGCCCATCAGTGGGCTGGCGGCAAGCGGCTTGACTGGAGAATGTCCGATGCAGATGAGCATGGGCTCCGACGACGGTAATGGAATGTCCTCGGAGATGCCGGGCTGCGAGACCATGAAATCCTCGCAACCTGGTAAAGCCAAGGGGTTCTTCTGCAAGGCAACGGCGCAATGCCAACTCGGTAGCCTGTATTACCCGGTGTCCCGGGCCGAAGTAACCCGTCCCGCTGGGCTGTCCAGTCCCGTCGTATTTCACTACGCGCAGTCGCTCACCGTCCGTGAACCGGCCGGTCTCTGGCGACCTCCTCGCGCCATCTAATTCCTTGCTGACAGGTTCGCCGCATTAGCGGCGATGTCGTCCTGCGTCCAGGACGTGGATTCCCTATGGGAGTCCGCCGTTGGGGTTAGACCATGCCTTCGAACATTGGCACGCCGTCATGCCGGCGTGCACCACTGCGCGCGCAATCACTTTTTGCCGCGCTGATTCTCACGAGCGTCGCTGCGTACGCTCAGGAAACACCCGTCACGCTTGATGCGGCGCTTCAGGCTGCCACGGACCACTCCGCCGCCATGGGAGCTGCACAGGCATCGGTACGCGCCAGTTCGGAAGCGGCCGTTCGGGCCGGCCAGTTGCCCGACCCGACGCTCAGGGCCGGCATCGACAACCTGCCGGTGACCGGCCAGCAGAAATACACAATTGGCCAGGATTTCATGACGATGCGCCGTATCGGCATCGAGCAGGAATGGGTGTCAGGCGACAAGCGCCGACTCCGGTCCGAGCTGGCGAACGGCGTAGTGGACCGTGAGCGGGCCGGCTACCTCGGCCAGCTTGCAAACACCCGCCAGCAGACGGCCACAGCGTGGCTGAACGCAATCTATGCGAAGAAGGCGGTTTCGCTGCAACGGGAGCTCGTTGACCATATGACCCACGAGCTCGACGCGACCAAAGCGTCCTATCGTGGAGCGAAGGCGACTGCCGCCGACGTGACTCAGGCCCAGGCGATGCTCGCGCAGACCCAGGACCAGTTGCTCAAGGCGCAGCAGACATTGCAGACCTCGTTCATCGGCCTGTCCCGCTGGACTGCAACGCCCGTTTCGGACGTGACCGGCGAGCCGCCGGCACCACAGTCCTATGTGTCATCGTTGCCGCCGGAGGAGCTGAGCCAGGTGCAACCGGTACTCGTCGCAGCATCGCGGGACATAGCCGTCGCCGATGCCGATACGGCCGTAGCGAACAGCAACCGCAGCCCCAACTGGACGTGGGAAGTGGCCTACCAGCAGCGCGGCGGAGCGTACTCGAACATGGTGTCGGTTGGCGTCAGCATTCCGCTACCCATCAATCGCAAGAACCGCCAGGACCGGGATGCCTCAGAAAAGGCGGAACTGGGCACCAGAGCGCGACTGATGTACGAGGACGCGCAGCGGCAAGTCGAAGCGGACATCCAGACGCAGTCTGCCACTCTCGCGAGCGGTCGCGAACGCATCGCGAATCTCACCCATTCCCTGCTGCCGGCTGCGGACCAGCGCGTGCAACTCGCAACTGCCGCGTACCGGACAGGCACCGGCTCGCTTGCTGACACCTTCGCAGCCAGGCGTGCGCAGCTCGACGCTGAACTTCAGGTGCTGGACCTGCAGCGCGACGTGTCGCAGACCTGGGCACAGCTTGAATACCAGGTTGTGCCCGCCTCGATGTCCGTGAGTCAGTGAAGGAGAGCAGCATGCAAACAAAAGAACTGGCACGCGCAGCCCTGATGGTGTTCGCCGCAGCGGCGCTGCTCGGTGTTGGCTATGTCGCCGGCACGCATCGTTCAGCGTCGGATGGAGCAGGCGCTATCGCCACCGCCGCGTCCAGCGACAAGGTCGACCCGAAGACGGGTCGCAAGGTGCTGTACTGGCACGACCCGATGGTCCCGGCCCAGCACTTCGACAAGCCGGGCAAGTCGCCTTTCATGGAGATGCAACTGCAGCCCGTTTACGCGGACGATGGGGGTGATTCAACAGGCGTCAGCATAGACTCCGGTCTCCAGCAGAATCTGGGCATCCGCTACGCTACGGTTCGCCGCCAGGAGACGTCGGAAGGGTTCGACGCTGTCGGCACCACACAGTTCGATGAGTCCCAGGCTGACGTCGTGCAATCACGCGTCACGGGATACATTGACCATTTGTACGCCAGTGCTCCCCTGCAGCGAATACGCAAGGGGGCGCCGATCGCGTCTCTGTACGTCCCCGACTGGCTCGCGCCGCAGGAAGAATATCTGTCGCTCAAGCGCGGCGGCATGGATATGGTATTGCTGGAAGCATCGCGCGCACGGATGCGTGCCCTCTCTATTCCAGACGACCTCATCGCCAGCCTCGACCGGACCGGAAAGGTTCAGACACATGTGGTTCTTTCGTCGCCCGAAACAGGCGTTGTGAGCGAACTCAACGTGCGAGAGGGGGCGCAGGTTACGCCTGGACAGACGCTTGCCAAGGTCGCCGGTCTCTCGAAGCTCTGGCTCATCGTTGAAATTCCCGAGTCGTTGGCGCTGAACGTTCAGCCCGGCATGACCGTCGATGCCACGTTCTCCGGCGACCCAAGCCAACACTTCAACGGGAAGATCCGTGAAATCCTGCCGGGCATCAGCGCCACCAGTCGCACTCTCCAGGCGCGCCTCGAAATCGACAACAGCGCGCTGAAGCTCACGCCAGGCATGTTGATGCGTGTGCGTGTCGCTGGACAGAAGGCTGTCTCTCGTCTGCTGGTACCGTCTGAAGCCGTCATCACGACGGGCAAGCGCTCAGTCGTCATCGCGAGAAACAGTGATGGCCGCCTGCAGCCCGTCACGGTCACCGTTGGCAACGATGTCGGTAACGAAACCGAGGTGTTGAGCGGATTGAGCGACGGCGAGCAGGTTGTCGCCTCCGGCCAGTTCCTGATTGATTCGGAAGCCAGCCTGAAATCGGTCCTGCCACGACTGGAAGGAAGCGCGAGTCCGGGCGCTTCGGCGCCGGCATCCGGTTCGCCGGCGGCGCAAACGTACGAGACGATCGGCAGGGTCGAAAAGGTCACACCGCAAGACATCACGTTTTCGCATCAACCGATTCCGGCCCTCAACTGGCCGGCAATGACGATGTCTTTCAGCAAGCCGGCGTCTAATGCGTTTCCGGATGTGAAGGCAGGTCAGACGATGCACTTCGTTTTCAGGCAGTCCGGTGATGGCTACCAGTTGACGAAGGTCGAACCGGCCGGAGGTGTCCAATGATTGCGCGCCTCATCCGCTGGTCCATTCACAACCGGTTCCTGGTATTGCTTGCAACGGTGCTTGTCACGGTGTGGGGGGTGTATTCGGTCACCCAGACGCCGCTCGATGCTTTGCCCGACCTGTCCGATACGCAGGTCATCATCAAAGCCTCGTACCCCGGCAAGGCGCCGCAGGTCATCGAGGACCAGGTGACGTACCCGCTCACCACGACGCTACTTGGCGTGCCGGGGGCGAAAGCTATCCGCGCCTATTCGGCGTTCGGCGATGCGTTCGTCTACGTGTTATTCGACGACAAGACCGACCAGTATTGGGCACGCTCGCGCGTGCTCGAATACCTGAACCAGGTGCAAAGCCGACTGCCGCCGGGAGCGACCGTCTCGCTTGGACCGGATGCAACTGGCGTGGGCTGGGTGTACGAGTACGCCCTTGTCGACCGGACCGCGCGGCATGACCTCGGGCAACTGCGCGCACTAAACGACTGGTTCCTGAAGTTCGAACTGAAGTCGGTGCCGGACGTGTCCGAAGTCGCGTCCATCGGCGGCATGGTCCGCCAGTATCAGGTGGTGCTTGACCCAGACAAGCTGCGCGCATACGGCATTACGCAGACGATGGTGGCCGATGCGCTCGGCAAGGCCAACCAGGAATCAGGCGGCTCCGTGGTCGAGCTCGCCGAGTCCGAATACGTGGTCCGCTCATCCGGCTACCTTCATTCGCTCGATGACTTCCGCCACGTCGTGCTGCGCACGAACGATGCGGGGACGCCCGTGCTGCTCGGCGACGTGGCGCGCATCCAGATTGGACCCGAGACGCGTCGTGGCATCGCTGAGCTGAATGGGCAGGGAGAGGTCGTGGGCGGCGTCATCGTCATGCGTTCGGGCAAGAACGCCTTGACGACCATCGAGGCGGTAAAGGCGAAACTCGCTGACCTCAAGCGATCGCTGCCGCCTGGCGTTGAGGTTGTCACGACCTACGACCGCTCGCAGCTCATCGACCGAGCCGTAGACAACCTCAAGGACAAGCTCATCGAGGAGTTCATTGTCGTCGCGCTGGTCTGTGCGGTCTTCCTGTTTCACCTGCGTAGTGCGTTCGTCGCCATCCTGTCGCTGCCGCTTGGTGTGCTGGCCGCATTCATCGTGATGCGCTACCAGGGCATCAACGCGAACCTGATGTCACTTGGCGGCATCGCGATTGCCATCGGCGCAATGATTGACGCCGCCATCGTGATGATAGAAAACGCGCACAAGCACCTGGAGGCGTTTGAGCACGAGCATCCGGATACATCGATAACAGTCGCGCAGCGCTGGGAACTGATTGCGACGTCCGCCGCCGAGGTGGGGCCCGCGCTGTTCTTTTCGCTGCTCATCATCACGCTGTCCTTTATTCCCGTGTTCTCACTGGAAGGACAGGAAGGCAAGCTCGTCTCGCCGCTGGCGTACACGAAGACGTACACGATTGCGGCCGCAGCCGGGCTGTCCGTGACGCTCGTGCCCGTCCTGATGGGCTACCTCATCCGGGGCCGCATTCCGCATGAAAATTCCAATCCTATCAATCGCGTGCTGGTTCGACTCTACAGGCCGCTGCTCGAGGCAACGCTTCGTCACCCGTGGCGTGCAATTGGGGTTGCCGTGGTCGCACTGGCTGCGACCGTGGTCCCGGTATCGCGTCTCGGCGGAGAGTTCCTGCCGCCACTGGACGAGGGCGACCTGCTGTACATGCCGACCGCGCTGCCGAGCATTTCGACCGAGAAAGCGAGCGAGCTGCTGCAGCAGACCGACCGGCTCATCAAGACCGTGCCGGAAGTGGCGACCGTGTTCGGCAAATCGGGGCGCGCCGACACCGCCACCGACCCCGCACCGGGTCTCGAGATGTTCGAGACGACCATCCAGTTCAAGCCGCGTAGCCAGTGGCGAGCGGGCATGACGCCGGAAAAGCTCGTCGATGAACTGGACCGGACGGTGAAGGTGCCGGGCCTGTCGAACGTATGGGTTCCGCCTATCCGCAACCGCATCGACATGCTGTCGACGGGCATCAAGACGCCTGTTGGGGTCAAGATTTCGGGACCCGACCTGACGCAGATCGACCGGGTCGCGACACAGGTCGAAGCGGCGGTGAAGGACGTGCCAGGTGTGACCTCCGCTCTCGCCGAGCGCCTCAACGGCGGGCGGTACATCGACGTGGATATTGACCGGCTTGCGGCCGCACGCTATGGCCTGTCGGTGGCCGACATCCAGTCGGTCGTATCGTCGGCGGTGGGGGGTGAAAACGTTGGCGAGGTCATTGCCGGCCGTGAACGCTACCCAATCAACATCCGCTATCCACGCGAGGTCCGGGACTCGCTTGAGAAGTTACGGCAACTGCCCGTCGTCACCGACCGGGGCGCGCAAATCCAGCTTGGAGATGTCGCACACATCGCGATTGCCGACGGGCCACCGTCGATTCGCAGCGAGAATGCGCGGCTTTCCGGTTTCGTCTACGTCGACATTCGCAATACGGACCTGCAATCGGCCGTGAAGGCGATGCAACGCGCCGTTGCAGAGAAGGTGGTGTTGCCGCCAGGGTACTCAATTGCGTGGTCGGGTCAGTTCGAGTACCTGGAGCGCGCAGCGGCAAAGCTGCGCACCGTCATCCCGGTGACGCTGGTCGTCATCTTCGTGCTGCTGTTCTTGACCTTCAATTCGGCGGCCGACGCGCTGCTGTTGATGTCGACAGTGCCGTTTGCGCTGGTTGGCGGCTTCTGGCTTATATGGGCGCTGGGGCACGCGGTATCTGTTGCCACGTCGGTCGGCTTCATCGCGCTCGCGGGTGTCGCAGCCGAATTCGGCGTCGTCATGCTGCTGTACCTGAAGAGCGCCCTTGATCGCCGACTGAAAGATGGCCAACCGCTGACCGAGGCTTTGCTGCTTGACGCTATTCGTGAAGGCGCGGTACTTCGTGTCCGGCCCAAGGCGATGACAGTCGCGGTGGTGCTCGCCGGTCTCATCCCCATCATGATTGGACACGGCGCCGGGTCGGAGGTCATGCAGCGCATTGCCGCACCGATGGTCGGCGGCATGGTCACCGCACCGCTTCTGTCGATGTTCGTTATTCCCGCCGCCTGGTTCCTGTTGCAGCGTCGTCGTATGCAGCATGCAAGCCAGACGCTTTTCCCCCATGCAGTCCCCTCCGGCACGACAGTGCCAACTACTCAAACTGGAGAAACCCAATGAAGAAGTTGATTGTTGCGTCTGTTGTTCTTGGTGCAATTGTTGCGGTACCGGCGTTCGCTGGTGATGACATGGCTGGCATGAACATGTCCATGAAGCCGCCGGCTTCGAAGTCGTCATCGACCGCCGCTCTTACCGATGCGGAAGTAAAGAAAGTCGACCCGGCCACTAGCATGATTACGCTGAAACACGGAGCGCTTACCAACGTCGGCATGCCGGCGATGACGATGGCGTTCAAGGCAAAGGATGCAGCCATGGTCAAGCGGGTTCATGAAGGCGACAAGGTCAAGGTCCGCGTGGAAAGCGTCGAAGGTGAAATGACGATCGTGAAGCTGGAAAAGTAATCTTGAAGCGGTGCCCCTCAGGTACTTGCAGGCTCGCCGGGGGCCGACAAGGCATTCGGCGAGCACCGATTCCTGATGCAATCTGCTTGTCATGCGCGATTTGAACGACCGCTTTGGCGGCAATGTCGGACGTACGGAGTATCGACTCGAAGGGCAGAGAAGGGTCCAGCTTGTGTGAAAACGTACGCTGACCGCCTGAACTGAAGTAACGCATTCAGGTCGGGCGGGCACATGAAGCGATGCGTCAATGTAGGGCCCTTTGCCCTGCCCGTTATAAACGTCTTCCGGGTGCGGGACTCCGTCGTAGTCCAGGTAGAGGATGAGCCCTCCTTTTCGCCGCGGGGGCGGTATTCGAAAGGTTGGCCCGGGGAGTCCTGTTAGCACGGTCCGAACGGTCGCCTCGTCACCATTATCGCCACCCGGCAGGAAAATCCGTCCAGTCCAACAGGTACGCGCAATCCATCGGACCGGGATCATCTTCGATCAAGGGGCGTGTCGAGAATGCCATGTTCCGCTTAAATAGCGTTCGTGCGGGCTCAGGGATTTCTCTTCCCCGTACATAAGGTATGCGTGTGCCGCCGTCATTTTTGTGGACCGGGATATCAGGCGATTGCGGTCGGGGCGGCAATTCCTCCTTGCCTGGAAGGACGACAGCGATGCATCTTGCGACGAGGTCCCAGACACTCGCCGCCATCCGTGGCTACCCGAATGCCGCGATTGCAACCCTCCGGGAAGAGCTTTGTGGGTCCTTCGCGGAATTTCAGGAACGGGCCTTTAACTTCTGGCTGAGGCGGCTGGCGAACGACCGTCCCAAGACACAGTCGCGATTCGCGATAGCGACCGGCCTGAGGAGGCTTTCATCGGAGCAGAAACGGCGACTTGATGATGGATACAAGAACCCTATTAGTGCGCGGAACTCATATAACCTTCGTCGGACCGGCCGGCGAGGGCGCATTGATTGAAAAAACATGCCGCGACGCAGTATAAAGTCCCATTCCGCCCGATTTTCTAAAGCCGTGCTGCTGACCGCCTGGCGGCCTTGGCACCAACCTTGTGTGATTTCAACGGCTTTGAAAGCGGCTGCTTGGGCATTTGGGACCAAGTTTGGGCTCGCGAGGCGGTGCCTGGCTGGGCCTGAAATTAAGGCGTTGGGGGTAGATTTGGCACTAAGTATGTTGTGTCTAATAATGTGCGTATCGGGCCCAGCAAAGTCTGCTCAAAACCGAAGCCGGGCGCGCAGACCACGAATCGTCTGGCGCCGGCAGACCTTCAGGCATTTACTGCACAGTTTTCGCAGGCATGTTGGCGTCGTCGGGCGTCATGCCGGGCATAGCCATATGGGCCGCGTCCGCGCTCTTGCTCATGTCGCCAGGAACCCGGTTCCACGGGCTCGAGACAGGTTCGCTGTGGTATGTCATCCCTGCGGTGGCGGCACCGTGAGCGCCGCCACCGCCGCTTCCACCGTTGCCATTGCCGCCAGCCTGCGCAAACGTCGCGGCGCACGCGCAGAGTGAAGCGACGGCGACACGGGCGATCAGAACTTTTAATGCTAGCTTTTCCATGATATTTCTCCAGCGATTTCGGCGCATGGCGTAGCTGCGCCGAAGTCTCATATACCGCTAACGGCCGGCTGATTGCGTAGCGGCGAAGCGCAATCAGCTGCTGGGGCCTGAGCAAGGCAGCTATTTGCTGCGTCCAGGCACGAGGCATGTAAGTAAGTCGGAACCTGTCGTCGAAAATGACAACGCAGTGCTGAATTCGAACGACTGACGGTGCGCTCGGGTCCTGTTACTTCGGCATCGAAACCTTATCGACTACCATGATGACGCCATTGCTCCGGGTGACGTCCGTGCCGCTTTGACGTCAGTAACAAGCGTGGCGTGGTCGGCCGAGTTGAGCGCGTTATCCACGATGTCTTTGCTGGGGCACCTGGTCTGAGCGCCGACCATGACCGAGCCGCTGACGGCCAAGGCGCCTGAAACAGCCGCCGGCAATGGGACAGCCACGAACACAGTCTTGTATCTCATTGCGTACTCCTCCGAAGTTGCCATGCGTCATTGCGTGGCCCTACTGCATATACGGGGAATACGCGTGACTGGATTCGAAAGTGGGATGTTCGCGACCCGAGCCTCAGCTCAAGGCCATGACCGTCGGCTGAAGAAATTGAGTCGCCGATATGCCCGGTAGCATCGGGGCAGCTTCCGCTTTTCGCGTCGAGCCACCTATAGTGGAAGTGGCACTGTCAGATAGACTATCTGCCGGGAGCTATTCAATGCGACGGAGAAGGACATGACAAACGCATCCGGGGCGAACGCCGACCAGCAGGCCCCTTTTTCGGAGGCGCTACAGGTTTTGGCGGAGTATCTTGAGTTATCGCTCGACGCGGGTGCGAGCCTGGTTGTCATGCGTCACACAAGCGATACCGCCACCCTCTATATCGGCGACGCAACGGGGCCGCGCGAAGATCTGAAGCGGCGCGGAACGGTTGCAGCGTCGCTTGCCAGCGAAATCCTCGATGTGACGCGGGCGGGAGCGAACCTGATCGAAATTGACGGCCGCACATACCGGTTCTTCCGCAGCTTTGCGCACATAGACGAAGTTGCGGCGATCGTGTTCTCTTCGACTTGACGCAATCGTATTGGGTGGGGCCGTGGGTCACCACCGCGGCAGCGCAATCGCATCGACAAGCCACCGCCGGTAGCGGCATTGAAAATGCCTTGCGCCAGACGCCCCGAACCATCGGCGACGGTGACCTATGAGGCAGGTGCCATGAACCGTTCTGAATTCCTCCAGGCCACGCGACAACTGGCCGCCGCAGCCGAAATCCTCGCGAAGGCCGGTCCCGAGGATTCGCGATTCGATGCGCTCCGGATGCTGGAGTTCTTTCGCCGATGCGACCGGTGTGGTACTGGTTTGAATGTCGTCGCGACATCCGACGACGAATTGTTCTCACGCACAGGCCACGCTGCTCTGACAATGGCTGGACGCAATGAGTTTGCAGCGTCACACGCGCTTCTCAAGCAGGCACAGTCGCTCTTGCCCGCGACCTGAACGCGGTTGCTACAAGTTGGAGCGGCAATGTTTTTTGGAGCGCGTTGTTCTTCAGAGCAAGTTGGCCGATATGGAAGCCGCTACGCCTCGCGACGCTCAGCCTGTTCACGAATTGCAACGGCGAACCTTTCGTCACTCCACAACGCTGTCAGGGCCCGTCGGAATAGATCCTGCTGACTCTCCGGTGCAAGGCCGCCCTGCGGCGGATCTCTGTCCAGGTTCGTCGGAAATGGATAGCCTTCGGCGCAGGCTGCAATCACCGCGTCGGCTTCTTCCCCGGTGATGCTTTCCGTCCGCGTTCGCTCCAGCAGGATGGGATAGAGGGCCTCGCACATCTTCGTGCGGTTCAGCGACTCCATCGCACGGCCGTAGGCCGAGGAAATCTGCAGCAGGTTGGCCATGCGCTGAATAGAAGTCGTGCGGTTCGAACCGGCGGCATGAAAAAGCGCGGGATTGAAGAACAGCGCGTCGCCTTTTTCGAGCGGCAGTTGGACGCAGTGTGTTTCAAAGTAGTCGCGAAAGTCCTGGCGACGCCATGCAAGATAGCCTTCGGCATAGCGCTGCGAGAAAGGTAGCAGCTTGGTGGGCCCGCTTTCCACGGGCATGTCGCCGTGAGCGATGGCCCCTTGCAGCGTGAGGAAGGGGGACATCGCGTGAACGTGCGCCGGATAGCGCTCGGCTTGCGCTACGGTTTGAAATCCAAGGTGGTAATCCCGGTGCGCCTGTTGCGCCTGTCCGCCAGGACGTACGACGTTGACCTGCGACGTCATCTGAAAATGAGGACCCAGCCACGCTTCAGCTATCGCGCAAAGCGCGGTACTCGCGAAGTAACGGGTGAACACCGCTGGGGCGCGCAGGCAAAGCTTTTCCTGCGCGTTCCAGATCCGGTCATTCGCACCTGCCTTCGCGAAGTGGTCCGCGGCGGCACCGCCAGCTTCGCGCTCCTCACGGATGATCGACTCAAATACTTGCGTCGCTTCGTCGACCGGCGTGGTGTCGGCATAGACCCGCTTGAGCACCAGCACGCCCGCGCCCACGTTCAATACGCTGGCCCACTCGGCCTGCAGGTCCGCGCGCCGCGATGCATCTCCGAAGGCGTCGCCAAGTGCGTGACAGTCGTACAGCGGAACGTGATCGACTGTTTCACTGGCAAACCGCAGACTGCCGTCATCCGGACGGGGCTCAAGTGCAGTGACGAATTCCTGCAGTGAACAGTCCTGCTCCCGGTACCAATGACGTACCCGGGCATCGCGGTGCAGTTCGATATCGCTCATGGCGTCTCCTTCTGGTGGTGCCACAACAATAGTCCTCGAACGGGTGCTTGCGGTGCCGTAAAGACCTCAAAAACACCTCAAACAGGGATGTGCTCGCAGTGGCCCACCGATTTCTCATGAGACGCTTCCGTCCGGTACATGGCAAGCGATGAACATCGCGAACTCAGCGCGACAGCAGCGAGACGGTCGCAATCCCCAACACGGTCATAACAAGCGACGCCGCCACGTGAATGACGATTTCCCCGGCGGCCCAGCCAAGCCGGCCGTCCTGCAGGCGCTGCACGACTTCCGCTGAAAACGTCGAGAACGTGGACAGGCCGCCCATCAGACCGGTGATGACAAAGAGCCGCCATTCGGGTGCGATTTGCGGCGCCCGTGCGAACCCCGCGACCGCCACGCCGATGACGTAGCCGGCAATCACATTGGCAGCGAAGGTGCCGAGCGGCATGCCGGCGAAGATGCCGTTCAGGCGCAGACCGAGGACCCAGCGGAAGAGTGAACCGAGGGCGCCGCCGATGCCGACGGCAAGAATGGACAGATACATGCGAAGTGCCCTTGCAAGGCCTAAAGATCGACAAACCGGGCTGAGTCGGGACGCGCCGCCGCGTCCGCAGTCATCCGGGCGAAGCAGGCATCATCAGCCACAAGGGCGGTTAATGGAGAATGCCATCTCCAACGGGTAAGTCTATCACCGGCGAGCAGATGTGGGGACAGGTGGCCGCAGGCCGCGCGAAAGCATCCGCGGCGATCCGCATGGGGCAACGGCGTGATCTAAACTGAAGACGATGCCTGCGATGATTCGCTGCCGTTTCGCGGGAGGCCCGCCATGATCAAGGGTTACCAGATCACCTTCTATACCGAGCAGAACCGGCGCCATGGCCATCAACTGGTCGTGGAGTGGTTGTTGTCGATCGCGAAGCACGCCGGGATTCACGGCGCGACCGTGGTGGCGGCGGCCGAAGGCGTCGGCCATGCGGGCGAGCACCATGCGGCGCATTTTTTCGAACTGGCAGATCAACCCCAGCAGGTGATTTTTGCGGTCACCGAGGCGGAAGCCGACGCGCTGCTGGAAGCCGTACGACAGGGCGGGGTGCCGGTGTTCTGCACGCGTTGCCCCATCGAATTCGGCATGCTCGGCGGCGAAGAGCGCACGAAACCGCCGGCACACCGCTGATTCTCGCATTTCCGCCGCTGACGCCTCAACCGAGGCTTTCGCGCTCCGGCGTCGCCGAAATCTTGTGGATCGACAGGTCGGCGCCGTTGTATTCGTCTTCCTGATCGAGCCGCAGACCCACCGTCAGGCGAATCGCCCCATACACCAGCGTCCCGCCGAGCAAGGCCACTGCGATCCCGCCCAGTGTGCCGACCAACTGCGCGCCGAACGACACGCCACCCAGGCCGCCGAGCGCACGCAAACCGAAAATTCCCGCTGCCAGTCCGCCCCATGCACCGCACAGACCGTGCAAGGGCCACACGCCGAGCACGTCGTCGATGCGCCAGCGGTTCTGCACGCAGGTGAACATATAGACGAACAGCACACCCGCGATGCCGCCGGTTATCAGCGCGCCGAGCGGATGCATCACGTCGGAGCCGGCGCATACCGCGACCAGCCCGGCGAGCGGACCGTTGTATGTGAAGCCCGGGTCGTTGCGGCCCGCGAGCCAGGCCGTCAGGGTGCCGCCGACCATCGCCATCAAGGAATTGACGGCGACCAGACCGCTGATCTTGTCGATGGTCTGCGCGCTCATCACGTTAAAGCCAAACCAGCCGACCGCCAGTACCCACGCGCCCAGCGCGAGGAACGGAATATTCGACGGCGGATGCGCGGCGATGCCGCCGTCGCGATGGTAGCGTCCATGGCGCGCGCCGAGCAGCAGCACGGCCGGCAATGCCACCCAGCCGCCGAACGCATGCACCACCACCGAGCCGGCGAAATCGTGAAACGGCACGCTAAACACGTGCGTAAGCCACGTCTGGACACCAAAACGGTTGTTCCACGCGATCCCCTCGAAGAACGGATAGACGAAGCCCACCAGCACGAAGGTCGCGAACAGTTGCGGATTGAATTTCGAGCGCTCTGCAATGCCGCCCGAGACGATCGCCGGAATCGCTGCCGCGAAGGTCAGCAGGAAGAAGAAGCGCACCAGCGCATAGCCGTTATGTGCGGCGAGCGATTCGGCATTGCCGAAGAATTGCACCCCGTAGGCGATGGTGTAGCCAATAAAGAAGTACGCGATCGTGGAGACGGAGAAGTCCACCAGAATCTTCACCAGTGCATTCACCTGATTCTTTTTGCGCACCGTGCCGAGTTCAAGAAACGCGAAGCCCGCATGCATCGCCAGCACCATGGCGGCACCCAGCAAAAGGAAGAGGGTATCGGTGCCGGTTTTCAAGCTTTCCATCAAATTGTCCCGCTCATGGCAAAAAGCGCGCAGTGAACGCAAGAAGTGGGCCAAAGTTGTGCCAGTCCGCGTTGATCAGGTGCAAATCCGCACCGCAATGGGATGCTTCACTTCTGGCGCCAGATAATGAACTGCCGTCCATGCACTTCGAACTACTTGTTCAGGCACAATAAAAGTGCACGAAATCCCCATGCCGGGCGTGGTGATCCAATTCCGGGCGAAATATTAATTTTTAATTACGCTTAAATTCATAAAAGCTGACGGCTATGCCCGTTGACGATGCATCCTGCTTGCGTCAAATGTTGTAACTGCGTCGCCCCGCGCGCCGTCTTTGTCTTCCCGCACAAAGGCCGACATAATGTGCCGTCCCCACGCATCATCCACGGGCCCTCGACCTCCAGCGCGCACGCATGAGACTGACCACCAAAGGGCTTTTGCTGATCGCGATTCCAGCGCTCTTCGAGTTGGCGCTGCTGTCCGGGCTGGTCGAGGCGCAGTCCGATGCGGCACAAGCGGAACGTTGGGCCATCCATAGCGAAGAGGTGCTGCGCCAGACCACCGCGATTCTTGAGCCGGTACTGGCGGAGACCGTGCGTCTGCGTGGCGCGGTGCTCGCGCACGATACGCACTTCGTCACGCCGGTGGCGTTGTGGGTGGACGTCGACCGGCGCATCGATCAACTCGCCGAACTGGTCGCGGACAACCCCGCGCAGGTCGAACGCGTGGTGCAGGTGCGCCAGGCGGTGCAGGCGTATCGCCAATGGTCGGACCGGGTCCAGGATATGTTGCATTCGGGCCGGCGGCGCGACGTGATCGAGCGCTTGCGCGATCTGGCAGGCGCCGATGTGCTCGACCGCTTCCGGCAGCAGGTGGTGGCGTTCCAGAGCGAGGAGCGGCGGCTGGACACGCTGCGCACGAATGCCGCCGACGCCGCACGCGAACGGCAACAGATGCTGGTGGTCGCGGCGGTGCTCGGTTCCTTGCTGTTCGTCGCGTTCGCGGTCTGGCTGTTCACGCGCGGCGTGCGTGGCCGTCTCGCGCTGCTGTCGGACAATGCCGGGCGACTCGCGGGCAATGAGCCGCTCGCGCCGATCGGCGCCGGCCGCGACGAAATCGCGCGGCTCGATCTGACCTTGCACGACACCAGCCGGCGTTTGCTCGAGGCGGAGCGCATTCAGGCGCGCTTCCAGGCCGATCTCGCGCGCCGCGCCGGCGAACTTGCGCGTATCAACGAAACCTTGCGGCAACAGACTCAGGAAAACGAAATGTTCATCTACAGCGTGTCGCACGATCTGCGCGCGCCGTTGGTGAATCTGCAAGGCTTTTCGAAAGAACTGATCCGCGCCTGCGACGAACTGCGCGTGGCATTGCGCCAGTCGTCGCTCGGGGCCGAGGCCCGGCAGCGCATCGAACGGGTCGTCGACGAGGATATCGGCGAGGCGTTGCATTATCTGCAGACTGCCGTGCTGCGCGCGTCGCACATCATCGACGCGCTGTTGCGCCTGTCGCGCGTCGGACATGTCGAATACCGGCAGCAGAAAGTCGAAGTACGCGACATCGTGCCGCGGGTCGTCGACGCCATGCAGGTTTCGATCCGGGCGCGCCGCGCGCGCGTCATCGTCGACGAACTGCCGGCGGTGTGGGGCGATCCGACTGCGCTCGAGCAGGTGTTCGCGAATCTGATCGGCAATGCGGTCAACTATCTGGATCCCGCGCGCGAAGGCAGGGTCGAGATCGGCACCACACCCGCGCCGCCGGGCGTGCGCTCGCTGCGCATCTTCTATGTGCGGGACAACGGTCTGGGCATTCCGGCGGTCGCCTTGCCGCGCCTGTTCAGCGCGTTTCAGCGGCTGCACACCAATGTGGCGGCAGGCGAGGGAATCGGTCTCGCGCTTGTGCGGCGTGTGGTGGAGCGGCACGGCGGGCGGGTGTGGGCGGAATCGAAAGAGGGGGTGGGAACGACGTTCTATCTGTCGTTGCCCGAGGCCGAGATGCCCAAGGCGCATCCGGCTGTTCAGACGCTTGCCGCGCCCGGACCGGGCGGTGAGCGTGCGCTTCATGAGTCGCGCAAGCCGCGCGACGGCGAGGCGGGACCCGGTCGGGACGACGACGCGACTGCGCACGCCGCCAATGACGCACACGGCATCAGTGAGCGCTAGTCAATGCGCAGTAAAGAGCCGCCGGGGTTTGAGCAGCTTGCTGCCGCGAACCGACCAGTAGCAGCCGCAACCGACAAGAATGGCGACGCCCGTGAGCGCCTCAAATGGGCCGGGCGCACGCCCAGCAGACCCTCGAACCCGAACAGGCCGCGCGCGAGGATCAGCAGCGCCGCCCAAAGGGCGCACGCCGCTTGCACGAGCAAACGGGTGCCCGCAAGACGCCGCGCGCGGTTTTCACGCGACCAGCTAACCGGCGTACGTGCGCAGAAAAAAGCAATCGCCATCAGCGTGACGGCGAGAATGACGATCCAGTCGGTCAGTTCCATCGAGGAGGCTCCAAAGTCAACCGGCGACTATAGGAAAGCCTTCCGCAGCGAACTATCGGACTATTCTCAAATGTTGATGGAATGGGCGAGCGCGCATTGTCGCGAGGACACCGCGCTCGCCGGCGGATCAGAGTTCGATGCGGGTGCCGAGCAGCACGAGGAACTGCCGCAGCCACTCAGGATGAGCGGGCCATGCGGGCGCCGTGACGAAATTGGCGTCGGTGATCGCGGCGTCGACCGGAATATCGGCGTAATCGCCGCCGGCCAGCTTCACCTCGGGCGCGCACGCCGGGTAAGCGGAAATACGCTTGCCGCGGATCACGTCGGCGGCGGCCAGCAGTTGCGCGGCATGACAGATTGCGGCGATCGGCTTGCCGGCTTCGGCGAACTGCCGCACGACATCGATGACCTTGGGGTTGAGCCGCAGATACTCCGGCGCGCGGCCGCCGGCGATCGCCAGGGCGTCGTATTGGCGCGGATCGGCGTCGTCGAAGGACGCATTGAGTGTGAATTGATGGCCGGGCTTTTCGGTGTAGGTCTGGTCGCCCTCGAAATCATGGATCGCGGTCTTGATCCGCTCGCCGGCTTTCTTGTTCGGGCAGACCGCGTCGACCACATGGCCGACCGCCTGCAATGCCTGAAACGGCACCATTGTTTCGTAATCCTCGGCGAAGTCGCCGGTCAGGAACAGGATCTTCTTTGCTGCCATCGCATGCCTCCAATTGATTAATGGAACATATCGAACGCTCATTAAACGCGTACCTGGTGCTCTGGCAGTCTACTCCACTGTGTTTGACAGAACCGCGACGAAATTCGTCGTGGGATTCCTGTGCAGAACGCAGGCTTGAGGACTGGCGTTGCCACCGCGTTTGCGCAGCTGTTTTGCGCCGCGCAGGCGGTGCTTGCGCGGGAGCTTGGCGCAACGGCGTATCATTGGCGCGTTTTCGCATGCGGAAAGCCGCTTGGCGCGGCTCACACTCAATCATGATTTCGTCTATCCGTTCACCTTTGTTGCGCCGTGCCGCTGTAGTCGTCTTCGTGTTCGGCGGCCTTGCGGCTTGTCAGAAGAACGATGCGTCGGCAGGGCAGGTTGCCGGCAAGCTCAACGACGCCGCGCAGGTTGCCGGTCAGAAGCTCGATCAGGCGGCCAGCTATGTCGGCCAGCAGGTCGATGCGACCAAAGCCGCCACGGAGCAGAACCTCCAGTCGGCTGCCTCGGCGCCGACGATCACGATCGATCCGGCCTCGCTCGCTTCGACCGCCCAGGCCAATCTGCAAGGCGCGGCAAGCGCCACCAACGCGCAGCTCGGCAAGGCGGCTTCGCTCACCGGGCAAAGCCTGGAGACGGCGGGCCGCAAGCTGCAGGAGTGGTCGGCGCAGAATTCGGCGTCGGCCACCAATGCTTCGGCTTCGCCATCGGCATCGAGCGAATCCAGCGATGCGCAAAAGCAGATGGACAAGTGATGGAGCAGCAGGTCTGCGCCATCATTTGACTGCCGGATTAAATGCAACTAACATGGTTACACATGATCGTTGCCGGGCAGGTTCGCTGTGAATACGAGTAGCCGGTTTGCATTTGCGGTGCATGTGCTCGCGCTGCTGTCATTGCAGGAGGGCATGCCGCTGTCGTCGGAGATGATCGCGGGGAGCGTGAATACGAATGCCGCATTGATCCGGCGGCTGTTGACCATGCTCGCCGAGGCGGGCCTCACCACCTCGCAACTCGGCGCGGGCGGTGGCGCGCTGCTTGCCCGGGCGCCGCACACCATCACCTTGCTCGAGGTGTATCGTGCGGTGGACGACGCTCAGTTATTCGCGCTGCATCGCGAGGAGCCGAATCCGGAGTGCATGGTCGGGCGTAATATCCAAAGCGTGCTGCGCGATATCATCGACGAGGCACAGCAGGCCATGGAGGCATCGTTAGGTGCGCGCACGCTCGCCGACGCTACGGCGGATCTGGTACGCGCCGAACGGGCGCGCGAACGCAAGCGGCGTCCGCACGGTTAGCTGGCAAACAAAACAGGATGGCAGGCGCGTGTGGAGTCCTGACGACACATACGCAAGATAACGGACGGGGGCCTAGCCCCTCTTTTTTCCGCATTATATGTAATCGATATGGTTACATATAAGCCTATGACAGGAGCATTGAAATGAGCAAACAGTTGAAAATCGCCTTGTTCGGCGCCACTGGCATGATCGGCTCGCGCATCGCCACGGAAGCGGCCCGGCGTGGTCATCTGGTGACGGCGCTGGCGCGCAATCCGGCGCGCGTACCCGCCGATGTGGCGAATCTGCAGGCGGCGAAAGCCGACGTGCTCGACGCCGCGAGCGTCAGCGCCGCGGTGCGCGGTCACGATGTGGTGGCCAGTGCCTACGCGCCGCCGCAGGACGACCTCGCGGCGCTTACCAAGGCGACTCATGCGCTTATCGAAGGCGTGCGTGCCGCGGGCCTGAAGCGCCTCGTGGTGGTGGGCGGCGCGGGCTCGCTCGAAGTGGCGCCGGGCAAGCAACTGGTCGACTCGGATGGTTTCCCCGACGCCTACAAGGCAATCGCGCTCGCGCACCGCGAGGTGTTCGACCTGTATCGCCGGGTGACCGACCTCGACTGGACGTTCTTTGCGCCCGCCGCGCTGATCGCCCCGGGCGAGCGCACCGGCACGTTCCGCACCGGCGCGAACGCGTTGCTGGCCGACGCCGAGGGCAATAGCCGCATTTCCGCTGAAGATTACGCAATCGCTTTCGTCGACGAACTGGAGCAGGGCCGTTTCATCCGCGAGATTGCGACGGTCGCGTATTGAGCCCGGCGGATCGGCGCGGCGCCTGCCGGCGCCGGCCTGTGTGAGCCGCCTGGCGGGCGCTGCGGCAGGCGAGGGCCGGCTTCGCATCGAGCCGTGTGCGCAAGCGTCCTAACATTCGGTTACGCAAGTTCGGTCGCTTGCGGTGCAAGTGCGGCTACACTGGCGTCTCCCGTTTTTTCACGGATCGCCATGCAGTCATGCCCATTGCGGCGTGAGTCCGGGGCCGCGCCGTCCAACGGCGGGCAGCCGGCGACTCGCGCCGCTTCTGAACATTCTTACGATCATGCCGGATGCAACGCCCGGCGTACCGTTCACGCTCGCGTCGCGGCGTGGCTCGGCGCGTGGGCCGCCGCACTCTGCCTCGTGATGCTGGTGGGCGCCGCAGGGCTGCCGAACAGTGCACAGGCCGCCGGCACACCGGTCATCCCGGCCTTGCAAAGCCTGATCAACAGCGCCACGGCGACGCCTGCCGCGGCGGCTTCCGGCGCTTCGGCGGCCGAGGCGGCGTCCGCGCCGTCGCCGGCCAGTCAGGCGGAACTGGCGCGCTCGCTCGACAGCGTGATCGCCACGCTGGACAACGACCGGCAGCGCACCGCGCTGGTCGCCCAGCTGAAAAAATTGCGCGATGTCTCGCAGAATGTCGCGCCGCCCGCGCCGGCGCAACCGAGCCCGGGGCTGCTCGGCGCGATTGCGTCGGGCATTGCGTCGTTCGAGTCCGACGTGCATCAGGGCCGCACGCCAGTACGCTACTGGGGTGGCCGCTTCAACGCGGCCGGCAATGAGCTCTACACGATCATTTCGGGGCAGGGGCATGAGAGTTTCGGCCGCGTCGCCTTCTCTATGTTCGCGATGCTGGCAGGCTGGGGCGCCTGCGCCGCCGCGCTGATCTACCTGCAACATCGGTTGTACAGGCGCTTTGCCATTGTCATGGGACTCAATCCGAATCCCACCACGCGCGAGTTGCTGATCTTCGCGCTGCGCCGCGTCGGGCCGTGGATCATCGCGTTTCTCGCGGCGCTGCTGTTCGTACGCGCCATGCCGGATGCGCTCGGCCGCACGCTCGGCATGGTGGTGGCGTATGCGATCGTCGCGGGCGCGGTGTTTTCGGCGATCTGCCTGATCATGTTTTCGCTGTTCGGCTCAGGACATCGGCGCATCGCCGTGCGTCTGCTGATCGATCACGCGCGGCGCCTGCTGTTTGTGGTCGGCGTATGCGGTGCGCTGGGCGACGCGGCGGTGAATTACGACGTCGCGCATCAACTCGGGTCGAACCTCGCCGCGCTGATTTCGACTGCGGCCAACATGACGGCTGCCGTGCTCACCGGCTACTTCGCGCTGGCGTTCCGCCGGCCCATCGCGCACCTGATCCGCAACCGGCCGTACGAGCAGCGCACCAACCACAAGGCCGCGACCGACGCCTTCGACGTGCTCGCGTCCCTCTGGCACGTGCCGGTGCTGGTGCTCGCCACGGCGTCGGTGGTGGCCACGCTGGGCGGTTCGGGCACCAGCGAAAACGTGCTGCAGATTTCGGTGGTGACCGCGCTGTTGCTGGTGCTGGCGTTCTTCCTGTCCGCCGTCGTGCTGCGCATGACCCGGCCACGTAGTGCGCGGGCGCGTCGCCGGTCGCCGTATCTCACGCGTCTGCTGCGTTTTTGCGGCACCCTGCTGACGCTTTTTATCTGGCTATTCTTCTTCGAACTGGCGGCGCGCCTGTGGGGATTGTCGCTCGCGGCCGTGGTCGAGGAAAACGTCGCCGCGCGCGGTATCGCTCATGCGGTGACGGCGATCATCGCGACGGTGTTCATCGCCTGGCTGTTGTGGATACTGGTCGACACGGCGATCACCGAGGCGCTCAATCCGGCGGGTCCGCGCAACAAGTCGCGTAGTCCGAGCATGCGCGCGCGCACGATGCTGCCGCTGCTGCGCAACGTGCTGCTCGTGACGATCATGACGATTGCAGGCATTGTCACCGCGGCGAATCTGGGCATCAACGTGACGCCGCTGCTCGCCGGCGCGGGCGTGATCGGTCTGGCGATCGGTTTCGGCGCGCAGTCACTCGTCACCGACCTGATCACGGGCCTGTTCATCATCATCGAAGATACGATTTCGGTCGGCGACTGGATCGATGTCGACGGTGGGCACGCGGGCACGGTCGAACATCTGTCGATTCGCACGGTGCGGCTGCGCGACGGGCAGGGCGCCATCCACGCCATTCCGTTCTCGCAGATCAAGATCGTCAAGAACCTGTCGCGCGATTTCGCCTATGCGGTGTTCGAAGTGCGGATGTCGTTCTCGACCGACGTCGATCAGATTACGCAACTGATCCGCGAGGTCGGCGCCGATCTGATGGCCGACTTCCGCTACCGGCGCGAAATGCTCGGACCGATCGAGGTGTGGGGGCTGGACCGGTTCGATCCGAACTGGATGGTCGTGAAAGGACAGATCAAGACGCGGCCGCTACAGCAATGGAGCGTGGCGCGGGCCTTCAATCTGCGGCTCAAGCGCAAGATGGACGAAGCCGGCATCGAGATTCCGGTGCCGCAGATGCGCGTGTACACGTCGTCGAAAGATAACGAAGGCGAGCCGTTGCCGGATGAAGACCTGCCGGGGTTCAGCTCGCATGCGCACGGCCACGCGCCCGCGCATGGCGGCGCGGCTTCCTCGTTGCGGGCCGCGAAAGAAGCCGTCGCAGTGGCGCGCGACGTATCGCACGAACCGCGTCCGGCGCCACCGCCGACCGGGCAAACCGCGCCGATCCCGCCGCAGATTCCGACGGCAGGCGAAGCGGGAGGCAAGAGCTGATTGAATGGCCGGTGCGCGCGTGGGCCATTGGCCTCACGCGCGCCGTCATGCCGGACGATTGAATTTCAGGCGAGTGCCGGCGCGCTGGCCGCGCGGACGATGTCATTCACATGCGTGGAGATCTGCGCGCCCGACACGCCGTAAATATGCAGCGAGACGGCGGGTTGCTGGCTGCTATTGCCCAGCCGATGAATGCCGCCGCGGCCGCCGCGCACGAACGACACCGCGCCGGCGTTGCGCGACTGGGTGCGGGCGGCGCTCGCGCAGCGCTGCGCGTCATTCCATTCGAATACCGTTTCGCTCAGCGTGCCGTCCAGCACGGCATAGCCGCACCACGTATGGTGTGCGTGCACGGGGCTCGCCTGTTGTGGCAGCCAGACGAGTGCGGCGATCGCGTAGCGGCCTTGCGGATCGGCGGCGAGCAGATGACGCCGGTAATTCTCGGTTGATCCTTCACGTTGCGCTGCGCTGAGCAGCGTGGGATTTGCCGCGGCTTCAGCGAGCGCGACGCGCATGGTGCGCGCGAAGAAAGTGGAGTCCGACGGCTCGGGGAATTTGGCGCAGGCTTCGAAAATGGCGTCGAGCGTGTTGCACAGGCGTTCGAGCGGCGCGCTATGGGGCGCGTGCGACGCCGCTTCGCGCGGGCAGACCGGGTGGGCGCCTTGGGCGAGGGGACGGTCGAGGGAGGTTGATCGGAGATCTTGGCTCATGGTCGCGGAGCAGCACATGACTGCGTTCTGGATATTTTTCGATAGCCACATTTATACCTGTTTGCCTGGAGAAAGAGTTTCCATATAATTCCCCTTGGGTCCTTAAAAGTAGAATAATTTCCTATGGGAGTGGGCTGATGGGAATGGATATCATCGATCGGAAGCTGCTTGAATTGCTGCAGGAAGACGCAACCATGCCGATCGCCGAGCTGGCGCAACGCGTGAATCTGTCGCAAACGCCTTGCTGGAAGCGGCTGCAGCGCCTGAAAGAAACTGGCGTGATTCGCGCCCAGGTGGCGCTGTGCGACGCGCGCAAGCTCGGTGTGGGCACAACGGTGTTCGTGGCTGTGCGCACCAACCAGCATACCGAGGCATGGGCGCGGACCTTTACGCACGCGGTGCAGGAGATTCCGGAGGTGGTGGAGGTGTACCGGATGAGTGGCGAAACCGACTACCTGCTGCGTGTGGTGGTGTCCGATATCGACGACTACGATCGCGTCTACAAGCTGTTGATCGCTGCCGTGCCGTTGTATGACGTGAGTTCGAGCTTTGCGATGGAGCAGATCAAGTATTCGACGGCGCTGCCGGTGCGGCCGGCAGTGTTAGCGGGCGGCCGTTAACAGGAGGAGCGGCGTTTGCGGCCGAACCATTTGCAATGGAGACGCAGTCGGCGCCGTTATGCCCAAACAATTACCGCGACGCCCACTGACTGCAAGCCGTGTGCAAGCTCACTAAGCGTAGAATGCCGCCTTCCTTCAGACACAATCCGCGACGGCCTCGCGGACCGGGCCCGCCTCATGAACAAACCGCCGCGCAAGAAGAACCCGACCTTTGGCATTGCCGTCTTCATCGTAGTCGCGGTGCTGGTGGTCATCGCCACGCTCTTCTATAACGCCATCAAGGAAAAGCACGATTTCGACAGCCAGAATGCGCCGTCGGTGTCATCAGACGCTGCCGCTGCCGCTGCGGCAGCCGCGGCGACCACGGCCACGCCAGCGAGCGGCGCTTCGCAATAAGACGCGCCCCCGGGTGGCCTGCGCATTCGTGGCCCCGGCGGTGTCATTCATCCGGCAGCCGGATCACGCTCGCATCTTTGCGAATCTGCGCAGAGGCCGTCAGCATCTGCTTGCACTGATGTGAGAGCAACTTCATGTCGTGCACGGCTTCCGCGGAATAGTCGGGTGACTTTTCCGTCTCGACCACCATCGCATCCAGTTCGCGCGTCAATTGTTTGACCTGCTCGGGCTGGTCGGCCGGCGGAGCGTTGCCGGCTTCGGCTTCGGTCAGATTGTCACGGATTACCGTTAGCGTGCGTTGCAACGCCTGCAGCGAGACGCCTTCGGCCTGTTGCGCGGAGGTGCGCAGCAACGGCGCGGCCGCCGTGATCTGCGAGGCAAGCGAGTGGCTGCGCACCAGCAAACCATTCAGCTCCGGCACGAACTTCTGTGCCGCCTTGGGCTCCAGCATCATGCGCTGAAACGCCTGCCCCAGATTGGCGAACGCCACGTGGACGTTCTTGCGCGCCAGCCGGTAGCGGTAGTCGCGATCGAGAGCGGTGGCTGCTGCTGTCGCCGCGGCGGACGCACCCGCTGCCGGCTTGGCCGTAGGGTTGCTCACAGTCGTAGTGCCAACAATGCCGGCGCCAGAATTGGCCCCTGCGCTGACCGCGGCAAGCGCGGGCGCGGCGAACTCTATCGCCGGATCGGCCATCGCCGCAGCAGGCGCGCGCCCCCCGGCTTCGGTCACGGTGCCGACCACCGCCGCGGCCGGTTTGCCGCTCCACCACCAGCTCGCTTCCAGATATTGCCGGGTCGCGTTGATCATGTTGTTGACGAGCTTGCCCATCAACCGGTATTCCCAATACGGGAACAGATGACTTGCCGCAATCGCGATCGCGCATCCCACCACCGTGTCGATCGCACGCTCGCCAATGATGCGCATGCTGCCGGGCGCGAGCAAGTGGAACATCAGCAGCACATACGACGAGGTGAACACTACGCTCGCGGTGTAATTGAACAGCAGCAAGCTGTAGCTCATCACCATCGACGCGAACATCACCACCAGCAGGATGTGCGGTTCCTTGACGAAGATCATCAACGCGATACTCGCCGCGCAGCCGATCAGCGTGCCGATAATCCGCTGCCCGTTGCGCTGCTTGGTTAGCGAATAACCGGGCTTGAGAATGATGACGGTGGTCATCACGATCCAGTACGCATTGGTGAGCGGCAGCAGACGGCCGAGCCAGAAGCCCACGGCGACCGCGATCGTCACGCGCAGCGCGTGGCGGAAACTCGGCGAGGCCATGGTCAGGTTCGAAAAAATCTGCCCGAACGGCACGCGCCGGCTCGATACGAAGCGGGTGAGCGCCTGGTCGAGGCGGAGCTCGGTTTCGGTGACGCGGGCGTCGCTCGACAGGCTCTTGCGCATCTTGTCGATGAGCCGCGTCGCACTCCAGATGCGCCGGAACGTAGCCGATATCGCCGAATACGCCTCGGGGTTTTTGACCGGTAGGTCCTGCTTGCGCATCACCTCGATTTCGAATTCGATGGCGCGCAATTCCGCCTTCACGTTGACGCGCGTACGCGGCGCCTGGTTCTGCAGCACCGCGAGTCCGATCTCCTCGAGATCGGCAGCGGATTTGCGAATCAGATCGCGATAGAACACCAGCAGGTCGGAGCCGCCAAATGTGGTGCGCACCAGCGGGTAATCGGTATGCGCGCCGACAAACAGTTCGTGCAGATCGACCGTGTTGATGAACAGGTTGAACAGCATGGCGCGGCGCGGTTCGAGCCGGCCGGTTTTCAGCTTCGGCAGGTTGCGCAGCACGATATCGCGGGCGGCGTCCTGACGCTCGACCGCGGCGATCTGTTTGTCGACCAGATTGCGGTAGCACTCGTCGAGATCGTTATCGAGGTCGTAGAACGACGCGCGCGCGAGCAGGTAGTCGGCGCACGCGAACACGCTTTCGGCCAGCGCCTGCTGTTCGATGCGATGCATCATCCAGCGGCTCACGAGAGTCGACCAGTAGGTGTACCAGAGGCCGCCCACCAGAATCCACGACGCGTTGACGAGCGCCTGCATGGGCGTGAAATGCTCCTCGAGCGTCACGATCATCATGAACAGCGTCGCGAAGCTGATCTGCGGCCAGCGGTTGCCGTACACGACGATCAGCGAGAGCAGGAACGTGAGCGGCACGACCGTGCACCACAGCGCCACCGCATTGACCGTGGCGAGGCCGGTGGCGAGCGCGGACAGAAAACCGATCACCGTGCAGGCCAGCATTTCGTTGTGCTTGTACTTGAGCGGTCCCGGCATGTCGACCACGCACGCGCCGAGCGCGCCGGTTGCGATCGTGAAGCCGAGCTCCCGGTCGTGAAACACGATCAGGCACAGCACGGCGGGTAACGACACACCGACTGCGATGCGCAGGCCGCCATAAAAGTACTGGCTATAGAGGAATTTTTTTATCTCAACCGAATAGCGCATCGACTGCCTGGATTCCATTCACAAAGAAAATCGCAGTTGAAGGGACAGACCCAAACTGCCGTTGAGTCTAACTGATTTTGTGGCTGATCAGACCTCATCCGTTCGGCCAGGTTCTGCCCCAGGAATGCGTTTGTTATGCTGTCGCTTCAATGTCTGTCGTGGCCCGAGCGTTCCGCCCGCGCCGCTCGCTTTCCCGGGACCCATGCTCCAACTTTTCTACTCGAATCGCTACGAAACGCTTGTCGGCGCGCTGCTCGACGACCTGGCGCAAGCGCCGTCCAACCCCTGGACGCGCGCAGCCCGTCATCGTCCCGAGCGCGGCGGTGCGGCGCCGGCTCGAACTCGATATCGCGGCGCGCCAGGGCATCTGCGCAAATGTCAATTTTGGTTATCTTGCGCAATGGCTGTGGGCGCAGATCGGCGGCGTGATCGAGGTGCCGAAGCATTCGCCGTTCGCGCCGGACCGGCTGGTGTGGCGCTGCTACCGGCTGCTTGGAGAGGCAGACCCGGCACTGCCGTGGAATGCGTCGCCGCGTCTGCGCACGTATCTCGACGCGGCAGATGCGTCGATGCGCTACGAACTGGCCCGGCGCGTGGCGACCGTGCTCGACCACTATCTGACGTATCGCCCGGAATGGCTGTTGCAATGGCAGAAGGGCGGCTCGATCTTCGCAAGCGGCGCGGTGGACGACAACGGGCCGCGGCTGATCGGCGCGAGCGAAGCCGCGCGTGAAGACGAGCGTTGGCAGGCGGCGTTGTGGCGCGCCGTGCTAGCCGAAGTAGCGGGCGACGCACAAACGCCCGCGGCCGCCTTGCCGCCCGCGTATCGCTTTCTGGAAGAAATCCGCACGCTCGATCTCGAGGCGATCGCCAAAGCAGATTGGCCTGAAGCGGTCAGCGTGTTCGCGCTGCCGACCATGCCGCCGCTGCATGTCGCGCTGCTGCGCGAGTTGTCGCGCTGGGTCGACGTGCGTCTGTATGTGATGAATCCGTGCCGCGAGTTCTGGTTCGACATCGTCAGCGAAGGGCGTGTCGAAGCGCTCGATGCAGCCGGGCAGCGGGATTATCAGGAAGTCGGTCATCCGCTGCTCGCCGAGTGGGGCCGTCAGACCCAGGCGCAGCTGCACATGCTGCACGAGTTGACGGAGAGCGCCGCATCGGGCGAGACCGGCGACTTCACCGGCAACCCCGAGCCGAGCTGGCTCGCTGCCGTGCAGAACGGCATTCTCGATCTGCGCACGGAAACGGACGCTGATGCACTGCCGATCGAGCGCGGTATCGAAGTGCATGTGTGCCACAGCCTGTCGCGGCAACTCGAAGTGCTGCACGACCGCCTGCTCGGCTGGTTCGACGAGTTCGACGATCTGCAGCCGTCCGATGTGCTGGTTGCCGTGTCCGATCTCGCGGCGGCCGGCCCGTTGATCGACGCGGTATTCGGCACCACGCCGTTTGGCGATACGCGCCGCATTCCGTATCGGATCACCGGCTTGCCGCCGTCGCAGGCCAATCCGGTCGCGCGTCTGCTGCTCGACTGGCTGGCGTTGCCGGAGCGCAGTGTCGGCGCGCCGGATCTGATCGAGTGGCTGCGTGTCGACGCCATTGCCGCGCGCTACGGAATCGACGCCAGTGCGCTCGAGGCGGCGCAGGAATGGCTCGCGGCAGCAGGTGCCCGGCGCGGCCTGGCGCCGGTCGAGCCGCTCGGCGAGCACGTGCCCGTTGCGCGTCACACATTCGCCGACGCGCTCACACGTCTGTATCTCGGCTACGCGATGCCGGACGGCGGCGAGCCGGTCGACGCATGGCTGCCGGTGGAAGGCGCCGATGGTTCTGGCGCTGAGTTGCTCGGCCGCCTGTCGCGCTTCGTGGACGATATCGAGGCCTTCGCGCAACGCTGCGCGGTTGAACAAACGCCGGCCGAATGGACGCTGCTGCTGCTCGACACGCTCGCGCAATGTTTCGACGGCGGCGTCGAATTCGCCGACGCGCTGGCTGCCGTGCGCGACGCAATCGACAAGATGGGCGACGCCATGCGCGCCGGCGCGCAAGACGTCATGCTGCCGGCCGCCGTGGTGCGCGGCGCGCTCACCGAAGCGCTCGACGACCCGGCGCGTGGCGGCGTGCCATGGGGCAGCGTGACGTTCTCTTCGCTCACCAGTCTGCGCGGCCTGCCGTATCGCGTCGTCTGTCTGCTCGGCATGGATGACGGCGTGCTGCCCAGTCTCGCGCGCGCCGACGAATTCGATCTGATGGCCGCCTTCGGCAAAGCCGGCGACCGGCAGCGTCGCGACGACGAGCGCAATCTGTTCCTCGATCTGCTGCTGGCCGCGCGCGACCGTCTCTTTATCGCTTACACGGGGCGCAGCATCCGCGACAACGCACCGTTGCCGCCGGCCGCCTTGGTCGACGAATTGCTCGACTATCTCGCGCAGGTGTCGGCGGGCGAGGGCGCGAGTCCCGCGGATGTCGAAACGGCGCGCCACGCGTTCATCGTCGATCATCCATTGCAGGCATTTGCGTCGGACTATTTTTCGTCGCAACGAGACCTCTTCACCTACGACGTGGACCGCGCGGAACTGGCCAGCCTGCTGGCGGCGCCACAGCATGCGCCGGCCGCGCCGTTCTTCGATCAACCGTTGCCGGCTGAAGACGCCGCGCCGGTTGCCTTCGACGAATTCGTGCGCTTCTGGCGCCACCCGGCGCGCGCGTTGTTGCGCGACCGCCTGGGGATCGTGCTCTCGGATGCGCAGGGTGAACTGCTCGATAGCGAGCCGTTCGAACTCGACTACGCGGGGCGCGACGCCTTGGCGGAGCGCCTCCTGCCGGTGCTGCTCGACAGCGAAAGCGACGACGACCACCTGTTCGAGCGCGTGCGCCGTGTCGCCGCCGCCAGCCCCGAACTGCCGGGCGGTGCAACGGGCGCCGTGTGGCGTGCGCGCGAACTGGGTGCGCTGCGCCAGCTTGCGGACAGCGTGCGCCGCGAAGTGGCTTCGGGTGTCGAGCGATTGCCGTTCGTACTCGATATCATGCCGCGCTGGCCGGATCGCGCCGATATCGCGGATACGCTATTCGGTACGCACGATGCAGCGCTTCGCAAAGCGGCTGAAACGCCGCTGCAACTGCACGGCACCCTGAACTTGCTGACCGAAACGGGACAAGTGATTTTCCGCTACGCCAAGCCCACCGCGCGCGATTATCTGTCTGCATGGCTCGCGCATCTGGTCTATTGCGCGGCGCAGCCGAACGGTTCGCGCCGCACCGTCTGGCATGGCAGCGGCGAGAGCTTTGAACTCGCGCCGGTCGCCGCACCGCTCGATGAACTGGCGCCGCTCGCCGCGCTGTTCCGGGCGGGGCGCCGATTACCGCTGCGCTTTTTCCCGAAAAGCGCGTGGGTCAGAGTCAGCGAGAGCGATTCCGCCGCCCAAGGCGTCTGGATCAATGACCGGGTGCGCGGCGAGTCCGACGACCCGGCCTTGCGCATCGCGCTGCGCGGCACGCCGCTCACGCTCGACGAACCGTTCGGCAGTCTCGCGGCGATCGTCTTCAAACCGCTCGTCCAGCATCTGCGGAGCGCATCATGAGCGGCGCCATTCAGCATCGCGCGCTGGTCGCCGAGGAGCTTGACGTTTTCGCCTGTTCGCTCGACGGCGTCAATCAGATCGAGGCGTCGGCGGGAACCGGCAAGACCTGGAATATCTGCGCGTTGTACGTGCGTCTGTTGCTCGAAAAGAACCTGAACGCGGACCAGATTCTGGTGGTCACGTTCACGAAGGCGGCCACCGCGGAGTTGCACGAACGCATCCGCGGCCGGCTCGCGGAATTGCACCGCGCCATTGAAACGGATGACGACGGCGGCGATCCGTTTATCCAGCGGCTATTCGAAACGACGCTCGCACCCGAGCGCGGTATCGATCGGGAGGACGCGTTGAAGGTTGTGCGCCGGGCGCTGCGCACCTTCGACCAGGCCGCGATTCACACTATTCACGCGTTCTGTCAGCGCGCATTGCAGGAGGCGCCGTTCGCGGCGGCCATGCCGTTCGCCTTCGAGATGGAAGCCGACGACGCCGCTTTGCGCTTTGAAATGGCGGCCGATTTCTGGCGTGAGCAGGTGGAACCGGTGGCCTACGCGCATCCCGCGTTCGCCGCGTGGCTGGTGGCCAAACGGGCCGGTCCCGCATCGCTGGACGCGCAACTCGCGCGGCGTCTGAAAAAGCCGTTGGCGCAATTGCGCTGGGGCAGTGTCGATGTGGGTGGAGCTAACACCGATCCACAGACGGGTTTCGACGCCGCCTGTGAACTCTGGCGCAAGGAGCGCGACGCGATCGTCAGCCTGCTCGCGCAAGCGCAAGACCGCTTGAGCAAGACCTCGCACAAACCGGATCACGTGAGCGCTGCGATTGCTGCGTGGACCGATTATTTCGCGCAAGGCGATTGCCATGCGCCGCCACCGCGCGCGGCGTTGAAGTTGACCGCTGCGGCGTTGAAGAAAGCCACCAAGGTCAAGTTCGAGCCGCCGGAGCATCCGTTCTTCGTGCATGCCGAAGAACTCGCGGCGGCAGTGGTCGCGGCGGAAGCCGCCCAACGCGCGCGTTGGCTCGCGTTGGTGCAGACATGGCTCGACTACGCACCCGCGGAGCTGGTGGCGCGCAAACGCACACGCCGCGTGGTGTCGTTCGACGATCTGCTGTCCAATCTCTATCGGGCGCTGGAGGCGAATCCCTGGCTTGCCGATGCGCTGCGCACGCGCTATCCGGCCGCGCTGATCGACGAGTTTCAGGATACCGATCCGCTGCAGTTCGCGATCTTCAGCCGCATCTTCGCGCCGGCCGGACCGCTGTTCCTGGTCGGCGATCCGAAGCAGGCGATCTACAGTTTTCGCGCGGCAGATCTGCATACCTATCTGGCTGCGCGCGAGGCGGCTTCCGCGTGCTACACGCTGGCCGTCAACCAGCGCTCAACCGCGCCTATCGTCGAGGCCTGCAACTGGCTGTTCGAAGCCAACCCGCAGGCGTTCGTGCTCGACGGTCTCGACTACCAGCCGGTGCGCGCGGGAGAGCGGCGCCGGCCGCCACTCGCCGATCTCGGTGCCGATGCCGGCGCGGGTGACTTCCGTATCTGGAGTTTGCCGCAAGGCGACGCCGCCTTGACCAAACGCGAGGCCCAGCGCGCCGCAAGCGAAGCGTGCGCTGCCGAGATCGTGCGGCTGTTGCGCGGCGCCCGCGAAGGCACGGTGACGATTGGCGAGGCGTCGCTCGCGCCGGGCAATATCGCGGTGCTCGTGCAGACCCATAAGCAGGGCAGTCTGATCAAACGCGTGCTGGCGGCGTGGGGCGTCGGCAGCGTCGAACTCGCGCAGGCTTCAGTGTTCGCCACGCTCGACGCCGAGCAGATCGAGCGCGTGCTGGCCGCGGTCGATACGCCGGGCGATCTGCGCCGCCTGCGTGCCGCGCTCGCCACCGACTGGCTCGGCATGGACGCCGCCGCGCTGTGGCGTCTCGAACAGGTCGCGGACGCACCGGCGCCGTCCGACGACCCCGCGCACGCCGCTGACGCCATGGGCTGGGTCGAGCGCTTTTCCCGCTATCGCACGTTGTGGCACGAGCGTGGCTTCGCGGTGATGTGGCGTACGCTGATGCGCGAGCTGCGCGTCGCGCAACGACTGGTGGCGGGCGTGGACGGCGAGCGGCGTCTGACCAACGTCAATCATCTTGCCGAACTCGTGCAGGCGCGCGCGGCGACGCAACCGGGCATCGCGCCCACCTTGCGCTGGCTGGCCGCGCAACGCACCCAAGGCGGCGGTGAGGACGCGCAACTACGGCTCGAGTCGGATCGCAACCTGGTGCAGATCGTGACCGTCCATAAATCGAAAGGACTCGAATACGCGGTCGTGTTCTGCCCGTTCCTGAACGATGGCGCGCTGCGCGAGCCGCCATCGTCCGGTTTGCCGGACGCCCGCGAGTACCACGACGAAACGGGCGAGGCCGTGTTGCACTACGGTTGCGATGACGACGAGGCCGAGCGCGCGTCGCGCTACGCGGCGCGCGAACAGGCGGCCGAACGGGCGCGCCTTGTGTACGTGGCGCTCACGCGCGCGGTGTACCGCTGCTATCTGGTGGCGGGCACCTATCTGTCGTCGCGTTCCACCAAGGAGTCGCGCCGCAGCGTGCTGAACTGGCTGGTGGGCGGCAGTGGCCACAACTTCGACGAGTGGCTCGCCGATCCGCCCGACGAAGCCGCCTTATCCGCTAGCTGGCAGGCGCTGGCAGGCGGACCGGTGGCATTGCACGCCTTGCCGGAAAGCGCGCGGCGCGTGCCGCTGGAAAGTCTGCAGGACAGCGGTGCGCGCATGCAGGCGCGGGTCAATCGCCGCCCATTGCGCGACCAGTGGCGCATGGCGAGTTTCAGCGGTCTGATCGCAGCCGGCAGCAAAGCGGGCGAAGCTCACGCGCCGGCGGAAGAGGTGCGGCCCGATCACGACGAAATCGCCGACGCGCTGGCACCCACGCCGCTACCGGCGCCGCAGGCGCCGTCGTACGCCGCGGACGACATTCTCGCGTTCCCACGCGGCGCGGCGGCAGGCGATTGTCTGCATCGCATGTTCGAACTGGCGGACTTCACCGATCCGCGTACCTGGCCGGACGCCATTCGCGGCGCGTTGCGCGAGCGCCCGGCGCCGGCTGTGCCCGAGCTCGCGGCGCGCTTGCCGGCGATGATGCATAACGTGATCGCGGACGTCGTGACCACCGAACTCCAGCCCGGCATGGCGCTCGCAAAATTGAATCCGCAGCGGCGGCTGAACGAACTCGAGTTTCTGTTCGCCGCGCCTTCGCTCGATTTCCCGGCGTTGCGCGAATTGCTGATGGAACACGGTTATCCCGACGTCGCATTGGAGCCAGGCGTGTTGCGCGGTTTCGTCAAAGGATTCATCGACATGATCGTCGAGCACGAAGGACGTTTCTGGATCGTCGACTGGAAATCGAACCACCTGGGCGATTCCGCCGCCGACTACGCCGCGGCGCCGCTGGAAGCGGCCATGGAGAGCCACGCGTACCACCTGCAGGCGCTGCTTTACACGGTCGCGTTGCATCGCTATCTGAAAACACGGGTGCGCGATTACGCGTACGACACGCACATCGGCGGCTATCTGTATCTGTTCGTACGGGGCGTGCGTCCGCAGTGGCGCGATGCGGACGGGCCGGCTGGCGTGCACATGCGGCGGCCCGCATTCGAACTGATCGCGCTGCTCGACGCCGCGATGATCGGAGGTGCCGCATGAGCACGTTCGCGCAGGTTTCAGTCATGCCGCCGGAGCTCGATGACATCGAGGTGAATGCGCCTGCGCCGGCCGATTTCAGCACCGCGCTCGCGGAAGGTTTCGCGCGCCGCATCGGTACGCTGGCGCAGCGTGGCGGCGCGCCGGCAGAGGCGGTGAGGTGGGCCGCGCGCGCCGCCTTCGCTGCGAGTCGCGCAACGGCGGAAGGTCACGTGTGCCTGCCGCTTCGCGCTTTGGCGCGGCGCTTCGACGTGTCGGCTGCCGAAGTACGCGCGGCGCTGTTCGCGAGCGGCATGACGAGCGATGGTTCGCAAAGCGCCGCGGCGCTGCGGCCGCTGGTGATCGATGAGCAAGGGCGGCTCTATCTTGCACGCTACTACGACTACGAGCGGCGCCTCGCGCGCTCGCTGGTCGCGCATGCAGGGGCTGGTGCTGGTACGGAAGCGCAGCAGCCAGACACACGCACGCCAGAAGCGGGTGCGACCGCTGCCCAGGCGCTGCACGAGCGCCTGCTGCGCTACTTCGGGCCACCGCAGGACGATGAGATCGACTGGCAGCGCGTGGCCGCCGTCATGGCGTTATCGGGGCGGCTCACCATCGTCAGCGGGGGACCCGGCACCGGCAAGACCACCACGGTGGTGGGCGTGCTGGCCTGCCTGCTGGATGCACGCGCCGATCTGCGCATCGCGCTGGCGGCGCCCACCGGCAAGGCCGCGCAGCGGATGCAGGAAGCGCTGCTCGCGCGCGCCGGTGATTTGCCGCCGGAACTCGCCGCACGGCTGCCGCAGACGTCGTACACCTTGCACCGTCTACTTGGCTCCGGGCCGGGCGGACGCTTTCGCCATCATCGTGACAATCCGCTTGCCGTATGACGTTGTCGTGATCGACGAGGCGTCGATGATCGACGTGGCGATGGCCGCGCATCTGCTCGACGCCATTGCGCCGCAGACGCGCCTCGTGATGCTGGGCGACAAGGATCAGCTGGCGGCCGTGGAAGCCGGTGCGGTGTTCGCCGAACTCAGCGCGCAACCGGCCTTCACGCCAACAGGATTGGAGCGGATCGCTGCCGCGCTCGGCACCGAGACGGCGCTTCTCGCGCAAGCGTTGCCGGGTGCCGCACGCGGCTTCGACGAGCGATCTGATGACCTGTTTGCGTATGCTGACGCGCCGCACGGTTACGACGCACCGCCTGACGATCTGTTCGCCGCCGCCGACGAACCGGATGACTTCATGAGCATGCCCGACGATGAGCGCTTCGCAGGCGCTGCGGCGTCCACGATCGCACCGGCGGGCGCTCGCCACAGCCCGCTGGCCGATTGCGTCGTCTGGCTCGAACGCAACTATCGATTCGGTCTGGAATCGCCAATCGGCCGCCTGTCGCTCGCTATCCGCAACGGCTCGGCCGAGGCGGCGCTTGACGTTCTGCGCATCGACCCAGTCGAGCCTTGTGCGGCGGCCTTGCGCGAAGACACTCATGCAAGCCTTGCCGAGCGCACCGCCGCGCGTCTTGCCGCGGGCTTCGCGCCCTATGCCGAGGCACTTGCCACCGCGCTCGCCGCCGCGACGCCTGACCCGCTGCCATTGTTCGACGCGCTGAACCGGTTTCGTATTCTGTGCGCCACCCGTTCCGGGGCGCGCGGTGTCGACCAGGTCAATACCTTGATGGCTGCACAGGTGCGGCGCTCGGCGGGCGTGACGCTGGCGGTCGGCGCGCAGTGGTTCGCCGGCCGGCCCGTGATGGTGACGCGCAACGATTACGCGCTCGGTCTGTTCAATGGCGATATCGGCATTGCGCTGCCTGGTGCGGGCGGCGCGTTGCGGGTGTATTTCCGTACTGGCGACGGCAGTTTGCGCGCGGTGTCGCCGGCGGCGCTTCCACCGCACGACACTGCGTTCGCGCTGACGGTGCACAAGTCGCAAGGTTCGGAGTTCGAGCACGCCGTGCTGATGCTGCCGTCGGTATTCAGCCGGGTCTTGTCGCGTGAACTCGTGTACACGGCGATCACGCGCGCGCGCGAACGCGTCGAAGTGATCGGCGCGCGCAGCGTGCTGGCGCAGGCCATTGCAACGCCCACGCAGCGTGACTCAGGGCTGGCGGCGCGAATTGCCCAGGCGTGGCGGAGCGATTAGGAAAGGAACACGGCGGGCGGCGCGGCGCGCGCGTGGCCGCCCGCGTCATTCCGGTTGCTCAGAGGGCGACACGGTAGCGGCCGCCGGTTCGCGTGCCTCGACCCGGCCGCGCATGGTTTTGCGATACCACAGCGTCCATAGCGTCAAGCCGCCGTAGATGCCATAGCCGATGAACGGCGAGACCACGAGGAAGCGCTCGATTGGCCAGGTGAGGGCCATCCATGCGCGCAACGCCGTTTCGCCGGTCAGGCCGACGCCCCATACCAGCGTCATCATCCGTATCGCGCTGACGAGGCCCGGGCGTTCGCGCCACAGCGCCTCGAAGCGCGCAGCGCCGCCTTCCATTTCGCGGGCGACCGTGGCGCGCGCGAGATAGAAGATCAGTGGACGACGCATCGGCAGCGAGAGCAGAAACAGCACACCCACGGCGCCGGACACCAGTGACTCGCGCAGCAACAACATGCGCGGACTGCCGCCCAACGCCATGGCCGCGACCGAGAGTACGATGCCGCCGACCACCAGCACGCTCAGCGCGTCGACGCGGCGAAAACGCACCAGTTCGATCAGGCTCCAGATGATCGGCGGCACGGCGGAGGCGATCAGCGCACCCGTCTCACCCAGATGAGGCAGCGCGAGCCGGTAGGCGAGCCACGGCAACAGGAAGTTGACGGCCAGTTCCAGTACAAAACCCGCACGGAGCTTCATTTGAATTTACGCTGTAAGCGGAAAACGGCAGTATCGACGAACCGGCCGCGCGCATGCAAATGGTTTTTCGCTTCCGCGGGCGTGCCCGATAGACGGCTGCGCCCTGTGTACACTTGCGTTTCCTGGACCTTTATCGCGTCATGACATCCCGTTATCCGATCCCGCCGAACGAAATCGAACTGACCGCAGTACGCGCGCAAGGAGCGGGCGGTCAGAACGTCAACAAGGTTTCGAGCGCTATTCATCTGCGTTTCGACGTGCAGGCTTCGTCGCTGCCGGAGGTGTTGAAGATGCGCCTGCTGGCGCTCTCCGATCATCGGCTCACACGTGACGGGGTCGTGATCATCAAGGCACAGGAACATCGCACCCAGGAGATGAACCGTGCGGCCGCGCTGGCGCGGCTCGACGAACTGATCGAGAGCGTTAGCGTCACGCGCAAGCCGCGTGTCGCCACCCGGCCGACGCGCGCGTCGAATCGACGCCGGCTCGATGGCAAGGCGAAGCGCAGTGAGATCAAATCCGGCCGCGGCCGGGTGGACGATTAAAGATTAACGGCGCGGTGACGCCTGGACACGCGGGCGGGCCGCAGGGAATCAGCGCTTGCTGCCCCGCCCGGCCGGACGCGCACTTGGCGGCGATGGGGTCGGCACAAAATCGACGCACAGGACATGCGTGCCGCCATGCTCGAACGCGATCGCGGCGGTGTAGCAGTCTTCGCCGTCGGCCAGCGAATAGTGCGGCCCCATCATGGCAACCCGGCCCGGTGCGGCCAGCGCATGCTTGAAATAGGCGCGCCGCGACCAGTTGCTGCGCGCGTTGCTGTAGAGCGGCGCGAGTCGCAGCGGCGGCGGCGGCACCGAAGCGGCGGTCACGGATGGCTGGGTCTGTTCGCCCTGACCGTCGGTGATGAACACGCGGCGGGCTTCGCGCAGATGCCACACGCTTTGTGCGGCCTGGCGCAGATCGCCGGTGGTCTTGAACGTTTCCACAGCGGCGAGCACCGCTTCGGCGAAACCTTCGAAGCCGAGCCGCCCGTGGCTGGCATGCGCGCGCTCGTAATCGGCGAACTTGCTCCACATCGACTCGACCATCGCGGGCACTTTGGCGCACGCTTCCTGTACCGATCCCTTCGGTTGGCCGAGCCAGAAACCCTGCACGAAGTCGACGTCGGCCTGCATCAGGATCATCAGTTCTTCGTCGGTTTCGACACCTTCGGCCAGCACCAGGGTGCCTGATTGATGCAGCATCGCGATCAGGTGGCCAATCATCGAATCGTCGCCTTCGCGCTTGCCGGCGCGCGCGACCAGTGAGCGATCGAGCTTGACGATGTCGGGGCGAAAGCGCCACACGCGGTCGAAATTCGAAAAGCCGGTGCCGAAGTCGTCGATCGCGATCAGGAAGTCGCGCGGTTGCGATGCGGCGAGCATGCTGGCGACGGCGGATTCATCGTCGGCGGGCTGCTCGAGCACCTCGATCACGATCCGTTCCTGGGGCAGGCCAAAATGCGCCGACAATTCGTCGATGAAGGCGCGTTGCGGCCAGCCGGTTTCGAACACCTGCGGGCGCGTATTCAGAAACAGCCAGCCGGTGCTGATCCCTTGCTCCATGAAGTTCGCCACGTGCAGGCAGCGCGCGATGCGGTCGAGTTCGCGTGCGTCGGCCGCCGAGCGCGTGCCAGAGAAGAGCACCTCTGGCGAGACCGGCAAGCCGACCGGATCGAACGCCCGCAGCAGTCCCTCGTAGCCGACCACGCACTGATGCGTCACCGACAGCACGGGCTGGAATACGCTGTGCAGCGTCAGCGCGCGCCATGTCGCGGTCCAGCCGGACTCGTCCCGGACCAGGTGCGGGAGCAGACCGTTCAGGCTCACTTCTCTGACGGTTGGCATAAGGGCGGGCATGAGAGCGGGCATAGTGGCATCACGGCAAGCGGGTGACGGGGCGCGCAAACGGATCTTGCGAGCAACGGGTGCACAGCCGAGGCGTCGGCAGGGTGATGCGGGCGAAGCCCGGAAACGCGGAGAGCGATGCCAGCCATGCTGGGCTCCGGCGAAATAGTCAAAACCAGTCTAGCAGTTCGCACATCGCATGAATGTGCGGGTTATCACAGACGCGGACAAGGGTTCATTGCGCGGAAAACCGCTGCCACGTGCCGCTCCGGCAACGCGCCGCAGGCGTTGCGCGTCGTGGTTCACCGCGTTCTGGCGCGCAATGGCCCCGTGTACAAACCGGTCTGATCAAACGCCCGTATCAAGCCGAGCGTAGCAGGGCGGCAAGTGGGTGTCCGCCAAACTCCAGGCGAGGACGGTGCTCAGACGTTTTGCGCAGCCGCAGCATGTTTTTTCTTCGGACCACGCGCTCGGTCGAGCGACGATCGGCTCCTGCCGCGCGCCGGCCAGCACGTTCGGCGGGCCGCGGGTATGCTGCTGCTTTTCCAGAAAACAGAGGTCAAGCATGGCGGAAATCGCGGTGGTGGCAATCTCGGTGGCGAAGCCGGGCTGTGAAGATCAATTGCGTGAAGCGCTCGAAGGCATTGTCGGACCGACGCGCGAGGAACAGGGCGCGCTTCAGTACGACCTGCATCGCGACGTTCAGGAGCCGCGCCGGTTCGTGTTTGTCGAGCGTTGGGAGAGCCAGGAGGCGCTGGCGGCGCATGCTGGTTCCGCGCATATCGCGGCGTATCGGAAGGCGGCGGCGGACTGGATCGAGCACGCGGAAATTCGCGTCGTGTCGAAGATTGCGTGATTCGTGATTCGTGACGCGGCGCCTTTCTGCCTTCGCCGGCGGGCGCGTCGTCAGGGCGAGCGTAGCGTCCGGTCGAATCGGACCTGGGCGGCGCTCGCCGTCAGCGTCAGTGAGTTGCTTGCGGCACGTCGAGAATCAGAATGATGGTCCAGTCGGCGTCGCCATCATGATGATATTGGCGCTCCGCAACAATGAAAGGCTGCTGTTTGCCATCCGGGCCGAGAAACAGCACGTCGCCTTCCATCGGCAGGCACTCGACGGGCGGCAGCGCAAGGAACGCTTCCTGACCGCCGCGCGGCATCAGTTTTTCGATTTTGCGAGATGCTGCTTCAGTCCATTCGATATCTAGCTGGATGTTGCTCATGCTGTCCTCCGCACCAAGGTGCGCACGGGTTAGGGGGATTCCGGCGGCCGCCGGTCGGTGCGCGACTGTAGCATATCGTCTGCCGGACACAGCGTCCCTCGGGGGCCACCCGGCGCTACCGTTCAACGTATCTCCCGCCGAGGGTCCCGGCAGGGTGGGTGCATATCCGGCGCATCGAGCGCTCACGTAGTCGTCGCGCGTCCGCCGCGAATCCATTAGACAACAAAAAAGCCGAAACCGGCGGTGCCGGCTTCGGCTTTTCACCCTTGCGGCAAGGCCGCGGGGTGAGGCACCTGACTGTGCCTGCAGCTTACGAGCTGGCGGCCATCGGCTTGGCGGCCTTCTTGTGCGGCGCTGCCTTGTGATGCTTGGCGGGCATGGCCGGCGCGCTTTCCATTGCCTGTTGCCGGTTTTGCAAATCTTGCGCACGTTGTTCGACGTCGGCGGCCTTGGCCGGATCGGTGCTCATCATGACGCCGTTGTCCTGCGCGTAAGCCGCGCCCGTTACGGCACTGAGGGAAACCAGGATCGCCAGGGACACTTTCTTCATCGTTACCTCCGCAGAGTGGTTGTGGACCCGAGTATTTGCCTGTCCAGTCGGAAAGACAATGCATTCTAGCCAGCAATATCCGCTCCAGCGGAACTTTTGTAACGTCGATGACAATTAGTTACATCTTGTTACGCGTAGTCATGGCCCGCGCCGTCAAGGCTGTTCGGATAAACCTCGCGCGAGTTGCTGGACGTACTCAGGAATATTCGCATCTCTAAATAAATCGCTTCGATCTCTCAGGGCCATGTCAGAACCATCCGATCGCGCGATAGACATGAAATTGTGCAATCCCAATCAGTTCGTGCAGCGCGACTTCCGCGCTCTGCAGATTGTCGTAACGCGGGAGGATTCCGAGGTGTGCGTGCCGTGCGCTCGAGATAAGCGGTTGCGGCGTCATACCGAACCGATGGAAATCGAGCAGCGCACGAGGCATGTGATACGCGGAGGTGACGAGTATCACGGAGTCGTAACGTTCGCCGCCGACAATGGCCGATACATTGCGCGCATTCTCGTAAGTCGTGCGGCTGCTGTTTTCCAGCACGATCGCTGCGCGCGGCACCTGTTTGCGCAACAGGTAGGGCAGATAGGTGTCGGCTTCGGTTGCACGATGCCGCTGCGGATTGCCCCCGCTCACGATGACCTCGCACGTTGCCGCCGTGCGTTTGCATGCGGCGTAGGAGTCCGCGCTCGCGTCGATGCGTGCGAGCGCGTCGCGCGGTGGAATGAGCACGTCCCGGTCGTCATATTTGGTGCCTCCGCCCAGCAGGACGATCGCAGTGCGCGGCGCGAAAATTGCGGGTGCGCTGGTCTGCGCGTGTGGTTGTGCCAGTTCCAGCAATGGTGCTGTAAGCCAGCCGGAGGCGAGTAGCCAGAACAGGGCCGCCGTGGCGATTGCCAGGGGGCCACGGGCGCGCTTCCATAGCACGATTGCTGCAAAAAAAAGCGCTAATAAAGTGAATAGAATCAATTTAAATGGGGTAACGTATGTCTTTCGGGACAAATCTACGGGTCTGCGATCGCACCTCAGCGGTCGCATCGCCGGCTTGTGGACAGAACGCTACCATGCCGTTCAGACGGGGGTTCCGAAAAAGGAGAGCAGGGCAGCACCTGGCGGAACCGGCAGCATTGCAGCAGCGGGTTTCCAGCCACGGGTGGGTGCTAAGCGCGTCACTGGTGGCGCGGTGATGTGTTGGGCAAAGATGTGTCATAGCTGCACTTTAAGAAAGAAGTGAGATGACCACGTATTCCAACGAAGCGGTACTTGAAGCGCTGCGGCGGGCGCAATATCGCCAGGTCCCATGGGCCAGACGTCCGGGCGTATTCCAATATCTTCGCGCGCTCGGCTTGATGGACACCGTTCGGCAGCGCACTGTCGCCCCGGCTCCGGGTTTTCACGCACCTGTCGACATCGCCGTGCTGACTGATCGAGGCAGAGCGGAGTTCAACCGTCTTGCACACGACGAGCGTCTGTTGAGCTGGACTGCGCAGCGAATGAACGACTACGTCGTCGCTTCAGCCGAAGCGCGGCCTGCGGCCGCTCTCGAAGAACGGCCTTAGCTTCGCAGGACGGACGGCACCGATTTTCCAGCCGCTTGATGCGGCCGGTGGCAATTCTTTCGCTCTCGCTGATGCACCCCCGGTACAGCGCGTACCGGCATGACCGTCAGCGCAAAAAAAAAGCCCGTATCGCGAGGATACGGGCATACCGGAATTACTACTGCCACGCTGTGCTAATGGCGTTGAATCAGACTGATGCAATGGCAGGTGGTTCCCCGGATCGCTACCGATCGTTCAATGATCTTCAATTCGCAGTGCGTTGCGTTCTGTCAACGCGCGGCCGGCATGGCGCACGTGCGTGCCGCAAGCAGACGCTCGGCGCGAGGCAGCGCCTAGCGCCGCCGGGTCGGATCTTCGCGTGGCGGCTCCGGACGCGCACGCACGTTACTGGCGATATCGCCACGCAAATCTCCGCGCGGCGTTGGCGGCGTGAACTCGCGGCTGTGTGTTTCGCTTTGCTGCCAGGCCTCGACTGAGGCCGTGCGATCCGGCCGCCAGTTCCAGCCCTGCGTACGCTGCTGGGCGAGCGCCGGTGCGGCCATTGATGAAACGACAATGCCGCACAGAAGCAGTGACATTGGTTTCATGCTGAGCTCCCGTCAAGCCGTTCGATTCAAGGCCTGTTTGCATACTCATACGGTATGCCGAGTAGCGAAAGCACGCTGTAAGTAATAGTAAATGGATGTTTCATCGCGACCGCCGGCCGCTTCAGGTGTCCGAAGCCGGGGCTGGCACAAGCGAGCGAAGCGGAAGGGGACGACTACGACAGGCGTGCGCGAAGGCGGTGCCCATGGCAGGGCCGCGGCGGGCGTCGACAGACGGCGCACGGCGGACCTGATACACGCCGGGCGCCCGCAGGCGCCCGGAAGTCAAGCAATTTGCGTCAGGCCATCTTGACCGGCGCGCGCCACGATTCCGGATTGGTCCAGAACGCGCCGCGCAGACGGTCGCGGCTCGGCGGTGCCGGCGGTTTCGCGGCAGTTGCCCCAATGCGCCCGCGCAGCGAAATTTCGCGGCCGCTCGTGCCCAGTCGCTTAACTATTTCGGCGAGCGTACCATCGGCTTGCCATTCGTCGAAACGACGGCGGCAAGTCGGCGGTGACGGGTAGCGGCCCGGCAGCTTGGACCAGCCTTCGCCGGTCGACAGCACCCAAAGCACAGCATTGACAACCGCGCGTGCTTCCACGCGTGGCCGACCGCGCCGTTCGCTCCGTGCTGGCTCCGCACAGAACAACGCCTCGACCAGCGCCCACTCGTTGTCTCTCAAATCGTCGAACAGCATCATGTTTCACCTCAGCGAAGCTAACTCCGGTGCGCTGCCCCGCGCCGCGCACTCTCCATGCACTCGATAGGCGAGTGCCAAGGAGGGTCGGGCTTGCCACGGTTCTGCTATGCAGTCAGAAGTCATGGCGCCGACCCTTGTGCGCATCTAAACGCAGGAAGTGTGCCAAGTTAAGTCCAACCACCTGAAAGCCCCGTGACAGCGGGCCAGCGCGGGCGCTAGCTAGGGGCGTATAAGAATCCAAAAAACCCATCTCGCAAATCGGGACAATCACCAATCTTGTGCAATCAGGCCCGGCCAGCGTGCGTTTGCGCCTTTTTGCTGCATTGCAGCGATCCGCCCGGAAACGACTACGGTGCGGCATTTGGCCTACAATGCGCATCAAATGTCGTTATTGATGAGGTTGGCAAATGAATGTGACGCTGCGTCAGCTAAGGGTTTTCATCGAGGTCGCCCGGCTGCAGAGCTTTAGCCGGGCAGGCGATGAAATCGGCCTGACGCAATCGGCGGTTAGTCGTTGCGTGCGCGAACTGGAAGGCGAAATCGGCCTCAAGCTGATCGACCGGACGACGCGCGAGGTGCAACTGACCGATGTCGGCGGCAATCTGGTGTCGAGCGTGTCGCGTCTGCTGACGGATCTGGATGACGCGTTGCGCGAGATCCGTGAAATTGGCGAACAACGCCGCGGACGCGTGGTGGTGGCCGCCAGCCCGACGGTGGCCTGCCGGCTGATGCCCGGCGTGGTGGCGGCGTGCGGGCGGCAATTCCCGTTCATCACGCTGGGTTTGCGCGATGACGTGCAAAGCGACGTGGTGCGCAAGGTCAAGTCGGGCGAAGTCGATTTCGGCGTGATCATCGGCCCGTTTTCCGCCGACGATCTATTCAGCGAGTCACTGATGACCGACTCGTTTTGCGTCGTCTCGCGCAATGATCACCCACTGGCGGCGCGCGATCAGGTTGCATGGACGGATCTCGAGGGCCAACGGCTTGTCATGCTCGATTACGCGTCCGGCAGTCGACCGATCATCGACGCCGCGATGCAGGAGCACGGTGTAAGCGCCACGGTGGTGCAGGAACTGGGGCATTCGGCGACCGTTTTTGGGCTGGTCGAAGCGGGGGTCGGCGTGAGCGTGCTGCCGTGGCTGGCATTGCCTTTACCGGCGGACACCTCGCTGGTGGCGCGGCCGCTGGTGCCGCGCGCCGAGCGCACGGTCGAACTGGTGCGGCGGCGCGACCGCTCGCTGTCGCCGGCGGCCGAGGCGGTGTGGGGCCTGATTCGTCAATTACCGGCGCGGGCCGAAGATCTGAATTGACTGCCCGTGCCGGTGGGTTCCGCGAGATGGATGACGCCCGGCACGCCGTCCGCAGAACCGGCGGCGCGCTAAACTGTCGCCATTTTCTGAGTTAGCGTTTTTACTCGTCACCCGTGTGGATATTCCGATGAGCGAATTGGATCTGCCTGTCCCGTCTGTCCCGAACGCGCGCGATGCCGTACGTGCGCTGCGTCCTTCGCAAATTCGCGAAGTTGCCAATGCGGGATTCGGCGTCGCAGATGTGCTGCCGTTCTGGTTCGGCGAGTCCGACCGGGTCACGCCAGTGTTTATCCGCGATGCCGCGAGCGCCGCGCTGGCCGCCGGCGCGACCTTCTATACCCACAATCTGGGCATTGCGCCATTGCGGGCGGCGCTTGCGAGCTACGTCAGCGAACTGCATGGAGCAACCTCGCCGGATCAGGTGGCCGTGACGAGCGCGGGAGTCAACGCGCTGATGCTGGCGGCGCAACTGGTGGTGGGCGCGGGCGACCGCGTGGTCGCAGTCACGCCGCTATGGCCCAATCTGGTCGAAATCCCGAAGATTCTGGGCGCACATGTCGAAACCGTTGCGCTCGGCTATGGCGAGCGCGGCTGGCAACTCGATCTCGAGCAATTGCTTGCGGCACTGACGCCGGACACGAAGATGCTGCTCGTCAACTCGCCGAACAATCCGACCGGCTGGGTGATGAGCCGCGACGAGCAGCGCACCGTGCTGGCGCATTGCCGCCGCCACGGCATCTGGATCGTCGCCGATGAGGTCTACGAGCGCCTGTATTATGCGGACGCCGGTCCGGCGACGGACGTGGCCCATTCGCGCACGGCGCCGTCGTTTCTGGACCTGGCCGCGCGTGACGAACGCGTGATCTGCGTGAATTCGTTCTCGAAGGCATGGCTGATGACAGGCTGGCGCCTCGGCTGGATCGTCGCGCCGGCCGCGTTGATGGACGATCTGGGCAAGCTGGTCGAGTACAACACCTCCTGCGCGCCGGCGTTCGTGCAGCAGGCGGGTATCGTGGCCGTCGAACAGGGTGAGCGCTTCACGCAGGGGCTGGTGCTCGATCTGAAAGCATCACGCGACCATCTTGTGCGGGCGCTGTCCACGGTGCCCGGGATCGACGTGAAGGCCCCGCCGGGTGCGATGTATCTGTTTTTCTCGATGCCGGGCGCGACGCGCAGTCTCGACCTTTGTAAGGCGATGGTCCGGGAAGTCGGCCTCGGCGTGGCGCCGGGCAGCGCGTTCGGGCCGCAGGGCGAAGGCTTCGTGCGCTGGTGCTATGCCTGCGACACGGCGCGGCTGGACGCGGGCGTCGAGCGTTTGAAAAGCTTCCTGGCGCAGCACGGAGCGCATTGAATGGAGAAGGGGGCCGGGAAGGCGGATTGGCCGGAGCGGATTAAGGTCCGATTGAGGCCGCTTTTGCGCTCTGGCAAGCTTGTCCACGCATAGCCGGAAAATGCGCAGGGGATTTCAACTTTACGCACTGGTTGTTTTTGCGTAATATGGCGCTCAGTCACGCGATTCCTTTCAGGTATATCGCTGCTCCGTCCGGCTGGGTTTGGCTCGATTGCCTGTTTCGCCTCCCCCCGGTGCGTGCTCCCATCAATATGACCGATCAGAATCGGGCGAGCGCGTCTTCAGTTCCACATCGTCTGTTTGATCCGGTTCTTTGACCCTAACTCATAAGGTCGACCTGGCTGCATGAATACCCAAGAGGCGAAGATCGTCCTCGAGACTGCCTTGATCTGCGCGCAGGAGCCGTTAAAGCTCGGCGAGCTGCGCAAGCTCTTTGCCGACGGCGTGTCGGCAGACACCGTTCGCACTCTGCTCGAAGACCTTAAGCAGGACTGGTCCGGGCGTGGTGTGGAACTGGTCGGGCTGGCGTCGGGCTGGCGGTTTCAAAGCAAGCCCGCGATGCGTTCGTACCTGGATCGTTTGCATCCTGAGAAGCCGCCGAAATATTCGCGCGCGGTACTCGAGACGCTGGCGATCATTGCGTACCGGCAACCGGTCACACGCGGCGATATCGAAGAGATTCGCGGCGTCACGGTGAATACGCAGGTCGTGAAGCAACTCGAGGATCGGGGCTGGATCGAAGTGATCGGCCATCGTGACGTGCCGGGCCGCCCGGCGTTGTATGCGACCACGCGGCAGTTTCTCGACGACCTCGGTCTGAGGGCGCTCGACGAATTGCCGCCGCTGGCGGATCCGTCGGCGCAACTGAACGCGGAGCTGCTTGGTCAGCATGCGATCGAGTTCGCCGACCTCGAAACCGTGCCGGTGCTGGTAGCGCAGGAAGGCGATGCGCTCGAGGCAGATGCCGCGATGCTGGAATCCGCGGCTGCGAGCGCGCATGGCGAGGAGCAGGATAGCGGACAGCCGGCAGCTGAGAGTCAGCCAGGCGAGTCCGCGGACACAGCGAGTCACGCCGATCGCCACCACGTCGAATCCGGCGCGGCGGCAGGAACGGAAATCGCTACAGAACAAGCAGCGCCGGCACCGGTCGACCCCGAGCACGTAGAACCGCAAGTCGATGCCGCCGAGCCTGCAATGAATCAGGAATTGGCCTCCCAGGCCGATCCGGCAACACCCGCGTACGACTCGGGCGTACTCCGCGATACGGAGCGCGCCGCCGAGCCGAACCCGACCACGGCGGCGCACGGCGATCATGAAGATCACCGCGATGCCGCACAGGACGCAGGCATTCTGACCGACGACGAACCCGAGTCGCGCAGCGCCTGACGTAACCGAACTTTTTTGCCGCGCCCGCAATGGGCGCGCGCGACCTGACATTTTGAGGTTGTTTTGACACATACCCACGACACCGATTCGTCCGAATCCGAGCGCGCCGTGCCGTCGCCGCGCGCCGACGAAGCGCGCACCACGCAAGCGTCGGCAGGCGAGGGCGAGCGCCCGGCGCAGACCACGGAAGCAGACGGCGAAGACCGTCCGCGTCGCGGCCTGCGTCGCGGTCCGCGCAGCCTGATCGCGCGGCGCCGCGCCGGAGCGAAGACGAAGGGCGCCGAAGGCGCACCCGCGCAGGGCGCGCCGGTCGTCACCGAGGCGCCGCCGGACGGCGAAGTGGTCGCGCAGGTGCGCATGCCGCGCAAGGACGCGGGCGCCAAGGGCCAGGGCCGCGTCGCAACGCAGGCGGTGCGAAGCGCGAGGGCGGTCAGCGGGAAGGGCAACGCGAAGGCGCACCGTGAAGGCGCGCGGGCGAGCGTCAACCGCGCGAAGGCGGGCAGCGTCAGAATCGCCGTGGCGGCGAAGCGCCGGCGGCGGTGGCGGCGGCGCTGGCCAGGAGGCGGCTGCCGGACGATCTGTTCTCGTACGTCACCTCGCCCGCGTTCGATGCGGACAACAGCGCCACCGGCGGCGTGCGCGCCCCGATGCTGCGCCGTGGCAAGCCCGCCGCGCCCAAGCGCGTGCTGGCCGCGGACGACGACGCGCCGAAGCTGCACAAGGTGCTGGCCGAGGCGGGCATGGGTTCGCGCCGCGACATGGAAGAGCTGATCGTCGCCGGCCGCGTGTCGGTGAACGGCGAGCCGGCTCACATCGGCCAGCGCATCATGCCGACCGACCAGGTCCGCATCAACGGCAAGCCGGTCAAGCGCAAGCTGGCCAACAAGCCGCCGCGCGTACTGCTGTACCACAAGCCGACCGGCGAAATCGTCAGCCACGCCGATCCGGAAGGCCGTCCGTCGGTGTTCGACAAGCTGCCGCCGATGAAGACCGCCAAGTGGCTCGCGGTCGGCCGTCTCGACTTCAACACGGAAGGTCTGCTGATGCTGACCACCTCCGGCGATCTGGCCAACCGCTTCATGCATCCGCGTTACAGCGTCGAGCGTGAATACGCGGTGCGCGTGGTCGGCGAACTGGCCGAAGGCATGCGTCAGAAGCTGCTGCACGGCGTCGAGCTGGAAGACGGTCCGGCGAATTTCCTGCGCATCCGCGACGGCGGCGGCGAAGGCACCAATCACTGGTATCACGTCGCGCTCGCCGAAGGGCGTAATCGCGAAGTGCGCCGTATGTTCGAAGCGGCCGGCCTGATGGTCAGCCGCCTGATCCGCACGCGTCACGGCCCGATCTCGCTGCCGAAGGGCCTGAAGCGCGGCCGTTGGGAAGAGCTCGAAGACAACCAGGTGCGCGCGCTGATGGCGTCGGTCGGCCTGAAGGCGCCGACGGAAGAGAAGCGGCAGCCGCAGCGCGGCGCCGGAGCGCAAGCAGCCGGATCCGATGCAGACGTCGATGGGCTTCATCGGCCGTGAACCGGTGCTGATGTCGCACAGCCGTTTCGACCAGCAGCAGCCGCGCGGCCAAGGCCGTCGCGGCGCGGCGGGCGGTGGCTTCGGCGGCGGCTGCGGCGGTCGGCACGGGCTTCGGCGGCGGCTACGGCAATCGCGGCGCTGGCCGTGGCGCCGGCGGTGGTTTCAGCGGCCCGATGGGCGGCGGCGCGGCTGGCCCGCGTGGCGGCCGCGAGGTCGACGGCAATCGCGCGCCGTCGGGCAATGGCAATCGTGCGGCTGGCGGCGGCAAGCGTGCCGGCGGCAGTGGCGCCAATCCGGGCAGCGGCGGCAATCGCGGGCCGGGCGGCAATCGCGGCGGCAACGCCAACCGCGCGGGTGGCGGCAATGCCAACCCGGGCGGCGCCAATCGCGGCGGCGGCGCGCCGCGTGGCCGTTCGCGCGGTCGTTAAGCGGCTGCGCTTAGCCGCGTAGGACGGCCGGCCGCGAATCGTTCTTTAACGATTTGCGCGGCCGCCGCCAGATTCGATCGACGAGCGCCGCGGGTTTCATGCAACGCATAAAACCGCGGCGTAGGCGAAAGTAGGGGCAGGGTTTATTTGCCCCGCTTGTCCGGCGCCGGTTCAAGGCGGCATAAGCCGCCTTGCAAAAGGCCCGCAACGCTGCCATATCGTCGAAAGATTCCCATGAAATCAAGCGGAAATGCGCTTCGCACGGCGTTCTGCGGTTTGCGTTTGTCCCGAAAAATGGCTACAATCGCGAAGTCGCTGGGCGTGCGGCTTTTCATGTGCGGCTCAGGTGCGACCACCGGTAATAAGATGATGGGCGTTTAGCCCATTTTTTTTTGCCGCTCAGTTCTCGTGGTTCGGCATCTCGGGTCGCACGAACGTGCGCCGGCTTGGCGCGCGGCCCGCATTGGTTGTTTGCAAAACAAGCGGCAGGCTCGCTGCGCGAACATCTAAGAGGGCACTGTGCAACTGACGGAACTGATTGAAACCACGGTCGTGGGACTCGGCTACGAGCTCGTCGATCTCGAGCGCACCGGGCGCGGCATGTTGTGCATTTATATCGACCAGCCGGCCGGCATCGCGATCGAAGACTGCGAGAAAGTCACGCGTCAGCTCCAGCACGTTCTGACGGTCGAAAATATCGATTACGAGCGGCTTGAAGTGTCGTCGCCGGGTCTCGACCGCCCGCTGAAAAAACTGGCGGATTTCGAACGCTTCGCAGGCAGCGAAGTGGTAATCACATTGAAAAAGCCATTGGACGGACGGAAATCGTACCGGGGCATCCTGCATGCTCCGCAAGGCGAGACGATCGGTCTGGAATTTGAAGGGAAGGAAGGCGCCGCGATGCTCGATTTCACGCTCGCGGACATCGATAAAGCACGCCTCGTTCCGAAAGTTGACTTTAGGAGCCGCAAACAATGAGTCGCGAAGTGTTGATGCTGGTGGATGCGCTGGCACGCGAGAAGAACGTCGACAAAGACGTGGTATTTGCCGCGCTCGAGGCGGCTCTCGCTTCGGCCTCCAAGAAACTCTTCGAAGAAGATGCGGATATCCGCGTCCATATCGACCGTGAAAGCGGCGAGCACGAAACGTTTCGCCGCTGGAAAGTGGTGCCGGACGAAGCCGGTCTGCAGGAACCGGATCAGGAAATCCTGCTGTTCGAAGCACGCGAAGCAGAAGCCCGAGATCCAGCTCGACGACTTCATCGAAGAACCGGTGCCGTCGATCGAATTCGGCCGTATCGGCGCGCAGGCCGCCAAGCAGGTGATCCTGCAGAAGGTGCGCGACGCCGAGCGCGAGCAGATCCTGAACGACTTCCTCGAGCGCGGCGAGCACATCATGACCGGCTCGGTGAAGCGTCTCGACAAGGGCAACTTCATCGTCGAAACCGGCCGTGTCGAAGCGCTGCTGCGCCGCGACCAGCTGATTCCGAAGGAAAACCTGCGCGTGGGCGACCGCGTGCGCGCCTATATCGCGAAGGTCGATCGCACCGCGCGCGGTCCGCAGATCGAACTGTCGCGTACGGCGCCCGAGTTCCTGATGAAGCTGTTCGAGATGGAAGTGCCGGAAATCGAACAGGGCCTGCTGGAAATCAAGGCGGCCGCGCGCGATCCGGGCGTGCGCGCGAAGATCGGCGTGGTCGCTTACGACAAGCGCATCGATCCGATCGGCACCTGCGTCGGCATTCGCGGTTCGCGCGTGCAGGCGGTGCGTAACGAGCTCGGTGGCGAAAACGTCGACATCGTGCTATGGTCGGAAGATCCCGCACAGTTCGTGATCGGCGCGCTCGCGCCGGCAGCCGTCCAGTCGATCGTCGTCGATGAAGAAAAGCATTCGATGGACGTCGTCGTAGACGAAAACGAACTGGCGGTCGCGATCGGCCGCAGCGGCCAGAACGTGCGTCTTGCCAGCGAACTCACCGGCTGGCAGATCAACATCATGACGCCGGACGAATCTGCGCAAAAGCAGAATCAGGAGCGCGGCGTACTGCGTGACCTGTTCATGGCGCGTCTCGATGTCGACGAAGAAGTTGCCGACATCCTGATCGACGAAGGCTTCACGAGCCTCGAAGAGATCGCCTATGTGCCGCTCAACGAAATGCTCGAAATCGAAGCATTCGACGAAGACACCGTTCACGAACTGCGTAATCGCTCGCGCGACGCGCTGTTGACGTTGGCGATCGCGAATGAAGAAAAGGTCGAAAATGTTGCACTCGACCTGAAGAGCCTGGACGGCATGGACGCCGACCTGCTCGCGAAGCTTGCCGAACATCAGATCCAGACGCGCGACGAACTCGCCGAGCTGGCTGTGGATGAACTGGTCGAGATGACCGGAATGGAAGAGGATGCCGCTAAGGCGTTGATCATGAAAGCACGTGAACACTGGTTCCAGTGAGAAATGACCATGGCGCACTAAATTGAACGCGGCCGTCAGGCCGCATGACCCGATGCTAACCGCAAGGAATCGGTCCTTGCATTAAGAGGAATGAATGGCGAGTAACAACGTAGCCCAATTTGCCGCGGAACTGAAAATGCCTGCAGGCGTGCTGCTCGAGCAGCTGCAGGCGGCGGGCGTCACAGAAAGCGAGCGAAGACGACAACTTGTCCGAAACGGACAAGGCGCGTCTGCTCGACCACTTGCGCAAGTCGCACGGCTCGACTGATGCCGACAAGCGCAAGATCACGCTGACGCGACGGCATACGTCGGAGATCAAGCAATCCGACGCGACGGGCAAAGCTCGCACCATTCAGGTCGAGGTGCGCAAGAAGCGCACTTTCGTCCGCCGCGACGAA
>CAVTXZ010000028.1:0-25361 GCA_963738755.1 uncultured beta proteobacterium
CGAAGAAATTGAAGTGCAAGAAGCTGAGTAAGCTTTTTGGCATCGGCAAAAAAGCCAGGCATTGAGCCTGGCTTTTTTGTTTTGGCGGCCGCGTCGGCGAACAGCCCGCATGCATGCCGGCGATTCAAGGTGGCCAAATGCCGCAGCACGACTGCGGTCTTGGCTGCGGCCGTGCCTGCAGCACAGCAAGGCCAGGTGGTAGGATAACGGCACCCGAACCGTGCCTGGCCGGAGCCCTTTGTGAGCGTGAATGTGATTTTGATTCTGACGACGGTGCCCGACTCTACCGTTGCCCAGAAGCTCGCAACCGACGCACTGGCTGCGCGGCTATGCGCATGCGTCACGCAGTTGGGCACCGTTCAGTCCAGCTACCGTTGGCAGGGCGCGATCGAATCGGCGCAGGAAATCCAGCTGCTGTTCAAAACGAGCACCGCGCGCGCCCCGGAGCTCGAACAGTACATTCAGGCGCACCATCCCTACGACACGCCAGAAATCCTCTCGTGGCAAGCGACGGCGTCCGCCGCGTACGGCCAATGGATTACTGCTGAAACACAACGTCCTCTACATGTTTAACGGTCTCAACCGGCGTACCCGCCAAGCATTGCGCACAGTTTTTTTCCTGTTGGGCTATCTGGTTCTCGCCCAGTTCAATACGCTGGCGCGCGCCGCAGATGACTTCCTCGACCCCGCGGTAGCCTTCAAATTCAATGCAACCGAGAAGCCGGGCGAAATTGATGTCACATACAGGATCGCGGACGGTTACTACATGTACCGCGAGCGCTTTGCGTTTGCGACTCGCAATGGCACGACCACAATCGGCGATCCCCAATTGCCCGCCGGACACGTCAAATTCGATCAAACGTTTAACAAGAACGTCGAGACTTATCGTAATGAATTGACGATCCGCATCCCCGTCGAGCAGGCCGCAGGTCCTTTCGATCTGGCGGTCACTTCACAGGGTTGTGCCGATGCAGGGATCTGCTATCCGCCAATGGAGCGTGTGTACCACGTAAGCGGCGCGGCTCTGCAGCCGGCAGGCAGTGCGGCGGCCATTGCTTCCGCGCAATCATCGTCCATCGCAGCCGATACGCCGTGGTATGAGCGAGCCACCAGCGCTGACTATGCGCAATCGTTGCTGCAAGGCGGTGGGTTCTTCGCGATCGTCGGCCTCTATTTCGTTGCCGGCGTCGTGCTCAGTCTGCTGCCGTGTTCATATCCGATGATTCCGATTCTGTCGGCGATCATCATCGGCGAAGGCGCGCGAGTCACGCGTGCTCGCGGGTTCGCGTTGTCACTTGCCTACGTGATCGGCATGGCGCTGGTTTATACGGCGCTGGGGATCGCTGCTGCGCTGGTGGGGCAAGGACTCGGCGCGTGGCTGCAGAACCCTTGGGTATTGGGTGCGTTCGGCGTTCTGCTGACAATTTTTGCCTTGACCCTGATCGCCGGCTTTGACATTGCGCTGCCGCAGCGCTGGCAGGACGGTGTGTCGCGTGCGTCGACCGGACGCTCGGGCGGCAAGTTCGCAGCGGTGGCGGTGATGGGCGCGCTGTCCGCGCTGGTTGTCGGGGCCTGTATGACGGCACCGCTTTTTGCCGTTCTTGCGTTCATCGCGCACACGGGCGACGCGCTGCTCGGCGGTGCCGCGCTGTTTTCAATGGGACTCGGCCTCGGCGTGCCGCTCCTGATCATCGGCCTCGGCGCCGGCACCTTCCTGCCACGCGCGGGCGGCTGGATGGACAGCGTCAAGGTCTTCTTCGGCGTCGTGCTGCTTGCTGCAGCTCTGTGGATTGTCTGGCCGGTGCTCGGAGCAACTGCCGCGATGCTGCTGAGCGCGCTGTGGTTGCTGGTCGCCGCCGCGGCTCTTGGGCTGTTTTCGGCGGCTGCCGCTGACGCTTCCATATGGCGTGGACTTGGCCGTGGCATCGGCGCGGCGCTGGCCATCTGGGCGGCGGTGCTGTTGGTCGGTCTCGCGGCGGGTTCGACGGATCCGCTTCGTCCACTTGCGGTGCTGGCCGCCCGTGGCGGCGAAGCGGCGGTAGCGAATGCGGCCCGCACGCCGAATACGTCGCCGGAGAGCGCTCTCATGTTTGCGCCCGTGCGCTCATCGAATGAACTCGACCAGGCCGTCAAAACGGCTGCACAACCGGCTATGCTCGATTTCTACGCAGACTGGTGTGTCAGCTGCAAAGAGATGGAGAAGTTCACCTTCAGCGACCCGCGTGTCCAGGCGAAACTGAAGCAGATGAACCTCCTTCGCGCCGACGTGACCGCGAATAATCCCGACGATCAAACCTTGCTCAAACGTTTTAGCCTGTTCGGGCCGCCGGGCATCATCTTCTTCGACCGCGGGGGCAAGGAAGTACTGCGCGTAGTCGGCTACGAGTCTGCGGATAAGTTCTTGCGTAGCCTCGATCGCGCGAACGCGCCCGGGGCGTAAATCGGAACCGGTACTCAGCCGGGGCATACAAAAAAACGGAGGCGCGACCAGCAGGTCCGCCCCCGTTTCTCTTTCAGCCTTCCGACTGACTTCGCATGCAAGGCAACGCTTTAAATCACTTCTGCGCCCGCAAAATCCGCGCGGCATCCAGCGCGAAGTAGGTCAGCACGCCATCCGCGCCTGCGCGCTTGAATGCGAGCAGCGATTCCATCATTGCCTTGTCGTGGTCCAGCCAGCCGTTCTGCGCGGCCGCCTTCAACATCGCGTATTCGCCGCTGACCTGGTACACGTAAGTCGGGAACTCGAACTCGTCCTTCACGCGGCGCACGATGTCGAGATACGGCATGCCGGGCTTGACCATCACCATGTCCGCGCCTTCTTCGATGTCCGCACGCACTTCGCGCAACGCTTCATTCGAATTGGCCGGATCCATCTGGTAGGTCATCTTGTTGCCCTTGCCGAGGTTCGTCGCGGAACCGACGGCGTCGCGGAACGGACCATAAAACGCCGATGCGAACTTGGCCGCATAAGCCATGATCCGGGTATGGATATGGCCTTCGCTTTCGAACATTTCGCGGATCGCGCCGATACGGCCGTCCATCATGTCGGAAGGCGCGACGATATCGACACCGGCTTCAGCCTGCGCGCGCGCCTGTTCGACCAGGATTTCGACCGTTTCGTCGTTGATCACGTAACCGGTTTCGTCTAGTACGCCGTCCTGACCGTGACTCGTGTACGGGTCGAGCGCGACATCGGTCAACACGCCCAGTTCGGGGAAATTCTTCTTTAGTTCACGCACCGCGCGCGGGATCAACCCTGCGGCATTCGTCGCCTCGCGGCCGTCCGGCGTTTTCAGCGACGGTTCGATGGCCGGAAACAGGGACAGTACTGGTACGCCCAGTTCCATACACTGCTCGGCGACACCCATCAGCAGATCGACCGACACACGTTCGACGCCCGGCATCGACGGTACGGCTTGCCGCACGTTGGTGCCTTCGACGATGAACACCGGGTAAATCAGATCGTTGGTGGTGAGGATGTTTTCCCGCATCAGTCGGCGCGAGAAGTCGTCGCGGCGCATGCGGCGCGGACGGTAGTGGGGGTAGAAGCTCATAAACGAATCGGAGAAACGTGGATGTGTGGAGTGGGCAAATAACGCCTGCCAGCGCTCCCGGAAACTTTTCGAGACAATGGTATATCATACCGATCGAGCAAGGCGCCTTGCGCTGACCTCCCCGCTTCTCCTCCCTGAGCGGGTGCCTGTCGTTTTTTCGATTAGGCTGTTTGACCCGCCGTTAAAGCGGCGGGTTTTTTTATGGGCGTGCGAAATCACATTTCCGCGCGGTCGGTGACAGACACCGCGACTACTGCGCAGCGTCGGCGTCGCCCTTCGCGCCGGGGATTAGCCAGCTTTCGACCAGTTCGTGCGCCTCGTCGATCCCGACACGTTTGAGCGCCGAGAACAGTTGCGCGGTCAGTTCGCCGCGGTAGCCAGCGGTGCGATATTCGGCCAGACCTTTCTGCGTCGCACGCAACGCGTTCACGCTCTCCTGGCGTGTCAATTTGTCGCACTTCGTGAGCAGCGTGTGGATTGGCTTGCCGGTCGGCGCGAACCACTCGATCATTCGCCGATCCAGATCCGTCAACGGGCGGCGCGAGTCCATCATCAGGATCATGCCGCGCAGTTGCGAGCGCGATTGCAAGTAAGTGGAAAGCAGCGCTTCCCAGTGCGCCTTGGCCGCGCCCGGCACCTCCGCGTAGCCGTAGCCCGGCAGGTCGACCAGATACGCTGTCGGTTCGTCCTCCTTCCCCACCGAGAAGTAATTGATATGCTGTGTGCGCCCCGGCGTCTTGCTGGCGAACGCCAGCCGCTTCTGATTGCACAGAATATTGATGGCCGTGGACTTGCCCGCGTTCGAGCGCCCGGCAAAGCAGATCTCGGGTTGCGCGGTGGCCGGCAGATCACGCAGGTGATTGACGGTCGTGAAAAAGCGGGATTGGTGGAGCAGGAAGGACATGATCAGGCCAGGATTCGAGACGCCGGGGAACCCGGAGTGGGGACGGGTCAAGCCCGACTGGCGTCTTAGCGATTAGCGAGTTATTGTACAATACGATGGTTTACTGAAAACCTGAGGGGGCCAGCCCGCGTGCCTTGGCGGCTCTCAAGGTCACTCGGTTTCCGTCGTATTTTGCAGAACCTCTAAAATCCCACAAGACGAAACAGGGTGTGCGAATGAATCGACTGTGCAAGACTCTGATGGTGCTTCAAGTAGCGGCAGGTCTTTCAGGTTTGGCAATTCAGGCACGAGCAGCAGATCCGGCAAAGCCGGACGTCAATCGGGGGCAGGCAATCGCGGTGCAGGTTTGCGCGTCATGCCACGGCGCGGACGGCAACAGTGCTGGCGGTGCGTATCCGAAGCTGGCGGGGCAGCATCCCGAATATCTCGTCAAGCAGCTCAAGGACTTCAAGACGCAGCCGGGCGCCAAGCAGCCCGCGCGCAACAATGCGATCATGGCGGGCATGGCCGCGGCGTTGTCCGATCAGGACATGGTCAACGTTGCTGCATACTTTGCCGCGCAGACGCCAAAGCCGGGATACGCGCATAACAAAGACACCGTCCCGCTCGGTCAGAAGATCTATCGTGGCGGGATTGCGGACAAGGGCGTGCCGGCGTGCGCAAGTTGCCACGGCCCGACCGGGCAGGGGATTCCGTCGCAGTATCCGCGTCTGTCCGGGCAGTGGGCGGACTACACGGTGACGGAGCTGACCGCGTTCACGCAAGGTCCGGGCGCACGTAACAACAACGACGCGATGCACGCAATTGCAGTGCGTCTGTCGGACAGCGAAATCAAGGCTGTAGCCGACTACATCGCGGGCTTGCATTAAGATAGAGCGCCCCGTTCCTGGCGCTTCGCGTCAGGCCCCCAAGGGGACTTCCCGCGGGGCGGAAAACCTGGGGCGGCCCAGCGTTTTCTCACGAATCCGCACGCAAGTGCAACCGGCCCTGTGAGGCCGGCAAAAACAAGAAAAGGGTGAGGGCGTCGTGCCTACGACAGCCCTTCACCCTTTTTTGCTGTTCAGTCGGAGTATGAATGAGCGTCACCACGTCGGGTTTGCAGTCGAAGTCGGGCAACCGCATCACGCGCAGCATCATCGAAGTATTGAGTTCGATGCGCTTCGCAATCGCGTTGCTCGTGATTCTGTCGATCGCCAGCATCATCGGCACCGTCCTCACGCAGGACGATCCGTATCCCAATTACGTCAATCAGTTTGGCCCGTTCTGGGCGGACATCTTCCGCTCGCTGAGCCTGTACACGGTGTACAGCTCGTGGTGGTTCATGCTGATTCTCGGTTTCCTGATGGTGTCGGTGTCGCTATGCGTGATCCGCAACGCGCCGAAAATGGTCGCCGACGCAAAGAGCTGGAAGGACAAAGTCCGCGAAGGCAGCTTGCGGGCGTTCCATCACAAGGGCGAGTTCGCGGTCCACGAAACCCGCGCGCAGACCTCGGCGGTGCTCGCCAAACTCTCGGCGAAGTTCGGCTACAAGTTCGTCACGCGTGAGTCCGAGGGCGCAACACTGATTGCGGCCAAGCGCGGTGCGCTGACCAAATTCGGCTACATCTCCGCTCACCTTGCGATCGTCGTGATCTGCCTGGGTGGCCTGCTCGACAGCAATCTGCCGATCAAGCTGCAAATGTGGCTGTTCGACAAGTCGCCGATTCGCTCCAATACGGTGATCAACGATATTCCGCCGGAACATCGTTTGTCTCAATCGAACCCGACGTTCCGCGGCTATGCATGGGTGCCGGAAGGTCAGCATGTGTCGACGGCAATCCTGAATCAGCCGGACGGCTCGCTGATCCAGGATCTGCCGTTTTCGATCGAACTGAACAAGTTCATCGTCGACTATTACTCAACCGGGATGCCGAAGCTGTTCGCGAGCGACATCGTCGTGGTCGACCACAAGACCGGCGCGCGCGTGCCGGCGCGGGTCGAGGTCAACAAGCCGTTCGAATACGACGGCGTGTCGATCTATCAATCGAGCTTCCAGGACGGCGGCTCGCAGATGCAGATGACCGCCTACCCGATGACCGGAAACAGCGCGAAAACCGCGCCGTTCGGCGGCACGATCGGCGGCGACGCGCCGTTGAGCACGGCTTCACCGCTGGCGGACGGCCAGACCGTCGAATTTACCGATTTCCGTGCGATCAACGTTGAAAACGTCTCCAACGGCAGCGGTGCGAACGATGCGCGCGGCGTCGCCGCCCATCGCACGCTTAAAGAAGCGTTTGACGAGCGCCTCGGTTCGGGCGCCAAAACCTCGAAACCGCTGGATCTGCATAACGTTGGCCCGTCGGTGCAATACAAGGTGCGTGACAAGGACGGCCAGGCGCGCGAATACAACAACTACATGTTGCCAGTGGATGTGAGCGGCGAGCGCATGTTCCTCGCCGGCATGCGCCTGAATCCTGACGATCCGTTCCGCTACCTGCGCATTCCCGCGGACACGGGCGGCACGGTCAAGGAGTGGATGAATCTGCGCGCCACGCTTGAAAGTCCGGACATGCGCGCCGCAGCCGCGCACCGTTTCGCACTGCGTTCGGTGCCGGGCTCGAATACCGAATTGCAGCAGCATCTGGAAGAAAGCGCGCTGCGCGTGCTGACCCTTTTTGCCGGGGCTGACACCAGCATCAAGATGCCAAATGGCCAGACCGTCGGCGGCTTCCAGGCGATTGCCGGCTTTATCGACCATTCCGTGCCCAAGGGCGAGCAGGAAAAGGCCGCGGGCCTGCTGCTGCGCATGCTGGAAGGCTCGACGTGGGACTTGTGGCAATTGTCGCGCGAGCAGCTCGGCGAGCCGGACTCGCAGGCCAACGCGGACGCCAGCCGCTTCGTCCAGAGCTCGATCAACGCCATTTCCGACAGCTTTTTGTATGGATCGCCGGTCTACTTGCAGCTTGACTCATTCAAGCAGGTGCAAGCTTCGGTATTTCAGTTGACGCGCGCGCCGGGCAAAAAAGTCGTGTATCTTGGCAGCCTGCTCCTCGTGTTGGGCATCTTTTCGATGTTCTACGTCCGCGAACGGCGCCTCTGGTTCTGGCTCAAAGATACCGATCACGGCACGACTGTCGTGATGGCGATGTCGAGCGCACGCAAAACGCTCGATTTCGAAAAAGAGTTCGTTCAAACGCGTGACGCCGTGGGCGCCGCGCTGGGCGCCAAACTCACAGAAGCATCCGACGCCGCGGGTGGCGCAGACAAAGCCGGCCCCGCCGGTGCGCCGTCCGCAAGCTCACAAGATTCGACCCGGTAAGATCATGGACTTGACTCAGGTTTCTTCATCCTCCTCTTCACCCTCGCGGCCGCAGAAGACGTTCGCGACTGAGACACTCAACGTCGCGCAGTATGACGAACGGCCGTTCCTGAAACGGCTCGGTATCGTCGACTGGCTGTTCGCGCTCGCGATGGTTGCGGGCGCGGGGTTCGCGCTGTCGCGCTATCACCCGTTCATGAATTACTACGACAAACTGGTGCTGTGCTGCGCAGTGCCGGTTTTCGTCGTACTTGGTTGGCGCTGGAAGCCGGTGCGGCCGCTGATGGTAGGCATCGCGGCGCTGTCGTTGCTGGCCATCCAGATCTACCAAGGCGATCTGACGCGGGCCGATAACGCGTTCTTCCTCAAGTATTTCCTGTCGAGCCAGTCCGCGATTCTGTGGATGAGCGCGCTGTTCGTGTTCGCTACCGTGTTCTACTGGATCGGGCTGCTGTCACGCTCGCCCACCGGTGCGGCGATCGGTTCGAAGATGACGTGGGCCGCCGTGGTGATGGGCTTCGTCGGGCTGATGGTGCGCTGGTACGAGTCGTACCTGATCGGCGCTGACGTCGGTCATATTCCCATTTCGAACCTGTACGAAGTGTTCGTGCTGTTCAGCCTGATTACCGCATTGTTCTATCTGTACTACGAGCAGCACTACAACACCCGCGCACTCGGCGCGTTCGTGCTGCTGGTGATCAGCGCGGCTGTGGGCTTCCTGATGTGGTACTCGGTTGCCCGCGATGCGCAGCAGATCCAGCCGCTGGTGCCGGCGCTGCAAAGCTGGTGGATGAAGATCCACGTACCGGCGAACTTTATTGGCTATGGCAGCTTTGCGCTGTCGGCTATGGTCGGCGTCGCCTATCTGATGAAAGAGCGTGGCGTGCTGGCGGATCGTCTGCCGGCGCTCGACGTGCTCGATGACGTAATGTACAAGTCGATCGCCGTCGGCTTCGCGTTCTTCACGATCGCGACAATTCTCGGCGCGCTGTGGGCCGCCGAAGCATGGGGCGGCTACTGGAGCTGGGACCCGAAGGAAACCTGGGCGCTGATCGTCTGGCTAAACTACGCGGCGTGGCTGCATATGCGGTTGATGAAGGGGCTGCGCGGCGCGGTGGCGGCGTGGTGGGCGTTGACCGGCCTGCTGGTCACGACTTTCGCATTCCTCGGCGTCAACATGTTCCTCTCGGGGCTGCATAGCTACGGCAAGCTGTAAGATCTGCCTCGCCAAGCCGACTAAAAAGCCGCCGTGTGCTTCGCACCGGCGGTTTTTTTATGGCTGACGGAATATTCGCTGCATCCAACGTGTTCGTTATACGAGTACCTATGGATGGCAAGGCGAATGGCTGCACAAGCCGATCATCAATATGGCCCCCGGAAGATGTGGTGACCGATGGGCCGGCAAGGAGCCGCAGGATGTGGATCAAGCGAACCGACAGAATACAACTCACCGGCGATGACATCGCGCGTAGCGAGATTACCCCGCAGCGTGTCTTCGAGAACCGGCGGCGCGTGCTGCAAGCGGCGGGTGCGATGGCGCTCGGCAGCCTGATCGGCGTGAACGGTAAAGCACTCGCGGCGTACACGTCGCCCGATCCGAAAGCGCAGAAGCTGGCGGCGAAGACCAACGCGAAGTTTGTCGCGCTGGACAAGATCACGCCGTTCAAGGACATCACCACATACAACAACTACTACGAGTTCGGCACGGATAAATCGGATCCGGCGCATAACGCCGGCACGTTGCGCCCGCACCCATGGAAGGTGAGTGTGGAAGGCGAGATCAAGAATCCGAAGGTGTACGACATCGACGAACTGCTGAAACTCGCGCCGCTCGAGGAGCGTGTCTACCGGCTGCGTTGTGTCGAAGGGTGGTCGATGGTGATTCCCTGGATCGGCGTGCCGCTGGCGGAATTGATCAAGCGCGTGCAGCCGACCGGCAATGCCAAATACGTACAATTCATCACGTTGGCCGATCCATCGCAAATGCCGGGACTGTCGACGCCCGTGCTCGATTGGCCTTACTCGGAAGGGCTGCGCATGGACGAAGCGATGAATCCGCTGACGCTGCTCACGGTGGGCCTCTACGGCCAGGTGCTGCCGAATCAGAACGGTGCGCCGATCCGGATCGTGGTGCCGTGGAAGTACGGCTTCAAGAGCGCGAAGTCGCTGGTGAAGATCCGCTTCCTCGACAAGCAGCCATCGACCAGCTGGAACACGTATGCGTCAAACGAATACGGCTTTTATTCGAACGTGAACCCGAACGTCGATCATCCGCGCTGGAGCCAGGCGACTGAACGGCGCATCGGCGAGGACGGTTTCTTTACGCCCAAGCGCAAGACGCTGATGTTCAATGGCTACGGCGATCAGGTCGCATCGCTCTATCAGGGCATGGATCTGAAGAAGAACTTTTGAGCATCGGCGAATATGGCTTCCGATACACAACCCAGCTCCGCGACTGGACCTAAAGCGCAACTTGCGCAGAGGGTGCAACCGTCTGCAACGACAAAGCGGCCCGCTAGTGGCGCGCGCTGGATCGTGCCGGCGAAGATCGCGGTGTTTATCGCGGCATGGTATCCACTCGCGCGCATCGTGTTGTTCGGTATGACCGACCGGCTCGGCGCCAATCCAATCGAGTTCATCACACGCTCGACAGGTCTGTGGACACTCGTCTTCCTGTGCATCACATTAGCCGTGACGCCGTTGCGTCGACTGACGGGCGTTCCCGCGCTAGTACGCTTTCGTCGCATGCTCGGCCTGTATGTGTTCTTTTATGCGACGCTGCACTTCACGACTTACCTCTGGTTCGACAAGTGGTTCGATGTCGCGGCAATTATCAAGGACATCGGCAAACGGCCGTTCATCACCGTCGGCTTTGCTGCGTTCGTGCTGCTCATCGCATTGGCGGCTACGTCGCCACGCGCGATGGTGCGCAAGCTCGGGCGCCGCTGGCAGACGCTGCATCGCGCGATCTATGCGATAGGCGCGCTCGCGATCCTGCATTTCTGGTGGATGAAGGCGGGCAAGCACGACCTCGTGCTGCCGAAGATCTACGGCGCAATCATGGTCGCTTTGCTCGGCTGGCGATTGCTCGTCTGGCTGCGTGGGCGGAGATCAAAGGCGCGTTGATTGCCACAAGTAAAAAAGGGCGATGCCGTGTGACGGCATCGCCCTTTTTTATGAGGCATACGATCTTGACGTTTACGCCGGCAGAATCGTTTCACCTGCAAACAGCTGCTTTACTTCCTCACGAGCGCGAACCACATGCGCTTGTGTACCATCAACCATGACTTCGGCCGCACGCGGACGCGTGTTGTAGTTCGAGCTCATCACGAAGCCATACGCGCCGGCTGAGCGAATCGCCAGCAGGTCGCCGGGTTCGACCGCGAGCAGGCGCTCGCGACCCAGCCAGTCGCCGCTTTCGCACACCGGGCCGACCACGTCATACACGTGAGCGGGTACCTCGTGTTGAACGACTGCGTCGATCGCGTGATAGGCCTCGTACATGGCGGGGCGCGCGAGATCGGTCATCGCCGCGTCGACGATCGCGAAGTTCTTTTCCGCGCCCGGCTTCAGAAACTCGACGCGCGTTAGCAGCACGCCAGCATTGCCCACCAGCGAACGTCCCGGCTCGAAATACACTTCGCGATGGCCGTGGCCACGCGCTTCGATGCGATCGAGTACGGTGCGCACGAAAGCGCCGATTTCCGGCGGCGTTTCATCGTCGTAGGTGATGCCCAGACCGCCGCCTACGTCGATATGGCGAATCTTCACGCCGTCCTGTTCGATCTGCTCGACCAGTTCCAGAACTTTATCGACTGCGTCGAGATAGGGCGCGACTTCGGTGATCTGCGAGCCGATATGGCAATCGATACCGACCACGTCGAGATGCGTCATGGCCGCGGCCGCGCGATAAGTGGCGCGCGCGTCCTCAAATGCCACACCGAACTTGTTCGACTTCAGACCGGTGGAAATATACGGATGCGTCTTCGCGTCGACATCGGGATTCACACGCAGCGACACCGGCGCCTTCTTGCCCATTTCCGCTGCGACCGCATTCAGGCGGTCGAGCTCTGGAATCGATTCGACGTTAAAGCATTTGACGCCGGCCGCGAGCGCCGCGCGCATTTCGTCCGCGTGTTTGCCGACGCCCGAAAACACGGTGTTCTCCGCTTTGCCGCCAGCGGCCAACACGCGCGCCAGCTCGCCGCCCGAGACGATATCGAAGCCGGCGCCGAGGCGCGCGAACACATTCAGTACCGCGAGATTGCTATTCGCCTTGACGGCAACGTGCACGGTTGCGCGACGGCCAGCACACGCACCGGCATATGCGTTCCATGCCTCGGTGAGCGCGGCGCGCGAATAGACGTATAGCGGCGTGCCGAACTGCTCGGCAAGAGAGACGGCGGACACGCCTTCGGCGTGCAGTACGCCGTCGACGTAGTCAAATGCGGATTGAGTCATGCGAAAGTCTTATTGAGCGGGAGTGACGGCGGAAGCAGGCAACGGGGCCGCGTTAGAACCGGATGCAGCAGACGCGGGCGGCGCGGCGAGTTCGGTTTCCGGTGCCAGCGAAAGTGGCGTGCCCGAGGTGTCGGGAACAGTACCCATCTCGGCGCTGGTGCCGGTGCCGGATTTCACTTCATCCGGCGACGGCGGTTGCGTGCGTTCGATCGGCTTGGCCGGCAGCGGCGGCACGGTTGGCAAGTAGAGCGAACCGCGTTGTCCGCAGCCGCTGAGCGCGCAACCTGCGAGAATGGCCAAAGCCGCTACAATCGCGCGGGGCGCTGACGCGCCGGGCTTCGATACGCCGGACGCCGCCGCACGCATCCGAGATACGACTCGCATGACTGTCCCTGAATAAATAATCGATGGAGTTTAGCATGTCCGATAGTGAATACCTGACCCGCGCGGAAGCCGCGCTAGCCGCCATCGAACGCGCGCTCGACGACACCGAAGCCGACATCGAATTCGAGCGCAGCGGCAATGTGCTGACCCTCGAATTCGAGAATCGCTCGAAGATCATCGTCAATCTGCAACCGCCAATGCGCGAGATCTGGATCGCGGCAAAGGCGGGCGGGTTTCACTTCCGTTTCATTGATGGCGAATGGCGCGACACCCGCAGCGGCACGGAATTTTTCGCTGCCTTGTCGGAGTATTCGACGCAGCAGGCCGGCGAGACGATCCATTTCGAAGCGTAAGGTCCAAGGCTCCTTTAGCCGCAGAAATGCAGAACGCCGCGCATCGAGCGCGGCGTTCTGCATTTCTGGCGGCGTGCGTTGACGCTTCAGTGCCCGCGGAACAGATTCATGATGTCCTGCTTTTCCTGTTCGCCGACCTGTTCGGGCGCCGCCTCGGCCGCCGAACCGCTCGCTTGCGCGTCGAGCGCCGCCTGGCTGATGCCCACCGTGGCGACGAAACCCTGGCCCGGCGTGAAGTCCTCGAAATACAGTTCTGAGCCAATTTCGACCACGTCGTCGGGTTTCGGCATCTTGTATTCCGGCACGCCCTTGAGCGCGCGAGCCATGTAGTCGACCCATACCGGCAACGCCAGGCCGCCGCCCGTTTCCTTGTCGCCCAAGCTGCGCGGGTTGTCGTAGCCGATCCACGCGATCGCTGTGAGCGTGTGCTGATAACCGGCGAACCATGCGTCGCGCGAATCGTTGGTTGTGCCCGTCTTGCCGCCGAGATCGGTGCGCTTCAATACATTCGTCTTCGCACCGGTACCGCGTTGCGCCACGCTTTGCAGCAGGCTGTTCATCACATACGCGTTGCGCGGTTCGATTGCGTGCGGCGCGCTCTGCGCGGCGACGAGCGGTTGCGCGTGCGCGACCACGACGCCGCGTTGGTCGGTGACTTCCGCGATCAGATAGGGATTGATCCGAAAGCCGCCATTGGCGAACACCGAGAACGCGCCCGCCATCTGCAACGGCGTAACCAGACCCGCGCCGAGCGCCATGGGCAGATACGCGGGATGACGCTCAGCGTCGAAGCCAAAACGCGTGATGTATTGCTGCGCGTACTTGGTGCCGATGTGGTTCAGGATCCGGATCGATACGAGATTTTTCGACTTCTGCAGCGCGGTGCGCATCGTCATCGGACCGTCGAAACCGCCGCCGTAGTTTTTTGGCTCCCACGCCTGGCCGCCGGTCTCAGCCGCGGTGAAAAAGAGCGGTGCGTCATTGATCACAGTAGCCGGTCCAAGCCCCTTTTCGAGCGACGCGGAATAGATGAACGGCTTGAAACTCGAACCCGGCTGGCGCCACGCCTGGGTCACGTGATTGAATTTGTTCTTGTTGAAGTCAAAGCCGCCGACCAGCGCGCGGATCGCGCCGTCTTGCGGCACCACCGAAACAAACGCGCCTTCCACTTGCGGCAGTTGCGTGATCGACCAGTCGCCCTCGTCGTCCTTCACCAGACGAATGATCGCGCCGGGCCGCACGCGCTGATTCGGCTGCGCGCGCGTGCCGAGCGCGAACTGCGCGTAGCGCAGGCCGTCGCCCTGAATGGTCGCGACGTTCCCGTCGATAAACGTGGCCTGCACCTGTTTCGGACTCGCCGAGGTCACGACGGCGGCGATGATTTCACCGTTGTCGGGATGCTCGAGCAGGGCGTCGTCGATGGCCTGTTCGCGGTCGTCCGCGTCCGACGGCAAATTGATGAACGCTTCCGGACCGCGATAGCCGTGGCGCCGTTCGTAGTCCATCAGACCTTTGCGCAGCGCGCGGTAGGCGACGTCCTGATCGGCCGAATCGATTGTGGTCACCACGTTCAGGCCACGCGTATAGGCCTCTTCGCGATACTGCGCGTACATCATCTGCCGCACCATTTCCGCGACGTACTCCGCGTGCACGCTGAATTCCTTGCCCGCCCCCTTCACGATCAACCGCTGCCTGCTCGCCTCGTCGTATTGTTCCTGAGTGATGTAGTGCAGTTCGTACATGCGCTGCAGGATGTACTCCTGACGCACCTTGGCGCGCTTCGGATTGACCACCGGGTTGTAGGCGGATGGCGCCTTCGGCAGGCCGGCCAGCATGGCCGATTCCGCCAGTGTCAGATCCTTCAGATCTTTGCCGAAGTACACGCGCGCCGCGCTCGCGAAACCGTACGCGCGCTGGCCGAGATAGATCTGATTCATGTACACCTCGAGAATCTGATCCTTGCTCAGCTTCGACTCGATCTTGTACGCGAGCAGCATTTCGTAGATCTTGCGCGTGTAGGTCTTCTCGCTCGACAGAAAGAAGTTGCGCGCCACTTGCATGGTGATCGTGCTGGCACCCTGGGTGGCGTGGCCGTTGGTCAGCGCGACGAACCCGGCCCGCGCGATACCGGTCAGGTCGACGCCGCCGTGATCGTAGAAGCGCGCGTCTTCGATTGCGAGTACGGCCTTCTTCAGGCTATCGGGCACATCCTGGATATGCACGATGTCGCGCCGCTCTTCACCAAATTCGCCGATCAACACGTGGTCGGCCGTATAGATGCGCAGCGGCACTTTGGGCCGGTAGTCGGTGAGCGCATCCAGCGACGGCAGATTCGGCGTGGCCACTACCAACGCATAGCCGAGCACCAGCAGCACGCACAGAATGCCGGCGACGATCAGGCCCACGAAGCCGATGATGAGCTTGAGCCATAGCGGGCGTTTGCGCTTTTGCGGCGCGGGCGGTGGAGACGTAGGAGACGTGGATTGCATATGGGCACCAAAAAACAGTCCCGCGATTATAGCCGCCTCGCTTTTCAGCTTTCAGCATGCTTACTGACAGTTCTTGACAAGTTGTCGAGCCGTGCAGGAATGACTTCACTGTAGTCGCTTTGATGGTGTGCGGGGCGTGCGTCACGCAACGTTAGCCATTTGGCTGAGTGTCGCGCGGCGGCGCGTCTACGCACAATCCTTCCTCGTTGCTCGCGTTCGAATAGTTCGTCGCGTGAGTCTGAGGGAGGGCGTAATGGCGTTCAACAGGTCATGGCTGCAAGACGTGCAGCTTGGTGCGCAGCGATTTGCTGCGGGAATCGATGTGAGTTCACAGGCCGTGCGCCTGGTTGTGTTGAGTCAACGTTCGCGCGCAAGCGCCGCGCTGCAGATCGAATACTTGACTAGCGTGCCGCTTGCCGCGAGTGCGATGGCCGGCACGGGGATCGCCGACCGGCACGCTGTGGCGCGTGCACTGCGTGACGCATTTGCCGGTCTGCCGCGCGCCTGTACGACGCAAGCGCTGCGCTGCGCGATGGCGTTACCAGCTTCAGCCACGCTGACCACTACGGTGCCGCTCAGCCGGCTTACCGCGCTCAGCGGTTGCGCGGAGGACGGCGGGCGTGAACTGGCCGAACTCGAGCCTGCGGTGATGAGCGAAGTCGAGCGCATCGCGGGGCTCGAGCGGCATGCGTTGGCCGTCGACTGGTTTGTCGACGAAACGCCTTCGCCAATCCGCTCGGTCACGATTGCCGCGACCGCACGGCAACATCTCGAAGCGCGAATCGAATGCGCCGCCATCGCCGGCATTTCGCTCACCGCGATCGACGGTGAAGCGCACGCGGCACTGCGCGCCATGCGTTACGCGGCAAGTCATGAACTCGATCCGCACGAGCCGTATGCCGCGCTCTGGATCGGTGCGGATGGCGTGTATGGATGGCGCATCGGCGACGACAGCGTCGTCGGCGAAATTCGCTATCCGGCGCCCGAACACGCCGATCTTGCCGACGCATTGCGCGATCTCGCGCACGGTCCCGCACTCGATTGCGCATTCTTGAGCGGCGATATCGATTTGCTCGACGGCGTGGGTTTTTCGTCCGCGGACATCGCCGACGTGTTGGGCTGCACCGTGCTGCCGTTCGAGTGCGTGGCGCTTGGCGGTCTCGCGCGCGAGCTGAGCGATCCGCTGTTGCACGAGCCATCGGGCGCGGTCGCATTCGGCCTTGCGTTGCGCGGGGTGCTGGAATGATGCGCAGCCGTTTGCATGCCGCTGGCGGACAAGTGCCCGCTTCGTCGCGTGACGCGCGGCACACGCGACCGTGGCTCGGCGGCTTCAATCTGCTGCCGTATCGGCAACGCAATGCGCGAATGGCGCGGCGGCGCTGTTTGCTCGAATGGATTGGCGCGGCGCTCGCCGGGTGTGCCGCGCTGCTCGCCCTGGCGGGATGGCAGGCATTCCAGAAGTGACGACTCGATACGCAGCGTGCGTCCGTCGAGCAATCGCTGGCGCAACTCGCTGCACCGCTTTCCGAGCACGCGAAGTTGCTACAGGCGCAAGACGAGCAACGCAAAGGCGCAGCGCGGGCAAGCGACTTGTCCGCGCCGCTCATCCACGTGCGCGATCTGCTGGACGCACTGAGCTTCGAACCCGGCGACGGCGTCGTTTTGCAGCAGCTACGCCAACGCGAGTATGAGACGGAGTTGCTCGCGACCTCGCACGCCCACCTTGCTTCAGCCGACTGGCTTAAGCGTCTGAGTGCGATTCGCGGCGTGAAGGGCGCGGAGGTCAGCGATCTGCGTCGCTCGGCCGCACGCAACGCAGCGGCAGCGACAGCAGGCGGACTCGATGCGATCGAATTCGCGGCGCGTTTGCGATGGGGCGATCCGCCGCAGAAAGCGGTTCACCCATCCGTGCCCGCTGCGCAGCGCCCAATGAAATCTGAACAATCGAGAGGTGTGAAATGAGTACGATGTTTGCGGATATCGGCGGCGCGGGAAGCGTGCAGCTATCTTTTTCCCAGTGGATGCAACGTGCGCGCTTGCCGCTCGCTGCATGGAGCCTACGGCGTCGGCTAGTCGTCTCCTTGTTGATCGTTGCGCTGGTATTTGGACTTGGCGCGCACGGCTGGATTGTGGCCGATCTCGGCGGGGTTGAGGCAAGCCGGACCGCACTGGACGCCGCCGTGAGGCATCTCGCCGATGCGCGGCGTGCGCTGATCCAATTGCCTTCGTTACGCCGAGCCGTTGCCGTCGCGCCGGCCGCGCGTTTGCCGACGTCATGGACGTCAGCGGACGACGTACGCATCGTTTCCGAGCTGGCCGCGCAGAACAACGTTGTGTTGCTCTCAGTAGAGCCCGGCGCTGCGAACGGCTCGGGTAACGAGACCATGCGCCCCATACAACTCACCGCGCAAACCGATTTCGTTCACCTGATGGCGTTTCTGCGTGGCTTGTCCGATCTGCCGGTGCTGGCCGTCCCGACGGATCTGACCGTCAAACGCAATGGCGCGTCACTCGCAATGAGCGCGACGTTACAGATGTACAGCGCGCTGCGGCCGGTACCGTCAAGCGCCGTTGCGGATGCTTTTGCCGGCGACAGTCTCGATTCGGATGACGAAGAAGATATCGTTTTCTACGATCCGTTCCTGCTGCCACAAATGCTGGCTTCGGGCGAGTTGCCGGGTGCTTCGCAACTGCGCCTCGTCGGCTTGCTGCACGATCGCACGCGCGCTCTGGCCTTGCTTGACACCCCGGACGGCGCAAAGACTGCCGCCTCCGGGCAGCAATTCGGCGCTGAGCGGTTGGCACGGTTCGACTCGCTCAGCATTACGCTGGTCAATGGTGGTGCGACGCGCACGCTGGCGCTGACGGAGGCATCCTGATGAGGCATGCGAAGCCATTGCGCCGACCTGCGTCGTCCCTGGGCGCGCGGCTAGGTTTCTTGCTGTGCGTCTGCGCAGCGACGAACGCCGGCATCGCGCATGCTTTGACGCAGCCACCGCCGTTGCCTGCGGGCATGCCGCTCGACTCAGGCATAGCGCCGCTCGATGCCCCATATGATGTAGCGCCTTTGCCGCGCGGTACCGCCGCCGAAGTGCCCAATCCGTTCCGCGACGGCGCATCTGAGGAGCCGGATGCATCGCGTGCGACAGCAAGTGCGGCAACACCCGCAGAAGGCGACTTGGCGGCTGACGCCGACGGATCGCAGCCACTGCAAAAGCAATCCGCCGCCGTCCGCGATGTTGCCGTGGGAACCTCGCCGCTCGAAGGGCCGCCGGTGCCGCTGCCGCCGCTCGCGCGTCTGAGTAACGGGTCGGCTAACCCGCCAGACGCGAAACTCGCCGCCGACGACAAGCCGATCTCGCTAAACTTCCAGCGCGCCGAACTGGGCGCTGTGCTGGGCGCGTTCGCCCAGTTCACCGGACTGAACATCGTCGCGAGCGAGAGAGTGCGCGGCGCCGTTTCGCTGCGGCTCGACAAGGTGCCGTGGCGTACCGCATTCGATACCCTGCTTGACGTCAACGGTCTGGCGATGGAGCGCCACGGCAATGTGATCTGGGTCGCACCGCTCGCCGACCTGGCCGCGCGCGAGCGCCAGCGCTTCGAAGCGCACGCGCGGGCCGCCGATCTGGAACCGCTCGCAAGCCGTACTTTCGAGCTGCACTATGCGCGCGCGGAAGACGTGCGGCGTCTGCTCACCGGTTCCGGCAACCAGCGGGTGTTGTCCAAACGCGGCGCCGCGACTGCGGATCCGCGTACCAATCTGCTGTTCATCACCGATATCGAGGGGCGGCTCGCGCAAATTGCGGCGCTGCTCGCATCCGTCGACCGGCCCACGCGCCAGGTGCTGATCGAAGCGCGTATCGTCGAGGGCGAGCAGGGCTTTTCGCGCAATCTCGGCGTGCGGCTGTCGATGGCAGCGACGAACGCCGACGGTACCGCTCGGGGGCTGACCGGCGGCGCTGACGGCACGGTCTATGACCTGTCGGCCCGGCCGATTTCCGGGTTCGACGCCGCCACTGCCGGGCTGACTCTGTTCGCGGCGGGCGCGACGCGGTTGCTCAACATCGAATTGAGTGCGCTGGAAGCCGAAGGGCGCGGCGAAATCGTATCGAGTCCGCGGGTCGTTACGGCGGACCGCATGAAGGCTGTCGTCGAACAGGGCACCGAGCTGCCGTATCAGGCGAAAGTGGGGCAGGGCGTGTCGGGCGTGCAGTTTCGCCGCGCCACGCTCAAACTGGAAGTCGAGCCGCAGATCATGCCGGACGGCCGGGTGGTGCTGGACCTGGATGTCGCCAAGGACAGCGTCGGCGAGCAAACCGACGCCGGGCCCGCGATCAACACCAAACACGTGCAAACGCGGGTCGAAGTCGAGGATGGTGGTACGGTGTCGATCGGCGGAATCTACGCGACCGACAACCGGGACGATGTGACGCGGGTGCCGGTCCTGGGCAAAATACCGGTTTTGGGTGCGCTTTTCCGCCATCGGGCGCATCGCGACCAGCGCAGCGAACTGGCGGTTTTCATTACGCCGCGCGTTGTTCAGACAAATTAGGGGCACGCTCCCGCCGCTCTCCTGCGGCGGCGCGCAGGCTCGACAAGGCAGCCGCTTTGCCAGTAAGCTGCGGCACGAACCATACCGGATTAGCCAGAGGACACCGTTGCAAGCGCGGGACGCACACGCCAATGTATTTTTCGTAGGGCTCATGGGGGCGGGCAAAACCACCGTGGGCCGGGCCATTGCGCGCCGTCTCGATCGCCCGTTCTTCGATTCCGATCATGAAATCGAGGCGCGCACAGGCGCGCGCATTCCGGTGATTTTCGAGCTGGAGGGTGAAGCGGGCTTTCGCGAGCGCGAGGCGCACGTCATTTCCGACCTGACCGGACGCGACAATATCGTGCTCGCGACGGGCGGCGGCGCGGTGCTGCGGCCGGAAAACCGCGAAGCACTGCAAAATCGGGGGGTGGTGATCTATCTGCGCGCCAATCCTCACGATCTGTGGCTGCGCACCCGGCGCGACAAGAATCGCCCGCTTCTGCAGACGGAAGACCCCAAGGCGCGTCTCGAAGCGCTCTACGAAGTGCGCGACCCGCTGTACCGCGAATGCGCGCATTTCGTGATCGAAACCGGCCGGCCTTCGGTCAACGGACTCGTCAATATGGTTCTGATGCAGCTCGAGATGGCCGGCGTCGCCAAACATCCTGCTTCATAATGGACCGTATGATTACCGTCAATGTCGAACTGGGCGCACGCGCCTACCCCATCCATATCGGCGCCGATCTGATCGGCCAGACTGCGCTGTTCGCCCCGCATATCGCAGGCAGCGCGGTCACGATCGTCACGAACGCCACGGTCGAGCCGCTGTACGGCGAGAAGCTGCGCGCCGCGCTGGCGCCGCTCGGCAAGCAGGTTTCGACGGTCGTTTTGCCGGACGGCGAAGCCTACAAAAACCTCGAAACGCTGAATCTGATTTTCGACGCGCTGCTGGGCTCGCGTGCCGATCGCAAGACCACGCTGATCGCGCTGGGCGGCGGTGTGATCGGCGACATGACAGGGTTTGCGGCGGCTTGCTACATGCGCGGCGTACCGTTTATTCAGGTGCCGACCACATTGCTGTCGCAGGTCGATTCGTCGGTAGGCGGCAAGACCGGCATCAATCATCCGCTCGGCAAGAACATGATCGGTGCGTTCTACCAGCCGCAGGCCGTGATCGCCGACATCGGCGCGCTGCGTACGCTGCCGGCGCGCGAACTGGCTGCCGGAGTCGCCGAGGTGATCAAGACGGGCGCCATTGCCGACGCCGGTTTCTTCAGCTGGATCGAGGCGAACGTCGAGGCGCTGAATCGCTGCGAGCCCGAGGCGCTGGCTGAGGCGGTCAGGCGTTCGTGCGAAATCAAGGCGTCGGTGGTGGCGCAGGACGAGCGCGAAGGCGGACTGCGCGCGATCCTCAATTTCGGCCACACCTTCGGCCACGCGATCGAAGCCGGGCTTGGCTATGGCGAATGGCTGCACGGCGAGGCGGTTGGCTGCGGGATGGTGATGGCGGCGGACTTGTCCGTGCGTCTGGGCTATCTCGACGAAGCGGTGCGCAAGCGTCTGGTCGACGTGATCGTCGCGGCGCACCTGCCCACCCGCGCGCCGGCGCTTGGCGAGTCACGCTATGTCGAACTCATGCGGGTCGACAAAAAGGCCGAAGCCGGCGCGATCAAATTCATTCTGCTGAAGCGTTTCGGTGAGACGCTCATCACTCAGGCGCCCGACGCCGACGTGCACGCAACGCTGGCCGCCGCCGTCTAGATACGACGAGGTATTGCAGCAAGGCATCGCGCATCAGCGTCACAAGGCGCCGCCCACGTTCGGAGAAACCGGTGACAGACAGGCGCAGCGACGACGTACAGCATGAAGCAGGCGGCACGGCGGCGAGCGCCGTGCTCTCGCAGGACGCGCTGGAGGCACACCTCGCGCCGTACGCGGCCCATTCCGCGCTGTCGCGCGGTCGCCGCTATCCCGAAGCCGCGCCCAGCGCGCGCACCGAATTCCAGCGCGATCGCGACCGTATTGTCCACTCGACGGCGTTCCGTCGGCTCGAATACAAGACTCAGGTGTTCGTGAATCACGAGGGCGATCTGTTCCGAACGCGTCTCACGCATAGCCTCGAAGTCGCGCAGATTGCCCGTTCGGTCGCGCGGAATCTACGGGTGAACGAGGACCTGGTCGAAGCCATTTCGCTCGCGCACGACCTCGGCCATACGCCGTTCGGTCACGCCGGTCAGGATGCGCTCAACGAATGCATGCGCGAACACGACGGCTTCGAGCACAACCTGCAAAGCCTTGCGGTAGTTGACGATCTCGAAGAGCACTACGGCGCGTTCAACGGGCTGAACCTGTGTTTCGAAACGCGCGAAGGCATCCTGAAGCATTGCTCGCGCGAGAATGCGCGCCGGCTCGGTGCGCTGGGTGAGCGTTTTCTGGAAGGACGGCAACCGTCAATCGAAGCCCAGATCGCGAATGTCGCCGATGAAATCGCCTACAACAATCACGATGTCGACGACGGCTTGCGCTCCGGCTTGCTCACGGTGGAGCAGCTCGCCGAGGTGGAGTTATGGCACACGCATTACGCGGCAGCGCGCAGCGACTTTCCGCAAATCGAGGGACGCAGGCTGATTCACGAGACAGTGCGCCGCATCATCAATACGCTGATCGTCGATCTGATCGATACGACCACGCTCAATCTGGCTCGTCACGCGCCGGCTTCGCTCGATGCAGTGCGCGCCGCACCGCCGCTCGTCGCGCACAGCGAAGCGGTCGCCGCGCAGGCGGCGGCGCTTAAACGTTTTCTATTCAAGAACCTCTATCGCCATTACCGCGTGATGCGGATGGCTAACAAGGCCCGGCGCGTCGTGGTCGGTCTGTTCGGCGCGTTCACGGAAGACCCGCGGCTCCTGCCGCCGGGCTACCAGTCGTCGGACGTGTCGCAGCAACCGCGCCTGATCGCCCACTACATCGCGGGCATGACCGATCGGTACGCGGTCAAGGAATACCAGCGGCTGTTCGTGATCGACGACAATTAGGCGGACCACGTCGTGGGCCACCGCGCGTCAGCCGCACGGATACGTGCGGCTGACGCGCAGGTAAGCCCGTAGGCCCGCAGCACAGCCACACCATACGGCGTCCGTGCTCGGGCAGGCCCCCAGGACCATCACAGGCAACTAACGCAGTGGCCACTAACGCAGAAAGTCGCCGGGACGCTGCCCCGGCGCTCGCCGTCTACCGCAGGCGCGAAGCGAATAGCGCGCCTGCGATCAGCGCCACTCCGCCGACGATCGCAATCGTCTGCCACGGATTTTCACGTACGTAATCGTCGGCGTCGGATATCGCGACCTCGGCGCGCTCGCGCATGGCGTCGCGGGTATCGTTCAGACGGCCGCGCGCGACCTCGAGTTGCTTGCGCAGTTTGCCGCGCAGTGCCACGGCGTCGGCCTGGGTGCCGTCCGCCAGGGTGTCTTCAAGTTCCGACATGAGCGTGCGCAATTCGCCCGCGATGTCTTCGGCCGCGTGGCGGCTATGGCGGGCGATGCGCCGCGCACGGCGGCTCGTGGTGGTCCAGGATTCGCCGAGGGCGTCTCGTGTGTTCGGAAGTGCAGTCATGATCGCTCCGTCGATGAGGGTGAAAAGATCCCACTCGGTTCCGCAGCGTCGCGTGACCAGGCAGGAAACACCATAGGAACGCAACTTCGGTGCCAAACGCGCAGCCCACTCGGGGCGGGACCTCGGCCGGCATTCGTCAGCAGATATTGCACGCGCGAGCCGGCTCGGCGGGTCAAATTTACAAATTCACATGCCGGAGCATCGCGGCGTGTCCCGCGGCCGTGGACCGCCCGTTGGCGCGCGTTAAAGAGAAAACGCCGTCACTTTCTAGATGACGGCGTTGTCCAAGCTACGAAAATTCGACTACCCTAACTCAACAGCCCCCATTTCCTGAAGGGCGTGCATGACCTGAAGAACCAGAAGGGTTAGAAACGGTAACCGAGATTGACGTAGGTAACGATCGGGTTCAGCTTGATCTTGGTTTGCGACTGGACGGTCAATGTGCCGACCGGCGTAGCCGCAGCGGTGTTCAGTTTGGCCGTCGTGCTGAGCGGCAGGTACGAGACCGAAACGCCGGCGAACCAGTGCTGGTTGAACGCGTAGGTGAAGCCCGCATTAAACACAGGCTCCCACGAACTATCCGTGGATACGCTGGTCGGACCATGCAGGACATTTTGCTGGAAGACGCCGTTGGTGATCTTTTCGTCCGTGAACCAGATGCGGCTTACGCCGAGACCGAGATACGGGCGGAACGTAGCGGTTGGAGCGTTGAAGTAGTACTTGAACAGCAGAGTCGGGCTCCACTGTTTTGCCTGGCCCAGCTTGCCGAACTGGGCGAGGCTGCCCGAGCCTTCCAGGTCGAACGAAGGCGGGACGCCAATCACGAACTCGGTTGCGATGTGATCGGTGACGAAGTAGCCAGCAGTGAAGCCGATGGTGTCGGCCGAACTGAGTGTTGCCCCGGTGTTGGCTTCTGTGATGTTGGTCGGGCTGCCACCTATGCTTGTCACCTTCAGCGGGTCGCTGCTGGATTGAGGTGCAAGATGGAACCAGCCTGTCGTGACGAAAAAGCTACCGGCCGATTGCGCGTGCGCTGCTGTGGTCATACAGGCTAGCGCCGCGATCCCCGTTACGGCCTGTTTTAATTTCATATGTGCTCCTCCAAAAAAGGCCCGCTCATTATGACTACAACGTTTGAAACAAACCATACGCAGCGGCTAGAGCTTTCTCCCTAAGCGCCGCGTGGTTTCTGGCTTCGCCGCGCCGCGCCGAACCTAGCGCGCATGCGGTTCTTCGGACCTTCGGGTATGTACCAACGCGACTATCGGATACTCCAGAATGGCACGGCTTGCACGTCTCTATGTCCCTGACCAGCCGCAGCACGTCATCCTTCGCGGGCTCGATCAGCAGCCCGCATTCGTCGACGACCAGGACTACGAGCTTTTCATCGACTGTCTGAAAGCGGCTTCGCGCGACCATCACTTATCTATCCACGCGTATGCGTTGATGCCAGGCGCTGTGCAACTGCTCGTCACGCCGACTGAAGAGTCGAGCTTGCCGAAGGCAATGCAGGCGGTGGGGCGGCGCTACGTCGCCCACTTCAACCGGCGCTACGCGCGGCGCGGCACCCTGTGGGAAGGCCGCTACCGGGCCACGGTGATCGAGGGCGAGCGCTACTTCCTGCTGGCGAGCCGGGTGGTCGAGATGTGCCCGGTACGCGCGGGGCTCGTGAGCGCGCCGGAAGACTATCGCTGGTCGAGCTACCGGCATCACATCGGTCTGACGCTCGACAGCCTCATTACCGACCATCCGCTGTACTGGTCGCTCGGCAA
>CAVTXZ010000029.1:0-102480 GCA_963738755.1 uncultured beta proteobacterium
CACGCATTGCCTGCTGCCACGACACCACGCCGAACAGCGCGAGCAGAATCCGCGTGAAGACGTTCACTGTCTCCGCGCCGCCGTTCGCGAGGATCGCCTCGCGTGCCCGGACCATGTGCCCGGCATCTTCCGGGTCGCCGATCATCTTCAGCGCGAAGTACGCCTTCACGCTGGCGCTGATGTCGAGGGCGCCGTCGGTGAAGAGCGGCCAGCCGCCGTTGTCGAGCTGGATGCGGCGCAGGTAGCGCGCGATCTTCTGCTCGAGTTCCAGGTTCGGCGTTTCGCCGAGATAGTGGACCAGCAGCACGTATTCGGCGGGAATCGTCGCGTCGGCTTCGAGTTCGTAGACCCAGTGACCGTCCGGCTTCTGCGCGGCGAGGATGGCATCGGTCGCGCGCGTGATCGCGGCGTCGAGCGGCTCGGCAGGCGCTTGCGACGCCATGACAGGCGCGTTCAGCGCGGTGTCGGCGGCTTCAGGCAGCACGGCATCCAGTTGCTGGGCTTGAGATAAATCGTTCATCGGCGTTCCATCGGTTGATTCAGCAGCGTATCCGCGGCCTTCTGGCCGGAGCGGATCGCGCCTTCAATCGTCGCGGGCAGGCCGGTGGCCGTCCAGTCTCCCGCGAGCATCAGATTATTCCAGCGAGTACGCGTGCCGGGCCGCAGCGTCTCCTGATCAGGCAACGCGGCAAACGTCGCGCGTTTTTCCATCGTGACTTGCCAGGCCGGCATCGGCTCGAGCGGCAAACTGGCGGCTTGAGCTACTTCGGCCCAGACCGTTTTCGCCAGTTCCGCATGCGGCTGGTCGAGCAGGCGCTCCGCACCGCTGACCGTCACCGACAGACGCCCCTCGAATGCAAACAGCCATTCAGCCGTCGCGTTGAGCAGTCCCATGATGGGCGGCAATCCAAACGGTGGCTCGACCGCGAAATGCACGTTCACGGTTGCCGCGAAGCGGTTCGGCGCCCGCAAGCCAGGCACGAGCGTCTGGGCGATCTCCGGCGGCACCGCGAGAATTACAGCGTGATTCGCTTCGATCGCGATGTGTTCGTCGGCGAAATTCAGTGCCGACACACGGCCGGGGCCGGGGCCCGTACCAGGCGCAGCAAACACGACGCTATTGAGACGCGAACCCAGCCGGATCGCCGCGCCGCCATGCTGCAACAGGCGCAGCGCCGGGTCGACGAAGGCGCTGCCCACGCCATTGCGCGCCACCAGCGGCCGGCACGCGAGACCGCCGGCCAGCAGGGTCTCCCGGACCATCGCGCCCGTCAGTTCCGCGGACGCTTCGCGCGGCTCGACGTTCAGCATCGCGAGAAACAGCGGCCGCAGCAGGCGGTCCCACAGCGCGCCGTTGCTGCGCATGGTTTGCGCAACGCTACGCCCGGGTTTGGCGAACAGCAGCGGTGCGAGCGTCAGATAGTCGCCCGGCCCGGTATTCGGTACACGCGCGTTCGGGTCGAAAATCCACCACGGCAGCCGGCCCGGCGACATGCGCACCGTCCAGCGTGCGCGCGTCGCCAGATCCATGAACGGATAGTCGGGCTGGGCCGGGCCAACGAGTTCGTCGGAGGCGCCGATCGCGCGCACGTAATTGAGCGCCGCGGCATTGCCGGACAGCAGCATATGGTTGCCGCTGTCGATGGTGGCGCCCAGCTTGGCGTCGTAATACGAACGGCAACGGCCACCCGCCTGGGACAACGCTTCATGCAGCACGACTTGCGCGCCGCGCCGCTGCAATTGCACCGCAGCGGCGAGACCGGCGAGACCCGCGCCGATCACATGTACGAGCTTTTGCATCAGCTCAGAAGAGCGCGTAGCGCGCGACGATCCACAGCATGCGCAGTTTCGGCTTGCTGACCTTCGTGCGCGGAATGTCGAAGCCACGCTCGAGCGTGCGTTCGAGCAGCAGGCGATAAACGCCCGACATGATGCGCGGCGCCCGCACGTGATTGCGTGGCTCGCGGTCCATGATCGCGTCCGAAGCGGCGAAGTGCTCCTTGGCGCGCTCAGCGAGCGTCGCGCACACGCGCGGCAGCGACGGATCGTCGGCGATCTGCGTGGGATTCGTCACCGCAATGCCTTCGCGCGCCAGCAATTCGTGCGGCAGATAGCAGCGGTTGATACCGGCGTCTTCGTCGATATCGCGCAGGATGTTGGTCAGTTGCAGCGCGCGGCCGAGATGGTGCGCCAGCAGCCGGCCCGGCTCCTCCTGCATCCCGAATATCCTCACCGATAGACGGCCCGCCGCACTCGCGACCCGGTCGCAGTACAGATCGAGCGTGGCTTCGTCGGGCCCGCAGATGTCGGCGGCGGCGTCCATCGCCATGCCGTCGATCATCGCGTGAAAATCTTCGCGCTGCAGATGAAATGTATGGATGTGCCGCGTCAATGCGCGCAGCGAAGCGCGCGGCGCGCCGGCGTAGCAGGCGTCGATATCGGCGCGCCAGCGCTCGAGCGCGGCCGCGCGTTCGGCGCGCGGCAGGTCGCTGTCGGCGATATCGTCGACAGCGCGGCAGAAGGCGTAGACCTGATACATCGCGTCGCGCTGCGCGGCCGGCAGGATGCGCATCGCGAGATAGAACGAGCTGCCCGAAGTGGCGGCAGCGGCGTCGATTTCTGTATCGTCCACGACGAGATTGGAAACAGCCAAGACGATCTCCGCTGGAGGCGCCCGCTGAAAGGCGTTCAAGAAGTTTGATGGCTGCCCGCAAGGCAGGCGGCCCGCGCGCGCGGACACGCGCGAAACACCCGGCTGGGATGCCGGAAACGGCGAAAAGTATAACAACGTTTGTGAGATGACGCAGTTTCCCGGCGAATAAGGGGACGGAAGCGCGTCCAGGAACTCGACCGCCGATGGGTCGTGCGGCATCGCGCAAGCGACGCGCCGCCGTCGGAAAACGCCGCGTCCGGCTTAGATAAACGCCACCGAACGGTTGCGCCCCTGACGCTTGGCGCTGTAGAGCGCCGCATCGGCTTCGTTGATGAGCACGTCATACGCCGGCACGCCCACGCGCGCGGATGCGCCGCCGACGCTCGCCGTCACCGGCACGCTCGTACCCTGCACTTCGACCGGCGTATCGGCGATCGTGCAGCGGATCTTTTCCGCGACGCGCATGGCGTCTTCGATCGGCGTACAGGGCAGCAGCAAGGCGAATTCCTCGCCGCCGAATCGCCCGAAGGTGTCCTGCGCCCGCAGCACCTCCGAGACCCGCTGCGCCATCACGCGCAACACGGTATCGCCAACGCCGTGGCCGAACTGGTCGTTGATCTTCTTGAAGTGGTCGAGATCAAACAGCAGCAAGGACATCTCGCCGCCGTAGCGCTGCCAGCGCGTGTATTCGTCACGTAGGCGCGCCTCGAAGAAACGGCGGTTGGCGATGCCCGTCAGGCCGTCACGGTCTGCGTATTCCTGCAGTTTGGCGACCGCATCTTCACGCTCACGCTGCACGATGCTCACATGCGTGACGTCCGAAATGGTCACGCACACGGCCACCACTTCGCGATCGCGCGTCAGCGGCATGAACGTGCAGTCCTGCTGCATGTAATCGACGCCGCCGGTAATCGGCCGGTCGTGATCGAATTTGAACAGATACGGGCGCTGCTCCCACGAACTGAACGCGAAACTGCCGAGCTGAAATACGCTTTCGATCTTGCGCGCAAGCCATACGCGCGGCAGTTCCGGAAAGTGCGCAAACAACGATTTGCCGACCACCTGTTCGGGCGTCAAACCGCTATGGTCCTGCATGAAGCGGTTCCACATCAGCACGTTCATGTCGCGATCGAGCACGAAGATGCCGAAACCGACACGTTCAATGACCAGATCGCTCAACGAACTCGCGGATACGTTCATAGGCTGGACAGGAGCGCATCGAGCGCATCGTTCATATGGCGGATCGATTCCTCTGCCATCAGCATCACGAGATGCGCACGGAAGCTCTGGTCCTCGAGCGCGAAATTCACTTCGACCAGCAGCGCGACTTCCCATTGCAGCACGCCGGGCTGGAATACCTCGTCAAGCGTCATCGCTTCGCCCAGCAGGCCGGGCGCGGAAAAAATCGGCGTGCGGCCGAGCTGGTCGAGAACGCACGACACGCAGGCGCCCGTCAACACGTTGGCCACGTCGAATACGAGTTCTCTCTGGCTGACCGCTTCATAGCTCGAGCGCGCATACGGATCGTTGACCAGCGAACACAGCTGCTCGATGCTGTCGCTGCGACAGATCACCAGAGCCTCGCCCTTGATATCCGAGCGAAACCCCTGGCGGACCGCGCTCACCGTATCTTCGATCCCGGTCATCTCGCGCAGCGCCTGCGCCGCCTCGCTGACGGCCACCACCTTGACGCGCGGCACCGAGAGTTCGATAAATGCGTCAAGCAGGCGCGCCAGGCGGGTCGCGGCTTGGCCCATCGCCAGATTGGCGACCTCCTGCAGCGCGTCGCGCTGGTCTTCGTTCAGGACTGGCTCAGACATACAACCCGTACTCCTTGAGGATGGGAAGTACCGCCTCGGGCGTGACGGGCTTGGCGATGAACGCGACGGCGCCGAGCGCGCGCACGCGCGACTGGGCCATCGGCTGAACATCGGCGGAGACGACGATAACGAAGGTGTTCAGGTCCTCATGCTGCAATGCTTCCAGCACCTGATAGCCGGTCATGTCCGGCATGGTCAGGTCGAGGAACATCACCGACGCTTTGCCCGCACGATACAGATCGAGCGCTTCACGCCCGTTCGATGCGTAGGTCACGTCGACATCCCAGTCCGGCGGCAATGCCTTGGTGAGCACCTTGCGGGCAAGCAACGAATCATCGGCGATCACAATGGGCAAAGGCATGGGCGGGTCGGAAAACGGAATGAGTTCTTACGCGTTAACGGCGGTGAGAGGCGATTTCTTTAGCGCGAGTTAACGCGAGGTCTCTCGACCGACGGCAAAATGGGCGGAAGCTTGCGGGAGGACAGAATGCGGGCGAGCGGGAAGCGCGCGCGGCGAGGCGCCTTTGGCGGAACCGGTGGGCATGCATGGATGCGTGCGCGCACGTTGGACGACGGCTATGACCGGCATGTTCGAAGCCTACCCCGTAGATGAACCCACGCGACGTTCTGGATCGGGCTTGGTCCCCATGTCGCGTGTATGTTTCCGCGAACGCCTTCCGTCACGCGTTGTGCGCGTTATCTGGCGGCCCTCGCGGCAGATGCGCCCGAACATGGCGGACGCATTATTTATCGTGGACTTGATTCTCAAAGTAAACCGGCGGAAAAGCAACTCGCCAAGCTCACTTCCATTAAAGAGTTTTTCCTCTTAAGCGGGAAATTTGAACACATTTTCATAGCTATGGACGATTCTATTTTGCATTTATACTTTTGTGTACGTTTGCGCTTCTCGATTCGTCACTGATTCAAACAGCAGACAATTCAGGCGCCGGCGGGATCGCCGGAGCAACGACTCATGCCGGCGTGAGTCTATGCTCTCGTATCATGCCGACTCCGGTTATTTCATCCCGCACCACCGTAGCGTTTATTGACAATGACACCAGACCGGTTCGAACCTCCTCAAGCGAGCCGCCGTACCGTTAATCGGCAGGACGAGGCTTTGTTTCCAGCCGTGCCGGAACAGAATTTCCACGTTCGGCGCATCACGCTGATCGCGCTGCTGATTGCCGCCATCGTTTTGCCGTGCGTCTATGTGGTGGCAATGGCATTCAGCGATCTGCACGCACGCGAGGCTGACGCCACGGATGTCACGCTGCGCACGGTGCGGGTCGCGGAAGAGCACGCCCTGAAAGTTTTCGACATGAACGAGACGCTCGACGCGCGCATCGTCGAATTGACGCAGGGTCTCGACGATAACGGTATTCGCGCGGACGAAGCCACGATTCACGAGAAACTGCGCACCATGGGTGGCGGCTACCCGCAGGTGGCCGCCGTCTCGATCTTCGGCAGCGATGGCGCCCTGCTGGCCAGCAGCCGCTTCTATCCGGCGCCGGCCGTGTCGATTGCCGGGCGCGACGATTTCCTCGGCATTCGCGACGGCAAAGACCTTGAACATGTGTCGAAGGTCATGACCGGGCATGTGGCCGGCGAACAGGTGTTCAATACGGGCGTCGAGCGGCGCGCCGCCAACGGCTCCTTCGCCGGGGTCGTCTCGGTCGCGCTTCGGCCCAGCTATTTCAGTGCGTTTTACCGCGAGTTGCTCGGCGGCAATGACAACACGCCGATGACCATGAGCCTGATCCGCACGGACGGCGCAATCCTCGCGCACTATCCGCGCGGTCCGCGCGAACCGCTGACCATCGCGCCGCAGTCGCCGTTCGCCGAAGCCATCGCGCAAGGCCGGCGCGCCGGCGTCGTGAAGATGCGCCCGGATGCTGACGGCGACAATCTGATCGTCGCATTCCGGCGCGTCGGTTCCTATCCGGTGTATGTGTCGTGCGGCTATCGCACTGCGGCAATCTGGGCCGGCTGGTATCGCCACCTGAGCGTGCTGATTCTGTCGATGTTCACGCCGTCGATCGTGCTCTGGTGCGTGATCTGGCTGTCGCTGCGGCGTCTGGGCGCCGAAGAGGAAGCGTGGGAGCGCTGGCAGTCCGAAGCATCGATGCGCCGCTCGATCGAATCCGCCTACCGCCAGTCGCGCAAGATGGAAGCGCTCGGCAATCTGGTCGGCAGCGTCGCGCACGATTTCAACAATCTGCTGATGATCGTCTCGGCCAATGTCCAGATTGCGCGGCGGCGGGGCACGCCTGGGCTCGATCGCGAACTGTCGGCGATGGAGCGGGCGCTCAAGAGCGGTCAGTCGCTCACGCGGCAATTACTCGGCGTCGCTCGCAAGCAGCCGTTGCGCAACGAGACGCTGGCGCTGGAGCGCTGGTTGCCCGCATGCCGCGAACTGCTGCGAGCGTCGCTGGGCGCCAAGATTTCGCTGGTGATGGATATCGGCGTCGAGATCTGGCCGATGCGCACCGACGTCGCGGAACTCGAACTGGCGCTCATCAACATTGCCGTGAACGCGCGCGATGCGATGCCCAACGGCGGCCGCTTCACCGTGCGCGCCGCGAACATCCATTTCCGTCACGAGGACGGCTTTCCGCTCACGGGAGATTTCGTGCAGTTGTCGCTCGAAGACACCGGCGGCGGCATGCCGCCTGAGGTGCTCGCCCGCGCCTTCGAGCCGCTGTTCACCACCAAGCCCAAAGGGATGGGCACCGGGCTCGGGCTGCCGCAGGTGTTTGCGTTCTGCGAGCGCTCGGGTGGACTGGCCGCGATCGACAGCGCGATCGGCGCGGGCACTTCGGTGCGCCTCTATCTGCCGCGCGCAACGGCCCCCGCCGAAGCCGAACGGCCGTCTGAACCGGGCGTCGAGGAAAGCGTCACGCTGCACGGCTTGCGTATTCTGCTGGTCGAGGACAACGACGAAGTCGCCGCCGGCACCGAAGCCCTGTTGCAGATGATGGGCCATCAGGTCACCTGCGTGTTCAATGCCGATACCGCGCTGCGCCTGTTCGACGACGCCCATGCGAACCAGGCCCGCACCGGCGAGCCGTTGCCGTTCGATCTGGTCATCTCGGACATTCATATGCCGGGCACGATGAACGGCATCGATCTGGCCGAAGCGGTCATGGCATTCGACACCCGGCTGCCGGTCATTCTGGTCACCGGCTACGCGGAAGAACTCGATCGCGCGCGACATGTGGACGTGCGCGTGCTGTCCAAACCCTTCGATATCGACTTGCTGGAGAAGCTGCTGCAGACAATCCAGCGCGATCTGGCGCAGGCAGCCGCCCATCCGGCGGAGTGAGGCGCCGGATCGCCGGTACCCTCGATTTACCACTCGTTGTAAAAGCGCGGCGGCTGCGATGGCCGCGCGCCGCGTTTTTCGCGTGGCCAACCCACCCGCATCCGCATGAGCAGGCGCATACAGGCGTGCAGACATCGGGGCTCGTCCCGGCATGATCGTTGCGGCGTCTGTCAGAAGGGGCGGCGCCTTCCCGCGCCGTCCAGTCCGTCTAAATACGTCGGGAGACAGCCATGCGACATACCGTGATTGGTTTATTCGACACCTATTCTCAAGCGGAAGCCGCTCGCGACACGCTTGTGCAGACCGGTTTCGCGCGCGAAACGATCGAGTTGCAGGCGAACCCGGAACCCTCCGTAGGGTCGGCAACCGAAGAAGTGGCCGGTTCAGGTGTGCTGGCCAATATCGAACGCTTTCTTTCCAGTCTGTTCGCCAGCGGCCCGCGTGCGCCGGAAACGGCCCGCTATACGGAAGCCGTGCGCCGGGGCGCGATCCTGGTCTGCGTGAGCGCGGCCAGCGAATCGCACGCGGAACTCGCTCGCAATACCCTGACGAAGCTGGGCGCGACCGATATCGGCGAGCGCTCGCCCGATTGGGACATGCAACCCGAGAGCCGCGATCATTCCGTGCTCGACGAACTCGGTATCGGCGCGATGACGACTGGGGCGCCTCGCACCTCGAGCGCCACGACCCGGCCTGCTACGCCGGCCAACCCGGACGGCCCGATCGACCCGCTTTACACCTCTCCGCTCAGAGGCACGGACGCTGAACCGTTCGTCCCGCCGCCGCTGTCCGAACGTCCAATGAGCGACCCGGTCAACGAGCCGGTGAGCGATCCACTGGTCGGCGATGCGGGCCGCAGCGCGCTTGCGGCCGGCGCGGTGTCGGGCTCAGGCGCCATCATGCAGCCCTCGGAAGTCGTGTCTGAAACCAGCCACCCGACTGCCGGCCTGGGCGGACAGATGCCGAACGAATACCTTGAATACGAGGAAGACTTCCGCGGCCACTACGACAACGAGTACGCCGCTGCGAACGCACGCTATGAAGACTACGTGCCGGCGTACCGTTACGGCGCCGAGATCGGCCATGACGAGCGCTATCGCGACCGCCCATGGGACGAAATCGAGCCGGAAGCGCGGCGCCATTGGGAAAGCACCTCGCCGGACAGCACCTGGGAGCGCTTCAAGCTTGCCGTACGTCACGGATGGGAACGGGTGACAGGGCATCACCACGTTTAGGAACAGCCGCGTCGGTGTGCCATTTCCTGGCGAGACCGGCGCGCTTCCACCTTGAATGCTGGCGCGAGAACTCTGTCAGGCAGCAGTCTGGTGCTTCACCCACCTGACGTACCGGTCGACGAAGGTCTGCAGGAACTTGCGCGTCCTGTCGTTCACGATCTCGCCTTTTTCATTGATGACCGCCGGGTCGTGCTTAATAAACATTTCGGGCTGGCCAAGCGTGGCGACATCGAGATAGGCCAGCACGTTGCGCAAATGCTGCTGCGCGAGTGCGCTACCGGTTGCGCCTGGCGACGTGCCGAGCACGGCGCCGGGCTTGTTGCCCCACGAATTGCTGCCCCACGGGCGTGAGCCCCAATCGAGCGCATTCTTCAGCACGCCGGGTATGGAACGGTTGTACTCGGGGGTGACGAACAGCAGGCCGTCGGCGGCTTCGACGCGCTGCTTCAGGTGTTTGGCGACCTCGGGATAGTCGGCGTCGTACTCCTGGCTGTAAAGCGGTAGATTGCCGATCTCGATGAACTCGAAGGTGAAATCGGCGGGCGCCAGCGAAATCACCGCTTGCGCCAACTGACGATTGAACGATTCGCGGCGCAGGCTGCCGACAACCACTGCAATGTGATAGGCCATAGTTCGTTTCCTGTTTTTTAGCGCTCGACGCGCAAAGGTCGGAACTGTCAATCATAGGCAAAAGGCGGCGGCGCGACGGGCAAAGGGGCGAAAAGTCGAATTTCCCGATAAATGGGACATCCTGCGGGCATCGATGCCGGTGGATAACCCAGCAACACCCAAAGTTATCCACAGATTTTCTGAATAACCTTGTGGATAACTGGTACTTTTGCCTTGTCAATCAAGCATGCAGTCGGCCTAGGACGATTTGAAGCAAACGCTGTTGTCCGATACCGGGTCAGATCCGAATCAAGGCGTTCTGCTTCGTTTCGGAAAACTCACTTTCAGGAGGATTCAGCCATGAGCACGAACTACGCGGGTAAATCGCATGATGAAGCCGTGGCCGCGCGAACCGGGAAAAAGCAGCGGTCGCAGGAGCAGCCAGGCGGAGAAATGGCCGTGGACGGCACCGAATCGGACGCCACGCATAGCTGCGGCGAGCTGTCCGAGCGTGGCAAGGAAGTATGGCGCCGGGGCAACGGGATCGACGGCGGCGGAAAAATCTGAGCGTCGGCGAGACTGGTTTATTTCCGCCGGACCGTGCAGTTGACGACGGCCCGGTTGTTTGTCACTCCGGCACGGCGATGTCGCCGTCCACCAGTTGCCAGCCGTAAGTCTCGGCGAACGCCTGAGCGGCATCTGCATTCTCGAAAAAGGGCATGTCGGCATGACCCTGGAATGGGTAAATCACCCGGTCGTCGCTCAAGCGGAGCACCTTCAACGTCGGCACGGTGCCGCTCGAGGTACGGCGCGACGACACCGCCACCTGATAGTTTGCCCGGCCTGCAGCGACCGGAGAATTCGCGCCCTGAGCGCGCCTGGAAACAGAGCTTGCCATCGACGCTCTCATCAAAGGCCGGCGATCGACTGGCCCGCCACCATGCCGTCGATGAGCTGCTCTGCATAACTGGCTGACGCGATGCGCGCGTCGCCCGCCGCGCCGAATGGTGAACGGCTCGGCACGCGAAACACGCGGCTGCTGGTCAAGGTGTCGTCGGTGCCGCGCCGGCAGATCCGCACGGCTGCATCGAATCCGGCGTCGTAATGACGGGCGCCGTCTAAACCGCGCGGTTCGTGCGGATAGACCAGCGGATAAATCTCAAGGCCCCGGTAGCTTCTGATAGTTATGCTCATGGTGTCGTCTCCGGTAAAGGCTTTCGCGTGCAGCGTGTTGCCGCGGCTTCAACAGAGCGCCGGGCGAATCGCGCAGCTTTTGCGAAAGCAGTGTGTCAATCGACGATGCGCGCGAAGGGCGGTCGCTCCCAATGAGCCGAGCCGATAACACCGCAAAGCTGGGTAGAAGGAAGGGACCCCGTGTGAGCCAGGGCGCTGTGAAGAGCGGCTGTTTGCGCCTCAGGGACTGCGCGCAACGCGCAGGAGAACTGCAAGCTGTTGACTCACTGTAACACGTTCGTATGCGAGTAACGGGCGCATTTTGCGGGACGCAGGCCCGGTCGCCAAATCCCGCTGCGGCCTATGCTGGGCCACGCTCCGAGCGGTGAATGTCGCGGACAGCCCGATGTATTGCAGTGAAGCGCCGCGGGCCCTTTTGCGGCGCGCGTGTCATGGGTTGAATCTGAATACAAAAAGGGCGCCGTAGTGGGCGCCCTTCTTACTTCGAGAAACCTTTTTGGTGGCGCATAGGCGCCAACTGATTAGTTGCCGAAGAAAACGTTGCAGTACGATGCCGGGCCGTTGCATTGTGCCGGAGCAGCAGCGTGAGCTGCGCCCGATGCGGCGGCCAACAGGGCGACGGAAGCGATCAGGGCGGAAAGAATGCGTTTCATGGTGCTACTCCTCTTCAGCGTACGGTTCGCGATCGGTGCGATCGATGGAGTGGAGAATAGCGATTCAGTGTCTACCTAAAAACACCGAAGTTGAGAAGATATTTTTTCGAATAGTGAAAGAATCGCGTAATGCGACTGGGTCAGGCTGAAAGCTTTACTGGCGTTGGCCTCACATATTCGCTTTTGTCTCGCGGTTAACCCGATGCGTTGGTTTCAGTTTTCGCAACAATGTTTTTCACTGTCATAAAGCCCGTTGCGATGCGACTAAGGTGATCAAGTCATCGCTTCCTGGCGGGCCCATGTTCAATACCGATTCGTTTGCACAGGAAGGTGCGGGAAAATGGCGCACGCGTCCCAAGGCAGCGCGAGGAAAAATACCCGCTCATGAACTACAGCGATTCAACCTACAACCTGTGCCGCCCGCGCGCGCGACAACGGAGCGTGCCATGGCGCAAGTAGGTGGCGCGGCGCTCGACGATCCGGTCTATCTGACGCAATTGCGGCGCGATCTGGTGCGCTTCGCGCGCCTGCAATTGCGCGATGCCGCAGCCGCCGAAGACGCCGTCCAGGAAGCACTCGCCGCTGCATGGACGCAGGCCGACCGGTTCGCCGCGCAATCGGAGCACAAGACGTGGGTGTTCGGCATCCTGCGGCACAAGCTCGTCGATACCTTGCGTGCCCGGCAACGCACGGTGAACCTGTCGGCGCTCGAGTCGGAACTCGACGGCGAGGCCCTGCTCGATCGCGAGCTGTTCAAGGAAAACGGTCACTGGTCGCGCGAGAGCAAGCCGCAACCCTGGCCGACGCCGGAAACCGCGTTGCGCCAGCAGCAGTTCTGGACCTTGTTCGAGATGTGTCTGGAACATCTACCCGAGCATATCGGGCGCGTGTTCATGATGCGCGAATTCCTCGACCTCGATACTGAGGCCATCTGCGCGGAATTGCAGATGACTGCCAATCATTGCAGTGTGCTGATTTACCGCGCGCGGCTGCGCCTGCGCACTTGCCTGAGCGAGAAGGGCCTATCGAGAGAGGATGCGAATGGGGAAGTGTAAAAACATCACGCGTCTGTTGTCCGACGCACTCGACCGCCAGTTGACGACCGGCGAATGGGTCGCAATCCGGCTGCATCTGCCGACCTGCAGCGGTTGCCGCAACTATCGCAAACAGATCCGCCTGCTGCGCGTCGCCGCGCATACGGTGAGCGGCATTGCGGCGCCAGGCACGACCGGTGGAGACGACTGACAGGCAACCGGCCTAGCGCTCGCCGGGCGGGGTGTTGCGATAACGTTCGAAGAAGCCCGCGTGCGACGCTTCATCGATGGCAACGGGGTGCCGTTCGGCGGAGGCCGGGTGCCTCGCTAATTGCGCGCGCGTTCGGATCGGCCGATGCTGGAAATTGCCCCCGCAGTTCGGGCACACATTGCGCAGCGTGCTGAGCGCACACACTTCACAGAAAGTGCATTCGTACGTGCAGATCATGGCCTCAGGCGCGTCAGGCGGCAGTGATTTGCCGCATCCTTCGCAGGATGGTCTTAGTTCGAGCATAAATGGCTCCGCGTTGGCAGGCGCAAGATGCGGGGTTGCACCTCGCAAGCGCCGAGGCAGTGTAAGGCGCGAAGGCCGGGCGGGATGGACAGCCATGCATCAATTCCTGCCAAGGTGATGAACGCCTGGCTCGGCGCCGTCACGTCAGCACGGTCCACAAGACGAACGTCAACGCGAGGCCGACGACGGAGACGATCGTTTGCAGCACCGACCACACCATCACTGTCTGTTTCAACTGCAAGCCGAAGTACTCCCGCACCATCCAGAAACCCGCATCGTTCACGTGGCAGAAGAATACCGAGCCGGCACCGATCGCGAGCGCCATCAGCGAATTGTGCGTAGTGCTGAGGCCCGCAACGACCGGCGCGACGATGCCGGCGGTCGTGGTGGTAGCGACCGTCGCCGAGCCGGTGGCCTGCCGCAGCGCGACGGCGATCAGCCAGGCCAGCAAGATCAATGGCATATGCGCACCCACGGCGATCTTGCCGATCGTCGTGCTGATACCCGCGACCACGAGCGCCTGTTTGAGACCGCCACCGGCACCGATGGTCAGCAGGAGCGCGGCGATTGGCGGCAGGCTTTTGCGCAGAATGCCACCGACCCGATCGCGCGCCATGCCACGCGACCATCCCAGCGCCACCACCGCGAACAGAACGGTGAGGCCGAGCGCGATAAGTGGCTCACCCAGAAAATTGAGCGCATCGAACAGGAAGGTTTCCGGTTGAAGCAGAAGCTTGGCGACGGTTCGACCCAGCATCAATACGACCGGCAGCAGAATCGTGATCAGCGAAATCGCGAAACCCGGCGGCTCGCCGGCATTCTGCTGTGCGCTGAAAAGCTTGCCCATTTCTTCCGGCTCGACCACATGCATGCGCCTGGACAGCCAGATGCCGTAGAGCGGACCCGCAAGAATCACCGCCGGAATCGCGACGATCAGGCCGAGGCCGAGCGTGAGACCGAGGTCGGCGTGCAGCGCGCTCACCGCGATCAACGGACCCGGATGCGGCGGCAGCAGTGCGTGCAGGGTGGTCATGCCGGCCAGCGCGGGAATTGCGATGCGCAGGATCGGCTGCTGCGAGCGGCGCGCCATCACAAAGATGATCGGCACCATCATCACTAGGCCGACTTCGAAGAAAAGCGGCAAGCCGACGATGATCGCCACCAGCGCCATCATCCAGGGCAACGTGCGGGGCGTGGAATGTTTGAGGATGGTGGAGACAAGCCGGTCGGCCGCGCCTGATTCGGCCATCAGCGCACCCAGCATGGCCCCCAACGCGATGATGATGCCGACATCGCCAAGCAGCGCGCCAGCGCCCTTGCTGAACGCACTGGCCACGGCTTCGAGCGGCAGGCCGGCGGCAAAACCCGCCGCGAACGTGCCGACCAGAATCGACAGGAACGGCGCGAGCTTCAACACGCTAATGAAAAGGATGATCAATGCGAGCCCGAGCACGCACGACAGGATCAGTTGGGTGTCATGGGATGACCACGGCGCGAGTGTTGTCGTTAGATGCACGATGTCCCTTTTGTCGATTGACGCAGCCGCGGCGCGGCGCCCGGTTTCCACGGATTGTAGCGGGGGCTGCGGACGCGACGCAGCCAGGCGGGCATTGGGGGCACGGTGGATTGCGCAGGGGGCGGTGCTGCGAGCGCCTTGCGCGAGTCGCCCACTCCGGTGTGATTTGCTTATGCGAATTTATCGGTTCGTCCAGGCTGACAGACGAATTATTGTCGGAGGCAATCGGTCCGGTTTGCGGCCGTCTTTTTAATGAGCGTTTTTATGTCCCGTCCTCCGCTGCTCACGCGTCGCGCGTTTATCGCCGGCATGAGCGCCTCGCTGGCCACCGCCGCCTTGCCGCTCCTCTCCTCGTCTGTTTTCGCCGCGGACGCACACGCCAAAGAATTCCGCATCGGTTATCAGAAAGCGGCCAATACGTTGGTGCTGCTAAAGGCCCACGGCACGCTTGAAAAGCGGCTCGCGCCGCTCGGCATCACGGTCAAGTGGACCGAGTTTCCGGCCGGACCACAGTTGCTCGAAGGCTTGAATGTCGGGGCGATCGACTTCGGTTATGTCGGCGAAGCGCCGCCGGTGTTTGCGCAGGCCGCCGGCGCAAACTTCGTCTACACCGCTTATGAAATCCCGACTCCGCACGCGGAGGGCATCCTCGTCCACCAGGATGCGCCGATCAAAACACTTGCCGATCTGAAGGGTAAAAAAATTGCCTTCAACAAAGGCTCCGACGTTCATTGGTTCCTGGTCGCTGCGCTGCAGAAAAGCGGCGTGAAATACAGCGACATCCAGCTGGTTTATCTGGCGCCCGCCGATGCCCGCGCGGCATTCGAGCGCGGTGCGATCGACGCATGGGCCATCTGGGATCCGTTCCTCGAAGCGGCGAAACGGCAGTCGAACGCGCGCTTGCTCGCTGATGGCAGCGGCATCGTGAATCACCACCAGTTTTTCCTGAGCGCGCGGCCGTTCGCGCAGCAGAACAGCGACGTCATCGCGATCGCAATGGACGAAGTCAGCAAGGAAGGCGCCTGGATACGCGACCACTACAGCGAGGCAGCCGCGCAGCTTGCGCCCATTCAGGGGCTCGACGCCGGCGTGATCGAGGCAGGCTTGCGGCATTACGCGCACATCTACAAACCTGTCGATGCGAATGTATTGGCAGAACAACAGCGTATTGCCGATACGTTCAATGAACTGCGCATCATCCCGACCAAAATCGTAACGAAGGATGCGGTGCTGGCGGCCAAGGCGTAGATCGGCCGCACCGTTGCGTTTCGACGCTTAGGCAAATAACGCCTGGACATTTTCCGGCGGGCGGCCAATTACGGCTCGCCCATTGCGCACGATGATAGGGCGCTGCAAAAGGATGGGGTGCGTCGCCAATGCTTCGTATAACTGAGCGTCACTCAAAGCGGGGTCGGAGAGTTGGAGATCTTTGTACTCGGCTTCTGTGTCGCGGATCATTTCGCGCACTGTGCAGCCTAGTTGCGCATTCAGTTGTTTCAGTTGCGCGACCGTCGGCGGCTGTTTCAGGTATTCGACAATTTCCGTCGGTTCATTGGCACTGTTGTACGTGTTGATGATGAGTTCGCATGCGGCGCGCGATTTTGAACAACGGGCGTTGTGGTAGATGGTGATCATGGTGGCTCTATCTGGCGCGGCCAGGGTGGTCGCTGGATGGGTATTCGTGGTGGATTCTAGCGGGTGTCGGGGAAACAGGGCTGGTGGGTGGGGCTCCCGGTTTGCGCCTGGGTGACACGGCGACCTGACTTTCACTGGCAGTGGGCGCAGTGGCCGCTATGCGCACGGATGTGGGCCGCCTCCTTCCTTCGTCATATTTTCCCAACTTGGTTTGCCGTCACCGCGTCGGTGCGCCAGCGTGTTTGCGGACGGTGATTCTTGTACCGATCTGGCTCGCTGCCTCGGTGGTATGTGTTCGGCACCGCCAATTGAATCGGGCGTGGGTCGTTCCGTCGGAAGGCCGTCTTCGGCGCCGCAACGTGCGCCGATTTATGCGCATAAAGTACGCTCCGAACGTTTCCCGGTAGGCATCCGGTTCGAGCGACGCCATCGTCCCAGGTGTCGAATACGGCTACGTGACCCTCGCGAAGACGGCACCGGGTATTTCATGCAACCCGCCACAGCAAACTTATCTTCTGCCTGCCCGGGTGAAGGCTCACCTCGTTGCCCCAATCCGCTTGACCTAACAATCCGTAACGGGAGTCGGGAGGACTTTATGCGCATAAAGGTCCGGGCGCTGTCTGGACACACGACCGCTAGTCTCTACTGCGCAGCTCCCTTCGCTGAGCGCTCAATGGCTTTTACTTCGCACGCTCTCCTGAGTCAGCCACCAACCCGCTGCTCCTTTATGCGCATAAACCTATCCCGAATGGCTATTTCTGCTCGCGTTTACACAAAAAACATTGAAATGCGAATTCATCCAGGTAAAATCCATCTGCGTCTAAAAAGAGGAGGTGAAGATTGGCAGCGGAAATCATCGCGGTAACTCAGCAGAAGGGCGGGGTCGGGAAAAGCACCATCGCGATGCATCTTGGCGCTGCGTTCCACGAGAAAGGCAAGCGCGTCCTCGTCGTAGACGCAGACGGTCAAAACACACTGATCCACTGGGCCAGTGCATCGTCAGACAGCGAATCCGGCATCCCATTTCCAGTCGTCAATCTTTCTGAGGCCGGCAGCCAGATCCATCGTGAGATCAAGAAGTTCGTCGCGGACTACGACATCATCGTCGTCGACTGCCCGCCCTCCATTACCGAAAAAGTATCCGGCGTCGTGTTGCTCGCTGCGAGCGTCGCGGTTATTCCAACCTCGTCATCGCCCGCCGACTATTGGTCGAGCGTGGGATTAGTGAAGCTCGTCCAGCAAGCCCAGGTCATGAACGAAGACCTTCGCTCCGTGTTCCTGCTCAATAAGACCGAAGAGAAGCGGATGCTGACGCGCGAATTGAAGCGCGCTTTAGAAGAACTCGGCTTCCCGCTGCTGAAAACCCAGATCCCGACGCGCGAAGCGTATAAGCAGGCGATGGCGTTGGGACAAACAGTGCTTCAGATGAACGATCGCGGCGCCAAGCTCGCTGCCATCGAAATACGGGCGTGCGCCAACGAGATCGCCGCCTTGCTTCCGTGAATTTATGCGCATAAAGGACCCTGAATGAAACCCTCCCAATTCGCCAAAGGCTTTCAAGCACGTCCTGATACCACCAGCAGCGAAAAACGAACCGCGCTTGATCGCCTGAATGCGATCGATGGTCTGGTTAAGAATGGCCCCAATGGTGGCGATGCATCGACCCGTACGATTCAACCGGTCGCGCCACTCGGTCTCGCAGAAGTCGACCCGGCCGAAGTGGCCAATGAATCGGGCGCCTTTCGCACGTGGCGCATCGAGCAGGGGTATCGGCCGGGGCAGGTGATCGAACTCGCTCTGAAGACGATCAAGCCGAGCCCCTTCAACCCCCGGCATTTCTATCTGAAATCGTCGATCGCCGAGCTGGCCGTCAACCTCGCCAAGCAGGGACAACAGCAGGCCATTCACGTCATTCCCGACTACGACAATCCCGGCACCTACTTCGTCAGCGACGGTGGTCGGCGCGTCCGGGCGCTCAAGGAAGCGAACAAGGAATCGGTGAAGGCGATCGTCATAGATTTGCCGATCGGCCTTCAAAGCTACAAGCTCGGCTACGACCTCAATGTCCAGCGCGATTCGCAGACGGTATTCGACAATGCGGTCGTCTGGAAACGCTTTCTGGAAGACCAGCACTTTCAGAGCCAGAAGGAGCTCGCCGAGCATCTCGGACTGGACGAGTCGACCGTCGCCGTTGCCTTGTCGATCGCCAAGCTGCCTGAAGCCATCATGCATGAAATGGTCGCTCGGCCCGATCGCTTTGGCTCGAACATGGCGTATCAGGTGGGTCGTTATCACACGGCCCGCGGCGCCGACGCAACGCTGCGTCTGATCAACAAAATTCTGTCGGACGATTTGAGCACACGGCAAGTCGCTGACATCGTGAAGGGCCGGGCAAGTGCGCAGGAAAGCACCAAACCGGCCGGACGGCAACGCTATGCACAGCGTCTGGAAATCAAGCTTGAGGGTGTCTCGGTCGGCGATCTGAAATCATATGGCGACGATCGGATCGAACTGCGCCTGAAAGGTCTGACACGCGAAAAGCGCGATGACATTCTTCGCCAGATTGAAAAGATGCTGAAGTAAGAGCATTGCGGGGGACGGCGGCACCAGGGATTGCCGCCGTACCACAGCAGGATTACGCCGCGCGCGATTGGCTCAGCGTGAAGGCGAGCAGGTCGCCATCCGTGGGTTCGCCCCAGGTCTTGCGAGCCAGCCAGTCGAAAAACGCCGTTTCGACAATCTTCGAATCCAGCCCACGACGACGCCAGTCGTCCCGCATATGCGTGCCGAGATCCGGCAATTCGTCTGCTTCGAACGACTGCCGCGCGATCTCACGCTCGGACTCACCTTGCTCGTCATAAAGCTCGCGCGCTTCCTTGCGGCGATATGCCGAATACTCGCCCAGTAGCCGTGCCTTCAGATCGTCGGCCGGTGCGGCCACTGCCGCCTTGCCGCCACCAGACGGCAGTGTCTCGACCGGCGGCGCATAGCCTTTCTTCAACGCGTCCTTGAACAGCGCCGGCGCGCTGCGCACCGGCGGCAACGAGGTGCTGCGCATGCGTTGCTCCGTCATCTGCAACGCTGCGCGAATCCGATTTTCTTCGCTGTCGGCGTACAGCGTTTGCGCTTCCTTCAGCGGAATGCCGATCTTCACCATACGGTCGACCAGCGTGCTGTCGAACACATTCGGATGCTCATCCAGCGCAAGCATCGGCTGCTTGCGCTCGGTCACCCGGAACTGGATCTCGGCGACACGCCGTCCTTCCCGGTGTTCGATCAATTCGACGAAGATGTTGGTGACAGCATTCACCTCGGCGATGGCCGGACGCAGGTAATCGCGCTTGAAGTACTTGTACTCGCGCTTCGCTTCGTCGCCCGCTTCCGTATCCGGCGTGCCGGAGAGGATAGGGCGCCACCATTCCCACGACTCGCGCATCGTCAGATGGCTCGGGTTGGTCAGGTAACGCACGCAGATCTCGTAAAGCGCGAGACCGGCACTACTGCGTAACTGGCTCTGGAACTGCAGACTCAGGCGTGCGTACTGCACCGGATCGAGCAGTTTCTTCTTGATCTTTGGCGCAAACGAAAACTCGACCCAGACACGGCGGGTGGTCGGGTCTTCGAGAATTTCCGCATCGGCGATCAGGGTGGAAATACCCCATTTCCGGCCCGGCTTCTGGCTGGACGTGCCGGTACTCCATTCGACCTGCACCGACACCATGCGCCGCAAGTGTTCTTTCACGAGCGCGGTGTCGTTCGAATCGAATGCCGAATTGGCGACGATGTCGGACAGCAGCGCCCTGTAAGTGTCGCCGGACTCGTCCGCTTGCTGCGCGACGGCGAGGAGCACGTTGAACAACTTGCGGGTAAGCAGCGTGATTTTGCCGCTCTTCGGCTGGATGGCGATCGCCTCGACGGCCTTGCGCAATTCAGCCGAGCTCGGGCTCACTACATCGGTCTTCTTCGCGCGCTTAGTGGCCATGCGTTTGGTCGAGGAGGGATTTGGCGAGAGCATACCGACTGCGGTGATGCACGTCTATAGCGTGAGTCTCACCGTTCCCGGTGAAGTGAGTTTACGAGGTGCGACTCACCGCGAGCGACTCCCGAAAAACCTCACCTCACCGATTTTGCGCCAGGTTTGGGCCACCCTTACAGGTCGCGGCGTCCCGAAACCCAGGCCCATTCCGGACCCGCCGCGAACCGGAGAGATTCGATCCCGAATCTTCTCACCTCAAAAAAATCTCACGGATTTCGACGGTGCGAATGTCGCGGCCGGCGCCAACTCATCTCCAACCCGAGCAGCGAACACCGAGTCTGTTCCCAGACGATAGGGGAGGGGACGAACGAGGTCGGAAATCCACCGCCATTACGCCATTACGCCGATATGCCGATATTCATGTCGGCGCCATCGTGACAGCGCCATCTCCCGCCCAGGCTGCAGTGCGGCCGACACAGGAAGCACGCCGGGCTGCATAAGGCTGCCATTCACCAGCCCGCGCCACCTGATCCCCCAGAAGCGGCGCAGATAACGCAACGCAAGCGGGTCGTCGCCTGCCATCCACTGCGCGGGGCGCGACCGGGAATATCGACACCCACGCCATAGCGGTGCATCGGCCTTCAAACGCAGCGAAAGCACCACTGCATCGTATCCACCAGGTGACAGGATGCCGATTGCCGCATCCACTTCCACTTTCAATCGGGAGTCCAGAGTCGAGTCGGCGCAGGCTCCCCCGAAAAAGCTCACCTTAGCGTGCGGCCAGCGCTCGAAATGGCGCGGGATTCCGACCAGAGAGCCCCAAAAAACGCCTCTAAATAGTCCCGAAAACCCTCACCTTTACGTCCAAACACGACCAAGGCCATGCCCTAAATGGATCTCCCGAAAAGCCTCACCTTTGCGCGGCGCACAATAATTATTCAATGATTTCATCAACTTATATCTATCGACCAGCAAGCTGCCTGTCCACCGCTTCCCGAATCTCCTCACCTTTGGCTGCGTCTTCACAAAACATGCTGTTTCCAGGCATCGCAGGAAAGGTCCCGAAAAACCTCACCATTCGAATCCAGAAGCGGCTAAATCAGAATGCGCCCGACAACGTCTGTAGGGCGTTTCCCGCCCGCACCGGCGATTTTGGTCCCGTATTTCCTCACCGTTGCGATCACTAGCCCTTAAAAAGGCTCCCGAAAACCCTCACCTTTCGGCGAAAACTGCGCAATTGAGGGAGCGACGCTCCGGTTCGCACCATACGTCCCGAAAGAGCTCACCTTTAATGACGGTGGTTGCCGACTCCGTTTGCGTCACTGACGAGAATCGCAGACAAAACACGCCGCGGCTCCCGCAAAACCTCACCTTAGGCACCCAAATGCCCAAATTTGAGGCAAAAACCGCACCACTTCCCCGAAAAGGCTCACCTTCGGTTCGCGTTTCCTCCCGTCTCGACTCACCAATGGGGTTTGAGCGACCCAAATTAGGCCAAAAAGACGGGGTGACGACAGTCCCGAAAGCGCTCACCTCAGGCACAGCCGCACTCAGGACCTACTTTTGAGCACAGCCGGGCGATCCCGGCCGAACCGGTCCCGCAAAACCTCACCTTTCGTAAAACTGCATTTTGATGTTGTCTCCCGAACCCGCTCACGTTCTGTCCCGGACCCGCTCACCCACGCCCCCGAACCCCATCACTCATCCCTCCCGCAAGTCCTCACCAGCTCTCCCGCAAAGCTTCACCTTGCCGGGCTGGAACCCCCTCCTGGTAAGGGTTTGCCATGGCGTTAACGTTTTTAACATGGGTTCAAAGGTGTTTACTTTTATTACTCTCTAGACTTTCCCCCGCGCGTCCTTCGGACAAGGATTTCTACCCACTCAGCCCTCACCAAACGTTTCGTGAAACAGTGCCCGATCTACAAGCAAAGGCTAAAATCGCTGTCATTACAAAGACTTATTGCCTATTCTTAGTTTTGTTTCACGGAAACTCCCGGTCCGCCTCGGTATACCGACCCTGCTGTGGGTACCATAACGTACCCATTCGCTTCAACTCACCGGAAACAAACAAATACGTAGCGATCAATACGTAAATTGTTATGATTCATCCAATTTCGAGCAACATCGAGGTTTACATGAATCTGGATCAGGAACGGCAAGCCATTCGCGATGAGCTTGAATCAATGCGGGCAAACGGGGCCCGCCGTCAGGAACTCTCGCTGCATGCGTGCAAGCGGCTTTTTTTCGATCTGGGCATACGGCCATCAATGGCCACAGTCCGCGACCTCACTCAGACAGGTAGCGCGAGCGACATACCAAAGGACATTGACCACTTCTGGGAACGCATCCGGAATGTGTCGCGCGTGAAGGTCGGCGCCGGCGCCATTCCGAAAGCTTTGGAGGACAAAGCCGGCGAGCTGCTTGGAGCACTCTTCGAGGAAGCCGTCGCGCAGGCCCGCACAACGCTTGACGACGAGCGCGAAGAAATCCGCACCCAGATTGCTGAAGCCAACCAATGTGTGCGGGAAGCCGACATTCGTCGGGATGCGTCGGAAGAAGCCGTGCGGCGTAGTGAGCTGCGAGCCGAAGCCGCGTGGGAGCGCGTTCGCACGCTCGAAACGCAGCTCTCCAGCGCCACCATGCATGGGACCGCTCACCAGGAAGGTCTGCAGGCAACCGTCCGGCGGCTCGAGCATGAAAATGAGGCGATCCGCCAACGCCTCGACACCGAACAGACGACCAACGCAACGCTGCGCGACCGAATCGACGCTTTGCATGTCGAAATGCGTCAGAGCACCGAGCACTATGCGCAACAGATCAAAGACGCGGTTGCCGAAGCGGAGCGGCGCGTCAAGCCAATGCTGGTCGAGCTCGATTCACTGCGCAGCATGGCTGCGACGTATCAATCGGGTGTGCGCGACGCAAGTCGCAAGGAATTCGAGTTTATTCAGCAGATTGCCGCAGCCAAGGCCCGCGGCGACCGGCTTGACGCGCAACTGCGCGATCAATCGGACGAACTCGACGCCTTGTCAAAAGAAATCGCCGTGTTGCGCGGGCAACAGGGGATCGACCCAGAGATTGCGAGCCTTTTGTGTTCGCTAGTCGAAGCGGGTCGGCTCACTCATGACGAGTTGAGTGCGATCGGCACTGCCGCGGATGGTCACGTGGCACTACCGCTGCGTTGCCCAAAATGTGAGGACGGTGAGCCGGAGCTATCGCAAGTCGATCACCGTTTTGAGCTGCAATGTCCCGAATGCGACCATTCGTCAGGACCCGGCGAATCACGGCTGGAAGCGGTGAGCCGGTTTTTATCGAACGGATCGATAACGGCGTCGGCGTGACGGGCCAGCGTGGATGCAGCAGCGGAAAAACCGCTAAAGGTGAGGAAATCCGGGACCTCGAACGTGAGCGTTTTCAGGACTCGTTCGATCCCGTCTTTCTCCTCAAATGCCCGTCGCGTCTGGGTGTCGGCAACGGCGCGGCGGCAGGATCCGGCTCATCGACCACGGGCATTTCCTGCTGATCCATCCACGTTTGCCATGCGCGATGCAGACGGTTTGCGGACACCGCCTGTACAAATCCCAGCCACTGCCCGACCAGTTCCGCTTCAACCCCGCTTTCAAACAGATCTGCCGCAAAAGTGTTGCGCAGTGTTTGCGGACTCGCACGTGACGTTCTCGACGCAGCGATCCCGGCGGCGTCGACCAGCGCGTCGACGCCGCGCAGCATGGTCGCCTTGTGCATCGGCCGTCCGGATGGCGATGCGGGAAACACGAGATTCCCGGCCAGTTCGGAAAGACGCCGTTCGGCGAGCCATGAATCGAGAATGGCGACGGCAAATGGCGTGAGCCGCGTGCGGCGAGTCAGCATGGGATTGGCCGACTCGATCGTGACCCACGGCGAGCCAGCAGCTACGCAACTAACTGTAAGCACCGCTGCTTCGCCGGTTTTCAATCCACCGCCCAGAAATACCGCGATCAACGCGCGATCGCGCCGCTCTCGCCAGCGCTGCGCCGCGGACAAATTCGTCAACGGCGAAAATAGATGTGCGATCAGCGCGGCGCGTTCGGCATGGTTGAGAAAACCGGTTGGTTCGTTATCGCGTGCGTTTCGCCATGCGGCTTCTCCATCCTGCGCAATGAAGCGCGCCGGATTGGTGGATGCCGATTCGATCTCGCGCACATGGTCCAGCACCCGTTCAATCAGGCGCAAATATCTGACACGTTGAGGTTTTCGTATTGCCAGACCCGCAACGAATTCAGCGATCGTCGGTGTATCGACCGTGACCAGGCTTTTCTGTCGAAGACCGAGCCAGTCGAGGAAAAGCCCCCACTGAGCCTGATAAACCGACGCCGAGGAATGCCTGAAATGCTGCTTGGCGAGCCATGCGTCGAAGGCGATTTGCGGGTCGCGACGCCAGTCTTCGCGTTCCTGGTCGAAGAGATCGGTAGATGGCGCAGGACGCGGGACCGGGTCGGACAGATGAGGAGGAGACATAGGCAATCCTTCCGTTAGTTGCACACATTGTAGGTCGCAACCAATAAAAATGAAGCCTTCAGTCGCCCCATGCGCGCGCGCGTTTCAAGGGCGCACACTCCGAAACGGGCTGTGCGGACCGGCGTGCCGCCTCTTCATAAACGGAAACTGCAAACGCAAACACCGCGGGCAACGCGGTTGACGTGCCGAAATCTACTGCTTCGTCTGTTTCGGGATAAGGCAAATCAGACGGCCGTTGAAACAAACCGAGCATCAGCGCGTCATGCCGGCTGGCAAAGCCGAGATCCGCTAGCGCCTCGGCCTCGATTGCGTGGAGCAACCGCCAGCTGAGCGGAACCTGCTGCACGATATAGCGCACGGCGATATTGCGCACGATGTGTTCGAGATCGCGAGCGGCGGTTTGGAAGCGCAGCGCGGCCAGATCATGGTCGGCATGGTCGGTTGTCAGGTCGTTCATTATCGGCTCCAGTCTGTGCCCTATACTGTACAAATATACAGTGTCCTGCGCAACCTTGGCCGATTGGCCAATTCTGGCCGGGCCGATCCCGCCTGCCAGTCACGGTCCGCCCGCAGCTCAGCCGTGAATCACCACAAGCAGCGCTTTCGCCTCGCTTTTGCCGACATTGCGGATCGCGTGCGGCTCATCGGCCACGTAGCGCGCGGTGTCCGCGGCCTTGAGCCGCTTCGTCGTGCCCGCCGCCTCGATTTCGATCGATCCTTGCAACACGGTCAGATGTTCGCGCGTGCCGGGCTCGTGCGCATTCGACACCAGCGCCCCGCCCGGTTGCAACGTCAACTCGTACCATTCGAACTTGCCGGCCAGATCGATCGGCCCCCAGACACGCAACTGATACTTCGCGTCGTGCCCGCTCAATGTCGGAATGTCGTGCGGACCGGATACCGCGATCGCCTCGGGCGCCTTCTGAGGCGCGAACAGCGAATCGAGGCTCACGCCGAGCGCATTGGTCAACCGCCAGGCGACCGCAATGGTGGGATTCGCCTTGTCGCGTTCGATCTCCGAGAGCATCGATTTCGACACGCCGGCTGCGCGTGACAGATCGTCGAGCGTCATGCGCCGCTCGGCGCGCAGACGCTGAATCTGCTCGCCCACGCGCGGCGGCGCAGCGATTGCCGGGACGGAAGAGGGTGTCGCGCTGGCTGCCGCGCGACGGGTTCCCGAACTTGCCATTTACTGACCTATCGTTTAGAGTTGTTCGACATACCGGATTTTAGTTCGGAAAAACGAAAATATCCGATAAAACTGACAGCCGACTATAACAGGCCGCCCGGACGTCGCAGATGCCGCACATGCCGCAACGCACTGGCCGCGGCCGTAACTACCCATACAGGAGTCTGGTTCATGCGTGACCTTTACTTCGCCCATCTGCGCGGCACCCTCGAGCAGATCCGCGCCGACGGTTTCTACAAGAACGAGCGCGTGATCGCCAGTCCGCAGTCGGCTGACGTGCGTCTCGCGAACGGCGCGGATGTGCTGAATTTCTGCGCGAATAACTACCTGGGCCTCGCCAACGACGCACGTCTGATCGATGCGGCGAAGCAGGGACTGGATAACGACGGCTTCGGCATGGCGTCGGTGCGTTTCATTTGCGGCACGCAGACGGTGCACAAAGACCTCGAAAAAGCGCTCGCCGCATTTCTGCAAACCGACGATTGCATCCTCTACTCCAGTTGTTTCGACGCAAACGGCGGCCTGTTCGAAACACTGCTCGACGAGAACGACGCGATCATCAGCGACGAACTGAATCACGCGAGCATCATCGACGGCGTGCGGCTCTCGAAAGCGAAGCGCTTTCGCTACAAGAACAACGACCTCGCCGATCTCGAAGCAAAACTGAAAGAAGCCGAGGCGGCCGGCGCGCGCTTCAAACTGATCGCAACGGATGGCGTGTTCTCCATGGACGGCATCATCGCCAACCTTGCAGGCATCTGCGATCTCGCCGACCGCTACGGCGCGCTGGTGATGGTGGACGACTCGCATGCGGTCGGCTTTGTCGGCGAACAGGGGCGCGGTACGCCGGAACATTGTGGCGTGCTGTCGCGCGTCGACATCATTACCGGTACGCTGGGCAAAGCGCTGGGTGGCGCATCCGGCGGCTATATTGCCGCGCGCCAGGAGGTCGTCGATCTGTTGCGCCAGCGCTCGCGTCCCTATCTGTTCTCGAACACGCTGACGCCCAGCATCGCTGCCGCTTCGCTGAAAGTACTCGAATTGCTGGCGAGCGACGAAGGCGCGCAACTGCGCGCGCGCGTGCGTGAAAACGGCGCGCATTTCCGTCGTGCCATGAGTGCGCTCGGCTTCACGCTCGTGCCCGGTGAGCATCCGATCATCCCGGTCATGCTCGGCGACGCACAACTGGCATCGAACATGGCCGACGCGCTGCTGAAAGAAGGCGTCTACGTGATCGGTTTCTCGTTCCCGGTGGTGCCCAAAGGCCGCGCACGCATTCGCACGCAGATGAGCGCGGCGCATACGCCCGAACAGATCGACCGCGCCGTGGATGCATTCGCACGCGTGGGCCGTCAACTCGGCATTATCTGAAACGGAGGCGTACTTGAAAGCACTCGCAAAACTCGAACGCGCACCGGGTCTCACGCTCACCGATGTGAAGAAGCCCGAAGTCGGCCATAACGACGTGATGATCCGCATCACGCGCACGGCAATTTGCGGTACCGATATTCACATCTGGAAATGGGACGATTGGGCACAAAAAACCATTCCCGTGCCGATGCATGTCGGGCACGAATACGTGGGCGAGATCGTCGAAATGGGTCAGGAAGTTCGCGGCTTTGCGATCGGTGATCGCGTGTCGGGCGAAGGGCACATCACGTGTGGTTTCTGCCGCAATTGTCGCGCGGGCCGCCGGCATTTGTGCCGCAATACGGTCGGCGTCGGCGTGAATCGCGAAGGGGCATTCGCCGAGTATCTGGTGATTCCCGCCTTCAACGCATTCAAGATTCCGCCTGAAATTTCCGACGATCTCGCCGCGATATTCGACCCGTTCGGCAACGCCACGCACACCGCGCTGTCGTTCAATCTGGTCGGTGAAGACGTGCTGATCACCGGTGCCGGGCCGATCGGCATCATGGCGGTGGCGATCGCGAAACACGTCGGCGCGCGCAACGTCGTGATTACCGATATTAACGACTATCGTCTCGAACTCGCGCGCAAGATGGGCGCAACCCGTGCGGTCAATGTTGCGCGCGAATCGTTGCGTGATGTGATGGCCGATCTGCACATGACAGAAGGCTTCGACGTCGGGCTGGAAATGTCCGGTGTGCCGAGCGCGTTCACCAGCATGCTCGAAGCGATGAACCATGGCGGCAAGATCGCCCTGCTCGGCATTCCGCCTGCTCAAACTGCGATCGACTGGAATCAGGTGATCTTCAAGGGCCTCGAAATCAAGGGCATTTATGGCCGCGAGATGTTCGAGACCTGGTACAAGATGGTCGCGATGCTGCAAAGCGGTCTGGATCTGTCGCCGATCCTCACGCACCATTTCAAGGTCGACGACTATCAGCAGGCCTTTGCCACGATGCTATCGGGCGAAAGCGGCAAAGTGATTCTCGACTGGACTGCTGCGTAAGCAACGCAAACAGGTTACGCAAACGCGCCCGAACCTGGCATTCCAAACGAAAACAAAACGCCCGCATCGTGCTCACGCGCCTGCGGGCGTTTTATCGAACTCAGCCTGAATGCGGACATGAATATCGTCGCCCACGGCCGGATACCACGTCGATAGCCCGAACTTCGAGCGGCTGAAATGTCCCTCCGCGGAAAAGCCGAGCGTCTCTTTTTTCGTGAGCGGATCGGGGCCGAAACCATTGAAGGTCACGTCCAGCGTGACCGGTTGCGTCACGCCATGGATCGTCAGATCGCCGGTCAAGTTGCCGCGCGCTTCGCCGGTGCGTTCAAAACGTGTGCTGACGAAACGCAACTCCGGATAGTGCTCCACATCGAGCATGCTTGAGCTCTTCACCATTTTGTCGAGCAACGGCACATTCGTATCGATGCTCGCGGCGTCGATCGTGATCGCCACCGAACTGCTGTCCATCCCGCCCTCGCGCCAGTCGAGCTGCCCTTGCCTGCGGTCGAAGCGCATCGTGAAGCGCGAATACTTGAAGTGATCGATGTCGAACGTGATGCTGCAATGATCGTGGTCGAGGTCATAGCGGCCGGGCGGGACGCGCGCTTCGTTCTGGCTGACCGTATGCGTGAGCACTTGCACGGGCGTGCAGGCGGCGGATGCCAGCAGCACTGCACCAAGCAATGCGCGCGCAAATGTCGTGCGGACAATAGAGGTACCCATGAAATTCGTCCCGGTTGAGCGATCGTTGTCACGATAGCAGTTCGCGTGCCCCGCTCGCAAAAGCGCATCCAACTTGACGATGGAGAATGATCGTTCTACCATCCGCGCATGTCTACGCAAATTGAAAGTGAATCCGCTGCGCCGATCAGCGCCCGCGACCGGCTGCTGGACGCTGCCGAAGCGCTGATCTATGCCGGCGGCATCCACGCGACCGGCGTCGACGCGATCGTCAAGCAGTCCGGCACCGCGCGCAAGAGCTTTTACACGCATTTCGGATCGAAGGACGCGCTGGTTGCCGCCGCACTCGAGCGCCGCGACGAACGCTGGATGAACTGGTTCATCGCGGGCACGTTGCGGCAGGGCGAGACCGCGGGCAAGCGCCTGGTCGGCATGTTCGACGTATTGCGCGAATGGTTTACGTCAGACGATTTTCACGGCTGCGCGTTTCTGAATGCATCGGGTGAAATCGCCTCCGCGGAAGATCCGATCCGGATCGTCGCGCGTGAGCACAAGGCGCGCGTACTTTCGTTCGTGCGCGCACAATGCGACGAATTCGCCGTGGAATCCGGCATGGACGGCAGTTGCGCCGAGCGCCTGTCGCGTCAGTGGCTGATCCTGCTGGATGGCGCAATCGCCGTGGCGCTGGTGAGCGGCGAGGCCGATGCCGCGCTCGACGCGCGTGCCGCAGCCCAAGCTTTGCTGAACAGCGAGTTCGTCAGCGAATCAGGCGAACCGAACCAGCCTGCAAGCACATCCCCAAGCAAGCGGCCGCCATCCCGGCGCGCCGCACCCTGACAGAGGAGCCATCATGGCCGACCCGATCGAAACCCGCCCGCCGCTGCCGCCGTTCACGCGTGAAACCGCCATCCAGAAAGTGCGCGCCGCGGAAGACGGCTGGAATACGCGCGATCCCGAACGCGTATCGCTCGCCTACACGCTGGACAGCGTATGGCGCAACCGCGCCGAATTCGTGCGTGGCCGCGCAGAAGTGGTTGGACTGTTGCGCCGCAAATGGGCGCGGGAACTCGACTACCGTTTGATCAAGGAGCTTTGGGCGTTCACGGACAACCGTATCGCCGTCCGCTTCGCGTATGAATGGCATGACGATTCGAACAACTGGTTTCGCTCCTACGGCAACGAAAACTGGGAGTTCGACGAGCACGGCTTGATGGCCCATCGTCACGCCAGCATCAACGATCTGCCGATTCGCGAAGCCGACCGCCTGTATCGCTGGCCGCTCGGCCGCCGTCCCGACGATCATCCGGGCCTCTCCGACCTCGGGCTCTAAGGCTCAAGGTGAACGTAGCACCGCGCGTTCACCGCTCTGCCATCGGTTCTCCGTTATGGTTGTGTTTTGCAGTACCGGGCACGTGCTGTGCCCGGGCTTCCGAGCGTGTCCTCCACATCGCGTGCACGGCTTGAGGTACAGTGCGCGACGGACGCGCCAGCAAGCATACCCAGAACGTTGATGACACCGGCGCTCGACCGGTGACGGAGAATCCATGCATTTTCGGCAGATAAAAAAGACTATCCGGCATAGCGCGATGGCGCTCTTCGCGAGCCTCGCCGCAGTGTCGGCGGCGCATGCTGCCGACTGGTGTCAGGGCGGTGTATGGGTTGATGCAATGCTCGGCTCGTATCACATCAACCCCGATCCAGACACGCATTTCGAACAGTTCAATCCTGGGCTCGGCGTCGAATGCTGGCTCAACAACCAGTGGGCACTGACCGCCGGCGGCTTTCGCAACTCGTTGCGGCGTCCTTCGTACTATGGCGGCGGAGTCTGGGCGCCGGAATTCGCGCATTGGGGCATCGTGCGAATCGCGGCGATCGGCGGAATTATCTCGGGCTACAACTATGGCAACTGGGGTTTGGGCCACAACCATACTGTCGGGCCGGTGGTTGCGCCAATCGTGATGGTCGAATACAAGCGCGTCGGTGCGAACTTCATCGTGATCCCGCCGATCCCGTCGGACAATCTGCCTTTCACGATCGGGTTTCAGGTGAAGGTGAAGTTCTAGAGAAGCTGTCGCGGAGCAAAAGTCCTGACAAAGTAGCCATCCTAACGAACGATTTCGAATTCAGTTTCCAGACCTGATCTCCCCACCGCTTGTCACCCAGGCTGCTCTATCGTCAACCCGCTAAGGTGAGACTTTTCGGGAGACCACTCGCTGACGGTTCGACAGGCTCGATCGAAGCGAATCGCCCGAACCGGTGGCGCAGCGACCGGCCGAAGCAGCTACACTAACCAGCACAACAGGCTGCGGACCAGGAGACGCCAGGAAAAGCCATGGATATTTTCACGTCGATGGAAGCCTTCGTGCGGGCCGCGGAAGCGCAGAGCTTTGCCGGCGCCGCACGCCAGTTGGGCGTCGCCAAATCGGTGGTGACTTCGCGCGTCAAGCAACTCGAAGACCATTTCGGCGTGCCGCTGTTTCATCGTTCCACGCGGGCGGTGCGCCTGTCGGAGCTCGGCGAAACGTATTACCGCGACTGCGTCGAACTGGTCAACAAGGTTCACGACCTGTCCGGCCGTTCGCGCGGCGACCCGCAGGCGCTCGCGGGCACGCTCAATATCCACGTTCTCCCGGGCTTCGCGCTCGGCCATTTTTCGCAGACCTTGATCGAATTTCGCGCCGCATACCCACGCGTGGAATTCGTCGTGACCGTCAACGATCGGGTCATCGATCCGGTTCAGGAAGGGTTCGATCTGGCCTTGCAGATCTACCCGCCGGCGTCGAACCTGCTGGTCGAGCGGCGTCTCTTCCCGGTGCGCGGCGTGCTCTGTGCGGCGCCCGGTTATCTGAAGGAAGAACCGCTGATCGAGACACCACTTGATTTGTTGCGGCACGATTTTGCCCGCTATTCGTACTACCCCTGGGGCGACAAGTGGCCGCTGATGCGCGGCAACGAGTGCTTCGAAATTGCGCTGAATCCGGTGCTGAAAACCAATAGCGTGCATCTGCTGCTGGAATTCGCGCGAGCCGGCGCGGGCGTCGTCTATCTGCCGACCATGGTCGCGGCCGCCGATCTGCTCGAACGGCGCCTTGAACGCGTGCTGCCGGAATACGCGGCGCCGCCGTTGTGGCTGTCGGCGGTATATCCCGCCTCGCACCGCTCCACCACCAAGGTCAAGGCGTTCGTCGACTTCCTGCGCGCGCGCTATCTGCGCGAACCGCAGTGGGACCGGGCGCTCGGCATTGCGCCGCCGGACGACGAAACCCGCAGCGTGGGCGAGGAGCTGTCCGAAGACTGAGTTCCACCCGAGGCCTGTGAGGGTTCGCCACCAGGTAGTTTCCCTGGCGGGTTTTCGAAGCACCGAGCGTTCGCGTTTTCCGACCCTCAGAACATTGCTGTAGCGGCGGCTGCCACTTAATCTTCGATGCAAGCAACGCATTCGCAGATCAACTGGAGGCAGACATGCAACAAACCTGGTTCGGCAGCCTGGACAACTTTCGGAAAGGCTCCATCGAAATCATCAAGGGCAAACCGGAACATTACGCAATGTCGAATGTGTTCGACGTGGCGAGCCGCGCTGAGCCCTACGAGAAAGTCGTGGTCGGCAAGAACCTCAAGTACGTGATCGAGACGCTGCGCGCGGAAGGCGTGTCGCCGTGGTTTGCCGCGTCGCACGACGAATTCGCGGTCGCGCTCGACGGCGAGATCGACATCTATTTCATCAAGCCGTCGGACGGCCCGCTGGTCGACGCACAGACCGAAGGCAGCGTGCGGCTCGAGGGCACACCGTCGGGCCAGTCGATGGGCTATGTGCGGCTGCGCCGCGGCCACCAGGCACTGCTGCCCGCGGGCGCCGCGTACCGCTTCGAAGCAAGGACGAAGGGCGTGCTGCTCGTGCAGACGATCCTCGGACGCTATTCGGTCGAGAAGTGGGCCGACATCTGCATCCACTGAATCCCTCTACACGACCGATCCTTCTGGAGCCCATCATGGACAAAGCCAGCACCCTGCAGAACGTCACCGCGAGCGAGGCCGACGCGGTGACCGGTTATCGCACGTTCCGCCTCGGCGATTTCGAATTCAGCCGCGACGCCTATTTCGCCACCGTCAAATGGCCGGCCAAAGGCCAGACCCGCTCGCACCAGATGCACGCCGACGACTTCCTGCGCGCGATGATGCGCGACGTGGCGTGGGGCTTCTTCTACGGCTGGGTCAATTTCGACGAAGTGATCGGCACGCGCAATCACTACGGCAAGGTCGACTTGTACGCCGGCGCGTACAACGCGAGCTTCAAGGAAGCGGGCGTCGACCATATCGCAGCAGTTCGACACGCCGCTCATCATGGCGACGTTCAAGGCGATCCTGAGGGACTGGGTCAACGAAGGCTTCGACCCGTTCGCCGCGCCGGAGGAAACCGGCTCCGCATTCGGCACGAAGCATGGCGACAACATCGCCGCGATCGAGCGCACGCGGATTGCGACGAAGCGCATGCCGGGCCTGCAGGACGACTCGCCGTTGCGCGACGACCTGCCGGTCAATCGCCAGTTCGCCGATGTCGGCCAGGACGAGCCTGAAATTCATGCGGAGCCCGGCTTCGAAGGCGCGCTGCACGCGTTCAGCCTTTTCAAGTACCTGTCGCGCTCGGACGTGACGTGGAATCCGTCGGTGACGTCCGTGTGCCAGCAGAGCCTGTTCTGCCCGACCACCGAGGAATTCGTGCTGCCGGTGTTCCACGGCAACGACCGCGTCGAGTGGTTCCTGCAACTGTCCGACCAGATCATCTGGGACGTCGCCGACAAGGACAACGGCGAGCCGCGCGCACGCATCACGATGAACGCGGGCGACATCGCCGCCATGCCGGCCGATATCCGTCACAAGGGCTACTCGCAGAAGCGCTCGATGCTGCTGGTGTGGGAGAACGCCACGCCTGATCTGCCCAAGCGCTACGAAAGCGGTGAACTGCCGCCGTATCCGATCCGGATGTAATTTTCCGGCATTCCCTCCGATCGTCGATCGACCGACGCCAGACCGCTGGCGCCGCGGGGAATGTCGCGCCCAGGTTTTACTTGCACAGGACTGACATGCAAACGCAACTCTTCATCGACGGCCGCTTCGTGCCGGCTGCGAACGGCGAAACGCTCGCCTCCCTCAATCCGCACGACAACTCGGTGATCGCCGACGTCGCGATGGCGGGCCCTGCCGACGTCGATCGCGCCGTCGCCGCGGCGAAGGCGGCTTTCCCGAAATGGAGCAACCTCGCGGCGATGGAGCGCGGGCGGCTGCTGCTCAAGCTCGCCGACGCGATCGAAGCGAACGCCGACGAGCTGGCGCGCCTCGAATCGCTCGACACCGGCCACCCGATCCGCGATACGCGCAACCTCGATGTGCCGCGCACGGCCGCCACGTTCCGCTATTTCGGCGGCATGGCCGACAAGTTCGAAGGCTCGGTGATTCCGGTCGAGCAGGGCTTTCTGAACTACCTGACGCGCGAGCCGGTCGGCATTGTCGGCCAGGTGGTGCCGTGGAATTTCCCGCTGATGTTCACGAGCTGGAAGATGGCGCCCGCGCTCGCTGCCGGCAACTGCGTGGTCATGAAGCCTGCCGAGCTCACGCCGCTGTCGAGTCTCGCAATCGCGGAGCTGATGGCCGAGGTGGGCTTCCCGGATGGCGTCGTCAACATTCTGCCGGGTCTGGGTCATGTGGCCGGCCAGTACATCGCCGAGCATCCGGAGATCAGCAAGGTCGCCTTCACCGGTTCGACCGCAGTGGGCCGCAAGATCGTGCAGGCGTCGAGCGGCAACCTGAAGAAGGTGCAGCTCGAACTCGGCGGCAAGGGCGCGAACATCGTGTTCGGCGACGCGAATCTCGATGCCGTCGTGCAAGGGCTCCGCATTCGCCATCTTCCACAACCAGGGGCAGGCGTGCATCGCCGGCTCGCGGCTGATCGTGCACGAATCGATCGCCGATGAAGTGCTCGAGAAGTTCGTCGCGCTGCGCCGCTCGATCAAGATCGGCGATCCGCTCGATCCGTCCACCGAAATGGGCCCGCTGACATCGCGTCTGCATCGCGACCGCGTGCTGTCGTATCGTCGACGTCGCGCGCGAACAGGGCGGCCGCGTGCTCGCGGGCGGCAAGGCGCCGGATTCCGCAGCGCTGGCGAACGGCTGCTATGTCGAGCCGACGATCGTCGAAGCGATGCCGGAGCGATCGCGTGTCGCAGGAAGAGGTGTTCGGCCCGTTCGTGACCGTCACGACGTTCCGCACCGACGAGGAAGCGCTCGCCGATCGCGAACGGCACCGAGTACGGTCTCGGCGCAGGTCTCTGGACACGCGATCTGCAACGCGCGCATCTGCTGGCGCGCGAGATTGCGCGCCGGCATGGTGTGGATCAACTGCTACAAGCGCGTGAGTCCCGCGTCGCCGTTCGGCGGCGTCGGCGCAAGCGGCTACGGTCGCGAGATGGGCTTCGAAGCGATGCGCGAATACACGCAGCCCAAGTCGGTCTGGGTCAACGTCGACGCACAGATTCCGCCTTACTACCCGCGCTGAGCCACCATGCAACCGTTCATCTACAACGGCCTGCCTTCACGCGTGATCTTCGGCGCGGGCAGTCTCGACCAGCTCGATCGCGAGATCGATTTGCTCGGCGCCAGACGCGCGCTCGTGCTGTCGACACCGCAACAGCGCGCGCAGGCCGAAGCGCTCGCTGCAAGCCTGGGCTCGCGGGCGGCGGGAGTCTATGCAGAAGCCGTGATGCATGTGCCGGTCGAAACCGCACGCGCGGCACGCGACTTCGCCGAACAGGTCGGCGCCGATTGCGCGATCGCGATCGGCGGCGGTTCCACGACAGGACTCGGCAAGGCGATCGCGCTCGACACCGTCGCTGCCGATCATCGCGATTCCGACCACCTACGCCGGCTCCGAGATGACGCCGATCTACGGCCTCACCGAGAGCGGCGTCAAGAAGACCGGCCGCGATCTGCGCGTGCTGCCGAAGACGGTGATCTACGACCCGGCGCTGACGACGACGCTGCCGCGCGCGCTGTCGCTGACCAGCGGCATCAACGCAATCGCCCATGCAGCCGAAGGGCTCTACGCACAGGACGCGAATCCGATCGCCAGTCTGATGGCGGAAGACGGCATTCGCGCGCTCGGTCAGGGATTGCCTCGCGTGATGCGGCAACCGGACGATCTCGCCGCGCGCGGCGACTGTCTGTACGGCGCCTGGCTGTGCGGCGCGGTGCTCGGCAGTGTCGGCATGGCGCTTGCATCACAAGCTGTGCCACACGCTCGGCGGCACCTTCAACCTGCCGCATGCGGAGACCCACACGATCGTGTTGCCGCACGCGCTCGCCTACAACCGCGAGGCTGCGCCCGATGCGATGAAGCGTATCGCTCGCGCACTGCACGCCGACGATGCCGCGCGCGCCGTGTTCGATCTCGCACGCGATCACGGTGCGCCGACCGCGCTGAAAGACATCGGCATGACTTCGGCCGATCTCGACCTCGCGCTTCGATCTCGCATTGAAGAACCCGTACTGGAATCCGCGGCCGGTCGAAGAGATACCGCTACGCGCGCTGCTCGAAGCCGCCTTCGACGGGCGACGGCCTGACTAGCGCGCCCGATTCACTCACATAAAAAAATTCTGGAGACAAGCATGGACTCACATTCTTTCGATGCGAGGCGCCGCCGCTTTGTCGGCCTCGCGGCAGGCGGCGCCCTCGCCGCATCGACCTCGGTGTTTTCGCCGCTCGTCTTCGCTGCCGGCCCGCGCACGCTGAAGATCGGCTACGTATCGCCGCAAACCGGACCGCTCGCGCCGTTCGGCGAAGCGGATCGCTTCACGATCGAGCAGATGCAGACGGCGTTCAAGAACGGCATCGCGATCGGCGGCAAAACGTATCCGGTGTCGATCGTCGTGAAGGACAGCCAGTCGAATCCGAATCGCGCCGGCGAAGTCGCCAACGACCTGATCCTGAAGGACAAGGTCGACATCATGCTGGTCTCCGGCACGCCGGAGACCGCCAATCCCGTGAGCGACGCCTGCGAGCTGAACGAGATGCCGTGCGTGTCGACCGTGGTGCCGTGGCAGCCGTGGTTCTTCGGCCGCAAGGGCGATCCGAAGAAGGGCTTCCACTTCACCTATCACTTCTTCTGGGGACTGGAGGACGTGATCACCATCTACACCGGCATGTGGCAGTCGGTGCAGACCAACAGAGCGTCGGCGGCCTGTTCCCGAACGACGGCGACGGCAACGCATGGGGCGACGCCAAGCTCGGCTTTCCGCCGGTGCTCGCGCAGAAGGGCTTCACGCTCAAGGACCCGGGCCGCTTCCAGAGCATGACGCAGGACTTCTCCGCGCAGATTTCGTCGTTCAAGCAAGCGAACGCGTCAGATCGTCACCGGCGTCGTGATCCCGCCCGATGCCAAGAATTTCCTCGTTCAGGCGCGTCAGCAGGGTCTGAAGCCGAAGGTCATCTCGATCGGCAAGGCGCTGCTGTTCCCGAGCTCGATCGAAGCGCTCGGCGATCTCGGCGACGGACTGTCCACGGAGGTGTGGTGGACGCCGTCGCATCCGTTCAAGTCGTCGCTGACGGGGCAAAGCGCGCGGCAAGCTCGCCGACGCCTACGAGCGCGTCACGTCGAAGCAATGGACGCAGCCGATCGGCTTCGCGCACGCGCTGTTCGAGATCGCCGTCGATTCGTTGAAGCGCGCGAAAGACGTCGATTCGAACGAAGCCATTCGCGACGCGGTGGCCTCGACGAAACTCGATACCGCTGGTCGGCCATGTCGACTGGGGCAGCGGCCCGGTGAAGAACGTCGCAAGACACCGCTGGTGGGCGGCCAGTGGCGGCACAAGGCTCAGGGCAGAAGCATCCGTTCGATCTCGCGATCGTCAACAACCAGCTTGCGCCGAGCGTGCCGCTGTCCGGCCCGCTCAAGCTGATCGCCTGAATTCAACGCGGAGAGCGGCGATGAACCCAGTGCTCAGACTCACCGGTGTGTCGAAGCGCTACGGCGCGCTGCAGGTCACCGACGACATCAGCTTCGCGGTCGAACGCGGCGAGACGTACGGCATCCTCGGACCGAACGGCGCGGGCAAGACGACGCTGTTCAACCTCGTCAGCGGCGACGTGCGGCCCGATGCAGGGCAGCGTCGAATTCGACGGCGCGGACGTGAACGCACTTGCCGCCGCATCGCCGTTGCGCGGCGGGGATCGGCCGCTCGTATCAGGTGCCGCGGCCGTTCGGCGGTATGACGGTGTTCGAGAACCTACTGGTCGGCGCGACCTTCGGCGGCGAGCTGAACGAGCATGCCGCATACGACGTGTGCATCGACGTGCTCGAACGCACCGGCCTCAAAGCCCGCGCCAACCAGTTGGCCGGCACGCTGGCGCTTGCTCGACCGCAAGCGCCTCGAACTGGCGCGCGCGCTCGCGACGCGGCCGCAACTGCTGCTGCTCGACGAGATCGCCGGCGGCCTCACCGAGCCCGAGACGCACGCGCTCGTCGACGAGATTCGCCGCGTCAAGGAGCGTGGCGTGACGATCGTGTGGATCGAGCACGTCGTGCATGCGCTGCTCGCGGTGGCCGACCGTCTGCTCGTCATCAACTTCGGCAAGCGTCTCGCGGAGGGCTTGCCTGCCGCCGTGATGGACGACCCCGAAGTGCGGCGCGTGTATCTCGGACTGGAGGCTTGATCATGGCGGCGTTATTGGAGACACGCGCGCTGAGCGCGTTTTACGGCGACTTCCAGGCACTGTTCGGCATCGACGTGAGCGTGGCGCCGGGCGAAGTGATCGCGCTGATCGGCTCGAACGGGGCGGGCAAATCGACCTTTCTGAAGTCGGTGGCGGGCCTGTTGCGCCCACGCACTGCCGAGCAGATCCTTTACCGCAACGAGCCGATCGGCGGGGCGGCGGCCGCGAGCATCGTCGGCAAGGGTATCGCGCTGGTGCCGGAAGGCCGTCGTCTCTTCGCGAGTCTGACCGTCGAAGAAAACCTGTTGCTCGGCGCGTTCAGCAAGCGGCCCGGACGCTGGAACCTGCAAAGCGTCTATGCGCTGTTTCCGGCGTTGCAGGCGCGCCGGCATCATGCGGCCACTGCGTTGTCGGGCGGCCAGCAGCAGATGGTGGCGATCGGCCGCGCGCTGATGAGCAATCCCGATCTGCTGATGTGCGACGAACTTTCACTCGGCCTCGCGCCGGTGATCGTGCGCGAAATCTACGCGGCGTTGCCGGCGATCGTCGCGCGACGGCATGAGCGCGATCGTCGTCGAGCAGGACGTGCAACTGGCACGTCGCGTGTCGTCGCGATTCTATTGCCTGCAGGAAGGGCGCGTGTCGTTGACGGGCGTGTCGGCCGAAGTGTCAGACGAGGCGATCACGCAGGCTTATTTTGGAGCGGTCGCATGAACACGTTCATCAATCTCGTCGTCCAGGGCGTGCTGTTGGGCGCGCTTTATGGGCTCTTCGCGATGGGCCAGTCACTGGTATTCGGCGTGATGCGGCTCACCAATACCGCGCATGGCGACTTTATCGTGCTGCTGGTGTTCGTGCTGTTCGCATTGACGAGCTTCGCCCATCTGCCGCTCGCCGTCGCGCTCGTGCTGTTGCTCGTGATTGCGTTCGGAGCAGGCTATGCGGTGCAGTACGTGCTTCTCAACCGGGTTAGCAGCCGTGATCCGCTGCCGTCGCTGATCGTCACGTTCGGTCTGTCGATCGTGATCCAGAACGTGCTGCAGCAGCTGTTTTCCGCTGACCCGCGTTCGATCGCCACCGGCAGCTTCGAGTCGCAAAGCATCACGCTCGCGGATGGCATTACGCTGGGCTACCTGCCGTTGGTCACGCTGGTGGCGACAGTGGCGCTCGCCTTCGCGATGCAGTGGCTGTTCGGCCGCACGCCGCTCGGCCGCGCGTTTCGCGCCACGTCCGACGATCGCGAGATCGTGCAACTGATGGGCGTCTCGTATCGCCGCACCTATGCGCTGGCGATGGGCATCGCCTTCGTGCTGATCGCGGTGGCCGCGGCGCTCTATTCGATGCGCACGACGGTGTCGCCGACCGACGGCTCGGCGCTGCTGCTTTATGCGTTCGAGGCGGTGATCATCGGCGGCATGGGCTCTTTCTGGGGCACCTTCGTCGGCGGCATGGCGCTCGGTATCGCGCAGCAGGTCGGCTTTTACTTCGACCCCGGCTGGGGCATCTGGCTCGGCCACGTGGTGTTTCTCGGCGTGCTGGTGGCGCGGCCCCAGGGCTTGCTGCCCAAAACCGCATAGAGGCTTCGACATGACCATGCAATTGAATCGGCCCGCAGCGGGCTTCGAGGTGCGGCGCGCGACCCGTGCGAGCCGCGTGGCGGTGATCGTGCTGCTGATCGTCGCGCTGGCGGTGGCGAGCGCACCGTGGTGGGCCGGGCGCGACACCATGCGCGACTTCGTGCAACTGGCGTCCTACCTGGTATTCGCGTTGATGTGGAACCTGCTGGCCGGTTATGGCGGGATGGTGTCGATCGGCCAGCAGGCGTTCTTCGGCATCGGCGGTTACGGGATGCTGATTCTCGCCAACTATTGCGGGATCTCGCCGTTCATCGCGGTGCCGATTGCGGCCGCGATTGCGACGGCGGTGGCGATTCCCGTGTCGATGGTGGCGTTCCGGCTGGAAGGCGGCTACTTCGCAATCGGCACGTGGGTGATCGCCGAAGTGTTCCGGCTGACCGTGGCGAACGTCTCGGTGCTCGGCGGCGGTTCGGGCACCAGCCTGACCGCATTGCAGGACGTGCCGCGGGCGTTGCGTGAATCGCTGACGCTGTGGCTCGCGCTGGCGATCGTCGCGGCGGCGATCGGATTGCTGTATCTGTTTCTGCGTTCGAAAGCCGGTCTCGCGCTGACCGCGATGCGCGACAACGCGGTGGCGGCCAGCAGCCAGGGCGTGGATGTGAAGCGTGCGCGCCTCATTGTCTATCTCGTGTCGGCATGCGGCACCGCGCTGGCGGGCGGCCTGTACTTCGTCGGCAACCTGCGCATTTCGCCCGATGCCGCGTTCTCGGTGAACTGGAGTGCGTTCGGCATTTTCATCGTGATGATCGGCGGCCTGGGCACGCTCGAAGGGCCGATCGTCGGCGCGCTGATTTTCTTTCTGCTGAACCGGTTTTTGTCCGACTTCGGCACCTGGTATCTGATCGGCCTCGGCGCACTGGCAATCGTCGTGACAATGTTTTTTCCGCAAGGGCTGTGGGGCGTCATATCGCACCGCTACGGCCTGCAACTGTTCCCTGTGGGCCGGCGCGTCGTGTTTCGCGACGCCGGCCCGACTCAACAACTTTCGCCAGACGGCGCGACCGATTCGCTCGACGCGCCCTCGGCGGCACACCGCGCATGAGGCCGGCCATGAACGACGAAACCATCCATTCCACTCACCCGCTCACGCAGAAGGTGCTCAACACGTTTGCCGATTGCACCGATGCACGCCTGAAGCAGATCATGACCGCGCTGGTCAGGCACTTGCACGCATTCGCCAACGAAGTCGAATTGACCGGCGACGAATGGCTCCGTGGCATTGAATTCCTGACTGCCACCGGCAAGATGTGCAACGGTATTCGCCAGGAGTTCATTCTGCTGTCGGACACCCTCGGCCTGTCGATCATGGTCGATGAGATTAACCAGAAACGCGGCGGCGTCACGACCGAGAGCAGCCTGCTCGGCCCGTTCTATCGCGAAGGCGTCAGAGATGAGGAATTCGGCGCCAACATCGCGCGCACGGAAGGCGAACCGACGCTGATTCATGGCCGCCTCGTCGACGAGCGCGGCGCGCCGGTGGCCGGTGCGTTGATCGAGGTATGGGAGACGGCCAGCAACGGCATGTATGAAGGCCAGGATCCCGATCAACCCGAGAGCAATCTGCGCGGCAAATTCCGCTCGGGGCCGAACGGCGAATATGCATTCAGAACCATCAAGCCGACCAGTTATCCCATTCCGACCGACGGTCCGGTCGGACAGATGCTGAGCGCGACCGGGCGTCATGCGATGCGGCCTGGCCACATCCATTTCCTGATCGTGGCGCCGGGCTACGAAACGTTGACCACCGCGCTGTACTCAGAGGGCGATCCCTATGTCCACTCCGACGCGGTGTTCGGGTCGAAGCCGTCGCTCGTGATCGACTACGTGCCGAACCATGACGCGGCCGCTGCCAAAGAGTGGCATCTGCCGAGCCCGTTTTATGAAGTGCAGCGCGATTTCGTGCTGTCCGCGCAGCAGGCGTGAGGAGGCGAGACGATGAACGCGGCGACTCCCGAAACCCGCCACGGCTTTCTCTGCGCGCTCGACGACATTCCCGACGGCGGCGCACTTGAAATCCTCGCTGAGCTGGCCGGCGCACCGGGCATCGTGGTCCTGCGCCGCGGCGAAGACGCATGGGCGTACCGCAACAGCTGCCCGCACTTCTCGATTCCACTGAACTATGAGCCGAACACGTTCTGGGCCTACGACGCGCAATTGCTGATGTGCGCGCACCACAGCGCGATGTTTCGCTTCGAGGACGGCGTGTGCGTCGATGGTCCATGCGAGGGCGCGGCGCTCACGCCAGTCGACATCCGCATCGAACAACGGCGGATATTCAATAACGACCGGGGAAGACAGGGATGAAAGGGTTGAAGCCCGTCATCCCGGCGAGCGATTAGTGCGCAGGCAGGCCTAACAGCGCACGCGCCTGCGCTGCCGTCGCGACAGTACGCCCATGTTCCTTGCACAATTCTGCGACCTGCTGCACCAGGGCGGCGTTGGACGGTGCAAGCGTATTCTTATCGAGCCGCACATTGTCCTCGAGACCCGTTCGGCAGTGGCCGCCGAGTTCGAGCGACCAACGCACCAGCGTGAGCTGATCGCGTCCGATGCCCGCGCCGGTCCAGGTGGCGTCGGGCGCGAGCCGGTGTAGTGTGTGCACATAGAACTCGAACACCTCACGGTCCACCGGCATGGCGTTCTTGATGCCCATCACAAACTGTATATGCAGCGGGCCGACGATCTTGCCGGCCTGCTGCATTGCAACAGCCTGGAAAATCATCGACAGATCGAAGGCCTCGATTTCGGGCTTGATGCCGTAGGTTTTCATTTCCTCCGCGAGCCAGTCGATGAGATCGGGTGAATTCTCGTAGACGCGAGTGGGAAAATTGACCGAACCGGATGCGAGCGATGCCATATCCGGTCGCAGCGACAGCATGCCGCCCCGTTCACGACCCGCGCCCGAACGGCCACCGGTGGAGACCTGCGTGATGATTCCCGGCGCGTGTTTGCGGATGCCTTCCAGGACGACTGCAAACCGTTCCGGATCGGAGGTCGGCGTCTCGTCGTCGTTGCGCACATGCAGGTGCACGAGCGTCGCGCCGGCTTCAAAGGCCGCCTGGGTGGATTCGACCTGTTCGTTGACGCTGATCGGCACCGCCTGATTGTCTTTCTTGCGCGGCAGCGAACCGGTGATGGCGACGGAAATAATGCACGGTGTGGTCATGGTTGATACCTCGCGAGACAGGGAAACGTCATGTACCGGGCCGGTGACTACGTTGATTCAGTGTAGGCGATCAGCGCGATTTCACACACCCAGCGCTGAGCAACGGTCATTCCCAGGAATATCCTGGACAGCGGCTCTGGATTGAACCCGGCCGACAGTGATCTTGCGCATGGCTGCTTGTTTTAATTCGGTAAGGTCGGAGGGTGAAGCGATCCTGGTCAAAGGTGAGCGATTCCAGGATGGTGAGGAATTCCAGGAGATGCCGCTATCCGGGCGAGAGGTGAGCTGTTCCAGGAGTTGAACTCCACCGTTGACGTGCAAAAAGCACGCGAAGGTGAGGCGTTCCAGGAGGCAATCCGCAAAAGGTGAGGTATTCCAGGAGGTGAGTAATTGACACGGAGAATGTGCACCGACCATAAGGTGAGGATTTCCAGGTAGTGCTGCGATGGCCGTTGATGGTGATGTGTCGATCATTCACGGCTTCACCGTGTTGTGTACCGACGCAGTATGCGATGCGCAGCGCACGCGTCGATTCAGCCCGGCAGCCTGGTCATGACATGCCTGTTTCGTGACCTCATATGGGGTGTTGGATAGCAGCTAAAAATCAGTCGAATAATCGATAGGTGAGAACATTCGGGAGCGCGTGTGGTGAAAATATCGCTACCTGTCGACGCACTGCAGATTCAAAGGTGAGGGAATTCGGGAGGCCGTGACGAAGCCGATGATTTCCGTGGCGCACTCATCCGTGACGTGTGCAATGTCACGGGAATTTGATGGATCTAGGTGTGGTCCGTTAATCGCACCGCCAGGCCTTTACGCCAGGAGACCCACTTAAGGATTGATGGTGTGACCGGCATGTACGTGGCTTCCTGCGTCAGATTTGCACCGGGCCGTCCCGTAGAGCAGAACGTCGCGAGCGAAGCGATTTCACGCGACGCCGCGCATCGGGTCCTCCCGGTTACAACCCGAACGGCGATTTCTATCTGCGCCACGACCGCCGCGGGCGCATTGACCTCTTCAAGTTCAACGAGTACGCGAGTCCGACGAATGGTGGCGTCCGACGCGTGTTCAAGGTCAGATTCGGCTATTCGCCGGACGGTGAAGTCGTATCCCGAACCGGTACGGTCGCAAGGAACGGCAGCGTTCTTGATCTGAACGACGGCACGGATGTTCCTGTCGGCGATGAGGAAATCAACCAGTGGATCGATAACTATAACTATGGCGACTCGCCGGTAGGACCGCCTGCGAATCTTCAGGGGGCGCGGCAGCTTTTCGGTGCTCCTTTGCTTTCCGCCTCGACTGTTTGTGGCGGCTGCCATTTCTCGGCGGGACTGATCGATGGCGCGGCACGGGGAATCGTGCTCGTCTGGCGACTCATCAACAATCCGGCTGTCAAATATGGAATCGGTCAAGGCGCAAGGAAAGCCGCGGAGAACTGGGAGCGCATCAAGCAGATGTGCAAGCCCGCTGCGGAGACCGAGGTGGATGGGATTCCGCCGGGGCGCACGACCTCGGAATGGGCAGACGCAACCGAAGGATATAGTGTCCGTAACGTCGAGACTGACGTAACGAAGGCTGAGTTCGAGGCAAATCTGCGTAATGATGGTTGGGTGCAGACACTCAGTAAGGACGGCAAAACCGATATTTTCACAAAGGGTGACCGAAAGTACACTGTGCGAGAAAACTCAAAATCTGGCGGTCCTACGGCAGAGTACTTTCCCACTGGTGCAGAAAAGGCAACGGTAAAAATTCGACTGGACAGGTAATGAGCAATTTGGACTACATATACGAGCTCGCGCAATTCAGGAAGCTTTGGGAGCGTGCGAATTCCGCAGTTCGGTCGCTGGGGCGCAAGCGGCGTGATGAACTGCTGTACTTTGACCCTATCGATATCGCGACGCAAAAGTTCTTTGAACTCATTCAGACATTGCTGGCGTTTGAAAGCACCACCGACTTTGCGACATTGATTTTGAAGCCGGACCCGTTCAATTACTTTCACCATCATTTTGGTAAGTATCCGGGTTTCATTCATGGGCGATGGCACACCGACGAGCAGTTTTTCAGGTTCATGATGCAGGACCCTGGCGATAGTCCTGCTGACGCGCTTGGCGTGAACCATGAACACTATGTGGTCCTGCCTGTCGTGGGTGATTGGATCGCTTTTGGCGACAGGTCATGGGACACAGGCGTCTTTTACGGCCCGCCGGATATCATGGAATGCGCACGTAAGTTTTATCCGTATTTCGGCATGCCGCCGAACGGCTTCCGGATTGAACCGTAACCAGGCGGCAGATTAGATGATCAGTGAACAAGCAAAGCCTCATCAACCATATGGATGAGTTCCTTCCGTTCTGGACGCGCGCAATCGCGGGCGTAGAGAGGCTCGCTTTAGCATCATCCGATTGCGCGGTGCTCTATTTCGATGCCATCGACGTTGCAACTCCTCCATTTTTTGAGCTGATTCGGTCGATGCTGGCCTACGAGGGTGTAAGCGAGTTTGTAGTGCTTGCGGTCCGTCCGGACCCCTTCGCGTACTTTCATCGCCATTTTGAAAAATATCCGGCCTTTGTTGTCGGACCGGAGCACGGCGAAGCCGACTATGCCTTTCTTCATGCAGATCCCGGCGGCAGCCCTGCGGACGCTCTGGTGTATAACGCCCAGCGATACGCTGTTCTGCCCACGCAAGGCGATTGGTTTATCTATGGAAATTGGACCAGGGAAACGGGTGTTTTTATCGGATCGCTTGAAGTAATGGAGTCTGCCGGTCAACACTATCTGTTCTTCCAGGAGCGAGATCAGCACTTCCAGATAGTTGACTAATCGCACCTTTTCAACGGCAGATACTGGAAGCACTAGTTGGACGCAGGCGCTGAGCAAGGACCGAACAACTGGCATCTTCACAAAGGTGATCGAGAGTACTCTGCACTGGAAAATACAAAATCCGACGTTCTTACGGCAGAGTATTTCTTCATCGATGCAAAAAAGGAAGCGGTATAAATTCGACCGGACAGGTAATGAGCAATTTGGACTACATATACGATCTCCCTCACTTCACAGCGTTATGGGTGCGCGCCAGTGAAGGGGTGCGACGGCTTCTGAATGTCCGGCCTGATGATCTGCTGTACTTCGATCCATTCGATATTGCGACACCCAGGTTCTTCGAATTTATACGCACGTTGCTGACACTCAAGGGTACGACGGATTTCGCGACAGTGATTTTAAAACCGAATCCGTTCAAGTACTTCCATCACCACTTTGGCAAATACCCGGGATTCATTCACGGAAGAGTCAACACATATGTTGAGTTCTTCGATTTCATGATGCAAGACCCGGGCGGTAGTCTGGCCGATGCGCTGGGAGTGAACCATGAGCATTACGTGCTCTTGCCGATTCATGGTGACTGGATAGCTTTCGGTGACAGGTCGTGGGAGGTAGGCGTGTTCTACGGCCCGCCAGACATCATGGAATGCGCACGGAATTTCTACCCGTTCTTCATTGCCCCTCCGGAACGCTTCCGCATCGAGCCGTAACAACGCGAAGAACCGATTGACTAACACATCAAAAGAAAGGCAATTTTTTGAACACTCTCGACGATTTCCTGCCGTTATGGACTCGCGCTAACGCGGCAGCCCAGACTCTGGCGGACTCGGCTCTTACCCAGCCGACACTTTATTTCGACTCGATCGATATCTCTACCCCGACGTTTTTCTTCTTTATCCGCGCGCTCCTGGCGTTCGAGAGTGCGGATACTTTCGCTGTACTTGCCCTCCGTCCGGACCCGTTCGCCTACTTCCATCATCATTTCAAAAAATATCCGGCTTTCCTCGTCGGCCCTGAGCATAGTGTCGACGACTACTTTGCCTTTCTAAACGCCGACCCCGGTGACAGCCTGGCAGATGCATTAGCGAGCAATACCCAACGTTATGCGGTTCTGCCGATTAATGGGAGCTGGTTCGTCTACGGAAATTGGAGCAAGGAAATGAGCGCTCTAACCGGACCGTTGGATGTTCTCACGTTCAGTCGCAGACACTATCCTTTCTTCCTTTACCCGGGTGCGAATTTTCGGATAGTTGACTAGCAGCCATAGAAACGCGCTGTCGTCGTCAAGTTAAAAGGTGCGGTTCGTTCCGTTCTGGACGCGCGCAAACGCGGTCGTAGAGAAACCGGCTTTACCCAAATCCAATGACACGGCGCGCGACATCAACATTATCGACACTACAAGATGCGATTCTTGAACACGAACAGGAACCGTTGGAGTGTCCGGGAGGAGTCGAATCAAGGGCAACCTACCGCGGACTGCTTTCCTCTCGCTTCGAAGTCTACAACCCTCAAAACCCGATCAGCCAAATGAGCAAGATTGATTTCATACAAGACTGCGAAGCATTCACTTCGCTTTGGCAGCGTGCACGTGAGTGTATGAAAATAGCGATGACTACTCCAGCGTCGGAGTTGCTGCACTTCGACTCGTCAAATATCGGCACCGAAAGGTTCCGTGCTCTCATTCGCAGCATCGCGACATTCAATGGCAGCGGCGGGTTCGCCGTAATCGTCCTGAACCCAGATCCATTCAGTTACTTTCATTTCCATTTTGGCAGGTATCCAGGATTCATCGTTCAGGCGCACGACAATGACGATGCTTTTTTTGAAATACTGATGATGGACCCCGGAGGTAGCGCGGCCGATGCGATTGGCTTCTATTCTGAGCAATATGTTGTCTTGCCGACATTGGGCGATTGGTTCATGTACGCAGATCGCGGATCGGATTGGGGCACTGGTGTGCTTTCAGGGCCGCTAGATGTCATAACGTTCGCACGGGAATCATTTGCCTTTTACGAGAATCCCGACCAAGGCTCCAAGCCTGCGTAGCCTGCCAGAAACTTCACCCCGCAACGTTATGCCAACGCACCGTGCCGTTTCCTACGGCGGCGACTGAACTGTCGCGGCCTACTCAACCAAAGGCCAACACCATAGGCACACCAACGCCCCCCGCCGAAGGCAAAAATCCCCGACAGTCATCCTTCAGTAACATGCGTGAGCAACAATCCCGACCACTGTAGGCACGACCAGCCACATCGCACCGCACCGCTGTGCAAAAAAACACGCGACCCCGCACGAGGGCCGCCGCAGAAGGCCACACCCTCGGGGGTAACAAATGACGATCCGTCATCGCATTACGCTATTGGTTGTCTTGATGTTCGTCGCCTTATCGGCGATCGGCGGCTACGCCGTCTACCAAACACGCGGCAGCGCAGCCGAGGTCCGCAAGGTAACCGAAGGCGTCGTCCCCAGCGCGCTGGCTTCCGCCGACCTTGTGTCGCAAGTCAAGGACGTGCAGCTCGCCACCATGACGCTGGTCTACGCCCCGGACGACAACATGGTGGCCCAGGCGCAGGACGAACTGAAAAAGAAACGGCTCTCGCTGCAACAGGCCCTCGCGCTGCAAGCCAAAGACGCCGCAAGCCACGCCCAGAAGGGCCTCGTCTCCCAGGCCAACGACAGCCTCGAGAACTACTTCTCCGCCATCGCGGAGACGGCGAAAATGAAAGCCGCCGGCAAGAATGAACTCGCACAGGCCTATTTGTTCGCCAACGTCGCACAGTATCGCGACGAACTCGAAGGCATCGTCGAGACCCTGCGCGTCGAGAAGAACCGCGAGAAAGACGAGGCGATCAGCACGCTCAACGCCACGCTCGCCACCACCACGACCGCCATCGCCGCCGTCACCGGTCTCGCCATCATTCTGCTGACCTCGATCGGCTCGCTGCTTTATCGCCAGATCACCCGGCCGCTCAGCCGCATGCAGGCCATGATGAGCGAGATCGCGTCGAGCCAGGATTTCACGCGGCGTGTACCCGTCGGCCGGCTCGACGAGATCGGCCATTCGATCGTCGCCTTCAACGGCATGATCGAAAAGATTCAGGAAAGATCGGCGCAACTCAAACAGAAGACCGCCGACATTCAGGCGATGCTGCAAAACATGCAGCAAGGCATTCTGACCGTGATCGATGGTGCCGTGATTCACTCGGAATACTCAGCCTATCTGGAAGATATCTTCGAAACGAAAGACATCGCCGGGCGCGGTTTGATGGATCTGGTGTTCTCGGAGACCGATCTCGGCTCGGACGTGCTCTCGCAAGTCGATGCGGCAGCCCACGCGTGTCTGGGTGAAGACTGCATCAACTTCGCTTTCAATCAGCATTTGTTGGTCGGCGAAATTTCAAAGCACATGCCGGATGGCCGCGTGAAAATTCTCGACCTCAGCTGGTCGGCGATCACCGACGAAAGCGACACGATCGTGCGCCTGATGCTGTGCGTGCGCGACGTTACCGAACTGCGCAAGCTCGCGGCCGAAGCCAGCGAACAGCGCCGCCGCCTCGACATGATCGGCGAAATTCTTGCTGTCAGCGAAGAGAAGTTCCATCACTTCATCGAAAGCTCGGCGGGCTTTGTCAGCGAGAACGAGCGGATTATTCGTAAGCATTCGGAAGCGGATCACGCGGCGATCGCGGAATTGTTCCGCAACATGCACACCATCAAGGGCAACGCGCGAACCTACAACCTGCAGCATCTGACCAACGTGGTCCATGAGACCGAACAGAGCTATCACGAACTGCGTCAGCCGGACGCCGATCGCTCGTGGGATCAGGACCATCTGATGCAGGAGTTGACGCGCGTGCGCGAGGCCATCGAGAGCTACGCGAAAATCAACGAGCAGAGTCTTGGCCGCAAGACGAAAAACCGCGCGAACCAGCCGGGCGATGCCGGCCGCTACGTGATGGTCGAAAAAGAACACATTCAGCAGACCCTGAGCATGCTGGACAAGACCAACGCAAGCGAACTCGGCGAATTGCAGTTCATGCGCGATGCGGTGCGCAAGACTCTGCTCGCACTGGGCAGCGAAAGCGTGCGCGATGCGCTGTCGGGCGTGCTGGACTCGCTGCCGTCGCTCGCACATGAACTCGGCAAGGAAGCGCCGCACGTTCGCATCGACGACAACGGTTACCGTTTGCGCGGCCAGGCAGGTGGCGCCTTGAACAATGTGTTCATGCACCTGCTGCGCAACTCGATGGACCACGGCATCGAAACCGCCCAGGCACGCAGCGCGCAAGGCAAGACCGCAGCCGGCACGATCGGTATCGAAGTGGGCGTGGACAGCGGCGCGCTGCAGATCACGCTAAGCGACGACGGCCGTGGCCTCGCGCTCGAACGGATTCGCGGCATTGCCGCCGAGCGCGGCTGGATCGGCAACGACGAACATCTCAGCGACGAAGCGATTGCCGAGTTCATTTTCCGGCCGGGTTTCTCGACAGCGGAAACAGTTACGGAAGTGTCGGGCCGCGGCGTCGGCATGGATGCCGTGCGCGATTTTCTCAGGCGCGAACACGGCAGCATCGAACTGCGCTTTACCGACGATCACAAGGGCGCGCCGTTCCGTCAGTTCCAGACCATCGTCTGCCTGCCGGATAGCGTGGCCGTCGATACGTTCGGTGTCGAGGCGCGTGGCGATGCAGACGAATTGCAACTCGATGCAATGGCAGATTGAGCGCGGACTGACAGACCTCGCGACGGACTTCGGAAGGATCGGTTGTGATTCAACAGTATGGATTGGCAGTGGTGGCAGGCAGCGCGGTGACCGCGCTGTTGGCTTTTGTCGCGCACAAAATATGGAGTGTGCGGATGACGGTGCGGCTGCGCACCGAAGCTGACGCCCGGATCGACGCGTTGGCCGCGCAGCAGGCAGCCCACAGCGAAGCGATACGCGACCGCGAGCAGGCGGCGCAGGAACGCGAAGCATCGCTTGCGCAACTGCGTGAGCAACTCGCGCAGCAGGAAGCCACCGCGGATGAACTTCGCGCTGCACTGAAGGCCGCGACCGAGGGCAAGGACCAGTGGGCGCATCAGGCGCAACAGATCGCCGGCGAAGCCGCGCGTCTGAAGAGCCTTGGCGCGACCTTCGAGCGTTGGCATGAGCAGATGATCTCGCTGATGACGCAGAACCACGACATGCACGCGAAGAATCAGGAGCTGTCGTCGATTGTTCGTCATGTAGTGATTGTCTCGCTGAACGCGTCGATCGAAGCGGCGCGTGCCGGTCCGGCCGGACGTGGTTTCGCGGTGGTGGCGAGCGAGGTCCGCGCGCTGGCCGCGCGTTCCGAAGAGTTGTCGAAGAGCTATCGCGACAGCCTGCACCGCAACGATCTGACCACGACCTCGACGTTCCAGGACATCCAGGCCGGCGGCAAGATGATCGCGGCGTCGCTGAGCAGTGTGGAGTCGCTGGCCAATCAGTTTCATTCGAAGCTGCACTAGGGGCCGCACGTGATTACGGTCCACGCGAAGGAAAGCTTCGAGCGCATTTTCCGCAAGGCGGCACAGGCGCGTTTGCCGCGGGAATCAGGCGATCTATGCGAGATCGCGCCGCTCGCCGATGCCGGCGCGGGCGCAACCAGAGACACGCAGATCGTCGTGCTGACCATCTCGTCGATTCTGTTCAGGCTGCTGCTGATCCTGCACTTCGACGAAAACGACAGCACGCGCGGCTACTACCTGAACGACGACGATGAACGTCCGTTCGAGGAAGTCTTTCTGGAAATCTGCAATCTGTGCTGCGGCGCGATGAATCAGGAATTGCTGCGCTATTTCCCGGATCTCGGCATGTCGACGCCTTATGTACTGAGCGCTCGCTGTCTGCCGCATCTGAAGGAGTTGAAGCCGGCGCTGCTGTCGTCGTATGCGATCACGCTAGGCGCTTCGGTGCAGCTTGCTGCAACGGTTTGTGTCTGCGCCAACGCGCCGGTCGATTTTGTGGCGGACACAAGTGTCATCGAAGAAACCAGCGGTGAGCTGGAGTTGTTTTGAATGGTGTCATAGGAAAAAACATGTCGAAAATTCTGGTGGTGGATGATTCGAGCACGGTACGCGACGAAGTCGCCGGCTTCCTGAAGAAGAACGGTCTGGACGTCGACACGGCTGTGGATGGCAAGGACGGCCTCGCGAAACTGAAAGCCAGCCCTGGCATCAAGCTGGTGATCAGCGACGTCAACATGCCGAATATGGATGGCCTGACGATGGTCGAGAAGATCCGCGGCGAGCTTGCCAACAAGACGGTCAACGTCATCATGCTGACCACCGAAAGCAGCCCCGCGATGAAAGAGCGCGGCAAGGCAGCGGGTGTCAAAGGCTGGATCGTCAAGCCGTTCAAGGGCGACGCGGTACTGGAAACGTTCCGCAAGCTGGCGAGCTAAACGCCGCCGGTACGACGTTTCAGGCTAAGGTGAGATTTTTCGGGAGCCGGTCGCAAGGGCTCGTTCCCGCCGCCGCTTTTGCGGTTTTGATGCATACGTATAGGGCTTTTTGGTGCCCCGGCGCGAGCATCGCGCTACGTACGTTCTCGTAAAGGTGAGCATTTTCGGGAGCCTGCACGCGAACGGATACGTGCGCCGGCCGAATCATTTCGCTTCACCTTCGCGTCATTCCGACGCCATTTCCCGCACCGTCTCTTACCTGGGTATGCAGACTACCCGAGCCCATTCAAAGGTGAGGGTTTGCGGGAGTAGCCCGTTCCGAATCATCGGTGCCCCGCCCAGCATGCCTTTGCGGCCTGCCCCCATCCATGAAAGGTGAGGGTTTTCGGGAGCTGTAGGATGCGTGCCGCCTGCCAGGTCCCGAAGGCATCGCGCCGAAGGTGAGGTTTTCCGGGGGTGCGATGGACGTGCCCCGCGTTTGAATTCCCGACACGTCACCCGAAGGGTGAGATTTTACGGGAGCACGAAACGCGCGCCTCAGGCCTGTTTCGCAACCTCGCGAATGTCGGCCACGGGCAATTGGCCAAACGCATCGCTAAAGGCGTAGTCGAGCAACTGGGTGGCGCATTGCTCCGGCGTCGCAAGCTGACCGTTGCGTTTGAGGTCTTCGAATTTCTCGCGTAGAGGGAACTGTTCCTCACCACTGCCGCGAATCTGCGCCTGCATATTCGTATCGATGACACCTGGCGCGAGACTGCAGATACGCAGTGCGCGATTCGCGTCGAGCGCGACGGCGCGCGCGTGATGATCGAGCGCGGCCTTGGTCGCACAGTAGATGCTCCAGCCCGCATACGCATTGCGGGCCGCGCCGCTCGAAATATGGACGATGCGCCGATCGCTCGCATCGGCGCTCGCTGCGGCGAGCGCGCTTGCCAGCATCAACGGCGTCGCCACATTCAGACTCACCGCGCTCGCGATGTCAGCGGCGTCCTGTCCTTCGATCGGACCGATCGGCTGTACCATGCCTGCGTTGTTGATCAGCAGAACGCTTTGCGCGCCACTCACAAAACTGCGCAGCGCATCGCTCGCTACCCATTGCGCGACGCGTGCAGGGTCGGCCAGCTCCAGCTCGATTTCTTCGAGCAGCGTCGGATAGCGTTGCTTGAGCGTGGCGTGACGCGAACGGGACAGGCCCAGCACTGCGACATTGCGCGCAAGCAGTTGGTCAGCGAGCGCCTCGCCGAGGCCGCGGTTATGGCCGGTGACGATCGCGCGGATCGGAGAAGAGGAGGTCATGTCGTGGTGATCCGTGGCTTGGGGAAAGGGCGTCATTTTCTCATGCAATGTTGCATGCTCGCAGCGACGCCTGCCCGCGCGCCCTTTTCAGGCCGAGCGAAAACGCTCGCGATACTGCGTCGGCGTCGCGCCGATCCGTCTCGTGAAGACGATACGCATCTGGTCCGCGGAACCGAAACCACAATCGTAAGCAATGGCCTTGAGCGCCGCGTCGCTGCTTTCGAGCCACTTGCGCGCGGCGTCGACCCGCGCGCGTTCGACAAACTCGTGCGGCGTGACCGTGGTTTCCTGCACGAAGACGCGTGCGAAGTTGCGCGCGCTCATTCCCGCGACATCCGCCAGTTGCTTCACGGTGAAGCGCTCGCGGATTCGCTCCATGACGTGCGCCTGGACTTTGGCGACCGGCGACGTGTCGTCGGCGGGCGCGGTGAGGTACGGACTGAATTGCGACTGGCCGCCTTGCCGCTGCGCGAACACGACCAGCCGTTTGGCGACGGCAAGCGCCGTATGCGGCCCGTGGTCTTCCGCCACCAGCGCAAGCGAGAGGTCGATGCCCGCCGTCACGCCCGCGGACGTGACAAGCTTGCCGTCACGCAGATAGATGCGATCGAAATCGACGCGCGCGTGCGGGAATTGCGTGGCCAGTTGCGCCGCATGCTGCCAGTGAGTCGTGACATTGCGCCCGTCCAGCAGTCCGGCGTGGCCAAGGGCGAAGGCACCGGTGCAGATCGAGCCGTAGCGCCCGCACTGCGCGGCGACGTTCGCGAGCCATTCCAGCAACCGCGCATCCGGTGCAGCCTCGGGCAATGCCGGACCGCCCGCGATCAGTGCCAGATCAAAAGGGCCGCGCGTGTCGCCGAAGGTGGCGTCCGAGATCAGTGCCATGCCATTGGACGCGCGTAGCGGACCCTGCTCCGCGCTGAGCAGCGTGACGTCGTAGCGGTCTGGCGGCGCAATGAAGCGGTTTGCTTCGGCAAAGACGTCGACCGGGCCGGCCACATCGAGCGCCTGCACACCCGGAAAGATCGCGATTGCGACGGTAGGCATTGAAAGAATTTCCTCGACGATGAGGTGAATCGGCATGTGCGGCAGTCGACGCAGTGCGTTTGGCAGTGTTCAACGGTCCACGGCGATTGCTCTTGCCGGCGCGCTGGCCAATACTGGACTTCATCGACACGCGATCTGGTCCGCAAGAAAAGCATGGCGAACCAGCATACCAAAACGCGCTTTCAGTCGACCTTTAACCGATCAGGACGCGCGCCTTCCGCAGTGCGTCATTTCACGGAGCACATCTCATGACCACGATCGCAGGCATCCGGATTCCCGACAGCATGATGGCGCGCGAAGCCACGCAACTTGTGCGCGACACCGAAACCGAATTGCTGTATCACCATTCACGCCGCGTGTTCCTGTTTGGTTCGCTCGCCGGCGAACGCAAACAGCTCAAGTACGATCCCGAACTTCTGTACATCGGCGCGATGTTTCATGACATGGGACTCGTCGCGCCGTATAGCAGCAAGGAGGAGCGCTTCGAAGTCGACAGTGCGAATGCGTCGCGCGAATTTCTGCGCCGCCACGGCATTGGCGAGGACGATATCGAGCAGGTGTGGAACTCGATTGCGCTGCACACCACGCCAGGCATTCCGCAACACATGAAGCCGGTGATCGCGCTGGTCACGGCAGGCGTGGAAATGGACGTGCTTGGCCTGGCCTACGACGAGTTCACTGAGGAACAGCGGCACGAGGTGACCCATGCGCACCCGCGCGGCGCGCATTTCAAGGACAACATCATCGAGGCGTTTACGCAGGGCACGATCCACAAGCCGCATACCACCTTCGGCAACGTGAAGGCTGACGTGCTGGCGCTCAAGGACCCGCACTATCATCGCGAGAATTTTTGCACGATCATTCATGGGTCGGCCTGGAAGGATTGAGGATTTGCCGGGCGTCGCACCTATTTTCCGCGTCAGGCATCAGAATAGACGCATCGCACAACGTCGCGGCGCCCCGCCATGGTAATCAAGAACCTCCTGCGAAGACTCGACCTCACCACGCTCCAGCTCTTCCTCGCCGTCTACGAAGAGGGCACGCTCACGCGTGCCGCCGAGCGCGAATCGATCGCCGTATCGGCGGCGAGCAAGCGTTTGCTCGAACTCGAGCAGGCCGTCGGCGCCACACTGTTCCAGCGCAACGCTCGCGGCATGACGTTGACGCCCGCTGGCGAAACGCTGCTGCATCACGCGCGCCGCGTAATGCGGGACATCGAAAATATCGGCATCGAACTGGCCGGCCATGCGAGTGGCGTGCGCGGTTATGTGCGAATGATGGCCAACCTGTCGGCGATCGTCGAGTTTCTGCCTGAGGATCTGCGCGCGTTCCAGTTGCAGCATGAACGCGTGAAACTCGATCTCGAAGAGCGGCCGAGCGGCGGCGTGGTGGAAGCCGTCGACGATAGTCTTGCCGATCTCGGCATCTGTTCCGGCGACGCCGACACCCGCGAGCTGCACGTCACGCATTACCGGCACGATTCGCTCGTGCTCGTGACACGCGACGACCATCCATTGGCCGCACGCTCCAGCGTCGCGTTCGCCGAAACGCTCGAGGGCGATCACGTCGGCCTTCACTCCGCCAGTTCGATCAATGCGCGCACTCATATGGCCGCGCGCCAGGCCGGTAAGCCCTTGCGCTTGCGCATCCATGTGCCCGGATTCGACGCGGTTTGCCGGATGGTGCAAGCCGGCATGGGCGTCGGCGTCCTGCCACGCAAGGTATATGAGCTGATGGGCCGCCCGCTTGGCCTCGCCGGGCTCGCGCTGGAAGACGACTGGTCCGAGCGCAGTCTGCTGCTGGTGGTGCGCGATGTTGACGCATTGTCGCCGGTGAGCCGGCTGCTGTTCGATCACCTTCGCTCGATCGAAGCGTCGGAAAGCGCGCCGGCCGTGGCCGACGCCTGAGCGTTCGCCGTTCGAGAACGGTCGTTGCCGAATTGCGGTTGGACGCCGCCGCGGTGCCGCTTCTAAGCTGTCTCTCAACACGAAACCAGCTTCGGAGACAGCATCATGAGTGGACCCCTTCAGGGTATTCGCGTCGTCGAGATCGGAACCCTCATCGCCGCGCCGTTCGCCGCGCGCCTCATGGCCGAGTTCGGAGCCGAGGTCATCAAGATCGAAGCCCCCGAGACCGGCGATCCCCTTCGCAAATGGCGCAAGCTGCACGAGGGCACATCGCTCTGGTGGTATCTCCAGTCGCGTAACAAGAAATCCATCTGCGTGAATCTGAAGTCGGCCGATGGCGTGGATATCGTCAAACGGCTCGCGGCCGACGCCGATGTCGTGATCGAAAATCTCCGTCCCGGCGCGCTCGAAAAGCTCGGCCTCGGCTGGGAGACCTTGCACGCGATCAACCCCAAACTGACGATGGTCCGCATCTCCGGCTACGGCCAGTCGGGCCCGTATCGCGATCGTCCGGGCTTCGGCGCGATCGGCGAGGCGATGGGCGGCATCCGCTATACGACCGGCGAGGTGGACGGTGCCCCGGCACGCGTCGGTGTGAGTCTTGGTGATTCACTTGCGTCGCTGCACGGCGTGATCGGCGCGTTGATGTCGCTGTTGCGCGTGAAGACGGGACAGGGCGAAGGCCAGGTGGTCGATGTCTCGCTGGTCGAGAGCGTCTTCAATCTGATGGAAAGCCTTATTCCCGAATACGATCTGCTCGGTCATGTGCGCGAGCGCAGCGGCGGCGCGTTGCCCGGCATCGCGCCATCCAACACTTATCCGACTGAAGACGACGGCTACGTCGTCATCGCCGGCAATAGCGATCCGATTTTCAAGCGCCTCATGCAGTTGATCGGCCGCGCCGATCTCGCCGACGACCCCGCCCTCGCTCGCAACGACGGCCGTGTGCAGCACTGCGCGATGCTCGATCAGGCGATTGCCGCATGGACCTCGAACCATTCCACCGAAGACGTGCTGGTGGCGCTCGAACGCGCCGAGGTGCCCGCGGGGCGCATCTATTCCGTTGCCGACATCGTCGCCGATCCACACTACCAGGCGCGCGAGATGTTGTTGCAGGCGGAGTTGCCCGGCGGTGCGTCGGTCAAGATGCCGGGCATTGTCCCGAAGCTGTCGGACACGCCGGGCGAAGTGCGTTGGCAAGGACCCGCGCTGGGCGAGCACACCGGCAGCGTCCTGAGCGAACTGGGTTTCGCGAGTGAAGACATCGAGCGGCTGCGCCGCGAGGGAGCCGTGCAATGAACATGAACCAGACGAACTTCGACAAGCTGATCGTGCAGGAAGTCGCGCCGCGCGACGGCTTGCAGATCGAACCCACGTGGGTGGACACCGCCGACAAGATCGCGTTGATCAACGCGCTTTCCACCGCGGGTTTTACACGCATCGAGGCGGGCTCGTTCGTTTCGCCGAAAGCGATTCCGGCATTGCGCGACGGCGAAGCGGTGTTCCAGCAGATCGAACGCCACCCCGGCGTGATCTACGTTGCGCTGGTGCCGAACCTGAAGGGCGCCGAGCGCGCGCTTGCCGCGCGTGCAGATGAACTAAACCTGGTGATGTCGGCGAGCCAGACGCACAACCGCGCCAACATGCGGATGAGTTGCGAGGCTTCGCTGATCGCATTCAGCGACATCGTGCGGCATGTGAGGGGTTCGGGCGTTCTGCTCAATGCCTCCGTGGCGACGGCGTTCGGCTGCCCGTTTGAAGGCCGCATCGACGAAGACCGCGTGATCGGGATTGTCGATATATATCGCGAGATGGGCATCGAGGGGATCACGCTGGCCGATACGACCGGCATGGCGAATCCGCGCCAGGTGGCGCGCCTTGTCGCGCGGGTGCTCGAACGCTTGCCCGCTGCCGCGTTGACGCTTCACTTTCATAACACGCGCGGCCTCGGTCTCGCCAACGTGCTGGCCGCCTATGAAGCCGGCGCGCGCCGCTTCGATTCCGCGCTCGGAGGTCTTGGCGGCTGCCCGTTCGCACCGGGCGCGTCCGGCAACATCTGCAGCGAAGACCTCGTCAACATGTGTGACGAGATGGGCATTCCCACGGCGGTCGAGCTGGAGAAACTGCTTGCGTTGTCGCGCACCTTACCTGCTTTGCTGGGCCACGACGTGCCGGGACAGTTGGCCAAATCCGGCCGCAATTGCGACCTGCATCCCGTGCCTGAATACGTTCTGCAGATCTGACCTTTCCTTAATCGATTAAACGACCGGACGGCATCGCCGAACCCGGCATTGGAGACAAGCATGAGTGACCTGGGCGCAGTCGCAACCGGCAGCCGTGAGCATGGCGGAAACGACGCCGCGGCAATTATCCGCAAAGTGGCGTGGCGGCTGATGCCGCTGATCATGATCTGCTATCTGTTTGCGTTTTTCGACCGTATCAACATCAGCTTCGCGAAGTTTCAGTTGCAGAGCGATCTTGGGTTGTCCGATACCGCCTATGGTCTCGGCGCAAGCTTGTTCGTGATCGGCTATGTATTGTTCGAGGTACCGAGCAATCTGTTTCTGTACAAGGTCGGCGCGCGTCGCTGGATTGCGCGGATCATGATTTCTTGGGGTCTGGCGACGGCGGCCATGGTGTTCGTCAACAACGAATGGCAGTTCTACAGCCTGCGTTTTCTGATCGGCGCGATGGAGGCGGGGTTTGCTCCGGGCGTGCTGTATTACCTGACGTTGTGGTTTCCGCCGAGCTATCGTGGACGTATCACGTCGATGCTGTTTTTGGCGTCTGCGTTTTCGGGTCTGGTTGGCGCGCCGCTTGCCGGTCTGGTGATTGGGCATATGAACGGTGTGCTTGGCATGCCTGGATGGCACTGGCTGTTTCTGCTGGGCGGGTTGCCGTGCATCGTGCTGGGGTTGCTCGTGCTGAAGGTGTTGAAGGACCGCATCGAGGATGCTGACTGGTTGTCGTCGGCGGAGAAGACGTATCTGTCGGCACAGATTGCGCAGCAAAGCCGCCATCCCGGCACGGGTCATTCGTTGCTGGGAGCAATCAGGACACCGGGATTTCTGACGCTGGGACTCGTGTACTTTCTGATTCAGGTGGCGTCGTACGGGTTGAATTTTTGGGCGCCGCATTTGATTCGCGTGGCGGGGACGCAGAATCCGACGGTGATTGGATTGCTGACGGCGGTGCCGTATGTGTGCGGCGCGATCTGCATGGTGGTGGTGGGGCGGTTATCCGACGCGACTGGCGAGCGTCGCAAGTTTGTATTCGGGTTGCTGGTGATGTCGGCGATCGGATTCTTTGCTGCTGGGTTCTTTGACAAGCAGACGGGATTACTGGTGGTTGCTTTGGCCGTGATGGGGGCGGGCGTGGTTGCTTCGATTCCGGCGTTCTGGGCGTTGCCGCCCAAGCTTGTTACGGGCGCTGGCGCGGCGGGGGGGATTGCGTTGATCAATACGCTAGGTCAACTCGGGGGGATTGTTAGCCCCATTATGGTGGGGCGAGTCAGGGATTTGACCGGCAGTACGACGCCGGCTTTGTATGTGATCGGAGTGATGAGTCTGGTTTGTGGGGGCATCGTGCTCTGGGGCCTGCCGGCGGCTTTGAGGGAGCGGGATTTGGTGAAAGAGTGAGGTTTTTTTTGCCTTTGGCGGTGTTGTTTTGGCTGTATGCCTACGGCGTTGGTTGCTTCTTTTGTTATTGGTTTATTAGCGTTCCCCCTGTGCGGGGGGCACCTACTTTTCTTTGCCGCCGCAAAGAAAAGTAGGCAAAAGAAAGCGGCTCACACCGCCAACATTTAAGCGGGTCTCCTGGCTTGGAGGGGATCGTGGCTCCGTAGAGATTGGGCCTGCGCACCTTCTGGTCTGAGTGACCAGGCCGTCATGCTTCCGGCGGCGCTGCGCGCGCCGACGCGGTACTTCACAAAACCACCTGTGTTTTTCAAAGCCTCGCCGAGGCGAAGCCGATGGTCCCCCACCGAGAAACGATTCACCACTGGTTTCCCTGGTGGACCCGTCCGCGACGCACGCAGTGCGGAGTGGGAGCGGATGACGGCTGTGTCACTGGCGGTTACCGGGCACGGTGTGATCCGTTGATCGGACCACAATCCCCTCCAAGCCAGGGGAGCCGCTTAAGAATTAGCGGTTTGAGCCCGCTTTCTTTGCTTACTTTCTTTGCGGCGGCAAAGAAAGTAAGTGCCTGCCCCGCACAGGGGCGAACGCCAATAGACCACTAAGAACACAAGAAAAGGCCAACGCCATAGGCATACAGAAAAAAACCCACTACCGAAGGTAAAAAAAAGCGCGTTAGCCTCAGAGCCACCGCGCTTTCCAAAACAATATAGAGGTTAAAGGGGCGTACAAAACCCCCTTCAAAAACCCTTAATGTGCAGAAGCCGTCTGCACCTTCTTACCCTTTCCAGCACGTCCAATCTCTTCAAGCTTGATCTCGACATGTCGAGAAAAAACATACTCAGCGGGACGCTGCTTATCCAGAGGAATGTCCTTGGTAAAAGCACCCGAAGTCTTAGGCCCGCGAAGGCTGACCTTCAGCGCCTTCAACGGATGCGCGACCGTATCCATCACCGCGGTTGCTTCAAACCCACAGTGCACCATGCAATCAGCACACTTCTCATAGTTACCCGTACCGTAGTTATCCCAGTTCGTGGTTTCCATCAGTTCCTTGAAGGTCTTCACGTACCCTTCGCCGACCAGATAGCACGGCTTCTGCCAGCCGAACACGGTACGCGCCGGATTACCCCAAGGCGTGCACTCATACGTCTGATTGCCGGCCAGGAAGTCGAGGAACATCGCCGACTGGCTGAACGACCAGTTCTTGCCGTTGTTGCCGCGCTTGAAAATCTCGCGGAACAGATGCTTGGTCTTGTCGCGGTTCAGGAAGTGCTGCTGATCCGGCGCGCGCTCATACGCATAACCCGGCGAGACAGTAATGCCGTCCACACCCATCGGGCCCAGCGTGTCGAAGAACGCAGCAACGCGTTCCGGCACCGCGTCGTTGAACAACGTGCAGTTGATGTTCACGCGGAAACCACGACGCTTCGCTTCCTTGATCGCTGCGACAGCCTTGTCGTACACGCCTTCCTGCGACACCGAGTGATCGTGCGCCTGCTGGTCGCCGTCCAGGTGAACCGACCAGACGAAGTACGGATTCGGCTCGTAGTCGTCCATCTTCTTTTCCATCAGCAACGCATTCGTGCACAGATACACGAACTTCTTGCGCGCGATGATGCCCTTCACGATCTGCGGCATTTCCTTGTGCAACAGCGGTTCGCCGCCGGCAATCGAAACCACCGGCGCGCCGCATTCGTCGACTGCGCCAAGGCATTCTGCGAGCGACAAACGCTGATTCAGGATGGGATCCGGATAATCGATCTTGCCGCAGCCATTGCAGGCAAGATTGCAGCGGAACAGCGGCTCCAGCATCAACGCGAGCGGGTAGCGCTTGTTGCGCGAAAGGTGCTGACGCATGATGTATGCGCCAACCCGGACTTTCTGTAGCAGCGGAATAGACAAGACGTCCTCCTTAAACTTCGCGTGCAGCGAGTGGTTGCATCAGTTTCGATGGCAACTTGAATTCGACTTTTTCCTCACGGCCCGCCATCGTCGTGACATCGACAGGCCCCAATGCGCGCAGCGCATCGATTACGTTCTTCACCATCTCTTCAGGCGCCGAAGCGCCCGCCGTGATGCCGACGGTCTGCACATTCGCAAACCACTCCGGCTTCACTTCCGAACCGTCAGCGACGAGATAACTCGCCACGCCGCTTTCGCTGCCAATCTCGCGCAGCCGGTTCGAGTTCGAACTATTGGTTGCGCCCACCACCAGCAACACCTCAACGTCTTTGCTCAGTTCGCGCACCGCGGCCTGGCGGTTTTGCGTTGCGTAGCAGATGTCGCGCGTGTCGGGACCGACGATGTCGGTGAAACGGCGCAGCAGAGCGTCGATGATGCCGCGCGTGTCGTCGACCGACAGCGTGGTCTGCGTGACGTACGCCAGCGGCGTATCGAGGGGCAGATCCAGGTGCGCGACTTCCGCTTCGCTCTGGACAAGCAGGACCGGCCCCGGAATCTGGCCGATCGTGCCTTCCACTTCCGGATGCCCGGCGTGGCCGATCAGGATCAGCGTGCGGCCCGCACCCACGTACTGACGACCTTGCACATGAACCTTGGTGACGAGCGGGCAGGTCGCGTCGAGCACGTCGAGGCCACGCTGTTCCGCGTCACGTTCAACGGTTTGCGCCACCCCGTGTGCGCTGAAAATCGCCACGGCGCCTTGCGGGACTTCGTCGAGCTCCTCGACGAAGCGTGCGCCTTTCTGACGCAAATTGTCGACCACGTGGCGATTGTGGACAATTTCATGGCGTACATACACGGGAGCGCCGTGTTGCTGTAACGCGCGATCGACAATCTCGATCGCACGAACAACGCCCGCACAAAAGCCGCGGGGTTGAGCAAGGATGACTCGCATAAGTTGGCGAACTCCGACTGACGCGGGTTTCGAAGAAGTCGGTAAATATGACTTTATCGCCGCGACCATCTATTTAGTTGACGTCTTGAGCCCCGGCGTCACGCCGGTACAGCAAAACCAAACGCGCATTCTAACGCTATCACGCCTGCTTTGCTTCGGCGCGGCTGCCGAGGTGTTGGGCCCGCGCCTCAACCGCCGGCTTACCGACGGGCGCCGCGTTCGTGGCGCACCGGCAATGATTACACGCTGCACCGCTTTAGCGGAACCCTTAAACTACGTGGTCCTGCGGCATACGTTTGCGGCCGCATTACAGAATGGTTTCGGGGCTCGCTGGATGGACGTCGATCAATACGAAAATTTTCCGGTCGCGAGCGTGTTGCTGCCAAAGGCGCTGCGCGCGCCTGTCGGCATTATCTATCAGGTTGTCCGCACCGCCGGCGACATCGCCGACGAAGGCGACTGGAGCCAGGCCGAGCGGCACGCCCGCCTTGCCGACTTCCGCGCCGGCCTCGACGCGGTGGCCGTGCGGCGCGCGGCGCCGGTGCACGCGCTGCTGTTCGGCAAGCTCGCTGGCGTGGTCGCACAGTATAAACTGCCGCTCGCGCCGTTTTACGACCTGCTCGTTGCGTGCGACCAGGACATCGAATCCCGCCGTTTCGCCGACCGAAGCGCGCTGCTCGACTATTGCCGTCATGCGGCAAGCCCGGTCGGGCATCTCATGCTGCATCTGGTTGGCGGCGCCACGGCGGAAAATCTCGCGGACGCCGACGCGATCTGCACGGCCTCGCAGCTGATCAGTTTCTGGCAGGACGTCGCGGCAGACTGGCAAAAGGATCGCGTGTATCTGCCGCTTGCGGATCTGCAGCGATTTAACGTGACCGAAGCGCACATTGCCCACGGCGTCGTCGACGAGGCCTGGCGGGCGCTGATGGCCTACGAAGTGTCGTTCGTGCGCGACATGCTGGTGCGCGGCGCGCCGCTCGCGCTGCGGATTCCGGGGCGGTTGGGGATCGAGTTGTGCGGCGCCGTGCATGGCGGCTTGCGCATCCTCGAGCGAATCGAGAAGGCCGGCTACGACGTATTCCGCGAGCGGCCGGTGCTCAACAGTTTTGACTGGTGCGTGGTGGCGATCCGCACTCTGGTGATGCGGCTGTCGCGGCGCGTCGGCGTGCATGCGCGTTCAATCGAGGGTAATGCTTAATGGCGGTGGTTCTGTTTCTTCTTTCGTGCCTTTCCCTGCTCATCTGGTGTGTGCTGCTGTTCGCGCGTGGCGGCTTCTGGCGGGCGCGTCCCGCTGCGCCGCTCACGCTGGCGTCGCGTGAAACATGGCCGGCGGTCGCGGCCGTCGTGCCGGCCCGCAATGAAGTGGACGTGATTGCTGAAGCCGTCACTACGCTGCTTCAGCAGGACTATCCGGGCGACTTCCACGTGATCGTCGTCGACGACCACAGCACCGACGGCACCGCCGACGCCGCCCGCGCCGCGGCGCTGCAGCTGCAATGCCCCGACCGACTGACGGTCCTCACGGCCAAGCCGCTGCCGCCGGGCTGGTCCGGCAAGGTGTGGGCGCAGTCGCAGGGGATCGAGGCCGTGCGCACGCTCGGTTTGCCCGCCGATTTCCTGCTGCTGACCGATGCCGATATCGGCCATCCCGCCGACGCCGTCGCGCAGCTCGTCGCCCGCGCGGAAGCGGAAAAGCGCGACCTCGTCTCGCTGATGGTCCGTCTGCGCTGCGATTCGTTCTGGGAAAAGGCATTGATTCCGGCCTTCGTGTTCTTCTTCGCCAAGCTCTACCCGTTCCCGTGGGTCAACAACCCGCGCAACCGCACGGCTGCGGCGGCGGGCGGCTGCATGATGGTCCGCCGCAGCGCGCTCGAGGAAGCAGGCGGTATCGAATCGATTCGCGCCGAATTGATCGACGATTGCAGTCTCGCCGCGCGCATCAAGCATCGCGGCACGGGGCGTCATGCTATCCGTCTGGATGTGGCGGCGCGCAGCGTGTCGCTGCGTCCGTACGATAGCTGGCGCGAAATCTGGAACATGATCGCGCGCACCGCCTTTACGCAACTGCATTACTCGCCGCTGCTGCTGGCCGGCACGCTGGCCGGTATGACGATCATCTACCTGATGCCGCCGGTGGCCGCGCTGGTGCTCGGTCCGCTGGGCTGGCCCGCATGGCTCGCGTGGGCCGCCATGTGCTGCGCGTACGCGCCGATGCTCAGCTACTACCGCCGCTCGCCCCTGTGGGCGCCGTTTCTGCCGCTGATCGCGTTGTTCTATGTCGGCGCGACGTTTGCGTCGGCGGTGCGCTATTGGCGCGGCAAGGGCGGGCAGTGGAAGGCGCGCGTCCAGGCGCCGGTTCAGGAGCGCTGATTCAGCAGCCCCGAGTATTCGTAGGATGAAAAACGGCGCTTCGAAGCGCCGTTTTTTACATCAGCCTTTGGTGAGCATCATGTACAGCTGAATCACCATGTCGGGCGAGAACGTGAACGGCACCCAGCCGTGACCGGTGTGGCGCATGACCAGCAGACGGTCGCCATTCGACTGTTTCTGCACCGCCATGACCGGATTCTTGGTCGACACGAAGCGCCAGCCCGGCGGGATGCCCGGAGGCGGCTCCGGGGTCATCGAGGCGCGTGCATTCGACAATTCTTCGATCAGCTTGCCGATCTGCTCCGCACGCAGAGCGACCGTCTGGCCACCGATCGTCATGGTGATCTCGTTCTGCGCCGGGCGGTTGATTTCGAGCGTTGGCGGAACGGGAGCGGCCGGTTCTTCAACCGGCGTCTGCTCCACTATCGCCGTTGCCTCAGCCACGGCTTCTTCCACGCCGGATTCGGACGCGACGTGCTCCGCCGACGCATGCTGCGCCGGGCTTGCTGCGGGTGTCTCGGGGATGTTTTCGGCCTGCGGGGCCACGACAGCCTGAATGAGCTGATCGACGCCCATTTCCAGCGCGCCGAGCTGTTCGTGAAGATTCATGCGAGGTTTCTCTGGTAAGACCTACGATTTTACCTGCTGCGCGTAGGCTTTTACCTGCCGCAAACACAGTGACGTTGTAACAAAGTGCGTGCAAGCCATGCCTGAATCTTCGGCTGCAGCCCCGCACGGCCCGAGTGCGACGTGCGCCTCAGGACTTCAGATAGCCCGCCTGGCGGAACCAGTCGAGCGCGTCGCGCAACCCTTCGCGATACGGCCGCGCGCGATAGCCGAGTTCGCGCTCCGCCTTCGCGGAAGTGAAGTACATCTTGTTTTTCGACATTTTGAGGCCATCGACCGTCACGAACGGTTCGCGTTTTGTGATCTTCGCGACCGCTTCCGCGCCCATCGCGAGCGGATACAGCGGCCAGCGCGGCAGACTCAGCGTCGGCGCTTTGCGGCCAGTGAGCGCGGCGATGTCCGCGAGCATCTGTTGCAGCGGCAGATTTTCGCCGCCGAGAATATAGCGCTCGCCGATCTTGCCGCGCTCGAGCGCGAGAAAATGGCCGGCCGCCACGTCGTCCACGTGCACGAGGTTCAGGCCTGTGTCGACGAACGCGGGAATCTTGCCGAGCGCCGCTTCGACGATGATGCGCCCGGTAGGCGTCGGCTTGACGTCGCGTGGGCCGATTGGCGTCGACGGATTGACGATCACGGCGGGCAGGCCGTCTTCGGCGACCATGCGCTCCACCGCGCGCTCGGCCAGCACCTTGCTGCGCTTGTACACGCCGATCGCCTGGTCGGCTTTGAGCGGCGAGGTTTCATCGGCGGACTGGCCGGAACTGGTCACTTTCAGCGTCGCCACGCTGCTGGTGTAGACGATCCGTTCGACGCCTTCCTTCAACGCCGCGCGCATGGTCGCCTCGGTGCCTTCCAGGTTCGAGCGTTCGATTTCGCTCGGGTCGGGCGCCCACAGGCGATAGTCAGCGGCGACGTGCAGCAGATAGCGCACGCCGCGCAGGGCGTTGCGCATCGACGCTTCGTCGCGCATATCGCCGACCACGATTTCCGCGTCGAGCGCCTCGACGTTTTGCCGCGAACTGGTGGCGCGCACCAGCACACGTACCCTGAAGCCCTTCTGCTGCGCGATGCGCGCCACCGACGAGCCGACGAAGCCGGATGCGCCGGTCACGAGCACGAGATCGCGATTCTGTTCGATCATTCTCTGTTTCCATTCCCCGCGTGACAGTCGACGGATTGTACGTGGCGCGCGCATTGCGTGGCGCGCCAGGCGTCCCGGACACTGCACGAAGTCAGGTGTGGCCGAGCAATCTCGCCGCGACGCGACTAGAATGCCGGCTTGAAAGAATTGCGTTGCATGGGACCGGGGTAAGCGCTAAAGCGCCAACTCCGGTCGACAGAGGAGAATGGCATGGCCCCGGATCTGGATCAGCGGATCGAAACGTATTACGTGCGAGTGCGCGGCACCGTGCAGGGCGTCGGCTTTCGCCACGCCACGGTGCGGCAGGCGCACGCGCTCGGTATCAAGGGATGGGTGGCGAATCTCGAAGACGGTTCGGTCGAAGCCATCTTGCAAGGCTCCGCCAACCAGGTGGACCGGATGCTGTCGTGGCTGCGCCATGGCCCGCCGGCCGCGCGGGTGACCGAGGTGGCCGGCGAAGAGCGCGTAACCGAAAAGCGTTACGAGCGCTTCGAGCAGCACTGAGGGGCGTTATCGCGCCACCAGCAGACTCTCCGCGAAACCCCATTCGTTTTCGATCCATTGATGGCTGCACACGAAGCCGGCATCGTCGGCGATCGCGGACATCTCTTCGGCGCGATATTTGTGGCTGCTCTCGGTCCAGATCGTCTCGCCTTCCCTGAGCGTGACCGTCAGCTGCGCGGCGCCGACATGCGCCGTGATATCCCGCTTCGCGCGCAGATGCATTTCAATGCTGCGCGCGTCCGGATTGAAGCGCGCCACGTGCTGGAATGCGTCGAGCGGAAAGTCGCCGTCGAGTTCGCGATTGATGCGCGCGAGCAGGTTCAGATTGAACGATGCGGTCACACCGACAGCGTCGTCGTAGGCGGCCACCAGAACCGGTGTCGGCTTGATCAGATCCGTGCCGAGCAGCAACGCGTCGCCGGGCGCGAGCATGTTGCGGATATCGCGCAGAAAGCGCGTGGCCGCCAGTCTGCCGAAATTGCCGATCGTGCTGCCAAGAAACAGCACGAGCAACGGTTCACCCGACGCGCGGTTCTTGCTCACCTCGGCAAGCCCGGCAAGGTAATCGCGTTCATAACCGACAATCGAAATCCGCTCGATGTCGCCGAGTTCTCGCCTGCACAACTGCAACGCGCTGCGCGAAATTTCAATCGGACAGTAAGAAGTGGGGCGCTTCTTACACAGCGCTTCCAGAATACGCCGCGTTTTACGACCGCTGCCGCTGCCGAGTTCGGCGACAGTCACGTCGTGCGGTAGATGCGCGACGATATCCGCGGCATGTTGCGTGAGCAGGCGCTCTTCGGCGCGCGTCACGCCGTATTCGGGCAGCACGGTGATCACTTCGAACAATGCCGAGCCGACTTCGTCATACAGATATTTCGACGGCAGCTCTTTCTGCGGGGCGTGGACGAGTCCGGCGCGGACGTCGGCGGCGAAGGTGGAACGGAATAGATCGGGCGATGCATCGTGCGAGAGGGCTGGCTGGGTCATGCTGGCTCCAGTAGTCACATTCGTTGAACGGGGTTGCAGGCCGGACGGCGATGCGCGGCAAAAAAGCGTGCCTGCCGCAAGCAAGAAGGGACGGGCGCAGTCCAGTTGGACTGCCGTGTTGCCGGCCCGGCGCACGGATGTTGCAGACGACGGTTGCAGACGATGTCGGAAGACTTCGTAGCAAGATTCGCGCTTGAGCGGTTCAGCGCGAGGTTGAGGCAGTGTTGCCAGCCGCGCGTGAAGTTTATGTTCTAGTGCATCGACGCGCGATGCGCACGGAATAAATGCAGCCTGACGAATTCAACGCTCGCGACCCATTGACGAGCAACCGTCTAGAATGCCGGCTTGCGTCGAAGACCAGGACGAAACGCAGCGCCAGATCCGCGCTGCCCGCTCGCGAGATTCCCTTCCCATGATAACGATTCAAGCCGCGCGGCCGGATGCTGCGCCGCACACGCCTGCATCACATACTGAAATGCTTGCGCAATGGGCGGCGCAATGAACCAGTATGACCCAAAGCGCGGTATTGCGTTGTCGCTCGGCGCGTCCGCGATGTTTGCTTTACTGTCCGCTTACGCGAAACTGCTCGCGCCGTTGAACGGCCTCGACATTTTCGCGTGGCGCGTGATCTGGACCGTACCCGGCGCGCTGCTGCTGATCGGCCTGCGCAAACGCCTGCCGATTCTCCGGCAGCTCGTTTGCCGCATGGTGACCGAGCCGAAGCTGGGCGCGGCGATGATCGTGAGCGCCACGCTGCTGGGCGCGCAACTGTGGGTGTTCCTATGGGCACCGCTGCATGGCCGGATGCTCGAGGTGTCGCTCGGCTATTTCCTGTTGCCGCTGGTGATGGTGCTGGTGGGGCGCTTCTACTACCACGAGCGACTCGACGGTTTGCAGTGGTTGGCTGTCCTTTGCGCGGCGCTCGGGGTTGGGCATGAGCTCTGGATGACCGGCGCATTCTCGTGGCCGACCTTGCTTGTGGCACTCTGCTATCCGCCGTATTTCGTGCTGCGCCGCCGGCTCAACCAGGATTCACTGGCGATGTTCACGGTGGAAATGTCGCTGCTGCTGCCAGTGGCGCTTGTCTGCGCCCTCAGCAGCGCATCGTTGCCGATGATCGCTGGCCGTGCCGACATGTGGTTCCTGCTGCTGCCCGGACTCGGTGCGCTGAGCACCGTCTCGCTCGCGTCCTATCTGAAGTCGAGCCGCTTATTGCCGATCGCATTGTTCGGCATTCTCGGTTATGTCGAGCCGGTGTTGCTGGTTCTGGTCTCGGTCACGCTGCTCGGCGAGACGTTGCGCGCCTCGCAACTGGCAACCTATATTCCGATCTGGATCGCGGTGGCGCTGACCGCATTGCATGGCGTGCGACTCGTTCGGCTTGCGCCGCGCTGAATTGCTCCGCGTTGCTTTGACTATTGGCCCGTCAATAGGCCAATGGTTTCAGCGATGCGCAGCCGCGCGGTCGGCGTTGCTACGCGTTGGGCCGACGCGTGCTTCGATCGCTTCACGCAACGCAGGCCGCCAGCCGAAGCCGAACAGCGCCTCGGCGAGCACGAACAGCGGCCCGATCAACAGACCGATTACGTCGTCGACAAAGGCGGGTTTGCGATGCTCGTATGCGACGTGGCCAATGAACTGGAACACCCAGCCGACCAGGAAGAGACCGATGCCGGCGGTCAGCCAGGTGAGCGTGGATTGCGCCGCCAGCCACTGTCCGCACGCGACACACAACACCGACACCAGCGCCATCGTCACGCCGAGCGGCACGTCGAGAATGAGGTAATAGACCGTCGCGGCGGCGAACAAAACCCATGCGGGCGATAGCGCAAACGGTAGCGCTGCGTAAGCGAACGCCGGGCGGCTCAACAGTATCGCCAACGCGAGCACGATCATCGGAACGCCGATGAAATGCGTGGCGATATTGCGCCGGTCGCGGTGATAGGCCGCGTATTGCGTCAGTTGTTCAGTCAGCGTTCTCATGGATGCCGCTCCTCAGTCGGAGTCAGCATAATCGCAGGCAGCGGATTTTGAAACCACCGGGTAGCCGACAATCGGGCACGGGCAGCGTCCTATGACTGCGCGTTTTTCATCGAATGAGCTTACCGCGCTGCTTGAGCGCAGCGCGTGGTTTCGCTCGGCGCCTGCTGCCATGCGGGCGCAGTTGCTCGAAGCCGGCGCGTTACGGCGCGTGCTCAAGGTGCCGCAGGAAGATTTCGCATTGATGCTGGCTTTGTCGCGGCAAACAATCAATCAGGTTTTGAAGCAGTTCGAGACGCAGGGTGCGTTGAAGCGCGGCTACGCGGAGATTGAAATTGCCGATGTGAAAAAGCTCAGCGCGCCAGGCGGGTTGAATCCGGTTTCGGACTGATCGCTTCGAATCTTTATAAGCATTTTACGGCGCACCCCTGTTTCTTTGGCGATTCGCTACACCAAGCCCGGTAAGGTCGATGTACCCGGTCAGGAAGCGAACAATATGCATCGAAATAGCGCTTTGGATGGTGTGCAGGTACAACGAAAAGCAAGGCTCCGCTCTGCGTCTGGTGTGAGGATGCTGTTTGCTGCGGTCGCTTTCTCGCTTGCTGGCATATCGCATGCACAGGTCAACCAGGCGGTGCCGGTCGCACCCATGGCCACGAGTAGCGCTCAATCGGAAGCGGGTGTGCCGGCTCTCGGCGATATCACTGCAGTGTTGCGCGCGCAATTTCGCGTTGCGCCAACGGAGTCCATCCGGATCGCCCGCGCGGTGCTGATCGAAGCCGAACGTCACGCTATCTCACCGGTCTTGCTGCTGGCCGTGATGTCGGTGGAATCGAGCTTCGATCGTTACGCTGTCAGCATTGCAGGCGCGCGTGGCCTCATGCAGATCTTGCCCGCCGCGCATCCGCAATTGATCGCGGGCGTTACCGACTTGTCCGATCCGGCGATCAACGTACGGATCGGCTCGACGATTCTGCGTAGCTACCTCGATGCGAGCGGAGGCGATCTTGACGCCGCGCTGTTGCGTTATAGCGGCGGCGGTCGCGATTACGCACGGCGTGTCGTGTTGCGTATGCAACGATTCGATGCGAGTCTGCGCCGCGAGTGACGACTCACTCGCGGCGCATTCGATGATGTCATCTCCGAAGTTAGCTCATTGCCCCGGCGAACTCCGCGCGCAGATCCTGCAACCTGTCGCGTGCGGTACTCAGGCGTTCGACGAGTTGTGCCGAAGCACGCGTGATCGGCATGCGTGTCTCGTCGGTGAGTGCATGGTCGAAAGCGAGCAGGGCTTTGATCGCGGCGGGGTTGGGCGCGGCGAAGAGCAAGCGCAGCACCGGCAGCAAGCTCGCGAACAGATTGCGCGCCTCCATATCGCGGTGGGTTCGGATCATGTCCTGTACGGCGACAAGAAGATCCGCGCAGACGTGAGCGCTCGCCAGAATGCCACCCGCTCCACCGTGATTCAGGCACTCGTCGAATGCTTCGTCAGTGCCGCACAGCACGTTGATCGGCAGTCCACGCAGCTTGATGAAGTGTTCTTTCACACACTCCTTGATTGCGACGATGTTGTCGCATTCGAGCAGACGCGCGACCGTATCGGGCGCAATAGTCACGCCAGTGCGATGCGGCACGTCGTACAGAACGATCGGCCGTTCGGTCGCGTGCGCGACCTGTTCGAAATGCCATTGCACCCCGGCCTGATCCGGGCAAACATACGACGGCGCGGATACCAGATAACCGGCGCAGTCCCAGCGCTCGTAGCGTTGGATATCGCGCAGCACGTCGCGGGTATCTGAACCGCCGACGCCGATCAGCATCGGCAGACGCGAGCCGATGACATCCGTAAGCGCCTGCAATACGGCGAGACGTTCGGATTCCTGTAATAAAGCGGCTTCGCCCGTCGTGCTCAACGCGACAAAGCCGCTGATGTCGGTGTGCAGGTAATAGTCGGCGAGGCGTTGCAATGCGTCGATGTCGACTTCGCCATTACACAGCGGTGTAACGATGGGTAACCAGATGCCTGAAAACATGATCAGCCCGCCTTTGCGACGGCATGGCGTCGCGTGAGCGGTCCGATCAACGCTTGGGGGAGTGTCGAGATCAGCGTGTGCAGGGTGAAGTCGAGGTCGTCGGGTGCGATGTCGAGTTGCACGCGGACCTCGTCGCGAATCATCTCCGTGCCGACAACGTACACGCCAAGCGGCGAGTGGAGCAGCGTACGGAGTTGGGCGCCAGATTGTTCCTTAGACGGGTAAGGCAGCGTGACCATCAAGCGGGCACGCGCCGCAGGGAAGGGGATGACGTTGTTGCGCTGGACCGGCGGCGCGCTGGGCGCCTGTGCTTCGAAAGTGTCTATTGTTTGCGTGAGTGCCATGTGACGCGGCGTTCGTTGACGCCATGGTTGGTCGAGACAGTACGAGAGTAGACTTCCGCAGGTAAACGAAGTGCAAAAATTGAGGTGTCAGGTGAAAAAATAGTGCGCTTCATAAGACCACAACGAGCGGCATGTAAAAAAGATTCGCATAAAAGGCGTGCATAAAAAAAGGCGAGTCATCAGACTCGCCCTCCCTGAACGGCACAGTTCGGCTTCGATTAACTACAGATGTCTGGCCGGTGCGTGCCGAAACCAGACACGTGTTATTGCGTTTTAGTCGTGTCGGTTTTTGCGCCGTCGGCTTTTGCCGGGGCATTGCTGGCCTCTTTCGCGCTCTCCGTCTTGGTCTTGTCTGCGCCTGCTTCGACAGCGCTCTTCTTCTTGCTGGCCTTATGGGGTTTTACCGTGTGCGTGGTGGAAGTCTTCTTCACGTGCGCTTTTGTCGTGGCTGTCGTCGGCGCCTTCGTCGTGGCCGTGCCACTATCGGCGGCGCTGGTTTGCACGGCTGTGCTCGCCTTCAGATTCGCCTGACCGGCAGGTTGCGTTTGCGCGGGTTGTGCGCTTGAGGGTGCGGCCGTTTGTGCGAAAGCGGTCGACACGAGCAGAGCGGAAGCGAGAGCGGCGAAAAGCGTCTTCATGGTTTAACTCCTGGTTTAACCGGTTGATTCTTGTGTCGCGGCTGAAATGTTTCAGCGCTGCTCGTTTAACGTTGGCCGGAGGACAGGAGTTGACGGTGTTCTGGTGACAAAACGTAACGGCTGAAACAAGTCGGGGTTCTAAGCGATTTCTTTTGACGCGAGGCCGCTGAAGTTATTGAGCAGGCAGGTGTTATGTGTCGGGAAATGGAGCGCGGGGGAATGCGCGGTGAAGGCGGTGAAACGTCTCCGCCTTCGCGCCGAAGCGTTGCTTGAATGGGTTACTGAAACGGGTTCTGCACGACACCGGGTTTTGCGTCCGGTTCGTCTTTCACCTTCGCGGGCAGATTCGTTTGTGCCTGCAATGCGCTCACGACGGCGTCGATAGCTTCCTTCAGCACGAGCGCCGCTTTCAGCCCGCGCTGGTCTTGGGTCAACTCCAGCGTGCCGGCCACCACCACGCGTGTCGTGCCGTTGCTCACCGTGAGGGCATCGCCCTGAATATTGAGTACGTCGTCGTCGTTCGAATAGGGTTTAAACACCTTTCAGTCCTCCGGGTCGCTGGTCTTTGAGGTTCTCCGGAATGCCCGGAAAACGGAAGCCCGATACTGCTTCGAGTTCGTGAATCGTCTTGATGTCGTAACGGTTGGTCGAGACATTGTCCACCATCACCGCGAACGCCATTTGCCTCGACGGCACGTAGACGACTTTGAACAATTGCGTCGGCACGAAGACGCGCGTCGGCCCAATGGTCTGCAACTGCTGGCCGCTGAAAACCGGTCCGGTGATCACGTAGGTATCGCCGGACGATACCGCGATCTTGCGCACCGAGGTTTCGATGCGCGCCCACAAACGCTGGTTGTTCTCACGATTTTGCGGCACGACGTTGGCGAGCGAAAAGGATTGCGCCATGGCTTCCTGATTCCAGCGATTGCCCGCCGGACTCATATGGCCACGATCGAAGCCGCTGCGTTTGTAGTCTGCCAGCGTAGCGCCTTCGCCGTCGGGCAAACGCGCGTCCTCGAAGAATTTGTTGGTGCGCACCATGTCTTTGGCGGCTTCGATGTGATCGCGTGTCAGATGCTCGGCGGACCACAGCGGACCATGCGTGATACCGGAATGCAGCACCGCGAAGTCGCTGTAGCAAAGCAGGCGCGTTTTCGGCGCCATTTTTTGATTGGTCAACACCGGCCATTGTGCATTCGGTGCGAACTGCGTGCAGGAAGGCGCTGCGCTTACGTGAGCCGCGACGGAAAACAATAGACAGGCAAGCCACTTCTTCATGAGTCAGTCAGTCGAGGGATTGGGGGCGCGCAAGTATACCGTTGCGCGCTTCAATCGAGCGACATGAAAGGCCGGAAAAAAATGGATGACGCGGCCACGCGCCCGGCAGTAAAAATGACTCGCCCGTGAGGGATGCAACAGGATGGTGCAAACTACGGAGGCAAAAAAAGGGGCCGCCTTGCGGCGACCCTAATGCGTGGATTTCCCACTTTACGTATGCAAACTTAAGAACGACTTAAGCGCGCGAGGCGCAATGATGCCGACGTGATCACGCGAACGAACATACAGAAAGCCCGCCGCACGCAGAGCGAGCGGTGCGGGCAATGGGTCAGTCAATCGTGGCGGGACAGCTCGGCGAGCTAATTCCCGAACACGCTGTGTTCGGCGCGGACTGTTTGCCGGTCGACGGCTTGCAGGCGCCAGAAGCCGCTTGTGGGCGCGCGCGTTGGCATGGCAGTCCAGGCGGCGTCGCCTTGCGCCGAACTGACGCGTTGTTTGCGGTCGACGTGCAATCCGCGCAGCGTGCACAGTGGCGCATCCGTGCTGGGTGCACAGAGGGTCGTCACACCGTTCTCGTCGCGTAGCTCGCCCCACGGGGGCAAATCGATCCCTTGATGCGCTTCTCTCGACCACCGGTGTTCGTCGGTGTCGAGCCATAGCACAGCGTAATCATGGCTAACGGTCGGATCGGAACCGTTGATGAGGATAGTCAGGCGCATGGTAGTCCCGTACAAAATGCGAAGTATGGTCTTATCAGTCTAGATGGCGATGCGGGTTATGCAAGGCGAAACGTATGACGATCCGGCACGAAAAAAACTTGAGTGGGATGCGTACGGTTGTACGATAGCTGCGTCCTGATGGCGTTCGCGGAGGTGTCTCATGCTGCGTCGATTTTCGCTGTTCGCGGTGATGGCGGGAGCGTTGGGCGCGATCGCGGCGCCAGGTGTGGCTGCGGACAGTGCGCCGTTCGCGTCGCCGGCGCCGGTTGTCTACGTGTCCGACTTCGAACTCGACGTGGCCAACGTGACGCCCGATAGCGGTCCGGGCCAGCGTGTGAGGCGTCTTCGAGGGTTGCTGCCGAGCGGACCTGGGCCGGTGGGGCACGATGCGAATCCGCAGGATCATGCGAGGGACATCGTGAACGAGATGGCTGAAGCGGTGACGGCGGATTTGCAGAAGAGTGGCGTTGATGCGCGACGCAGTGCGGCTGGGGAGATGCTGCCGAAGAGTGGCTGGCAAGTGCGGGGGGTGTTTCTGAGTGTCGATGATGGCAATCGGCTTAGACGCGCGATGGTGGGGTTTGGTGCGGGGCAGAATGACATTCAGGTCGCGGTGTCATGCGATAGTCTTGCGGCGCCTGATTTGCCGCCGCTTTATCAGAGTGTGGAAGAGGGCGATAGTAAGGGGAAGCCGGGGGCCGTGATCAAGTTAAATCCTTATGTGATCGCCGCGAAGTTTGTGATGGCGAGTGGGGACGAGAAGAAGACGATTCAGAAAACCGCGCAGGAAATTGCAAATGCGGTTGTGGCCAAGCTTAAGGGCTTGGCGAAGTGATTTTTTTTTGCCTTTGGCGGCGGCATTTTGTGGTTGTGCCTACGGCGTTGGTTGTTTCTTTAGTTATTGGTTTATTAGTGTTCCCCCGCACAGGGGAACGCTAATAGACCAACAAGTAAAAAAACACCAAACGCCGTAGGCAAAACCACAACCAAAACAACGCCGCCGCCAAAGGCAAAAAACCACCCTTTAAGCCACATCAAGAGCCCCACTCAAATCCCCAAGCGGCGCCGTCCCATTCGCCACAAAAGCACGATCCCTAGCCAAAACCCCATCAAGCGGCGCCAGCCCATAAACCCTACTAATAAACCGCAAAATCGAATTAGTGTCATACACCGTATGATCAACAAACCCCTTCTTCGCCAGCGGCGAAATCACCAGCGCGGGAATCCGCGACCCCGGCCCCCAGCGGTCGCCCTTGGGCGGCGCAACCGGATCCCACCAGCCGCCGTTCTCATCGACGGTCACAATCACGACCGTATTGCTCCACTGCGGACTCCGCTGAATATGCTCAACCACATTGGCAATGTGACGATCCCCCGACGCGACATCCGCATACCCCGCGTGCATGTTGAGGTCGCCCTGCGGCTTGTAGAACGTCACGGCCGGCAGACGCCCCGCATCAATATCGGCGATCAGCCGATTGGTGGACGCGTCGTCCCCCAACCCCGCATCGCGTAAATACCTGCTCCGCGCCGCAGTGCCCGGCGCGTAATTCACGAAGTAATTGAACGGCTGATGGTGATACTGGAAATCCGGTACGGCGCCTGTGTCCTGATGCTCCAAAGCGTATTGCCATGCGCCGCTATACCAGGCCCAATCCACACCCTTGTCCGTCAGCCGGTCGCCGATCGTCGCGAATTTTTGCGGCGGCAGCACGCGCGGATTCGACGCGTCGGCAAGCGCCGGATTACCACCTTCGGCCGGCCGCACATTGCTCGGCTGATAAGGCGGCGCCATCGTGTTGACGGCGTAACCGTCAGCGGTAAATGCGCCATCGTTGACGAACTTCGGCGGACCATCGAGCGCGGAAGCCGGCGAGTCCGCAGCCAGTTTGAGCCGCGTGCCGGCGGGATCGTCCCCCTCGACCACCGACACCATTTTCTTCGCCGGACTGTTATGCACGTCGGGATAGAACGGCGCCTGTGCCGAAATCAGAAAGATGTGGTTCAGCCACGAGCCGCCAAACGCGGCCATGAAGAAGTTGTCGCACAGCGTGTACTGTTGCGCGAGACCCCAGAGCCGCAAACTGTCAGCCGAGCTGCGATAGTGACCCATCACCAGGCCGCCGGAATCGCCCCACGCGGCAAACTGGTTGTTGCGCCCGGCGTTGATCTGCATCTGGTTCTGATAAAAGCGATGCACGAGATCGCGCGTGATCACGCCGTTAGGCAACGGCGCGCCGTGCGCATCGGTGAGGTGGAACGGCTGGTTGCGCAGGCCGGCAATCTCTTTCTCGGCAATCATGTAGCGCTTGCCGTCCACTTCCTGCGCCTGCGGCACCAGGCCGCCCCAGATTTTCGGCAACTGCGGTAAAGCCGTCTTGCCGTCGCGGTCGAGCTGAAGGTAGCGCTCGGCGCTCACCGCATCGAGTGGATGCTGCACGCCCGGGAAATTGCCGTACAGATTCGCAAAGCTGCGATTCTCGGCATAGATCACCACGATATGTTTGACCTGGTCGCGCAAGGCCGCGTCGAGCCGCAGGTCAGCGGCGCTGCGCGGCGCCGCGCCGGCCGCCGCGTTCTGTTCGGTTTTGCAGCCGGCGAGCGCGAGGCCGATACCGACTGCGGCAAGTCCGGTGAGTACGCGGCGACGCTCGGGATCTTCAGGGAGGTCGGCGGGATTGGGCGGCAGAGTGGAGTCGTTGTCGTTCATCGGTGGTTCCGAAGTTAACGTGACGGGCAAAAGGCCGCCGCTCGAGGTGGCGCGTGCGCGACACCGGTTTCAGGTTCGAACTGGCCGCAAGGGCCGGCTAAGGCAGACGTCGCTTGACGCGCCAACTGTTGTGCGTCGCATCAACGGCAAGCAGCAGCCAATGCCGGGCATCCACCGGATGCCGCTTTCGCGTGGCATAACCGTCGACAGTCAATTCGAGCTCGTCATACCCACGCCGATGGCAGGTGGCGTGCGCGCCGGAGCCATCCGCGAATTCCACGACCGCCGTGGCGGCGCGGGCCGGCTCGGGCAGGTGCGCGATGTGCACCGCGCAACCCGGATAGAGATGCGAGTCGGCAACCTGAATCTGAACGGAATCGGACATGAGCGTGGCCTCCGGACGCGTGCGGGCATCGGCAGCTCCGCGAGGTGGCGAGGCGCTGCCGACCGCATCAGAGCATAGCATTGCACGAAGCGCTGGCGGATAGATGATCGCTGCGTGCTTCGCGCTATCATGCGGGTCTGTACACGATGAACCGGCAGCCAGGATGGCAAAAGAAGAGCAGACAGGAGCGGGACGCAAGCACGCGAGGCCACGCAGTGCGGCAGCCGCGGCGCCTCAGGACGACGCGGCATTGTCCCAAACGGAGGGTGCCGACACGCCCGATTCGACCGACGAAGAGAGCGCCGCCGGATCGACTTACCTTGTGCCCGGGCTTGAGCGCGGCCTGCGCATTCTCGCGGAATTCAGCGCGCGTGAACCGGTGCTGGGCGCGCCGGAACTATCCAAGCGCATCGGTATTCCGCGCACCACGACGTTTCGTTTATTGCAGACGCTGGAAGCGCTCGGCTTTCTCGAACGCGTCAACGGCGACCGTTATTTCCGCTTGAGCGTGGCGGTGCTGCGGCTCGGTTTCGAGTACCTCAGTTCGCTTGAACTCACGGATGTCGGCACGCCGATTCTCGAACGCCTGCGCGATACCACCGGGCTGAGCACGCATCTGCTGATTCGCGATCAGCGTGACGTCGTGTTTGTGGCCAAGGCCCAGACGCACGAGCCGATGTTCAGCTCGGTGAAAGTGCATGTGGGCACGCGCCTGCCCGCGCATGCCACCGTGCATGGCCAGGTGCTGATGGGCGATCTGAGCTTCGAGGAATTGCGTCAGTTGTATCCGGAGCCGCAACTCGAACGCTTTACCGAACGCACGCCAGCCACGGTCGAAGAACTGTATGAACGGGTGCGCGAAAGCGCGGCGCTCGGTTACGCGTTGAGCGAAGCGTCGTTCGAGCGGGGAATTTCCGTGGTGAGCGCGCCGGTGCGCGATCAAAGCGGCAAGATCGCGGCCGCGCTGACCGTCACCATCCCGCGTTCGGATATCGGCGAAGCCGACGAACGCGAACCGCTCATCATCGCAGTGTGCCAGGCGGCGATCGAATTGTCCGAACGCCTCAGCTATCGTCCGCGTCCGGATGATCCGACCGCCGCGCAGGCACGTCGCAAATCCGTCGCGGCCAACTGATTTCGCGGTTGCCCACATTCAACGGCCCGACTGTCTTTACAGCCGGGCCGTTTGCTTTACACCGTCGGCGTCAATCGCTTCAGAAGGAGTGGTGAATACCGGCGAGCACGATCGTCTGGTTCCGGCCACTCGACACACCCGCCGTAAAGAACGCGGCATCCGTATTGGAACCCGCACGCTCGTAGAGCGCATTTACGTACAACTGCGTCGACTTCGACAGCGAGTAGATATCGCCGATCTCGAACTGCGTCCAGCGATGACCCGCCAGAGTTGTCGTCGCGGCGCCGCCGGCAACGGTGTTGAACGGCGTAAACTGATAGTTCGCACCGACGTCGTAGCTCTGATATGTGTCCGAATGACCGGCCGATTCCAGCTTCACGCGCGTGTACAGGCCATGCACCAGCAATTTGCCGAACTGGTATGACGCACCCGCGCCCATGTTCTCGACCTTGTCCGCGGTGTAATTCGCCGCTGCGACACCCTGGAAGTTCGTGATGCCCGTCGTGACGATCGAAGGTGTCCGGTCGTGCTCATTCGCATAGGTGGCGCCAGCCTTGAACGGACCGTTCGCATAGCTAAGCGCAAAACTCAAGGTCTTGCCGGTCGAGAAGTTGGTCGTATTGCCAAGCCCCATCATCGCGCCGAACGAGAAGCCAGCGAAGCTCGCTGAACGGAACTTCACCGAGTTGTCGAACGGCACCACGCCGGTATCGGCGAGTTCGTCGATATTGCCCGGGTGGAACGCGTACCAGCTAGCGGCCAGATAAGCCGTGCTCAACGGACCCAGCACGTCGAAGCTGAACGGCGTTTGATGGCCGAGCGTCACCGTGCCGATCTGGTCCGAGCTTAGCCCGACATATGCCTGGCGATTGAACAGCGTACCGGCCTTCGCGAAGGCGCCAGTGTTTGTATAGAAGCCGTTTTCCAACTGGAAGACGGTCTTCAGACCGCCGCCGAGATCCTCCACACCTCTCAGGCCCCAGCGGTCCGGCTGCGTGTTGCCCTGTTCCTCGATCCACTTCGCATGGCCTCCCACATTGCTGATATACGCGATACCGGCATCCAGGCTGCCGTATAGCGTCACACTGCTCTGCGCCCATGCGCCCGTTGTTGCGCAGATTGCCGTCAAGCCGGCTGCAATGATGTGCTTCACCGTTGGTTCTCCTGATCACACGACAGAAAGCTCACGCCGACTCCGTCATCCCTGATCCGTACTTTGGGTTGATGCAGCTTTGGGTTTATGCGCCAAAACTGCCACGCTTTATGTTCCACCTATGGGCGTTTGTATCGCCTATGGAAAAGTATAGTGATTCTTGCTGTGGTCAAAATAATTTTTCGGACCCCGTACAAACCCGTATTCGAGTGCCGGTATTTGTCTGAGAATTTTGCTCAAACCTATGAGTGGTAAGGCTTGCAGGCGAGTACGACGATTCACGCTGGTCTCAACAAAGCGGTGTGGTGAGCACCACCCTCGGTGTTTTCCCCTAGCGACTCAGATTTTTATTTTCTCTGCTCGAAGCCACTCCTATAATTATCCATACACGAACTGATGTTCCTTGTATGGAACATAAGGCTTCAGGAGAAGGCGAGAAATGACTGAACAATGGCGCTGCGCCGGCCATGCCGGCGACCTGTCCGAAGACGCGCCGATCGAGTTCAAGCTCGACGGCACCGAAATCGGCATCTACAAGGTGGGCGATGCGCTGTACGCGCTGGAAAACGTCTGCCCCCATGCGTACGCGTTGCTGACGCAGGGCTTTGTCGACGGCGATACCGTCGAATGCCCGCTGCACGAAGCCGTGTTCCATATCCCGACTGGCAAGTGCCTGAAAGAACCCGGTGGCCGCGACCTGAAGAGGTACTCGGTACGTCTCGCCGGTGAAGAAATCCAGATCAAGGTGGAATGACATGCGAGAGCAAACCGTGAACTTCAATCCCTTCCTGAAGCCGTGGCTCGCGCCGCAGCCGAACAACGTGGCGGGCAAGGGCGTGATCGAGAAACCGGGTGAGACCGAAAACTTCATCTGGCAAAACCGCAAGGCCGAGCCGACCCAGTATGAAAACGACTTCGGCGATGCGCTTGAACAGGTTTTCGAAGCGGGCGCCGTGGAATTGCAGGAAGTCGTCGACGGTTTGAATCGCGTGGGCTTCCGGACGCCGGAAGGCAACGCGTGGGACGCCGGCCGTCTCACTGCCGAATTCCGCCTGCTCGCCGAATAAGCGCGCTTTTCCGAACACGTGTCATCGCTTTCGTTTCCGGAGTCTTTTCATGACGTCCCCCAATACAACGACTCAAGGCGCGGCCGACCCGATCCAGTCCTATCTGAACCGTGGCCTGCGCAACTACTGGTATCCCGTCGCCCCGAGCTGGCAAGTCGGCGATGCGCCGGTCGGTATTACGCGCCTGGGCGACCAGATCGTTCTGTGGCGCGATAAGGAAGGCAAAGTCCGCGCGCTCGAAGACCGCTGCCCGCACCGCGGCGCGCGTCTGTCGCTCGGCTGGAATCTTGGCGGCAGCGTTGCCTGCTGGTATCACGGCATTGAAATCGACGGCGGCGGCACGGTCACCAAGGTGCCGGCTGTGTCGAACTGTCCGCTTGAAGGCCAGAAGTGCGTGAAGTCGTACCCGGTCGAAGAGCATGCCGGTGCGATCTTCCTGTGGTTCGGCGACGAAGCCCACAAGGAACCGACTCCGCTGGTGCTGCCGGAAGAACTGGTCGGCGAGGAATACGCCAGCTTCCTGTGCATGTCGCACTGGAAGTGCAACTATCAGTACGCGATCGACAACGTGATGGACCCGATGCACGGCGCGTATCTGCACGCCACGTCCCACTCGATGGCTGAAGGCGACAAGCAGGCCGATATGCGCGTGCGCAAAACCGAAACCGGCCTGATGTTCGAAAAGGTCGGTCAGCGCGATGTGAACTTCGACTGGGTCGAACTCGGCGAAACCGGCACCCTGTGGATGCGCCTCGCGATTCCGTACAAGAAGAAGTTCGGTCCGGGCGGCAACTTCGGGATCATCGGCTTTGCTACGCCGGTGGACGGCGACAACTGCCAGGTTTACTTCTGGCGCACTCGCAAGGTGTCGGGCTGGCAGCGCGACGCCTGGCGTTTTCTGTACCGCAACCGTCTGGAAGCGCTGCATTGGGCCGTGCTCGAGCAAGACCGCTATGTGCTGGAAAGCATGGCGCCGAATGCACGGGATCACGAATTCCTCTATCAGCATGACGTCGGTATGACGCGCGTGCGCCGCATGTTCCGCCAGCGCGCGCAGCAGCATTTCGCCGATCTGGAGGCGTATCGCGCTCAGGCCGACCACGCCACGCCGGCAACGGCCGCAGCAGGTCACAGCCATGCATAACGAAGCGTTCGCGGCTCTTCAAGGCCGGCGTGTCCTCGTGACGGGCGGCGCGCGCGGTCTCGGCGCGGCCTTTGTCCGCTCGCTGGTGCAGGCAGGCGCACACGTGGTGTTCGGCGACGTACTGCACGACGAAGGGCGCGCGCTTGCTGCGTCTCTCGCTGAGCAGGGTCATGCGGTGACGTATCTGCCGCTCGATCTTGCCGATCCCGCCAGCATCCAGCAGTTCGCCGTTCAGGCGGCAACGCACCTCGGCGGTCTCGACGCACTGATCAACAACGCGGCGATCACCAACACCGGTGGCAAGTTCGCCGAAGAGTTGTCTGTCGATACATGGGACGCCGTGATGAACGTCAATGTGCGCGGCACGTGGTTGATGAGCACCGCGGCGCTGCCTTATCTGCGCGACTCGGGCCGCGGCAGCATCGTCAACATCGCCTCGGACACGGCGATGTGGGGCGCGCCGAAACTGCTCGCGTATGTCGCGAGCAAGGGCGCGGTGATTTCGATGACACGCTCGCTGGCGCGCGAATTCGGCGCGCACAACGTGACGGTCAATGCGATTGCACCAGGCCTCACGGAAGTCGAAGCGACCGCCTACGTGCCCGCCGAGCGTCATCAGTATTACCTGCAAGGCCGCGCGCTGACGCGCGCACAAGTGCCCGACGATGTGACCGGGCCGGTGCTTTTCCTCTTGTCCGATGCCGCGCGCTTCGTGACCGGCCAGTTGCTGCCGGTCAACGGCGGCTTTGTAATGAATTGATCTTGTCGAATCGTAAGGAGAAAGAGATGGCGGACGCCGATATCGAACGCAAATCCTGGGAACAGCCCACGGACGCGAGCTTTGCGCAATGGTTGGACAGCCGCGTCGCGCGTCTGGAAACGCGTCGTTATGACTGGGACGCGCTGAAGTTCCAGGCCGACTACGACCCGAAGTATCGCCGCGCGCAAATGCGCTATGTCGGCACGGGTGGAACGGGCGTCGCGAAAGATGTGAACACGGTGCCCGCAGGTGGTTTCACGTTTTCGACGATGGTGATCCCGGCGGGCAACATTGGCCCGAGCCATATTCATATGGATGTCGAAGAAATTTTCTTCGTGCTGCGCGGCAAGATGAAAGTGATCTGCGAAAAAGACGGCGAGACGTGGGAAGCGGTACTTGGCGAGCGCGATCTGATTTCGGTGCCGCCGGGCGTGTACCGCACGGAAGTGAACATCGGCGAAGAAGACGCGTTGATGTGCGTGATGCTCGGTTCGCCGAAGCCCATCACGCCGACGTATCCGCCGGATTCGCCGCTGGCGACGCTCAAGCGCTAAATCCTCGGCATCGCTCCGAACTCTCCCGCGAAGGAAATCATGTCCGCAGTCCCGTCTATCACCGCCGATCAGCACGCCACGCTCGAAGCGCGGCTTGCGCGCTTTCCGGCGCAGCAGATCCGGCTGGCATCGCAACGCACGGTGAGTTACCGCGAGGTGGATCGCGCTGGGAACAATGCGCTGCCGGTCGTGTTGTTGCACGGTATCGGTTCGGGTGCGGCTTCGTGGGTTCAGCAGTTCGAGGTACTCGGCGCGACCCGCCGCGTGCTGGCTTGGGATGCGCCGGGATATGGCGCATCCACGCCGGTATCCGTCGAGTCGCCCGCAGCAGGCGACTACGCAGCCGTGCTGAAAGAGTGGCTCGACAGGCTCGGCATCGAGCGTTGCGTGCTGCTCGGCCACTCGCTCGGCGCGATCATCGCTGGCGCCTTCGCCGCGGCGCATCCTGAGCGCGTGGCGGGTTTGCTGCTGTTGTCGCCCGCGGGCGGTTACGGCGCGGCATCGGCGGACGTGCGCGAAGCCAAACGCGACCAGCGCCTTGCGATGCTTGCCGAACTCGGCCCGCAAGGTCTCGCCGAAAAACGCAGCGCCAATATGTTGTCCGCTCACGCGAGCGACGAAGCCCGCGCCTGGGTGCGCTGGAATATGGCGCGCGTGCTTCCGCAAGGCTATGCACAAGCGACGCACCTGCTCGCCAACGCCGACCTCGCGGCGGATCTCGCACGCTGCAAAGGCCGCATCAACGTGGCCGTCGGCGCGGACGACATCATTACTTTGCCGGTGGCCTGCGAGCGGCTCGCTCAGGCGGCGGGCACCCAATTGCAGGTCGTGCCGCGCGCTGGGCATGCCGGCTATATCGAAGCACCCAGCGCGTACACCGCGATCATCGACACGTTCTGTCGCGCCTGCGACGGACAACGGAGCCAATGAATGACGCCCGACACGATTAACGCCGAGCGCGACGCGGACGAAGAGCGCGACGACACCGGCAACGAGACCAGCAGCGATATCAGTTATCGCGTGCCGGGACTCGAGCGCGGTCTGCGGATTCTCACGGAGTTCTCGCCACGCGAGCCGGTTCTCGGCGCACCGGAGTTGTCCAGGCGCCTGAAGATTCCGCGCACGACGGTATTCCGTTTGCTGCAAACACTCGAATCGCTCGGCTTTCTCGAGCGTGCCGACAAGGACCGCAACTATCGCCTCGGCGTCGCGGTCTTGCGCCTCGGTTTCGAATATCTGAGTTCGCTCGAACTGACCGACCTCGGTTTGCCGATCATCGAAGCACTGCGTGATGAAACCGGCCTCACGAGCCACATTGTGATTCGCGATGGACGCGACGTCGTGTTCGTCGCCAAGGCGCAGAGCCACGCGCCGATCTTCAGTTCAGTGAAGGTGAATGTCGGCACGCGCTTGCCGGCCTATGCGACCACGCATGGCCAGGTGCTGATGGGTGACATGACGCTCGACGACTTGCGCAAGCTGTATCCCGAGCCGGAGCTGGAGCGCTTCACCAAACAGACGCCGGCCACGCTCGAAGACCTGTACGAACGGATCGTCGACGACGCAAAACGCGGTTTCGCGATCAGCGAATCGTCGTTCGAGCGCGGCATTTCGGTAGTCAGCGCGCCGGTGCGCAACGACACGGGACGCATCGTTGCGGTAATCACGACGACGATCCCGCGCGCGGAGATCGACGCCACGCTGCTCGACAGCGGCCTGATCGACAAGGTTCGCCGCGCGGCAGATGAACTCTCGCAACGGCTTAACTATCGGCCAAACGGCGGAACTAGCGGCCGCCCGAAAGGCGCGGCGAATTCCGGCACGAAGTACATGAAAGCACTGGGGCTCAAATGATTCAGATCGACTTGACCGGGCAGGCGGCGGTGGTGACGGGCGGTTCGTCCGGCATCGGCCTCGCCACTGCCGAACTGTTTTTGCGCGCGGGCGCTTCGGTGGCGATCTGCGGTCGCGATACCGAGCGTCTCGCACAAGCCGAAGCCTCCCTGAAGGCGCAGTTTCCGCAGGCGCAATTGCTGGCGCGCCGCTGCGACGTGCTCGATGCCGAAGACGTGAACGCCTTCGCGCAAGCAGTGCAAACGCACTTCGGCCGCGCCGACATGCTGGTGAACAACGCCGGCCAGGGCCGCGTCTCGACCTTTGCCGACACCAGCGATGATGCATGGCGCGAAGAACTCGACCTGAAGTACTTCAGCGTGATCCGTCCGACCCGCGCGTTCCTGCCGTTGCTGCGCGATGCAGCCGGGTCGGACAAGACTGCGTCCGTGGTCTGCGTGAACTCGCTGCTGGCGCTGCAACCGGAGCCGCACATGGTCGCGACGTCGTCGGCGCGGGCCGGTGTGCTGAGTCTGATCAAGTCGCTTGCGGTCGAACTCGCGCCGCAACGCATCCGCGTGAATTCGATTCTGATCGGCATCGTCGAATCGGGTCAATGGCGCCGCCGTTACGCGGCGCAAGCCGAGCCGGGCCTAAGCTGGGAAGACTGGACCGCCGAACTGGCGCGCAAGAAAAACATTCCGCTAGGCCGCTTCGGTCTCCCCGAAGAAGCCGCTCAAGCGCTCTTTTACCTGGCTACGACGCTGTCGTCCTATACGACGGGCAGTCACATCGATGTTTCTGGAGGCGTTGCACGACATGTCTGATAAAACCACCGTTGGCGAACTGATCGCCGCTTTCCTCGAGCAATGCGGCGTTCAAACCGCATTCGGCGTGATCTCGATCCACAACATGCCGATCCTCGACGCGATCCACAATCGCGGCAAGATCCGCTACGTCGGCGCGCGCGGCGAAGCCGGCGCCGTCAACATGGCCGACGGTCTGGCACGTGTGTCGGGCGGCCTCGGCGTGGCGTTCACGAGTACCGGCACCGCAGCGGGTAACGCGGCGGGCGCGATGGTCGAAGCGCTGACGGCAGGCACCGCGCTGCTGCACGTCACCGGCCAGATCGAAACCGAATACCTCGATCAGGACCTCGCATATATCCACGAAGCCCCAGATCAACTGTCGATGCTGTCGTCGATCTCGAAGGCCGCGTTCCGTGTGCGTTCCGTCGAAACCGCGCTGCCGACGATCCGCGAAGCCGTGCGCGTCGCGCAATCCGCGCCGAGCGGTCCGGTCAGCGTCGAAATTCCAATCGATATTCAGGCTGCTGAAGTGGAATGGCCTGCCGATCTGGCCGCGCCGCACGTCACCACGCTCACGCATTGCAGCAAGCGCGTCGCGCAACTCGCCGAGCAACTCGCGAACGCAAAGCGTCCGCTGCTGTGGCTCGGCGGCGGCACACGCCATGCGCGCGCGGCGGTGGAACGTCTGGTGGCGTTGGGCTTTGGTGTCGTGACCAGCGTGCAGGGCCGCGGTGTGCTGCCGGAAGATCATCCGGCAACGCTCGGCGCGTTCAACGTGCATAGCGCAGTCGAGAGCTTCTACAAGACGTGTGACGCGCTGGTGGTGGTCGGTTCGCGTCTGCGTGGCAATGAAACGCTGAAGTACAAGCTCGGGTTGCCGCAACCGCTGTATCGCATCGACGCCGACGCGCTCGCCGATAACCGCGGCTATCGCAACGAGATGTTCATTCACGGCGATGCCCGCGCTGTGCTCGAAGAACTCGCGACGCTGCTCGAAGGCCGCCTCAAGGTGGACCCGACCTTCGTTCAGGATCTGGCCGCCGCACGCGAGAGCGCCGTCGCCGATGTGAGCAAGGGCCTCGGCCCATACAAGCGTCTCGTCGACGCCCTGCAGCAAGCCGTGGGCCGCGATTACAACTGGGTGCGCGACGTCACGATCTCGAACAGCACGTGGGGCAACCGCCTCCTGAAGATCTTTGCGCCGCGCGCGGGGGTTCATGCACTGGGCGGCGGCATCGGCCAGGGCATGCAGATGGGCATCGGCGCGGCGCTGGCGGGCAACGCAGCGAAAACCGTGTGCCTCGTCGGCGATGGCGGGCTGATGGTCAACGTCGGCGAACTCGCGACGGCCGTGCAGGAAAACGCCAACGTGATGATCGTGCTGATGAACGACCAATGCTACGGCGTGATCCGCAACATCCAGGACGCGCAATACGGCGGCCGCCGTTGCTACGTCGATCTGCACCAGCCGGACTTCGCGCAGTTCTGCGAGAGTCTCAAGCTCACGCATTACCGCATCAAGTCGCTCGATCAGGCTGAAGACATCATTCGCGACGGCATGGCGAAGACCGGCCCGGTGCTGGTCGAAGTGGACATGTTGTCGGTGGGCTCGTTCGCCACCGCATTCGCGGGCCCGCCGGTCAAGGAAAAGGAGCCGGAACATGCATGACGCCGGCTACGCGGGGCATCACGCGCCCGTCGACGTTGCGATGATCGGCTTCGGCGCGATCGGCCAGGCAGTGTATCGCTCGGTTGCCGCCGATCCGACGGTGCGCGTGTCGCACGTGATCGTGCCGGAGCGCTATGCGGCTTCGGTTCGTGAAGTCGTAGGCACCTCGGTCGACGTGGTGACTTCGGTGTCGGCGCTGAGCAGCAAGCCGCACTTCGCGCTCGAATGCGCCGGGCACAGCGCGCTGGTCGATCACGTGGTGCCGCTGCTGAAAGCGGGCACGGACTGCGCGGTCGCTTCGATCGGCGCGTTGTCCGACGTGCTGCTGCTGGATGCGCTGTCCGCCGCCGCCGACGAAGGCGATGCGACGCTGACGCTGCTCTCCGGCGCGATCGGCGGCGTGGATGCATTGGCGGCGGCCAAGCTCGGCGGTCTCGACGAAGTGCTGTACACGGGCCGCAAGCCGCCCACGGGCTGGCTCGGTACGCCGGCCGAGCAGGTTTGCGATCTGCATTCGCTGAGCGAAGAGCGGGTGATCTTCGAAGGAAGCGCGCGGGAAGCCGCGCGCCTTTATCCGAAGAACGCCAACGTTGCCGCGACGATCGCGCTCGCCGGTCTCGGTCTCGACCAGACCACGGTGCGCCTGATCGCCGATCCGAACGTGACACGCAACGTGCACCGCATCGTGGCGCGCGGCGCATTCGGCGAGATGTCGCTGGAAATGTGCGGCAAACCGCTGCCGGACAACCCCAAGACGTCCGCGTTGACCGCGTATAGCGCGATGCGTGCGCTGCGCAATCGCGCGGCCCGTTGCGTGATTTAAGACCTAAGCTGAAGCAAACCGGAATGACCGACATGACTCACTTCGATACCAGCCTCCTGCCAACCGGCGATATTTTCATCGGCGGCGAATGGCGGCAAGGGCGTGGCAACTCTTACAAAAGCCTGTATCCGGCGGATCAGTCGGTCAACATGGAAATCTCGACGGCCAATGCCGACGACGCCCGCGACGCCGTGGAAGCCGCGGATCTCGCCTGGCGCAAGGCCGATTGGTCGGGCCTCAAACCGCATCAACGCGCACTGATCCTGTATCGCATCGCCGATCTGATCATGGCACGCCACGAAGCGCTCGCGCAATTGCAACGCCGCGATAACGGCAAGCCGATCGGCGAAACGCGGGTGCTGGTGGCGAGCGCCGCGAACACGTTCCGCTATTTCGCGGCATGCCTCGAAACGCTCGACGAAGAAGTCACGCCTTCACGCGGCGACTATCTGACGATGAGCATCCACGAGCCGATTGGCGTGATCGCAGCGATTACGCCGTGGAATTCGCCGATCGCATCGGACGCGCAGAAACTGGCGCCAGCACTGGCAGGCGGCAACGCGGTCGTGTTGAAGCCCGCCGAAGTCACGCCGCTGACCTCGCTGGCGCTGGCACGTATCTGCGAAGAAGCCGGCGTACCGAAGGGCGTCATCAGCGTGCTGCCGGGCAAAGGCTCGGTGATCGGCGACGTGCTGGTGCGTCATCCGCTGGTGAAGAAAGTGTCGTTCACGGGCGGCACGGAAGTAGGCCGCGGCATCGCCCGCATTGCCGCGGACAAGCTGATGCCGGTATCGCTGGAACTGGGCGGCAAGTCGCCGACCATCGTATTCGACGACGCCGATCTCGATCACGCGGTAAATGGCGTGCTGTACGGCATCTTCAGTTCGTCGGGCGAAGCGTGCATCGCGGGTTCGCGTCTATTCGTGCAACGCTCGATTTACGACGCGTTCATGAAGCGTCTCGCCGAAGGCGCACGCAAGCTGCGGGTCGGCGACCCTTCACGTGCGGAAACGCAAATGGGTCCGCTGATCAGCGCGGCGCATCGCGAAACCGTCGAACGTTATGTCGCGTTGGGGCTGCAAGAGGGCGGCCGTCTGCTGTGCGGCGGCGAGCGCCCGGTCGGCGACGGCCGCGAACAGGGCACCTATTTCCAGCCGACGATTCTCGAAGGCCTGACGAACGACGCGCGCATCTGCCAGGAAGAAATCTTCGGCCCGGTGCTGGTGGCGATGCCATTCGACGACGAAGCCACACTGCTGAAAGAAGCCAACCATAGTGTATTCGGCCTCGCCGCCGGCATCTGGACGCGCGACTACAAACGCGCCTTCCGGATTGCCCGCGCACTCGAAGCCGGCACCGTCTGGATCAACACCTACAAGCTGTTTTCGATCTCGACGCCGTTCAGCGGCTGGAAAGAGAGCGGCATGGGACGCGAGAAGGGCCGTCTCGGCATCCGCGAATACATGCAGCAGAAGAGCCTTTACTGGGGCTTGAACGACGCGCCGCTGGCGTGGGCGAATTGAATACGCACGATACGCAAGAGGCAGCTTATGACGATTCTCGGCATTGAACAGATTATTTACGGCGTGACGGATCTCGCCACCTGTCGCCGCTTTTTCGCGGACTGGGGTTTGAAAGAGACCGCGCACGACGAAACGCACGCACGCTTCGAAACGCTGAACGGCTGCACAGTCTTGGTGGTCGATGCAAACGACCCGTCGTTGCCGCCTGCGTTTGAAGACGGTCCGACGCTGCGTGAAGTGACATGGGGCGTGGCAACCAAAGCCGAACTCGACGAACTGCGCGGTCGCTTCGCCGGTCAGCCGGGTCATTTCGAAACCGATGACGCGATCGGTTGCATCGATCCGAACGGCATGGCGATTCGCGTGGAAGTGACCCGCAAACGCCAGCTCGACGTGCACGGCTCGCCTTCGAACGTATGGGGCCAAACGTTGCGTGTCGACCAGCCGTCAGCGATTTACGAACGCGCCGAGCCGGTTGAAGTGGGGCACGTGGTGTTCTTCACGAACCGTCTCGCGGAGCAGGAAAAGTTCTACCAGGAACTGCTCGGCTTCGAAATGTCGGACCGCTATCCGGGCCGCGGCGCGTTCATGCGTTGCGCACCGCACGGCGGCCACCACGACATCTTTTTGCTGGCCTTGCCGGGCGGCAAGCGCGGCCTGAATCACGTGGCCTTCACCGTGCGCGATATCCACGAAGTATTCGGCGGCGGCATGCATATCAGCCGCTGCGGCTGGGACACGCAACTCGGCCCGGGCCGTCATCCGGTTTCGTCGGCGTACTTCTGGTATTTCCAGAATCCGGCCGGCGGCCTGATCGAGTACTACGCCGACGAAGATCAACTCACGCCCGAATGGCAGCCGCGCGATTTCGAACCGGGTCCGACCGTATTCGCTGAATGGGCGATCGACGGCGGCATCGACGGCAATACGCGTCGGCAGAAAAACGCGAAGGCGCCGGAAGGCAAATTCATGACGGAGCGGAAAAATGACTGACGCTGCTGCTGCAAAGGCTGAAGCTGCCCATGCCGGACTGGAAGCGCCGCGCACGATCGTGGTGATCGGTGGCGGGCAGGCAGCCGGTTGGGTCGTGAAGACATTGCGCAAGGAAGGCTTTGACGGCCGCCTCGTGATGATCGCCGACGAGATCCATCTGCCGTACGAACGCCCGCCGCTGTCGAAGGCCGTGCTGGCAGGTGAGGCGGATATCGAAACCGTGCGGCTGCTCAAGCCGGACGATTTCGCTGCGCTGAACGTCGAAGCATGGCAACCGGATCACGCGAGCTCGATCGACCGTGAGCAACGCATCGTACGCACGCAGTCGGGACGCGAAGTGCAATACGACCGTGTCGTGATCGCCACGGGCGGCGCGGCGCGCCGTCTACCGGATGCGCTGGTGAAGACCTCGCACGTGACCTATCTGCGCACGCTCGACGAAGCGGTCGCGCTCGGCGAACGGCTGCGATCCAGTAAGCGCGTGCTGGTGGTTGGCGGTGGCTGGATTGGTCTGGAAGTAGCGGCGACCGCGCGCAAGCTCGGCATCGGCGCAACGGTGGTGGAAGGCGCACCGCGTTTGTGCGCCCGTTCGCTGCCGCCGATGGTGTCGAACTTCCTGCTGGAACTGCATCGCGCGAATGGTGTGGACGTGCGGCTGAAAGCCTCGCTCGTCTCGCTCGACGATCATCCGCACGACGCCGATCGCATTCGCGCGACCTTCGCTGACGGCTCGACGCTGGATGCCGACTTCGCCGTCGCCGGCATCGGCCTGACACCGCACACGGCGTTGGCTGAAGCGGCCGGCATCAAGATCGACGACGGCATCGCGGTCGATCATTTCGGCGCGACCGACGACCCGCGCATTTTCGCGTGCGGCGACGTGGCGAACCATCCGAGCGCGTGGTTAAAGCGCCGCGTGCGGCTCGAATCGTGGGCCAATGCGCAGAACCAGGCGATCTCCGTGGCGAAAGCCCTGCTCGGCATCTTTGAACCGTACGCGGATATTCCGTGGTTCTGGTCCGATCAATACGACGTCAACCTGCAAATCCTCGGCGATATTCCGGGCGACGCGCGACTCGCTGTACGCGGTGACCTGCCGGGCAAACGCGCCACGCTCTTCTATCTGGAAGACAGCACGATTCGCGGCGTGATCGCCATCAACACTCCACGCGAACTGAAAATGTCCCGCAAGTGGATGAACCAAGGCCGGACCATTGACCTTGCCACCCTGACCGACGCCAGCACGGCGCTTGCCTAACCATATTACGGACGGCTCAACGGCATGAGAACCATCGACAACACCATGGGGGACCGCAGCAGCGCCGGTGTCTCAGGCCCTGTGACCCGGGGCTCGATCATTGCGCGTCTCGAGCGCTTGCCGAAGAACGCGATGCAGGTGCGCGCGCGTATCCTGATCGGCCTCGCGACGTTCTTCGACGGCTTCGACGTGATTGCCATCGCGGCCACGCTGCCGATCCTGATCGCGAAGTGGCATCTGACACCGTGGGAAATCGGCTTCCTGATCGGTTCCGGTTCGGTCGGCCAGTTGATCGGCGCCTTCGTGTTCCCGTGGTACGCGGAACGCAAGGGCCGCGTCAGAGCGATTGCCTTGAGCTCGGGCATCATCGGTATCACCAGTATTGCGTGCGGTTTTGCGCCGACCTTTGCCGCGTTCGTCGTATTGCGGGTGATTCAGGGCCTGGGGCTCGGCGGTGAATTGCCGGTCGCGGCAACGTACATCAATGAGATCAGCCGTGCGCATGGCCGTGGCCGTTTCGTGCTTCTGTATGAAATCGTTTTCCCGGTCGGCCTATTGGCGTCGAACGCATTGGGCGCGTGGATCGTGCCGCGCTTCGGCTGGCAAACCATGTACTTCATCGGCGGCATGCCGTTGATTCTCTTCTTCGTGTTGCGCAAGCTGGTGCCGGAATCGCCGCGCTGGCTCGCCGAGCGTGAACGGATGGCCGATGCCGACGCCGCCGTGCATGTGTTCGAACGTGCCGCGAAGGGTCCGCTTCCGCCAGTGGTGAACTCGGCCGAGTTCGAAGCGATGGCCAATCGCCACCCGAAGCGCCGCATGGGCGACCTGTTCGGCCCGGCGTATCTGAAGCGCACGATGGCCGTTGCGATGCTGTGGATCACTTGTGGGTTCATTCAGTACGGTTTGTCGACCTGGCTGCCGACGATCTATCGCACGGTCTATCACGCGCCGCTACAACTGGCGCTGAATCTCGCGGTGGCGGCATCGGTGCTCGGCGTGGTGGGTTCGCTGACCTGCGCGCTGCTGGTCGACAAGGTGGGGCGCAAGCCGATCATCAACCTGTCGTTCGTGGCATGCGCGCTGTCGTTGTTGCTGGCCGGCGTGTTCCACGCTTCATCGGTCTATGTGGTCGCGACGTGTTGCGCTTTCTCGCTCGGCTTCCTCGCCTGCGGGTTTATCACGGCTTACGTGTACACGCCGGAACTGTATCCGACGAGTATCCGCGCGATGGGCTGCGGCGTCGGCGGCGCGTGGCTAAAGGTAGCGGCGATCTTCGCGCCGGCCATCGTGTCGAAGACGATGATCGGCGGCAACCTGGAAGTCGCGTTCTACATTCTTGCCGCAGTGCCGTTCATCGCGGCGATCGCGGTGCATTTTCTCGGCATCGAGACCAAAGGCAAGGTGCTGGAGCAGCTCGAGGCTTGAGGGTGTGAGGTGTTGGTGGGCGGTGGTGTAGTTGTGTTGCAATGGCGGGAAGATGAAGGGCGCACTGGGTGGTGCGCCCTTTGTTTTTGGGGTGATGCTTTTGTCGCTGATCAGTGCGCAGTAGGCTCACCGCACCCGATTCCTTCTTCAGTCATTCACAAATCCTCCATGCACTCCATCGATGCCCTCGCGGCGCGTCGGGTTCTGTTGCGCCCGTTCGTGCTGTTCTTCTTCGTGCTGCTATCGTGGTTTGTGGCGCCAAACGCGCGCGCCGGCTGTTCCGACGACTACGCCTCGAACGGCGCGTATCCGACCAATCCGGCCTGCGGTCTGCTGGCGGCAAGCGCCGCTTTTAAAACCGGTGGTTATGCGTGCGGCGAACCGGATACGATCGCCGGCTACTGTGGCGGTTCGTCCGGCGGCACCACGGTCGAGCCCTTCTCGCCGGACGAGTCTGTCACCCTCGATGGCGATACGCCGGACGGTCAACCCGGCAGCGCGGGCGGCTGTGCAACCGATGCGGCGGATGCGGGCGCCGGCTGTGGCAGCAGCACCTCAGGTGGCGATCCGGTCAGACTGTACACGGGCCAGTTCCACCTGGTCGCGCACGATCTGCATGTCGCCGACACGATCGCGCTGGATCTTGCCCGGGTGTATCGCAGCAGCGCCTATGACACCTCGGGCAGGCCGATGGCCGGCGCCTTCGGTATCGGCGCGACCTTCAGCTACGACAGCTACCTCACGATCAGTGCGGCCGACAGCAATGGCTTGCGGCAACGGATCGAGTTGTACCTGCCGAGCGGCATCCGCGTGCCGTTCACGCTGCGCGCCGGCACCAGTGCGATCTGGGACGACCTGACAAGCCCGGGCGACTATTACCGCGCCACCATCAGCAATGCGGACCGCAACGGTGCGACGAGGATTCTTACGCTGCGCGACGGACGCGTGCAGCGCTTCACGATGGTGGGCGGAATCTACCGGCTCAGCAGCGTGCAGGACCGCAACGGCAATTCGGTGGCGATCGCGCGCGACGGCACCACCGGCGCGGTCACCCGCGTCACCGGTCCGAATGACCGGGCGCTGGCGTTCACGTCGATTGTGGGCGCACGCGGCACGCCGCTCGTCTCGCGCGTGACCGATCCGCTGAACCGGCAGGTCAGCTATACGTACGACAGCCAGGACCACCTCATCCAGGTGACCGATGCGGGTGGCGGCATCTGGAAATACGGCTGGGACAGCAAATCGCGGCTCGTGAGCGTGACCGACCCCGAGGGCCACGTCCAGGTCACCCATACCTACGACGACGGCGACCGCGTCATTGCCCAGAAGCTCGCCGGCGGCAGCACCTTCGGCTTCGCGTACACGCTGGCCGGCGGCAAGGTCATGCAGACCGACGTGACGGACCGGCGCGGCAGCATCCGCCGCCTCGAGTTCGACGCGAACGGGCGGGTGGTGCGCAATACGTATCCAGCCGGCCAGTCGGTCCAGCAGGTGCAGACCTTTTCCTACGACGCCAACGGCCGCGTGACGAATCTCGCTGCCGGCGACCGCCAGTACACGTACGCCTACGACACGAACGGCAACCGCACGGACGAGGCCGACCAGTCCGGCACGCTGCGCACGCGTACGTTCGACAGTTACAGCTAGGTGCTGACCGAAGCGCAGGCGGGCGACTGGCAGCGCGGCGTGGCGACCGTCTACACATACGACCCGAAGGGCAACCTGCTCACGCTCACCGACCGGCTGGGCAACCGCACGACGTTCACGCATGACAGCCAGGGCCGACCGCTCACGGTGACCGATGCGCTCAAGGGTGTAACGAAGTTCACCTGGACCGGCGCCGACCTGACGGGCGTCACGGATCCGCTGAAGCGCACCACCCAGTACACCACGGACGCCGCCGGGCGCGTGACAGCAGTGCAGGACCCGCTGGGCAACAGGACGAAACGCACGCTTGATGCGCTGGACCGTACGACGGATGTCACCGATGCACTGAATGGTGTGACCCGCTTCGCATGGGACCGCAACGGACACCTGCTCAGCCAGGCGGATCCGAAGGACGTGACGACGCGCTACACGTACAACGCGATTGGCCGGCCGGTGAGCAGAACCGATCCGCTGGGCCATAGCGAGACCTATACGTGGACCAGCGCGGGTCAACTCGCGACATGGACCGACCGGATGTAACGGCGTCGGTTATTGCCAGGGTGCCGGTTGAACTATACGCGCCGGATTCAGATGGTTTCGACGTGCATGTTCTGCTGCATGTGATCGACGGGATAGCCCAGGAGATCGAAATTTATAAGGACACTCCCGGGCCTATAAGGAAACTGCCGGAGAGATGGAATTACTTTGTGCCATTGTCTGGCGGGTCGAATCCTTGAAATTGCCTGATGCATCACAGAAGGGCCGCATTTGCGGCCCTTCTGTATTTAAAGTGGCGTAATGATGAGCTTCTGGTGTTCGACGGTGATACGCACGCGCTGTCCGGGTTCAAAGCCCGCGGTCTCGGTCCGCCACCCGGAGAGCTTCATCCGCACATAGGGAGACACAGCCCCCGCTCCTATCGCGATTTGAAACTCGCCGACCACTTCATCGCGGGCAATTCAACCAGCCGGTAAAACACATACGCCACCGGCACTGCCACCAACATGTAGCCGAACGACGGCCAGATCGACATTTGCAGCGACGAGCGGAACAACAGCGAGGACAGCAGCACAAAGATCGGTAAGTGAATCAGGTACAACGAGAAGCTGAAATCACCGAAGCGCGACAAAAGACGCATGCCCAGCCCCAGCGTATCGCCTCTACGGGCATCAGGCCGCTCCAGCGCCTTATACAGATAGAACGCAAAACCAACCGCCCACAACTGGAACGCACCGTACTGGCCGAAATGGAACGCCGCGCAGCCCAGCGCGATGAACCCCGCGGCGAGCACATAGAGCCAGGCCGATGAGCGTACACCCGGAGCGCGATGGGCCCTGGTATCGGCGATCCACGCGCCGAGCATCCACGAAAACCAGTACGAGGTGAAGAACTGGATATCGTGGCGCTCCAGAACGTAGGCCGACGCCACGTTGATCACCGCAACCATCGCCAGCACGGCGGTCATGCCAAGGCGCCGGCGCAGCGCGAACAGCAGAGGATAGATCGCGTAAAACTGTACTTCGAGCGAGAGCGTCCAGAGTGCGCCATTCGATCCAAACGTCTTGCCGGCCACGCCTTGCAGCGAAAACAGATTGACCAGAAACGGCTGCCAGCCAATCCCGAGGATCTTGTGATTGACCGGCGGCAACTGCAAGCTGACCGAATCGAGCGCAAAGGTGAGCAGTAGCGCGGCCAGCAGCACCGGATAAATACGCGCAAAACGGCGCACCCAGAAGTTGCCGGCGTCGAGGGTGTACGCGGGATTTTTTGCCAGCCGCAGCGCGCCGCCGCGATGAATGCAATAACCGCTGATCACGAAGAAAATCGGCACGCCGGCCGAGCCCCATGCAATCGGGAAAGTCAGATATGCGGCGATCGTGCTCAGACTGAGTGAATGGCCGACGCTTTGATGAAAGGCTTGTATGCCGACCCATTCCACCTGGCGGCAATGGAAATACGCCACCAGCAACGCGGCGAAACCTCGCATTGCGTCGATCACATGTTCCTTGCCGGCGCTATCGGCGCGCGCTTCGTTGCGGGCGCGCGGCGCGGCGGCCTGACGCGGCGTGGAAAGGGGCAGGGATGAGCCGGCGGCATCCAGTGCGGGGTCGCTCATGCGCGGTCCTTATTCTGAGGAGAAGAAAGCTTATTCGCGGACACGCCATGCGCCCCCGCGGTGCATCACATCCTAGTGCACTGCACGGGCAAAAAATCGATAAAAAATTGTGTATGGAATCGAATTGAATGGCGATTTTGTGACGAATTGTAATTGAGCATAAGCGGATGCGACGAGGAATTATTTGCCGCTTTTGTCGTGCTAATTTAAGGCATGGATTCTCTTGACCAGGGGTGTAGTCATGAACCTGCATTTACTCGCCGGCATCGCCGTGCTGCTGATCCTTGTCGCCGCCTCCGCCTACCGGGAGGCCTTGCGCAACGAACCGATCCGCCGTTTTCGCATCAATCCGGGCAAGCTGCCGCAGTTCGACGAGAAGGAATGAAGCAGGCGGTTTGCAAGCAACGCTCACACGCGAAAATTGGCCACAGGCCAGCGCGCATGCCGGCGCGGAATACACGCGCCGGCACGTAAAATTTTCGGATTTACCGAAAATTATTCTATTTACATGCGTCATTATTGCCTGTTTTTTTATCACGATTTGGGATATCGAAAGCGAATTGATTTATTTATTCGAATCGAAAAAAATTCCCGCGTGAAATAGAGCAATTTTTTTGCTAGCCTTCCAGGCGACATCGATTGGCCGTCAGGTCCGCGAACACACTAATTTCTAACCGATGTGGGAATGCCTACCATGCTGAAAGTCACCAAAGCCGTGTTTCCCGTAGCGGGCCTCGGGACACGATTCCTGCCGGCCACCAAGGCAAGCCCGAAGGAAATGCTGCCTATCGTCGACAAGCCGCTGATCCAGTACGCGGTTGAAGAAGCGATCGCGGCCGGCATCACCGAGATGATCTTCGTGACCGGCCGCAGCAAGCGCGCGATCGAAGATCATTTCGACAAGTCCTACGAGATCGAAGCCGAACTCGAGGCACGCAACAAGCAGAAGCTGCTCGACCTCGTGCGCAGCATCAAGCCGGCCAATGTCGACTGTTTCTATGTACGTCAGGCCGAAGCGCTCGGGCTCGGGCACGCGGTGCTGTGCGCCGAAAAACTGGTGGGCGACAGCCCGTTCGCCGTGATCCTTGCGGACGACCTGCTGCACAGCACGAAGCCGGTGATGAGCCAGCTCGTGGACACCTTCAACCACTATCACAGCTCGGTGATCGGCGTCGAAACCATCGCGCGCGAAGACAGCCGTTCCTATGGCGTGGTGGATGGCCGCGAGTGGGAAGACAATGTGATCAAGCTGTCGGGCATCGTCGAGAAGCCGGCACCCGACAAAGCGCCGTCGAACCTCGGCGTGGTGGGCCGCTACGTGCTGATGCCGACCATCTTCAAGCATATTCGCGCGCTCAAGCCGGGTGCGGGCGGCGAATTGCAATTGACCGATGCGGTGCAGTCGCTGCTGACGGAAGAGCAGGTGCTCGCGTATCGCTATTTCGGCACGCGCTTCGATTGCGGCAGCAAGCTCGGCTACCTGAAGGCGACGGTGGAATTCGCGCTGCGCCATCCGGAAGTAAAGGCGGAGTTCGAGGCGTATCTGCAATCGTATATGCAGGCGAACATGCCCGCGCAATTCACCGCGGAAGCGGCGTAAGCGACATAAGTAAGCGACATAAGCGAGCGGGACGCACGCAAGCGTCGTAAGCGAGCGCCGTGCAAAGGCGTCAGAAAACCTGGCGGCGCGGCAACCGCGCCGTAGTCCACGCATCACGCAGAAGCAACGCGCAGCACGATCGCGCACATTAAAACGGGCGCCGCAAACCACGCCGGCGCCCGTCTCTTTGAGCCGCGCCCGACCTGCGACTCGAGCGGCGGTTACAACAGTCTCAGTGCTGCTTAACCTCCAGCCGGAACTTGTGCAGCAGCGGCTCCGTATACCCGCTAGGCTGCTCCCGCCCTTCGAAAACCAGCGCCTTCGCCGCCTTGAACGCGAGCGTGTCGAAGACCGGCCATCGGCTGATACTGCGGATCGCCGGCGTTCTGCGCATCGACCACCTTCGCCATGCGCTCGAACGTTTCGTCGACCAGTTCTGCGTCACCACCCCGTGATGCAGCCAGTTGGCGATGTGCTGGCTCGAAATGCGCAGCGTCGCGCGGTCTTCCATCAGGCCGACATCGTGGATATCCGGCACCTTCGAGCATCCGACGCCCTGATCGATCCAGCGCACCACGTAACCCAGAATGCCCTGCGCGTTGTTCTCGATTTCCTGCGGATTTCCATCCGCACTCCACTGCGCCTTTTCGACGACCGGAATCGTCAGCAGGCCATCGAGCAGTTCATCGCGCACGCTTGCGTAGTCGGTCTTTTCCAGTTCCTTCTGCACGGCCTGCACGTCGACCTGGTGGTAGTGCAGCGCGTGCAGCGTCGCGGCGGTCGGCGACGGCACCCACGCGGTGTTGGCGCCGGCCTTCGGATGCGCGATCTTCTGCTCGAGCATCGCGTGCATCAGGTCGGGCATCGCCCACATGCCCTTGCCGATCTGCGCGCGCCCACGCAAGCCCGAACTCAAGCCCGACCAGCACGTTGTTGCGCTCGTAGGCCGCGATCCACGCCGACGACTTCATGTCGCCCTTGCGCATCATCGGACCGGCTTCCATCGCGCGTGTGCATCTCGTCGCCGGTGCGGTCGAGGAAGCCCGTATTGATGAACGCGACGCGCGCCGATGCCGCCGCGATGCACGCCTGCAGGTTGACGCTGGTGCGGCGCTCCTCGTCCATGATGCCCATCTTGATGGTGTGGCGCGGCAGGCCGAGCAGGTCTTCGACGCGCGCGAACAGCTCGTTCGGCGAACGCGACTTCGGCCGGGCCGTGCATCTTCGGCTTCACGATGTAGATCGATCCGGTGCGCGAATTGAGCTTGTCTTGCAGGTCGTGCATCGCGCCCAGCGATGTCATCACGGCGTCCAGAATGCCTTCGGGAATCTCGTGGCCGTCGCGGTCGACGATCGCCGGATTCGTCATCAGATGCCCGACGTTGCGGATGAACAGCAGCGAGCGGCCATGCAGCTTCACGGTCGAGCCATCGGGCGCGGTGTATTCGCGATCGGCGTTCAGGCGACGCGTGAAGGTCTTGCCGTTCTTGGTGACTTGCTCGGTCAGATCGCCTTTCATCAGGCCGAGCCAGTTGCGGTAGAGCTGGACCTTGTCGGCGGCATCGACGGCGGCGACCGAATCCTCGCAATCGATGATCGTGCGAGACCGCCGCTTCCATCAGCACGTCCTTGACGTGCGCGGCATCGGTCTTGCCGATCGAGTCGTTCGCGTCGATCTGGATCTCGAAGTGCAGGCCGTGATGCTTGAGCAGCACCGCGGACGGCGGACCGGCGTCGCCCTGGAAACCGATGAACTGATCAGGCGATTTCAGTGCGGTCGTGCCGCTCTTGAGCGCGATGACGAG
>CAVTXZ010000030.1:0-455153 GCA_963738755.1 uncultured beta proteobacterium
GGGACTTCAATCAAGAGCTTGCACCCCATCATTTAATCTTCCGGCACCGGGCAGGCGTCACACCCTATACGTCCACTTTCGTGTTTGCAGAGTGCTGTGTTTTTATTAAACAGTCGCAGCCAACCAGTTTATAGCAACCCCTTCACCCTTCTGGCGCAGGCCAGTCAAGCTACAGGGGCGTACCTTATCCCGAAGTTACGGTACCAATTTGCCGAGTTCCTTCTCCCGAGTTCTCTCAAGCGCCTTAGAATACTCATCTCGCCCACCTGTGTCGGTTTGCGGTACGGTCTTGTTAAACTGAAGCTTAGAGGCTTTTCTTGGAACCACTTCCAGTTGCTTCTTCACCGAAGTGAATGGCCTCGCACCCTTGAATTCCGCGCCCGGATTTGCCTAAGCGCCTTCTCCAATGCAAGGACCGGGACTTCCAACACCCGGACAACCTTCCGCGATCCGTCCCCCCATCGCATTTAACAATGGTGCAGGAATATTAACCTGCTTCCCATCAGCTACGCATTTCTGCCTCGCCTTAGGGGCCGACTGACCCTACGCCGATGAACGTTGCGTAGGAAACCTTGGGCTTACGGCGAGGGGGCCTTTCACCCCCTTTATCGCTACTCATGTCAGCATTCGCACTTCCGATACCTCCAGCGCACTTTTCAATGCACCTTCGCAGGCTTACGGAACGCTCTCCTACCATGCACATAAATGTGCATCCGCAGCTTCGGTATATTGCTTAGCCCCGTTACATCTTCCGCGCAGGACGACTCGATCAGTGAGCTATTACGCTTTCTTTAAAGGATGGCTGCTTCTAAGCCAACCTCCTGACTGTTTTAGCCTTCCCACTTCGTTTCCCACTTAGCAATATTTGGGGACCTTAGCTGGCGGTCTGGGTTGTTTCCCTCTTGACACCGGACGTTAGCACCCGATGTCTGTCTCCCGTGATTGCACTCTTCGGTATTCGGAGTTTGCTATGGCGTAGTAATCCGCAATGGACCCCACAACCATGACAGTGCTCTTACCCCGAAGGTGATACACGAGGCACTACCTAAATAGTTTTCGGAGAGAACCAGCTATTTCCAGGTTTGTTTAGCCTTTCACCCCTATCCACAGCTCATCCCCTAACTTTTCAACGTTAGTGGGTTCGGACCTCCAGTACGTGTTACCGCACCTTCATCCTGGCCATGGATAGATCACCTGGTTTCGGGTCTACACCCAGCGACTGAACGCCCTGTTCGGACTCGCTTTCGCTACGCCTGCCCTAATCGGTTAAGCTTGCCACTGAATGTAAGTCGCTGACCCATTATACAAAAGGTACGCAGTCACCCCTTCGCAGAGGCTCCTACTGTTTGTATGCATGCGGTTTCAGGATCTATTTCATCCCCTCCCGGGGTTCTTTTCGCCTTTCCTCACGGTACTGGTTCACTATCGGTCGATCACGAGTATTTAGCCTTGGAGGATGGTGCCCCATCTTCAGACAGGATTTCACGTGTCCCGCCCTACTTGTCGTACACCTAGTTCTTCCTCGCTGTTTTCGTCTACAGGGCTATCACCTGCTATGGCGGCACTTTCCAGAGCCTTCGACTAACAATGAAGATAAAGAGTACAGGCTGCTCCCATTTCGCTCGCCACTACTCTGGGAATCTCGGTTGATTTCTTTTCCTGCGGTTACTTAGATGTTTCAGTTCACCGCGTTCGCTTCTCATGACCTATGTATTCAGTCATGGATACTCCATAAGGAGTGGGTTTCCCATTTCGGACATCGGGGGATCAAAGCTCGTTTGCCAGCTCCCCCCCGCTTTTCGCAGGCTACCGCGTCCTTCATCGCCTGTGATCGCCAAGGCATCCACCACATGCACTTGTTCGCTTGACCTGATAACGGGTGTGTCTCCCACCTCATCCACGGGGGATGACGTGTTCGTCACAATCGCTACAGGTTGAGTATTCGTGTTGCGCCGTATTCCAAGGCAATCTTTCGATTACCTTTTCATACATTGATACAATCACAACCCTGATTCACCTACTCGGACACCCATCTCTAAGTATCCTTTCGTGAATCTCTTTACTACTTCTTCCTGATTGTTAAAGAACGACAGCCGATATCGGAATTGCTTTAATTCCATATCACTCTGACTGGCTCAATCGCCAATGCAAAACACTCTGCCTGCTACTTCCGCAGAACGCTACGCATTGAAGATTGGTGGAGGATGACGGGATCGAACCGACGACCCCCTGCTTGCAAAGCAGGTGCTCTCCCAGCTGAGCTAATCCCCCAGTCATACAGACCACGCAGGCGCATCATCCGGGGTCTTCACCGGTTAGCCGCAGCCACCGCAGAAACAGTGGTGGGTCTGGATGGATTCGAACCATCGACCCCCGCCTTATCAAGACGGTGCTCTAACCGACTGAGCTACAGACCCCTGAGTCTGTCTGCGTATCTGTCTTAATTTCACAGCCGATAAGCGTGAGCGCTCAACGCATTGACACGTTAGCTCGAGAAAGGAGGTGATCCAGCCGCACCTTCCGATACGGCTACCTTGTTACGACTTCACCCCAGTCATGAATCCCACCGTGGTAAGCGCCCTCCTTGCGGTTAGGCTACCTACTTCTGGTGAAACCCACTCCCATGGTGTGACGGGCGGTGTGTACAAGACCCGGGAACGTATTCACCGCGGCATGCTGATCCGCGATTACTAGCGATTCCAGCTTCACGCACTCGAGTTGCAGAGTGCGATCCGGACTACGATCGGTTTTCTGGGATTGGCTCCCCCTCGCGGGTTGGCGACCCTCTGTTCCGACCATTGTATGACGTGTGAAGCCCTACCCATAAGGGCCATGAGGACTTGACGTCATCCCCACCTTCCTCCGGTTTGTCACCGGCAGTCTCCCTAGAGTGCTCTTGCGTAGCAACTAGGGACAAGGGTTGCGCTCGTTGCGGGACTTAACCCAACATCTCACGACACGAGCTGACGACAGCCATGCAGCACCTGTGTTATGGCTCCCTTTCGGGCACTCCCACCTCTCAGCAGGATTCCATACATGTCAAGGGTAGGTAAGGTTTTTCGCGTTGCATCGAATTAATCCACATCATCCACCGCTTGTGCGGGTCCCCGTCAATTCCTTTGAGTTTTAATCTTGCGACCGTACTCCCCAGGCGGTCAACTTCACGCGTTAGCTACGTTACCAAGTCAATGAAGACCCGACAACTAGTTGACATCGTTTAGGGCGTGGACTACCAGGGTATCTAATCCTGTTTGCTCCCCACGCTTTCGTGCATGAGCGTCAGTATTGGCCCAGGGGGCTGCCTTCGCCATCGGTATTCCTCCACATCTCTACGCATTTCACTGCTACACGTGGAATTCTACCCCCCTCTGCCATACTCTAGCCCGCCAGTCACAAATGCAGTTCCCAGGTTAAGCCCGGGGATTTCACATCTGTCTTAGCGGACCGCCTGCGCACGCTTTACGCCCAGTAATTCCGATTAACGCTTGCACCCTACGTATTACCGCGGCTGCTGGCACGTAGTTAGCCGGTGCTTATTCTTCCGGTACCGTCATCCTCCCGCCGTATTAGGGCAGAAGTTTTCTTTCCGGACAAAAGTGCTTTACAACCCGAAGGCCTTCTTCACACACGCGGCATTGCTGGATCAGGGTTGCCCCCATTGTCCAAAATTCCCCACTGCTGCCTCCCGTAGGAGTCTGGGCCGTGTCTCAGTCCCAGTGTGGCTGGTCGTCCTCTCAGACCAGCTACAGATCGTCGCCTTGGTAGGCCTTTACCCCACCAACTAGCTAATCTGCCATCGGCCGCCCCTGTAGCGAGAGGTCCTAAGATCCCCCCCTTTCCTCCGTAGAGCGTATGCGGTATTAATCCGGCTTTCGCCGGGCTATCCCCCACTACAGGACACGTTCCGATGTATTACTCACCCGTTCGCCACTCGCCACCAGGATTACTCCCGTGCTGCCGTTCGACTTGCATGTGTAAGGCATGCCGCCAGCGTTCAATCTGAGCCAGGATCAAACTCTTCAGTTCAAACCTGTTACTGTTTTTCGGGCTCTTTCGAACCCGGTCGCTCACTCAACGTACTGACGAATGATCATCCCATCCGAAAATGGGAAAACCTTCCTTTAATACTAGTGTGAGACTTGATACTTTCGCTTCCCGGCAGAATCCGAAAATTCCACCGCGCGTCAGACATCAAGCGCCCACACTTATCGGCTGTTAATTTTTAAAGATCGATTACGCATTCACCACCAAAACCGCACCGCGCTCACTTAACTTCAGTCACCCGGCACCGCTTCGTTCTGCGTCGCTGCATCAGCAGCAGAGAAACGAGATTATGAAGAACTTTCGCTACGTCGTCAACAGGTTTTTTTAACTTCCCGAACCTGCCCGACACACCGCAAACCCCCGCCATTGCTGGCTCTCCCGCCTCCCCGTGCCCCGGTATCCGAAGCACGAAAGAGCGAGATTCTAGCGAGCCCAACCGGGGCTTGCAAGCTTTATCTGGATTTATATTTAAGGCGCCTTTTTTATGCGGCCCGGTTCATCGACGACAGGCGCTTTCGCATCGGGAGTCAAGGCTCGCGCGCCCTGTGCGCCGATCGTCCAATCATGCAGCACGGTATAAGCAACCGCCAGCAAAGTCGGGCCAATGAAAACGCCGAGGAAGCCGAAAGCAAACGCGCCACCCAATATGCCCAACATCACCAGGATTAGCGGCATATCACTATTCTTGCCGATCAGGATTGGCTTGATGACATTGTCAGACATCCCGACGACCAGCACGCCCCAAACGACCAGAAAGATTGCCCAGCCGGTCGCACCGCCGTGATACAACCAGATTGCAGCAGGCAACCAAACCACAACCGGGCCGCCCGGCACCACAGACAGAAAGAAAGTTGCGAGCCCAAGCAGCGCCGGCGCCGGCACACCGGCGATCCAGCACCCGAAGCCGGCAAGAATGCCCTGCACAAGTGCCGTGCCGAGAATCCCGTAAACCACGCCCTTCACAGTGCTGCCCGCGAGAGCCAGCAGGTAATCAGCCCGTTCGCCGGCGATACGCCGCATGCCCGCGTTCAGCCAGGCGGCCGCGCCCTCCCCCCCGGTATAAAAGAAGAACGCCAGCACGATACTCAGTGCCAACAGCCCCAGCCCATGCGTAACGGCAATCGCCGCCGCCAATATCCATTTACCCGCAGGCGCCGCCAACGCCCGCAACTGCGCAATCAACTCAGAGTTGCTGCTGGTCAGGCGCTCCCAGAAGGTCTCGATATTTGAACCGACCAACGGAATTCGCCCGACCCACGACGGCAAATCAGGTAAGCCGGCGTCGAAAAGTCTTTCGACCAGCGCGACGATGTCGTGAACGTGCGCACCAAACGCAAAGCCCGCATAGACGAACGGCCCAAGCAGCACAATCAGAATGATGATCACAATCAGCATCGCCGCCCATTTGCGCCGCCCGCCAACTGCTGCGGTCAGCCGCCGATACAAACCCCATGAGCTATAGCTGAGAATTGCGCCCCATAGCAGCGCCGTCGTAAACGGCGCCAGTACCAGCAGGGAACCGCCCACCAATACGATCAACGCAAACACAGCCGCGAGACGTTCAATCAGCTGGTCCGATTTCACAATGAATCTCCTCATGTGCCAGACCACGGCGACAGATAAACATGCGCTTGCAAGGGGGCGCACTGAAAGCTGTCAGTATAGAAGCGAGTCGCCACGCCGGAAGCGTCTTATATCATCCGGCCAACCCGACCTGCAACGCGTCCAGCCGAGTGCGCGGCGAGCTGATTTTGCATGTGGAAGCGTCCTAATTCATCCAGCATTGCCCGCCAAATAATATGGCGGCACAGAAAAGACTAGAATATAAGGTTCTGTGCACCCCAATTATCGGATTTATGCGCTCGCGAATCGCCAAACGTCTCCCCCCCGATGCCGACAAGCTTGTCGGTCTTTCGCTCGCGCTTTTCGCGTCGGGCAGCCGTACCGAAGACCGCTTCTGGGAAGCGAAACTCGATGCGCTCCTGGCCAAAATCGTCCGCAACGCCAACCAGACTACGCTGGACGCCGCGCTCGACCATCTGCAGCAAAATCATCCTGATGCTTACGGCGCACTCGCCGATATGGCGGAAACGCACAGTGAGTCGTTTATTGTCGACCACGAAGGCGCGCCTTATGAGGCGCTGCTGATCGCAGCGCCCGTGCTGGCCTGGACTCGATACATGATTCCTTCCGGCCCGCTAAAAGGCGACGCGGCCGACGCATTGCGTGCACATCTGCAAGCTCACGTCCTTGCGGCCAACACGCGCGTCGCCATGGCGCCGTTCCTGTACAGCATCGACCAGTTGCCGCGTCACCACGTCGAAACCTGGCGCATTGCCCAACAGCTGGCTCAGGCGGCAATGAGTGGTGGCAACGTCAAACTCAATTTCGGCGAACTGCCGGAAACCTCGCCCATTCTGGCCGACCCGCGTTTCCTGTTGGCCGTGGTCGCGGCGCCGGTTGGCGAGCCGACCTTCCGCTGGCAGGAAGAAGAGCATGGCAGCCGGATCGAGCGCGGGCAATGCCTCGAGCAATGGACCACGCAAGGGGGCGCCAATTTGTCGCTGGTGCTGCCCGGGTGTGAGTTCGAATGCCTGTTGCCGGACGCTTATTATTCAGCCTGCCGCGACGCCGACGAACGCGTGCGGCCTCACACCGTGCGTACCGCCGTGCGCTATCTGTTCGACACGATTGGCACGGCGCCACAAGAACTGCGCGCGGTTGTCGCGGGCTTTGGCGAGCGCCGCATTGATGAATACCGTGTCGGCTTCACGCGCCGAGGCAGCAATGAAGTGATCTACGGTGTCGTCTGGCCACTGTATGGCCGCGAGAACGGCGAACCCGGCATCGACGAGGAGCCGCAAGAGACCGCCGCGTCGGACGATCCACTCGAAGAAATTGTCGCGCTGCTCAAAGAGACCGGAGTGACCGATGTGCGCCGCCACGCCGGCCGCTTCGAGCCGGAATACTGTGACGACTGCGGTGTCCCCCTTTACGCAGACCCACTCGGCGAGATAGTCCACGCCGAAATGCCGGAAGATGCAGAACCGGCCCAACCTCATTTCCATTGATGCAGCCGCGCCGAAGTCCCGGCGCGCGACCGTCGAAACCAGAAAGCCCCGCCGCGTGCGGGGCTTTTTTATGCCATTCCTCTTATGACATTTGGACAGGCCGTCAAACTGAAGGGAATTTGTCATCATAGGGGCGGTGGTGCATCGCAAAGACTTGGCGCCCTCGCCGGCCTGCATGCATCGCGCCACTTTGTCCGATCCATCTGGAGACATGGCATGCGATTCTCAATACTCAACTCAGACGCGGAACGACGCGACGGGCTCAAAGCGCTACTGCGACAAATCGACCGCTTGGCGCGTTTTAACGAAGCACAAGACTGGCGGCAAGTCGAACGCACGCTCAAGCGTCAAAGCCCCGACCTGCTCGTGATCGACTGGCAGGACTGGATGGCGGTCGCAGACGTGCGCCATCTGCTCAGCCACTACCCGGACTTGCGCATCGCCGTACTGACCGACGACGTCTCGCCCGTCGTCGTGCGGGACCTGATGGACGAGGGCGTGCTCGGCGTAATACCGCGTGAAACCGACCCGTGTCTCATCGTGCGCGCGTTCGAGATGGTGCTGCTGGGCGGTCACTACGTGCCAGCCAGCGCGTTGGCGCTGAATCCTCCGCTTCCGCCAGATGCCCTGATCCGGACGTTCGACCCGAAGACCCCGCCGCCGCGCCGCGCCAAACTGTCTAGCGGCTTGTCGCCTCGCCAGGAGCAGATCATGCGCTGCGTGCACATGGGCAGCACCAACAAGATGATCGCGCGCACGCTCGGCATCAGCGAGGGCACCGTGAAGATTCATCTAACCAGCATATTCCAGCAACTCGGCGCCCCCAACCGCGCGGCTGCGGTCGCGCTCTACAACGGCTGGCTGGCGGCCCATCTGGAAGTGCTGCGCAATGGTGGCGCAGGCCCGGTTCGTCCGGTGATGGGACAAGCCGGCGTCGTGCCGCTGCGGCGCCGCACGCGGCGACGCTTTCAATATCCGTTGCCCGCTAACGACACGGCCAATACCCTGCCGATGGCAGCCGAACCGAGCACGCCGTTTGGGGAATCTGCGCCCGCCTGCCCAACGCAGGACCCATCGGCGGAACGCCTGGTATGACGCGCGCCGGCGCTTGCGCTATCTCGGACCAGGTATTTTCCGGAAGCGTTTGCGCTGGCTGGCATGGAATCCGCTCACACCTTTTGTCGCCCAACGAGTAATATGAGACACATGGGTTTCCTCTACACACCGCTTCCGTTTTGGGTCGCTGTCGGTGGCTGGATCGCCACTGCGATAGTGGTCGCGCTCGCGCTGTGGAAAAAACCTTTCAAACGACTTCAGGACGGCACCCTTCAGCACGTCTGGCTCGCAATCATCGTTGCGGTCTCGGTACTGTGGGCCAGCAACGCGTGGCTCGACGACGGCACGGTCATGCACCTGCTTGGCGCCACGCTGGTCGTCACGCTATTCGACTGGGCCCTGGCGCTCATCGCAATGGCAGTGGTCACCGGTCTTGCCGCGCTCGTTTTCGACGCCCCCTGGCAGGGCATCGCACTGACTTTCCTCGTGTTCGGCGCGTTACCTGTGGGTATCTCGACCTTGGTCCAGCGGGCCAGCATTGCCTGGCTGCCGCGCAATCTTTTCATGTTTATCCTCGGCCAGGGCTTCGTCTCGCCCGCCATTGCCGTGTCGCTCACCGCAGCTGCGGCGCTCGGCATTCACATCGCCCTCGCCGACGGCTCGATGACCGTGATACCGGCCGGCTACGCCTTTAGCGTGCTTCTGCTAGCCACCGGCGAAGCCTGGTTCACGGGCATGTCGACAGCACTGATCGCGGTCTACCGGCCAGCGTGGGTCACCACGTATGATGTGCGCCGGTATCGATTAGGTGGTCCTCGCACCTGAACGCCACGCCGCTATAGCACGCTTCATGGGTGCGGCAATCGATCACTCGATGCGCCTCTGCACGTCACGACAGGACAAAATATTTGCGTCAGGATTGAACTCCTGCCGCTCGCCCGGCATCTTACGTGCCTGATCTCCCATTAGCGTCTAACAAACTAGATGGATCGCACCAACGTACCGCGCCGATTGCTGCGCGTGGTCGGCCGGTTAGCGGCATGTGCAGCGAGTCTCTCGCTCATATGCACTGCTCCCGCGTTCGCCGATCAACTCGAACAGCACAACGATCTCGTCAACAAATTTGTCAATGACATGCACGCGGACCCGCTCATCGCGGACTGCGCAGCGCACGGCAATTTTGTCGCCAGCACATCGACAGCCTTTGATCGCGTCGAATTCCCACCCAGTTCATTCGATAGCGCGCATGCGTCTGTCACGCCCTGGAATGACTCGTTCGACCAGGGTAAGCAGCGCGTGAAGGTGGACAACATCGTCACTGTCGAAGGGCTTGGCATCCGTCAGAATGGTGACGGCGACCCGGCCGATCTCAAATTCCGCTGCGGCTATGTCGGCGCGCAGATGCTGGCGTTCAGCTGGAACGACCCGGTGCCGCCTACTCGTGCCCGTAGCTCCGCATCCACGACGGGGTCCAGCGTATCCTCGGGCAAGCATAAGAATGTAAAGGGCAAGCATTCGACGAGCGGGAATACAACGAAGAAATCGACGGGCAAGTCTTCCAAGTCAACTTCGGGCAAATCGTCGAGAGGTGCATCCAGCAAATCGTCAAGCAAGTCGTCGACGAAGAAAGCGCCAGCGAAAAAGTCTCACTAGCCGCCGAACAGAAACAAAAAAGAGGCACGCACTTCCACAGTGCGTGCCTCTTTTTTCTTGCTCAGCAGTCCGCTAGTTGAACCTCAGGCAAACGTCTCCACGTGCCGCAAAATCGCCTGCAGCATCGCGGCACCGAGCGACGCGCTACGCTCGCCGTTCCAGCCCACCCGCTCATCGGGCAGATTGGCGTTGTCCTTGAACGGCATTTCCAGCGTCAACGACAGGCAGCCAAATTCGTTGCCAATGTACTTCGAAGCCAGCTTGAGCGCATCTTCACGATACTTGCTTGCGGCATAGCCGTATTTGTCCTGAAAGTCCGGGCTCGCATGCTTGAACGCTTCGATAAACGCCTTCTGTTCCTGCCCCTGCCGTTCGGTGAAACCCGGCAGCATTTCAGAGCCCGCCACAAACACGTACGGCAGCGCCTCGTCGCCGTGAATATCGAAAAACAGATCGCAACCAGTCGCGTGAATGGCATCGCGCACTACCAGCACTTCCGGGCTGCGTGCGGCATCCGGCTCCATCCACTCGCGATTCAGATTTGCGCCCGCCGCATTGGTGCGCAGATTGCCGTGCACGCTGCCGTCCGGATTCATGTTCGGCACGATGTAAAACACCGCGTGATCGTAAAGCTTGCGCGCGACCGGATCGCCCGCCCAATCGCCCCAACCCACGAGGCGCTTGATGAGACCCTCGATAAACCATTCGGCCATCGTTTCACCCGGATGCTGACGCGCGATCAGCCAGATCTTCTTCTTGGGCGTCTCGCCGGTTTGGGGCGTGCCGAGCGTCAACAGCGACATCGGCCGGCCTTCAACGGTCCTGCCCAACTCCGCTAGCGTTGCCTGCGGCATCTGCTGGACCGCGCCGAGAAATTCCGAGTGGCGTTCCTCGCTATACGGTTCGAAATAAGCGTAGTAAACGCGGTCGAAATCCGGCGTGTGATCGATCGTCAGCACGCGCCCGTCGTACGAAGTGGGCACCCGAAACCAGTTCACCCGATCGTAGCTCGCCACTGCCTGATAGTCGCGCCAGCCTTCAGCGAAGGCGCACGCGGCGGCATTTTCGAAGGTCATCACGCAGCGCTCGCGCGCGGCGCCGGACAACCGGAAGTAAAACCACTGCGCGAACTCGGCGTGACTGTCGGGTCGCACCCGCAGGCGGATATTGCCTGGCTCTTCGCACGACAGCACTTCGATCGCACCCGCGTCGAAGTTGCTCGTAATCGATAACGTCATGATGTTTTTCCTGCTGGTATGGGCGGTCATCGCCTAGTCGGCGATGCGGCGGCGGAATACATAGGTGGAAGCGTTCGAGGCTTCAGTGTCGAACGCATAGCCGTCGACGTCGAAATCTTTCAGTTGCGCCGGCGCACTGAGGCGATTTTCGACCGCGTAGCGCGCCATCAACCCGCGCGCGCGCTTCGCATGGAAACTGATGATTTTGTACCGGCCGCCCTTCCAGTCTTCGAATACCGGCGTGATGACAGGCGCATCGAGCAGCCGGGGCTTGACCGATCTGAAGTACTCGCCCGATGCGCAATTCACCAGCACGCGTGAGCTCGCGGCGCGCTTCTTCAATTGCACGTTCAGCGCCTGCGTGATGCGCTCGCCCCAGAACGCGTAAAGGTCCTTGCCGCGCGTGTTGGCGAAGCGCGTGCCCATCTCCAGCCGATACGGTTGCAACAGATCGAGCGGGCGCAACAGTCCGTACAGGCCCGATAGCACCCGCACGTGGCTTTGCGCGTAATCCAGATCCGCCGACGACAACGTCTTCGCGTTGAAGCCCTCGTATACGTCGCCATTGAACGCGAGCACCGCCTGTTTGGCGTTGTGCGTGCCGAACTCGGGTGACCATTCGGCGTACCGCTGGAAATTGAGGTGCGCCAACTGATCGGAAATATCCATCAGCGAGCCGATCTGCTGTGGCGACAAAAGACGCAATCCGCCGATCAATTCGGCCGCATCATCGACGAAATCGGGGATCGTGTGTTTTTTGACATGCGCAGGGGTTTCGTAGTCGAGCGATTTCGCCGGCGACAGAACGATTATCATAGAGGCTTGCAGGCACGCCGTGCCTGGCGGTCAAAGACGAAAGCCAGATTGTAACGAATGCCCGGTTCCCATGCCTCACGCGGCGCCTTGCGCGTCGTCCTCGATTCCAACGTATGGATCGATATTCTCGTGTTCGACGACCCGCACACGCGCCCCATCCGCGCCGCGCTCGAAAGCGGCGCGCTGGCCGCGCTGATCGACGCGCGCTGTCTTGCCGAACTGGCCTACGTGCTCGACTATCCCCAGTTCGTGCATCGGAATGTCGACAAGACGGCGGCGCTTGCCGTAGTCGCACGCCTTTCGCAGCTGGTCGAACCGGCCGCGCCGGCGGAAGACGCCAGGCCGCTGCCCAAATGCAAAGACCGCGACGACCAGAAGTTCCTCGAACTCGCGCATGCCGCGCAGGCCGACTGGCTGGTGTCGAAAGATCGCGCGGTGCTGAAACTCGCCAAGCGCATTGCGCGCGACTTCGGCTTCCAGATCGCGCAGCCCGCGCCGTTCGTCAGCGCCGCCCTGACGGCCGCCGACGAGCCCGCGCCGGCGTGACACCTGGCCGAATGGCCAACGAACACGCCAACGCACGCAGCGCCGCGATTGCCTACAATCAGGCTTCGCACGTTTGAAATGACGCCTTTCGCCCAATCTCTCCTGCTCACGCTCCGGACAGCGCCATGAATGCACCGCACGACACGCCCATGACTCCCTCGTTTCCGTCTCGCCTGCCAGACGTCGGCACGACGATTTTCACCGTGATGAGCGCGCTCGCCGCCGAAAAGAACGCGGTGAATCTCGGCCAGGGCTTTCCCGACTTCGGTTGCGATCCGCGCATTGTCGACGCGGTCGCCAACGCGATGCGCGACGGCCACAATCAATACCCGCCAATGGCCGGTGCCGCACCGCTGCGTCAGGCGATTGCCGACAAAATCGCGAACCTGTACGGCCGCCGCTACGACGCCACCACGGAAATCACCATTACAGCAGGCGCCACCCAGGCGTTGCTCACCGCGATTCTCTGCACGGTGCATCCCGGTGACGAAGTGATCGTGGTCGAGCCCACTTACGACAGCTATCTGCCGTCGATCGAACTAGCCGGCGGCAAGCCGGTGTTTGTCACGCTCGAGGCGCCCGATTACCGGATCCCGTTCGACAAGCTCGCCGCCGCCATTACGCCGAAGACCCGGCTCCTGCTGATCAACACGCCGCACAATCCGACCGGCACGGTCTGGCGCGCGGAAGACATGCGCAAGCTCGAGGACATCGTACGCGGCACCAACGTGCTAATTCTGTCCGACGAAGTGTACGAGCACATGGTGTACGACGGCGCGCCGCACGAAAGCGTCGCGCGTTATCCCGAACTGGCGCAGCGCAGCTTCGTGGTCTCCAGCTTCGGCAAGACCTATCACGTCACAGGCTGGAAGGTCGGCTATGTGGCCGCGCCTGCCGCACTCACCGCCGAATTCCGCAAAGTGCACCAGTTCAACGTGTTCACGGTCAACACGCCTATGCAGATCGGCCTTGCGCAGTATATGCAGGACCCGGCGCCGTATCTGGACCTGCCGGCGTTTTACCAGAAGAAGCGCGACTTCTTCCGCGCCGGCCTCGCGAATTCCCGCTTCAAGCTGCTGCCTTGCACAGGCACGTACTTTCAGTGCGTCGATTATTCAGCGATCAGCGATTTGCCCGAAGCCGAATTCGCGCAATGGCTGACCGGCGAGATCGGCGTCGCGGCAATTCCAGTCTCGGCGTTCTATCACGAGACGCATGAATCGGGCGTGGTGCGCTTCTGCTTTGCCAAGCAGGAAGCCACGCTCGCCACGGCGCTCGAGCGACTGGCGCGGCTGTAGGACACTACGCGCGATGCTGCGAACGAACCCACGTTCCTCGCCATCGCGCGCAACGGCCAAGGCATGCGTTGCATGCCCAGACCCATTTCCCCGGCGATATCGCTGCCGGTCAGGCTGGACGCGACGCCGCGATATATGCCTTGCGGTCTTCGGTCACGCGTTGCGCGGCCGGCCGCTCGCTGATTTTTTTCACGTAGCTTTTCCAGTCGACACCTGCGTCGAGCAGAAAATCGCGCCCGTAGATCGTCTGCGTCGCCATGCCCACCAGCGGCAGACTCACAAAACCCGCCGCATCGGCAACGCTAAAACGCTCGCCGCGCAAATAAGGCCCGAACTTCGCGATCCGTTTGAAGCCGGCAACGTGATGCACGAGCAGTTTCTCGATCCGCCCTTTGGTCGCCTCCGTCACAGTGCCGCCGAAGAACGCTTCCTTGTAGAGATTGCGCGCGGTCAGTTCAAGATGCACGTCGACGAACATGATCAGTTCGCGTTCCTTGGCCGCCTCCCACGGGTCGGCCGAGAAAATCTCCTTCTCGGGAAAGCGCGCGGCCAGATAGTCGACAATGCATTGCGACTCGCACAAATCGCCCTGTTCGGTCTGGATATACGGCACCTTGCCGAGTGGCGAATGCTCGAGCATCGCTTCTTCCTGGCTGGGCAGTACGGAGACTTCTTCGAACGGAATGCCGTGCTCGATGAGCACGAACTTCACTTTGTTGTAATAGTTGGACAGCGCGAAACCGCACAGCTTGATCATTCGGTGTCTCCTTTCTTCGGGTTACGTGGGATCACTCGCCAGATCTGGAGCGACCGCCCTCAAGCAATCATCCAGTAAATTGCACGATCGTGCTATTCTAAAATAACCATGGAGTCGAGCATCACAATGACCTCTCGCAATGACAGCATCGAGACTATCGGCATTGTCGGCACCGGTGCAATGGGTCGCGGTATCGCCCAGATCGCCGCGCTGGCGGGCCTCACCGTGCGTCTGTACGATACCAACCCTGCCGCGATCGGCGCCGCGCGCGACTACCTTGCCGAGACTTTCGCCAAGTTGACCGCCAAAGGCAAGCTCGATCAGGCGCGCTCGCTTGCGGCACTGGCGAACGTAAGCGGTGCGCAAGCCATTAGCGACCTGGTCGGTTGCGACCTGGTGATCGAGGCGATCGTCGAAAAACTCGAGGTGAAACAGGCCCTCTTTCGCGAACTCGAAGCCGTGGTGAGCGGGCGCTGTGTGCTGGCGTCGAACACCTCTTCGCTGTCGATCACGGCGATTGCGGCGGGCTGCACGAATCCGTCGCGCGTGGTCGGCTATCACTTCTTCAACCCGGTGCCGCTGATGAAGGTCGTCGAAGTAATCGACGGCCTGCGCGGCGATCCCGCCGCCGGCGACGCGCTAATGGACCTCGCGCGCCGCATGGGCCACACGCCGGTGCGCGCGAAAGACATGCCCGGCTTCATTGTCAATCACGCCGGCCGCGGCATGAACACGGAAGGCCTGCGCGTGGCCGGCGAAGGTGTGGCGAGTTTCGCCGACATCGACCGCATCATGCGCGAGCAAGCGGGCTTCCGCCTCGGCCCATTCGAACTGCTGGATCTGACCGCCCTCGATGTATCGCACCCCGTGATGGAATCGATCTATCACCAGTTCTATGAAGAGCCGCGCTTCACGCCCTCACCGATCACCGGCACACGGCTCGCAGGCGGATTGATCGGCCGCAAAACCGGTGAAGGCTTTTACCGCTACGAAGACGGCAAACAGCAAGTGCCCGCTGAAGCGCCCGCGCCTACAGAACTGCCCGCAAGCGTATGGGTCAGCAAGCGTTATCCGCAAGCTCACCAAGCAGTCGCGCAACTGATCGCGCAGGCCGGCGTGCAGCTCGACGAGGGTGCTACGCCCGCAGCGAACTCGCTGATCGTCGTCACGCCATTCGGCCACGACGCGACCACCGCTGCCGTCGATGAAGCACTCGACGCCACCCGCGTAATCGCCGTCGATGCACTGTTTCCACTGGCGAACACGCAACGCCGCACGCTGATGACAACACCGGCCACCACACGCGCCGCACGCGACACCGCGCACGCGCTGTTTGCCGCCGACGGCATTCCCGTGACGGTGATCCGCGATTCGACCGGCTTCGTGGCCCAGCGCATCGTGGCGACAATCGTCAACATCGGCTGCGATATCGCGCAAAAACAGATTGCCACGCCTGACGATATCGATCTCGCCGTGACGCTGGGCCTCGGCTATCCGCGTGGACCGCTCGCGCTCGGCGATGCACTCGGTTCGAAAACGATCCTCTCGATCCTGCGCAATATCTTCAGCGTGCTCGGCGATCCACGCTACCGTCCGTCGCCGTGGCTTGCGCGGCGGGCACAACTTGGGCTGCCGCTGACACAACGCGACGCGGCCGACACCGAAACGGAGACACAACAATGAGCGCCGAACTACTGACCTCGCGCCCGACAGAGAGCGAAACGACGCTAGTCCTCACGCTGTCGAACCCTGGCGCACGCAATGCATTGCATCCCGACATGTACGCCGCCGGTATCGAAGCGCTCGATTCCGCCGAACGCGATCCGTCGATTCGTGCGGTGGTGATTACCGGTGCGGACAACTTCTTCTGCGCCGGCGGCAACCTGAACCGCTTGCTGGAGAACCGCGCAAAGGATCCGTCGGTGCAGGCGCAAAGCATCGACCTGCTCGGCGAATGGATCTCTGCGCTGCGCCTGTCTTCGAAGCCCGTGATCGCGGCGGTCGAAGGCGCCGCGGCGGGCGCAGGCTTCTCATTGGCGCTTGCATGCGATCTGATTGTCGCCGCTGAGGAAGCCAAGTTCGTGATGTCGTACGCGCGCGTTGGCCTCACGCCCGACGGCGGCGGATCGTGGTTTCTCGCGCAGGCCTTGCCGCGCCAGTTGGCCACCGAAGTACTGATCGAAGGCAAGCCGATCGGCGCGGGCCGGCTGCACGATCTCGGTGTGGTCAACAAGCTGGCGAAAGCCGGCGCCGTGCGCGACACCGCCGTAGCGTGGGCCGACGAACTCGGCAAGATTTCGCCGAATTCGGTTGCCCGCATCAAGGGACTCATCGGTGCAGCCGGTGCGCAGCCGCTTGCCGATCATCTGGTTGCCGAACGCGACAGCTTTGTTGCGTCGCTGCACCATCGTGAAGGGCTCGAAGGGATTTCCGCGTTCCTCGAAAAACGCGCTCCGGTCTATAAGTAAACCCAAGGACGATGGCTGAATTTCAACTCCCCAAACGCCGCCGCATCTTCCTGATGCGTCACGGCGACGTGACCTACTTCGACGACTCCGGCCGGGCGATCGATCCTGAAACCGTGCCGTTGAACGCCAATGGTCGCGAGCAGGCAAGCGCGGCAGGCCGCGTTTTCGCCGAGCAGCAGATCCGCTTCGATCGGGTGATCGTCAGTGGTTTGCCTCGTACGGTCGAGACCGCGCAGCGCGTGCTGGCCGAAACGGGTCAAGCGATCGAACTCGAAATCGAACCGGCATGGCAGGAGATTCGCGGCGGCAAGCTCAGCAACATTGCACCGCAAGATATCGAAGCGGCATTTCTCAGTGCGTTCGACGGCATCGTGCCGGAACATACGCGTTTTCTCGACGGCGAAACCATCGGCGAGTTGTTCGATCGCGTATTGCCGGCCGTGGCCGTATTGCGCGAGGACGCGTCGTGGGATACGGCGCTGCTCGTGCTCCATGGCGGGGTGAATCGCGCGATTCTGTCGCATGCGCTAACTGCTGGCGGCCGTACTTTCTTCGGTCATCTGGCGCAGGCTACCGGCTGCATCAATGCGCTCGATATCGGCGCCGAATCACGTGACTGGGTGCTACGTACGATCAATTATTCACCGCCGTCGCCGCTGCATCGCGATGTTCGCAATACCACGATGGAAATGCTCTACGCACAATTCATTCAATACAAGCGTAGCTGACCCCGAACTGGAGGAGACATATGGTGCAAGCCACACAGACCGGCGAACCAGAACCCAAACCGGATTATTCGGCCTTCGAAGGCACGCGTCCTGTCAACGAGCGGCAACGCTTCGACAGCAACGCGCTCGCCGCGTGGCTGAGCCAGCATGTCGACGGGTTTTCCGGGCCACTCACGCTCGAACAATTCGCCGGCGGGCAATCCAATCCCACCTTCAAACTCGTTACGCCGTCTCGCTCGTATGTGATGCGCGCGAAGCCTGGGCCGGCCGCGAAACTCCTGCCTTCCGCGCATGCCGTTGAACGCGAATACCGCGTGATGCACGCGTTAGCGGGTACCGGCGTGCCGGTCGCGAAGATGCTCGCCCTGTGCGAGGACGAAAGCGTGATTGGCCGGGCGTTCTACGTGATGGAGTTCGTGGAAGGCCGCGTGCTATGGGATCAATCCCTGCCCGGCATGACGCCTGCTGAACGTAGCGCGATTTACGACGAAATGAATCGCGTGATCGCCGCGTTGCATAGCGTCGATGTCGCTGCCGCCGGCCTTGCCGATTACGGCAAACCGGGCAACTACTTCGCGCGTCAGATCGGCCGCTGGAGCAAACAGTACATTGCGTCGGAAACCGAACCGATCGACGCCATGCAGCGCCTGATCGAATGGCTGCCGCAACATATGCCGGCTGAAACGGGCGCGCGCGCCTCAGTCGTGCATGGCGACTACCGGCTCGACAATCTGATTTTCCACCCCGACAAGCCACGCGTACTCGCCGTGCTCGACTGGGAGTTGTCGACGCTCGGCGATCCGCTCGCCGATTTCGCCTATCACTGCATGGCGTGGCATGTCGATCCGACGCAATTCCGCGGAATTGCGGGCCTCGATTGGGCGACGCTCGGCATTCCCGACGAGGCACAGTATGTCGAGCGCTATTGCCAACGCACCGGCTTCGAAATCCACGGTGACTGGAATTTCTATCTCGCGTACAACATGTTCCGCATCGCCGCGATCCTGCAAGGCATCATGAAACGCGTCGTCGACGGCACCGCGGCCAGCGCTCAGGCGCTCGATGCCGGGCGCCGCGCGAAGCCAATGGCGGAACTCGCCTGGCGCTACGCACAGAAGGTCCGCTAACCGGGTCGGCGCATCACATTGCGCTCCGAACAAACGTCATTGGTCATCCGCGAGGTCATACATGAATTTCGACTACACCCCGAAGGTTCAGGCGCTGCGCGAAAAACTGCTCGCCTTTTTCGACGAGCATATTTACCCGAACGAACAGGCGTTCTATGCCGAGATCGATCGCAATCGCCGCAACGGCAATGCATGGCTGCCGACCGAGCTCATCGAACAGCTCAAACACAAGGCGCGCGACGCGGGCCTATGGAATCTGTTCCTGCCTGAATCCGTGCGCGGCGCCGGCCTGACGAACCTCGAATACGCGCCGCTGTGCGAAATCATGGGCCGCGTGCCCTGGGCGCCGGAGGTGTTCAACTGCAATGCGCCCGACACCGGCAATATGGAAACGATCGAGCGTTACGGCAGCGACGACAATAAACGCGAATGGCTTGAACCGCTGCTGCAAGGCCAAATCCGTTCGGCGTTTCTGATGACCGAGCCGGAAGTGGCCTCGTCGGATGCAACCAATATCCAGACGAGCATCGTGCGCGACGGCGATTTTTACGTCATCAACGGCCACAAGTGGTGGTCGTCCGGTGCGGGCGATCCGCGCTGCAAGGTGTATATCGTGATGGGCAAAACCGATCCCGATGCGCCGCGTCATCAACAACAGTCGATGATTCTGGTGCCCGCTGAAGCCACCGGCATCACCGTGCACCGCCCTCTCACCGTATTCGGCTATGACGACGCGCCGCACGGCCACATGGAAATCACGCTCGACAACGTACGCGTGCCGGCAGGCAACCTGCTGCTCGGTGAAGGACGTGGCTTCGAGATTGCACAAGGCCGTCTCGGGCCGGGACGCATTCACCACTGCATGCGTTTGATCGGACTCGCCGAGCGTGCGCTCGAGTTGATGTCGAAACGTTCGCTACAACGCGTCGCGTTCGGCAAGCCGGTTGCCGCGCAAGGCGTCACGCAGGAACGCATCGCCGAAGCGCGCTGCATGATCGAACAGGCGCGCCTGCTGACGCTGAAAACGGCGTACATGATGGATACGGTCGGCAACAAGGGTGCGCGCGGTGAGATTGCGATGATCAAGGTCGTCGCGCCGAACATGGCGTGTCAGGTGATCGACTGGGCGATTCAGGTGCATGGCGGCGGCGGTGTCAGCGACGATTTCCCGCTCGCGTACGCTTACGCTTCTGCACGTACACTGCGTTTCGCGGATGGCCCCGACGAAGTGCACCGCAATGCCATCGCCAAACTTGAACTGGCGCGATACATGGATGCAGGCGCGGCCGCTCGCGTGGACACGCCGATTACGCGAGTTTGAGGTTCAGTACGAAGCGGTTTCAGCGCTTGCAGATACCTCGACGTTGAGATTCGCGCGCGGCGCCCTCGCCAGCAACATTGTTCGATCTGTGCTCTAATTTTCGCCAGTTGCGGCGCCCTTCGTGGCGCCGCTTTCACGAATGAAAGGAGCCACGATGATCGACGTCTACAGTTGGGCGACCCCGAACGGCCACAAGATCCACATCATGCTCGAGGAGACCGGCCTCGCGTACACTGCACACGGTATCGATATCGGCGCCGGCGACCAGTTCAAGCCCGAATTCCTTGCTATCAGCCCGAATAACAAGATTCCGGCCATTGTCGACTCTGAAGGCCCCAAAGGTCCTGACGGCAAACCGTTCGCGCTGTTCGAATCGGGCGCAATTCTAATGTACCTGGCCGAGAAAACCGGCAAGTTTCTACCTACCGACCCGGCCGCGCGCTATGCAACGCTGCAATGGCTGATGTTCCAGATGGGCGGCCTCGGTCCGATGCTTGGCCAGACCCATCACTTCCGCATCTATGCGCCCGAGCCAATTGAATACGCAATCAATCGCTACACGAACGAAACCCGGCGTCTGTATGGCGTGATGGAAACGCAGCTCGGCAAGACGCGATACCTGGCCGGCAACGAGTACACGATCGCTGACATTGCCGCGTTTCCGTGGACACGCTCGTGGCAAAACCAGGGCGTCGAACTCGATGCGTTGCCGAATGTGAAACGCTGGCAGGACGAAATTGCCGCACGGCCTGCGGTATTGCGTGGCGTCGAAGTGTTGGCATCGGCCCGCAAACCGCTCATGGACGACAAGGCCAAAGAGATGCTGTTCGGTGCGACGCAATACGCGAAGCATTAGGCTGTTCGCGTGCGTCTATAGCGATGTGTCTTTAGCGCAGCGATAAAAAAGCGCGAGCGGGCATGCCTGCCCCTCGCGCTTTTCTGTACTACGCTGACTTGAAGACTAGAAGTAATGCCGCGTGATGAACTCGGCGACACAAACCGGCCGTTCACTGCCCTGCCGCTCCAGCGTCACGTTCCATACGACTTGCACGCCCGCATTTTCGACCTCGGTGACGGACTCCACCGCAAACCGGGCACGCAACTGCGAGCCGACCAATACCGGCGAAGTAAATCGCACGCGATTCAATCCGTAATTGACACCCATGCGCTGCTTGAGTGCCACCGTCTTTTCCAGCAGTGCCGGAATCAAGGAGAGCGTCATGAACCCATGCGCGACTGGACCGCCGAACGGCGATTCACGACGCGCCCGCTCGGGGTCGATGTGAATCCATTGATGATCGCCCGTCGCCTCGGCAAAACGATCGACGCTTGCCTGATCGACCGCCAACCACTCGCTCACGAGCGCTTCGGCACCGACCCGCGCGCGCAACGCCGCTGCATTGTCGAACGTCGCAGCGGGCACCGCGTTGCCCGTCATGACACAGCACCCGGATTGCGCAAACCGAACAATCCTTTTGAGCGCACGATCACCGCCGTTTCACCGTGCTGATTGATGCCTTCCCACTGCGTCGACACGATGCCGCGGTCCGGCTTGCTGGCCGAGACGCGCTTGTCGAGCACGGAGTTCGTCATCGTAATCGTGTCGCCGACGCGCACCGGCTTCAACCAGCGGATTTCGTCGATCCCGGGCGAACCCATCGACGTCGAGCCCGCGATCAGCATTGCGCACCAGCATGCCCATCAAGACCGAACAGGTGTGCCAGCCGCTCGCAACCAATCCGCCAAAAGGCGACTTTGCGGCTTCGGCATCGTCCAGATGAAACGGCTGCGGGTCGAACTTCTCCGCGAACTCGATGATCTCTTCACGCGTGAACGTGTGCTTGCCGATTTCAGTGGTCGTGCCGACCGTCATGTCTTCGAAGCTCAAACCCATCGTCGCATCTCCTGCTTGTCTGATTCAACCAGCCGGTCAGGCTTCAGCCGTGACAAAGCTGGGCAGCGCGGCAAACCGCGCGAGATGGTGATCGACATCGCCCAGTGTGGTCTCGATGATAGCGAGACGTTTGAACAGATGCGCAGCCGCCACCTCATTTGTCACGCCCATGCCGCCATGCAATTGCACCGCCTGCTGTCCCACAAAGCGCGCGGCCTGACCGACCCGCGCTTTCGCCGCCGAAACCGCACGACGACGCTCGTCCGCATCTTCGCTGGAGTAGCGCATGGCTGCCAGATAAGTGACTGAACGCGCCTGTTCAGCGTGAATCAGCATCTCTACCATACGATGCTGCAAGGCCTGAAAGCGCGCGATCGGCTGGCCGAACTGCTGGCGCGTTTTCGTGTAATCGACCGTGGCGTGATTCAGGGCGTCGAGCGCGCCGACTGCTTCCGCACACAGGAGCACCGTGCCGTAGTCAGCGATGTGCTCGAGCGCGGCCGCGCCGGCGTGTTGGCCAGCGAGTCTGCGCGCGGGCGTACCCTTGAACTCCAGCGTTGCGGCACGCTGACCGTCGATCGTGCGGTACTCGGTGACCTTGACGCCCGCTGCATCGCGCGCGACGACAAACAGCGCGATCTCGCCGCTCAGTCGCGCCGGCACGATCCAGTAGTCAGCTTGCGCGCCGTGCAACACGACCGACTTCGTACCGCTCAGGGCATGGAGTTCACCTTGCTCGTTCGCAACCGTCTCGACCTCGAACAGATCGTAGCGTGCGTGCGGCTCGTGAAATGCCACCGCGAGCTTGATCTCCCCCTGCGCCGCGCGTTCGAGCAGCGCGGCATCTTCGCCCTGTGCCGTGCCTGCCAGCCGCAGCGCCTCGATCCCCACGGCGGTCGCCCAGTACGGCTCGACCACCAATGCACGGCCCAGCTCCTGCATGACCACCAGCATATCGATCGGGCTGCCGTTGAAACCACCTTGAGCTTCCGGCACGGGTAAGGCCGTTAGACCCAGTTCGGTGAAGGCTGCCCAGTGCGCATCCGATACGCCGGATTCCGATTGCACGATCGCCTGGCGCGCCTCGAAGCCGTAGCTCTTGTCCAGATAACGGCGCAATGCGTCAGCGAATTGCTGTTGTTCGTCGTTGAATGTGAAGTCCATGCACCGCTCCTCAAAGTCCGAGAATCATCTGCGCGATGATGTTCTTTTGAATTTCGTTCGAGCCGCCGTAAATCGACGTCTTGCGGAAGTTGAAGTAGTACGCGGCAAGTGGCGCGGCGTCGTCATCACCGGCCAGACTGTGTTCGCGCTCGCCTTCGAGGAATGGCACGTCAAACGGTGCTGCGAGCGGCCCGATTGCTTCGACCATCAACTCAGTCAGACCTTGCTGCACTTCGGTGCCCTTGATCTTGAGCATCGACGCTTCCGGCCCTGGTCCGCGCCCGCCGGCCTCATTGGCGACCACGCGTTGCACGGTGACTTCAAGCGCCATCAACTCGATTTCAAGACTCGCGACTTTAGCCGCGAACACAGGGTCTTGCAGCAGCGGTTTGCCGTTTTTCTTCTGCTCCAGCGCGAGGCGTTTCAGGAATACGAGTTCACGCTTGGATTGGCCGACCCGGGCAATGCCCGTACGCTCGTGGCCCAGCAGATACTTCGCGTAAGTCCAGCCGCGATTTTCTTCGCCGACCAGATTTTCAACGGGTACCTTCACGTCTTCCAGGAAGACCTCGTTGACTTCGTGATCTTCGTCGAGCGTGATGATCGGGCGCACGGTGATGCCCGGCGTTTTCATGTCGATCAGCAGGAACGAGATGCCCTCCTGCTTTTTTGCGCCGCTATCAGTGCGCACGAGGCAGAACATCATGTCGGCGAACTGGCCGAGCGTGGTCCAGGTCTTCTGCCCGTTGACCACGTAATGATCGCCGACCCGCTCGGCGCGCGTGCGCAGCGAAGCCAGATCGGATCCGGAGCCCGGCTCGGAATAACCTTGGCACCACCAGTCTGTACCGTCCAGAATACGTGGCAGATAGTGACGCTTCTGCGCCTCGCTGCCGTATTTCATCAGCACCGGCGCCACCATCGAGACGCCGAACGGCAGCACGGAAGGCGCGCCGATACGTGCGCATTCTTCGTCCCAGATGTGCCGTTGCGTTGCATCCCAGCCGGGGCCGCCGTATTCCGTCGGCCACGCAATGACCGACCAGCCGCGCGTACCGAGCAGCTTGTGCCAGTTCGCGAAATCGTCGCGATTCAGACGTTTATGGTTGAGTACCTTGTCGCCCAGTTCGCGAGGAAGATTCGCTTCGAGCCAGGCGCGGATATCGGCGCGGAACGCGTCGTTAGCGGGGGAATAATCCAGATTCATGCGTCGTGTCTCCTGGCCGCAACCGCCCGCCGCCAGTGAGCCACTGCGCTATTGCAGCGGTTCCTTCAAGGCAGCCGGGACCGGCAGCGGCATCACTTCGATGCCTTCTTCGACCAAGGCTTTTGCATCTTCGGGTGTCGTAACACCGCGAATGTTGCGTGCGGGCGCCTCGTTGTAATGAATGCGCCGCGCTTCCTCGGCGAAGCGGTCGCCCACGTTCTCAGTCTTTTCCAGTACCTCGCGCAATGCGCGCATCACACGCGCTTGCATGTCCCCCGCACCCGCGGGCACTTTCGCGTCAGTCGCGCCCGACAGATTCAGCCGGGGCGCCGACGGCAAGCGGCTCACTTCATTCGCACCGCAGATCGGACATTCGACGAGCTTGCGGGACTGCTGCGACTCGAAGTCATCAGCCGAAGCAAACCAGCCTTCGAACCGATGGCCATGCGGACACTGTAAATCGAGGACCTTCATGTGGAATCAGGGCTTGCGTGCCAGTTTAGCGCAAAATGGAAATTTGTGAACGGTCGTTCGTAAATTTTTACGGACAGCACGTTGACGCCAGGCCTCGCCGACAAATCGAACGCGGTGGGCGATTTTAACGCTTTGCACTACGGCCTGCCGAAGACGATGCGACCAGTGAATGCAACCTGGCGCGACGGCCTATCGCACGGGGTTGCGAGGTCAGACCGCTACCCTACCTTGAGTCTACGCCACGAGGTACTCGAGTTGGCTGTTGAGTCGAGGCTCGCGCTCACGCGCTTCCTTGGCCAGATTGATCTGCTTGGCCAATTCCGCCACGTCGAGCATATCCGGCCTGATGTCATAGCCGCCGCGTGCAGTTAGCCAGGCAAGCACATCCGACAGATGCCACACGGAAGCGCTGCCTTCGTGGACCGGCGATGGGAAGTCGGCCGCGTGACTCAGCATCAGCTTGCGCATGTTTTGCCGAGACACGCCAGCAACCTCGGCGACGTCTGTAAGGCCGACGAAGTCGGGGCCCGCTTCCACGAGCCGCGCGGACGGCACCGCCTGCTTGATATCTGTCAGCGCGCTGACCAACGCCTCCAGCGCGGACGCGCCCTCCCGCGAGAAAACCAGCGCAACGCGCCCAGGTTGGCCTACGCCAATGGTTGCGTCGTCACAGCCTGCTTCGGCCAGCCGCTCGACGATTGCGTCAAGGTCGCAATCTTCCGCTGCGAGCCGGTACTTCAACGTGAACACGTATTCCATGAATTACTCCCGCTTTTATTCCTTAGCAGGCCTTCGGCCCTCGCACACCTGCACTATCGGCGAGTCGTGCAGTTGTCGACGATGCGTCTTAGGTGCTTTGCATGATTCCCCGGATTCTTTGGGGTACTCCAGACGCTTGATATGCAGAACTCCCCACACCGACAGTCTGCGTCGTTGTACGGGCAGAACATTTTTCCCCACGCATGGCCTCTGCCTCCGGACTGGACACGCCAGCCGCTTCTTTCCGCATAGGCCAATGCGTCTTCAACCTCTTTCTTCGAGTGGGTTCCACGGGCCATGTATGTCCTCCAATTTAGCGCCCCGGCATTTGGTTGTCAAGTGACAACCAAATGCCGGGGACAAGCAAAAACAATCGCACTTTCATATTTTGTTATCCGAAATAAAACGATCAGCGTTTTCGGTTTCCGGCTTTCGATAGTAGAGCCACGGCCATGCCCGCGCGAGACTGCCGAATGGCATAGGATGAACGGCGTCATCCGCGATATCCGTCCCACTCACTAACCCATCATCCCGCTCTGCAAAAGCAAAGCCCCTGCTGGTCCTAGACCAAGCAGGGGCTTGTTGTTTGTGCAACACATTCCCACTGGCGCGCGAACGCGCCGCGTGGCGCATGGCGCTACTGAGGCTCTGCCGTCGGCCACGCGCCAGACAGAATCTTCTCGAGCCAAAAAGTGCCGATGACAGTTTTCACGTCCGTGATCTTGCCGGTACGCACCCATTCGGACACATCGGCAACACTCGCGGTGAACAATTCGAGAAACTCACCGTCATCGAGCTTACGTTCGCCGGCGGTCAGGCCGCGCGCGAGATAAATGTCGATGAATTCGGTCGAATAGGAAATGATCGGGTGAATCCGCGTCACATAAATATATTCGCGCGCGGTGTAGCCCGTTTCTTCGCGCAGTTCGCGTTTTGCGCAGGCCAGCGCGCCTTCATCAGGATCGAGCTTGCCGGCCGGATACTCGACCATGACCTTGCCCATCGGATAGCGGTACTGGCTCTCCAGCAGCACGCGGCCGTCGTCGAAGAGTGGAATCACCATCACGGCGCCGGGATGCTGGACGTATTCACGGGTTGCATGCTTGCCGTCCGGCAGGCGAACGGTATCGCATTTGAGCGTGAGGAACGGCCCCTGATGGATCGTTTGGCTCTCGATACAGGTCTCGGTGAGCGCAGCGTCGTGATCGGGAAGTTCAGCCATATGCGACCTCAGGACAGCGTGGTGCGCGACGGCGAGACGCCGTCAGCGGCGTTTGACGAGATACTGGAAAGTGAAACCCGGAAACGCGAACACGACGAACAGAGCAAACGTGATCGCATAGAACTGCCAACCCTGTTCAAAGCGATTGCCCGCGCGCGCCTCGAGCAGGAAGCCGAGTGCGCCGACCACGAAGTACAACACGATCAGCTCGGCAATCCGGATCCAGGCGCTCTTCTTCACCGCCTTCAACGGCACGGCGGCGAAGAGACGCTGATTCAGGAACGGCAGGTTGGCGCCAACCAGCGCCAACAACACGATAAACCAACCCGCTGCCGACATCAGAGCAGCAGCGTGTGCTGGATCGCCTGCAGGCAAGCCTTCAGCAGCGGATCCGGGACGATACCGAGCACCAGCACGGCCACACCGTTGAGCGTGAGCAACGCACGCGTGCTGGTGTCGGCGAGGATCGGCGACTTGTCTTGCGGCTCGTCGAAATACATCAGCTTGACGATGCGCAGGTAATAGAACGCACCGAACAGCGAGGTGATCACGGCCAGCACGGTCAGCCACGTCAAACCGGCATTCATGGTTGCCTGCAAGCACCGCGAGCTTGGCGTAGAAGCCGACCGCCGGCGGAATGCCCGCGAGCGAGAACATCATCACCATCATCACGAAGGCAAACACCGGGCTGCGTTGATTCAGGCCCTTGAAGTCTTCGAGGGTGTCCGCTTCGAAATCGCGGCGCGCCAGCAGCATGATGATGCCGAAGGTACCCATCGTCGTAATCAGGTAGACGATGCTGTAGAACATCGCCGAGCCGTACGCGTTGGCCGCGCCCGTGGTTTTGTGATCGACCACGCCGGCCAGCAGGCCGAGCAGCACGAAGCCCATGTTCGAGATCGCCGAGTACGCCAGCATCCGCTTGACGTTGCGTTGCACGATACCGGTGATGTTGCCGACGATCAGCGACAGCGCGGCCAGGATCACCAGCATCTCCTGCCATTCAACAGCCAGCGGCAGCAGACCCATGACGAGGAAGCGCAGCCCCCACGCGAACGCCGCGACCTTCGGACCGCCGCCGACCATCAGCGTCATCGCTGTCGGTGCGCCTTGATAAACGTCCGGCACCCACATGTGGAACGGCACCGCGCCCATCTTGAAGGCCACGCCGGCGACAACGAAGATCACACCGAACAGCAGCACAGTCGGATCGTAGTGGCTCGTACCGATCGCCTTGAACACTTCGTTGAGGTCGAGCGAGCCGGTCGCACCGTACAGCATGGAGATGCCGTACAGCAGGAAACCGGAAGCCAGCGCGCCGAGCACGTAGTACTTCATCGCGGCTTCGTTCGAAGGCGCGGCGTCACGACGCAATGCAATCGCACCGTACAGCGACAGCGACATCAGTTCCAGACCGAGGTACAGCGTCAGGAAGTTGTTGCCGGAGATCATCACGAGTTGGCCGAGCAACGAGAACATGCCCAGCAGGAAAAACTCGCCGCGGAACAGGTCGCGATCTTCGAGGTACTTGCGCGAATAAACGATCGACACAGCGTAGCCGAGTGTCACCACCGCCTTCATCACGTTGGCGAACGAATCCACCACGTACATGTGCCCGAAGTAGTAGCGCACTTGCGGGTCGAATGCATTCACCGCGAACCAGATGCCGGCGATCAACGTCGAGAAGAGCGCAATGAAATACGTGGTGCGGCGACCGGCCTGGCCGACGAACGTGTCGTTGAGCCACGCGACGACGACGGCGAGCATCACCAGTGCGTCGGGCAGCAGAGCTGTCATAGGGGCGTTTTGCATGATCTTTAAATTCCTCCGCTCTGCATTACTGTGGCAACGGCAGCTTGGACTGCGCGACGTGGGAGAGGAGGTTTTCCACGGATACGTGCATCACATCGGTAAAGGGCTTCGGATACAGGCCCATGAACAACGTCAGTGCAGCGAGCACTGCCAGCATGAAAAACTCACGGCGATTGATGTCGAGCAGGCCTTTCACGTGATCGTTGGCGATCGCGCCGAAGTACACGCGCTTGTACATCCACAGCGTGTAGGCTGCGCCGAGAATCAGGGTAACTGCCGCGCCGCCTGCGATCCAGAAGTTGTACTGGACTGCCGCAAGAATCACCATGAACTCGCCAACGAAACCCGAGGTGCCCGGCAAGCCGCAATTAGCCATCGAGAACAGCATCACGAATGCCGCGAACTTCGGCATCACGTTGACGACGCCGCCGTAATCGGCGATCTGACGCGAGTGCATGCGGTCGTACAGTACACCGATGCTCAGGAACATCGCGCCCGACACGAAACCGTGCGAGATCATCTGGACGATCGCGCCTTCCACACCGAGTTGATTGAAAATGAAGAAGCCGAGCGTCACGAAACCCATGTGCGCGATCGACGAATAGGCGACCAGCTTTTTCATGTCCGTCTGCACCATCGCAACCAGACCGATGTAGATCACCGCGATCAGCGACAGCGTGACAACGACCGGCGCGAGGAAGTGGCTTGCGTCCGGTGCGATCGGCAGCGAGAAGCGCACGAAACCGTATGCGCCCAGCTTCAGCATGATTGCCGCCAGCACGACCGAACCACCGGTCGGCGCTTCCACGTGGGCGTCAGGCAACCACGTGTGGACCGGCCACATCGGCACCTTCACCGCGAAGGCCATGAAGAACGCTATGAATATCAGTATCTGCGGGGTCATGCCGATCTGCGCGTTCTGCCACGTAGCCAGATCGAACGTGCCGGTCTGAATGTACAGATAAAGCAGCGCAACCAGCATCAGGAGCGAGCCCATCAGCGTGTACAGGAAGAACTTGAACGCGGCATACACGCGGTTCGCCCCACCCCACACGCCGATGATGATGTACATCGGAATCAGCGTCGCTTCGAAGAACACGTAGAACAGCATGCCGTCCGCTGCGCTGAACACGCCGACCATGATGCCGGACAGGATCAGGAACGAAGCGAGGTACTGCGCCACGTTCTTCGTGATGACTTCCCACGCGGCGATCACGACGATCACCGTGATCGCCGCGGTCAACACGACGAACCACATCGAGATGCCGTCGACACCCAGGTGGTACGTGATGTTAAAGCGTTCGATCCAGTTCGCCTTTTCGACGAACTGCAAGTCGGCCGTGCTCGAATCAAAGCCGGTAATCAGCGGGATCGTCACGATGAAGCTGACGACCGAGCCGATCAGCGCAATCCAGCGCGCTGGAGCCGGGTTCCGGTCGGAACCGATAGCCAGGACCAGGAGGCCGACGAGGATCGGCAACCAGATCGCAATACTGAGAATCGGATAAGCGTGCATTAGTGTCCCTCGCCTTATTTGCCGCCGAGCGTTACAAACAGGGTCAGGAGCCCCAACATGCCGATAATCATGGCGAACGCGTAGTGATAGATGTAGCCGGATTGGAGGAAGCGGATCACGCCGGCAAACCAGCCGATAAAGCGCGCGCTGCCGTTGACGATACCGTCGATGACCACGACGTCGCCTTCCTTCCAGAGACCACGGCCAATGGCCACGGCGCCCCGCGCGAAGACGACTTCGTTGATTTTGTCCATGTAGTACTTGTTGTCGAGCAGCGTGTAGATCGGGCCGAACGCGCGCTTGATGACAGCCGGCAGATCAGGGCGCACGAGATACAGGAACCACGCGACCACGACACCCGCGAGCGCCAGCCACACCGGCAGACCCGAGACCGAATGCAGGCCCATCGACGCCCAGCCATGGAATTCTTCTGCCATCTCATGCAGCGCCGGATGGTTTTCGCCGATGAAGATCACCTTGTCGAACGCCACACCGTGCTGGAAGAAATCGCCGAACAGCATCGGACCGATGCCGATCGCGCCGATCACCACCGACGGAATCGCCAGCAGCACCAGCGGCAACCACACCACCCAAGGCGTTTCATGCGGCTCGTGCGCGTGGTCGTCGTGACCGTGGCCGTGTGCGTCATGATCACCGTGCGCGTCATGGCCGTGACCGTCATGCGCATGCGCGGCCGCTTCGATGCCCATCGGCGATTCCGGATGCTTCGGATCGCGGAAGCGCTCCTTACCGTGGAACACCAGGAAGTACATGCGGAACGAATACAGCGCAGTAACGAACACGCTCGCCACCACCGCGAAGTATGCGAAGCCCGACCCCGGCAGATGCGACAGCTTCACTGCGTCGATGATCGAATCCTTCGAGTAGAAGCCGGAGAAGAAAGGCGTGCCGATCAGCGCCAGCGAACCAACCAGCGACGTGATCCACGTGATCGGCATGTACTTGCGCAGGCCGCCCATATTGCGGATGTCCTGATCGTGGTGCATGCCGATGATCACAGAACCCGCGCCGAGGAACAGCAGAGCCTTGAAGAACGCGTGCGTCATCAGATGGAACACGGCGACCGAGTAAGCCGATGCACCGAGCGCGACCGTCATGTAACCGAGCTGCGACAGCGTTGAGTAAGCCACCACGCGCTTGATGTCGTTCTGGATGATCCCGAGGAAGCCCATGAACAGCGCCGTAATCGCGCCGATCACCATCACGAACGACAGCGCCGTATCCGACAGTTCGAACAGCGGCGACATGCGCGTGACCATGAAAATGCCGGCCGTCACCATGGTTGCCGCGTGAATCAGTGCGGAGATCGGCGTCGGGCCTTCCATCGAATCCGGCAGCCAGACGTGCAGCGGGAATTGCGCAGACTTACCCATCGCGCCGATGAACAGGCAAATACACGCCACCGTCAACAGACCCCAGTCTGTGCCCGGGAAACTCAATGCCGCGAGTTCGGTGCGCTTTGCAAACACGTCGCCGTAGTTCATCGACCCGGCGAATGCGAACAGCAGGCCGATACCGAGCAGGAACCCAAAGTCGCCGATGCGGTTCACGATGAACGCCTTCATGTTGGCGTAGATCGCGGTCGGGCGCGTGAAGTAGAAACCGATCAGCAGGTACGACACCAGACCCACCGCTTCCCAGCCGAAGAATAGCTGCAGGAAGTTGTTGCTCATCACGAGCATCAACATCGAGAACGTGAACAGCGAAATATACGAGAAGAAGCGCTGATAGCCGTCGTCGTCGGCCATGTACCCGATCGTGTAGATGTGCACCATCAGCGACACGAAGGTCACCACGCACATCATCATCGCCGTCAGCGAGTCGACCAGGAAGCCTACCTCGAAGGACGTCTTGCCGATCGCCATCCATTGATAGATGGTGGCGTTGAAGCTCGCGCCGTCCATGACCTGGAAGAAGACGATGGCCGAGAGGATGAACGAGATCGCGACGCCGAGGATCGTGACCGAGTGAGCACCGGCTCGCCCTACTGCCTTCCCGAACAGCCCCGCAATCAGGCAGCCGGCCAGCGGTGCCAGCGGGATCGCCAGCAGCAGGTTTTCATTGAGTGTCGTTGACATAACCGCTTTACCTGAAATTAACCTTTGAGCTGATCGAGGTCCTCGACATTGATCGTGTCGAGGCTACGGAACAGGGTCACCAGAATTGCAAGGCCAATCGCCGCTTCTGCCGCCGCAACGGTGAGCACGAAGAACACGAAAATCTGGCCGTGCACGTCGCCGAGGTAATGCGAGAAGGCGACGAAATTGGTGTTCACCGCCAGCAGCATCAGTTCAATCGCCATCAGGATGATGATGACGTTGCGGCGGTTCAGGAAAATACCAACGATGCTGATCGCAAACAGGATCGCACCGAGGACGAGGTAATGAGCAAGGGTCAACATGATTTTTATCTCCTGTCCGCTCAGCTGTTCTTGGCGGGCGCCGAGTCGGCCGCAGCCGCCGCAGCGGCGGCTTCTTCCGCCGCGACGGTCGCCGCGGTCTTTTCCGATGCCATCTTCACGACGCGCACACGGTCCTGTGCACGCACCTTGACCTGCTCGCTGACCTTCTGGCGCTTGCTGTCCTTCTTATGGCTGGTGGTCAGTGCGATCGCCGCAATGATTGCAACCAGCAGCACGAGGCCCGCCACTTCGAATGCGAAGATGTAGTCGGTGTAGATGACCTTGCCGATGAGGCGTGTGTTCGACCAGTCGGCCATGCCGTTCGCGGCAGCGGTCGTGTCGCGCAAGGCAGTGGTCGTGGCGCCGTAGCCGTGCCACAGGATCACCGCGGTTTCGAGCACGATGATCGCGCCCACCAGCGTAGCCATGGGCACAAAGCGTTTGAAGTCGCGTCGCAGTACGTCGATATTGATGTCCAGCATCATCACGACGAACAGGAACAGCACCATCACCGCGCCGACATAAACCAGCACCAGCAGGATCGCGAGGAATTCTGCTTGCAGCAGCATCCAGATCGCGGCTGCGTTGAAGAACGCCAGCACCAGAAACAGTGCGGACGATACCGGGTTGCGCGAGGTGATCACCTTCAGCCCTGAAACCACCAGGAGCAGCGCGAAGATGTAGAACAGTACGGTCGTGAATTCCATGATTACCGGTTCATCGTTAGGCCATCGTCAGGCATTGTTCTTTGGCACGTGTGTCTGCGAAAACAGCCACACAGGTGCGCCGTGCCGCGGCAATCCGGCCGCGGCGCCCGGCCCGACAGCAGGCCGTTTTACTCCGTCATTACTGCTTCAACGATACGGTGCGTCGGCTGCCTTGTTCGCAGCGATCTCTGTTTCGTAGCGATCACCAACGGCCAGCAGCATGTCTTTCGTGAAGTACAGATCGCCGCGCTTCTCGCCGTGATATTCGAGAATGTGCGTCTCGACAATCGAGTCGACCGGGCAGCTTTCTTCACAGAAACCGCAGAAGATGCATTTGGTCAGGTCGATGTCGTAACGCGTGGTGCGACGCGTGTTGTCCGCGCGCGTTTCCGATTCGATCGTGATGGCGAGCGCCGGGCATACCGCTTCGCACAATTTGCAGGCGATGCAACGCTCCTCGCCGTTTTCATAGCGGCGCAGCGCGTGCAGGCCGCGAAAACGCGGCGAGATCGGGGTTTTCTCTTCCGGGAACTGCACGGTCACCTTGCGCGCGAACGTGTAGCGTCCGGTCAGCGCGAGGCCCTTAAGCAGTTCCGTCAGGAAGAACGTCTTGAAAAAGTTTTGAATTGCGGTCATGGGTTCATCCGCCCTTTATTTCCAGATATTCAACGGCGACATGATCCAGAAGCCGACCACGATGAGCCACACCACGCAAACCGGAATGAAAATCTTCCAGCCCAGACGCATGATCTGGTCATAGCGGTAGCGCGGGAACGTGGCACGCGCCCAGATGAATACCGACAGCAGCAAGAAAACCTTGGCGACGAGCCAAACGATGCCCGGAACGAACGACAGGAAGCCGAACGGTGCGCTCCAGCCGCCGAGGAACAGAGTTGCAGCCAATGCCGAGATCACGATCATGTTGATGTACTCGGCGAGGAAGAACAGCGCGAACGCCATCCCCGAGTAATCGATCATGTGGCCCGCGACGATTTCCGACTCACCTTCCACCACGTCGAACGGGTGACGGTTCGTTTCGGCGATGCCCGAGATGAAGTACACGACGAACATCGGCAACAGCGGCAGCCAGTTCCACGACAGGAAGTTCAGGCCGTAGCCGGCAAAAATGCCGCGCTCCTGCGAAGTGACGATGTCCGACAGATTCAGGCTGCCTGAAGTCATCAGCACGACGACCAGTGCGAAGCCCATCGAAATTTCGTACGAGACCATCTGGGCAGCGGCGCGCATCGCGCCGAGGAACGCGTACTTCGAGTTCGACGCCCAGCCGGCCAGGATCACGCCGTACACGCCGATCGACGAAATCGCGATTGCGTACAACAGACCCGCGTTGATGTCGCCAAGCACCGCGCCCGCCTGGAACGGAATCACCGCCCAGACCGCAAAGGCCGGCACCACTACCATGATCGGTGCGATCAGGTAGATCCAGCGGCTTGCCTGCGCAGGCTGGATCACTTCCTTCAGCAACAGCTTCAGCACGTCGGCGATCGGCTGCAGCAAACCTGCGGGGCCGACGCGGTTCGGGCCGAGACGCACGTGCATCCAGCCGATCAGCTTACGCTCCCAGAGAATCAGGTAAGCCACGCACAGCAGGATCACGACGGCCACCACCAGGATGCGCACCAGTGCCCACACCGTGGGCCATGCCACACCGAGAAGCTGGGTGCCGCCCGAGTTGATCGTATCGAACAAGCTCATTTACGCCTTCTCCACCACCAGTTCACCGAACAGGCTGCCCAGCGCTGCACCGGCAGGCGTAGCCGCCGATACGCGGACGACCGTCTCCGCAAGATTCGCGTCGCGCACGGCCGGCAACTGCACCGATTGCTCGCCCTGGCGCACGCGCACCGCGTCGCCTTCCTTCAAACCCAGTTTGTCGAACAGCGCGGCCGGCAAACCGACCGAATTCGCCGCACGCGCCGCTGCCGTCAGATGCAACGACTCGGCGCGGCGCACCAGCGCGTCAGCGTGATAAATCGGCACGTCGGCGATTCGCTCGAACTTGCCCTCTGCCGCTTTGGCTGCCTTGCCGCGCGCAACCGCAGTTCCCGTCCTGTTCGACAGGCGCGAGCTCAGATCGCCGTCGCCAAGGGCTGCCGTACGCACTTCTTCCGACGTATCGAATTCGAAGCCCGGCACACCCAGCAGGCTGCCCAGCACACGCAAGACTTTCCATGCCGGACGCGTGTCGCCGAGCGGACGCACCACACCGTTGAACGTCTGCACCGTACCTTCGGCATTGACGAACGTGCCGGCTGTTTCCGTGAACGGTGCGATCGGCAGCAGCACATCGGCATATTCCGCGCCCATCTGGAACGGCGACAGGACGACCACCATTTCAGCCTGGTTCAGCGCAGCCAAAGCCTGCGCCGGATTGGCGGTGTCGAACTCCGGTTCGACGTTCAGCAGCACATAGCCCTTGCGCGGTTGCTCGAACACTTCGCGAGCATTCAAACCGCCCTCGCCCGGCAATGCGTTGACGAGATGCGCGCCGACCGTGTTGGCGCCTTCCGTGAGGAAGCCCAGCGTCGCGCCGGTTGCATCTGCAATCCATTGCGCCGCGGCATGAATCGCAACGAAATCCGGATGACGGACCGCGCTGTTGCCGAGCAACAGCATGCGGCGCTCGCCCGTGGCGAGAGACTTTGCAGCCTGCTTGTGGGCGTCTGTTGCTTGCGCGCCAGCGAAGGCTTCCGGCAGTGCGACGCCGTTCGCTTCCGAAACTGCGCCGGCAATGCCAGCGAGTTCGTCGAGCCATGCCGACGGTGCCGCGACCACGCGCTTTGCTTGCGGGATCAGCGCGTCGTCATTCGTGGCCTGCAGGAGCGTGAGCTTCGCGCCGCCCTTGGCTGCCTGACGCAGACGCGCGGCAAACAGCGGATGATCGCGACGCAGATACGAACCGATCACGAGCGCCGAATCGACGTTTGACAGATCGGCGATCGCCGTGCCGAGCCACGGCGTACCGTTGGCGGCCGCGGAGAAATCCGACTGACGCAGACGGAAGTCGACGTTCGGCGTGCCGACCGCTTGCGCAAGTTGCTTCAACAGGAACAGTTCTTCGACAGTGCTGTGGACGCTGCCGAGTGCGGCCAGCGCATTCGCGCCATGATCGCCCTTGATACCCTTCAGACCCTTGACTACATATTCCAGCGCGGTCTGCCAATCGGTCTCGACCCACTTGCCGCCTTGCTTGAGCATCGGCTGCGTGAGGCGTTCCGGGCTATTCAGGCCTTCGTACGAGAAGCGATCCTTGTCCGAAATCCAGCATTCGTTGATGGCTTCGTTTTCGAACGGCAGAACACGCATCACGCGGTTGTTCTTCACTTGCACCACGAGGTTCGCGCCGACGGAATCGTGCGGGCTCACCGACTTGCGGCGCGACAGTTCCCACGTACGGGCGCTGTAGCGGAAGGGCTTGCTGGTCAGCGCGCCGACCGGGCACAGGTCGATCATGTTGCCCGACATTTCGGAGTCGACCGTCTTGCCGACGAACGACGTGATTTCCGAATGCTCGCCGCGGCCCAGCATGCCGAGTTCCATCACGCCGGCTACTTCCTGGCCGAAACGGACACAGCGCGTGCAGTGAATGCAACGCGACATTTCTTCCATCGAGATCAGCGGACCGACGTTCTTGTGGAACACCACACGCTTTTCTTCGCTATAGCGCGACGACGACTTGCCGTAGCCCACCGCCAGATCCTGCAGCTGGCACTCGCCGCCCTGATCGCAGATCGGGCAATCCAGCGGGTGGTTGATCAGCAGGAATTCCATCACGGCTTGCTGGCCCTTCACCGCCTTCTCGGACTTCGTGCGCACGATCATGCCCGCCGACACCGGCGTGGCGCATGCGGGCACGGCCTTCGGCATCTTCTCGACTTCGACCAGACACATCCGGCAATTGGCCGCAATCGACAGCTTCTTGTGATAGCAGAAGTGAGGAATGTACGTGTCGACCTTATGCGCAGCCTGGATCACCATGCTGCCTTCAGGCACCTCTACTTTCTTGCCGTCTATTTCAAGTTCAACCATGATGGTCAATCTTCCTTAACCTGTTACCGCTCAATCGTTCGCCCTGTTCATGGCCCGTTCAGGCGATGAATCCCCAGGTTGACGTGTTCTTCTGGTGCTAGATAGCCAACTCAGGCAGCCACTGTTTCCGACGCCGCCGCCGCGCCGGCGTGACCGCCGACGAGGCAATGCTTGTGGGCGACGTGATATTCGAATTCGTCCCAGTAGTGCTTGAGCATGCCGCGAACCGGCATGGCCGCTGCATCGCCGAGCGCGCAAATCGTGCGGCCCATGATGTTTTCAGCCACCGAGTTCAGCAGATCCAGATCTTCCGGACGGCCAAGCCCATGCTCGATTCGATGCACGACGCGGTACAGCCAACCGGTGCCTTCACGGCACGGCGTACATTGACCGCACGATTCTTCGTAATAGAAGTACGACAGACGCAGCAGCGAGCGCACCATGCAGCGCGTTTCGTCCATCACGATGACCGCACCGGAACCGAGCATCGAGCCAGCCTTGGCGATCGAGTCGTAGTCCAGGTCGGTTTGCATCATGATGTCGCCCGGGATGACCGGTGCCGACGAACCGCCAGGAATCACAGCCTTGATCTTCTTGCCGCCGCGCATGCCGCCTGCGAGTTCCATCAGTGTCGCGAACGGCGTGCCGAGCGGAACTTCATAGTTGCCCGGACGTTCGACGTCGCCAGCGATCGAGAAAATCTTCGTGCCGCCGTTGTTCGGCTTGCCGATTTCGAGATAATTCTGCGGACCGATTGCAAGCAGGAACGGCACCGCGGCAAACGTCTCGGTGTTGTTGATCGTGGTCGGCTTGCCGTACACGCCGAAGCTCGCCGGAAATGGCGGCTTGAAGCGCGGCTGGCCTTTCTTGCCTTCCAGCGATTCGAGCAACGCGGTTTCTTCGCCGCAAATATAGGCGCCGTAACCATGGTGCGCATGCAGTTCGAAGGAAAAGCCCGAACCCATGATGTTTTCGCCGAGGAATCCGGCGCGGCGTGCTTCGTCCAACGCCTCTTCGAAGCGTTTATAGACTTCCCAGATTTCGCCGTGGATATAGTTGTAGCCGACCGTGATGCCCATCGCGTACGCGCCGATCGCCATGCCTTCAATCAGCGAATGCGGATTGAAACGCAGGATGTCGCGGTCTTTGAATGTGCCCGGCTCGCCTTCGTCCGAATTGCAGACGAGGTATTTCTGGCCCGGGAACTGACGCGGCATGAAGCTCCACTTCAAGCCGGTCGGGAAGCCCGCACCGCCACGGCCGCGCAGACCCGACGCCTTGACGTCGGCGATCACCTGCTCGGGCGGAATTTTTTCTTCCAGAATGCGGCGCAGCTGGGCGTAACCGCCGCGCGCCACATAGTCTTCGAGATGCCAGTTGTCGCCGTTCAGGCCAGCGAGAATCAGCGGTTTGATGTGACGATCGTGTAAAGACGTCATTTTGAAAGTTCCTCGAGCAGCTGGTCGATCTTCGCGCGGCTCATGAAGCTGCACATGCGATGGTTGTTCACCAGCATCACCGGCGCATCGCCGCACGACCCCATGCACTCCCCTTCTTTCAGGGTGAACTTGCCGTCAGCCGTAGTTTCGCCGAAGTCGATGCCGAGCTTCTGCTTCAGATATTCAGCGGCACTGTCGGAACCGCCGTCCGGGCCGAGCTGGCACGGCAGGTTCGTGCAGAGTGTGATCTTGTACTTACCGACCGGCGAGGTCTCGTACATCGTGTAGAAGGTAGCCACCTCCTGCACGGCGACTGCCGGCATGCCGAGATAGTCCGCGACGAACTGCATGAGTTCGGGCGACAGCCAGCCATGCTCTTCCTGAGCAGTGGCCAACGCCGACATCACGGCGGACTGTTTCTGATCGGCGGGATACTTCGCGATCGCACGATCGATTTCTTTCAGGCCTTCAGCTGAGATCATTTTCAGACACGACTCTTTCAATTCCTACCGAACGAAAACCTGCCGCTCATACCATGCTGCGACAGACCCGGCGTTCCTTTGCTTGACGCGCGCTTCGGTGCAAACTGAAGACACCCGCCGATGAATACGTCCTAGCGATCCACTTCGCCGAACACGATGTCCTGCGTGCCGATGATGGTCACGGCGTCGGCGATCATGTGACCGCGCGCCATTTCATCGAGAGCAGACAAGTGCGCGTAGCCCGGCGCACGAATCTTCAGGCGATACGGCTTGTTGGCGCCATCTGAAATCAGATAGATGCCGAACTCGCCCTTCGGATGCTCGACCGCGGCGTACGCTTCACCTTCCGGCACATGGAAGCCTTCCGTGAAGAGCTTGAAATGGTGAATCAGCTCTTCCATGTTCGACTTCATGCCAACGCGCGACGGCGGCGCAACCTTGTGATTGTCGACCATCACGGGGCCTGGATTCTTGCGCAGCCACTCAATGCACTGTTTCACAATCCGCGTGGACTGGCGCATTTCTTCCACGCGAACCAGATAACGGTCATAACAGTCGCCATTTACGCCGACCGGAATGTCGAAATCCATCTTGTCATAGACTTCATACGGCTGCTTCTTGCGCAGATCCCACTCGATACCCGAGCCGCGCAGCATCGGGCCCGTCATACCGAGTTGCAGCGCACGTTCCGGGCTGACCACGCCGATACCGACCAGACGCTGCTTCCAGATGCGGTTGTCAGTCAGCAGCGTTTCATATTCGTCGACGCACTTAGGGAAGCGCGTGAAGAAGTCGTCGATAAAGTCGAGCAGCGAACCCTGGCGGTTCTCGTTCATCCTCGACAATGCCTTCGCATTGCGGATCTTCGATGCCTTGTACTGCGGCATTGCGTCAGGCAGATCGCGATATACGCCGCCCGGACGGTAGTAAGCCGCGTGCATCCGTGCGCCGGACACCGCTTCGTACACGTCCATCAGGTCTTCGCGTTCGCGGAATGCATACAGAAACACCGCCATCGCACCAACGTCGAGCGCGTGGGCGCCGATCCACATCAGGTGGTTCAGCACGCGCGTGACTTCGTCGAACATGACGCGGATGTACTGTGCACGCACCGGCACTTCGATGCCGAGCAGCTTTTCAATCGCCATCACATAGCCGTGCTCGTTCACCATCATCGACACATAGTCGAGGCGGTCCATGTACGGCACGGACTGGATAAACGTTTTGGTTTCGGCCAGCTTTTCGGTCGCGCGATGCAGCAGACCGATGTGCGGATCGGCGCGCTGAATGACTTCGCCGTCCAGTTCCAGCACGAGGCGCAGCACCCCGTGCGCGGCCGGATGCTGAGGGCCGAAGTTGAGCGTGTAGTTCTTGATCTCTGCCATGGCGTTCTCTTAGTGTTTCAGACCGCCATAGCGATCCTCGCGGATCACGCGCGGCGTGATTTCCCGCGGCTCGATCGTCACAGGCTGGTAGACGACGCGCTTCTCTTCCGGGTCGTAACGCATTTCGACGTAGCCGGAGACAGGGAAATCTTTACGGAATGGGTGACCAATGAAACCGTAGTCGGTCAGGATGCGGCGCAGGTCGGGGTGCCCTTCGAACACGATGCCGTACAGGTCGAATGCTTCGCGCTCATACCAGTTGACCGAATTCCAGATGTCGACGACCGAGGCGATGATCGGCACTTCGTCGTCCGGAGCGAACACACGCAGGCGAAGACGCCAGTTGTTCTGCACCGACAACAAATGCAGCACAGCCGCGAAACGCGGACCGTCGTAAGCGCCGTCGGCGTAGGTCTGATAGTCGACGCCGCACAGATCCACGCACTGCTCAAAACCGAGCGAGCGGTCGTCGCGCAGACGCGTTGCCACGTTGAGGTAGTCGCTCGCTTTCACGACGATCGTCAACTCACCGATTGCCTCGGTGGTGCTCAGCAGGAGGCCGCCAAAGGCCGCCTCGAGGTTCGCTTTCAGGGTCTCGAGTTTGCTTGCCATATTGTGGGGGGAAGAGGCGTTGGCCTTATTGACGGGCGATAGTATTGGTGCGACGGATCTTGGCTTGCAACTGGATCACGCCGTACACCAACGCTTCGGCCGTAGGCGGGCAACCCGGCACATAGACGTCGACCGGCACGATCCGATCGCAGCCGCGCACGACTGAATAGGAATAGTGGTAGTAGCCGCCGCCATTCGCGCACGAACCCATCGAAATCACCCAGCGCGGCTCAGCCATCTGGTCATAGACCTTGCGCAGCGCCGGCGCCATCTTATTGCACAGCGTGCCGGCGACGATCATCACGTCCGACTGACGCGGACTCGGACGAAACACCACACCGAAACGGTCGAGGTCATAACGGGCAGCACCCGCATGCATCATCTCGACCGCGCAACACGCGAGACCGAACGTCATTGGCCACAATGAGCCAGTGCGCGTCCAGTTAATCAGCTTGTCCGCCGTAGTGGTGACAAACCCTTCCTTCAAGACCCCTTCAATACTCATTTGCTTTCCACTCCAGACGGGGCGGCAAGCCTTGGCCACCCACGCAAACCGGCGATTAATCCATCATTCCCAGTCGAGGCCGCCCTTCTTCCAGATATAGGCGAAGCCCAGCAGGAATTCGAGCAGGAAAATCATCATCGCCATGAAGCCCGGCCAGCCGATGTCGCGCAGGGCCACGCCCCACGGGAACAGGAACGCGGTTTCAAGATCGAAAATGATGAAGAGAATGGCGACGAGGTAGTAGCGCACATCGAATTTCATGCGCGCATCTTCGAACGCTTCGAAGCCGCACTCGTATGGTGCGTTCTTCTCAGTATCCGGCTTGTTGGGACCGAGGATCTTGCCAATACTGACCAGTGCTACGCCTAAACCGGTGCCCACAATGAGGAACAACAAGACGGGGAAGTAGGCTGCGAGGTTCAAGACTATCCTCAATCGGTTGGTTCTGAGTGCCGTCAGGAGCATAGCACTCCTGACGCGAAATCACTTCGGCAATGCACATGCCGCAAGCCCAACGCAAACATCGCGTCAGAAGTAAAAATGCCAGCCGAAGCGAAGCAAGCGGCTGGCATTAGATAACATTTGGTGCCGACGGCGAGACTCGAACTCGCACAGCTTTCGCCACTACCCCCTCAAGATAGCGTGTCTACCAATTTCACCACGTCGGCACTAACTGCAATCCGGGAAAACAACTTATAAAACCCGCGAATCGCTTCAAGACTTAGATTGTAACTGGTCTAAACAGTTTGTTCAACGCACAAAGGCACTTTGAACGAAAAATTTATTTCGGCACGTCCTGGCCAGGCACGGATGCCGCCGACGCCGGCAAAGCAGCCGAACCACCCGCCGCTGCGGACGCAGCCGAAGCCGTGACCGGTGCCGTCACAGCCGCACCCAGCACGCCTGCGGACGGTTTCGATCGATACGCGCCGAGGTAAGTCAGCGTCAAAGTTGTCACAAAAAAGACCGCTGCAAGCACAGCGGTTGTACGCGACAGAAAGTTCGCCGAACCGGTCGCGCCGAACAGGCTGCCCGATGCGCCGCTACCAAAAGCAGCGCCCATATCGGCGCCTTTGCCGTGCTGCAGCAAGACGAGGCCGATAACCCCGAGTGCCGACAACAGCTGGACGACGATAATCAATGTTTTCAAATACAGCATCACACTCACCTGAGTCTTTATTTAACCGTGCCACACAAAGTGTGCCGCGCGGGCTGGGGTCATCCTCGCCGAGGCGCCCTGCTCAACTGGCGACGCTGGTCGCGCCTGCCGCCTTGCAGATCGCCAGGAAATCCTGGTCTTTCAACGACGCGCCGCCGATCAGGCCGCCGTCGATATCCGGCTGGCGGAACAATTCTTCCGCGTTCTCCGGCTTTACACTACCGCCATACAAAAGCGGCACATCGGCCACCGCCGCGCCCTTTGCAGCCAGACGCGAACGCAGGAATGCGTGGACCGCCTGCGCTTGCTCCGATGTGGCGCTCTTGCCCGTGCCGATTGCCCAGACGGGTTCATACGCGACCACGATGCGTGCGGCGTCTGCGACCGACAGTTTAGCCAGCACTTCATCCAGCTGCGAGCCGACTACCTGCTCGGTCGACCCTGCCTCGCGCTCCTCGAGCGTTTCGCCGACGCAGACGACCGGCGTCAAACCCGCTTCGAGCACACGCTGCGTCTTCACCGCGACCAGTTCTGCGCTTTCGCGATGGTAGGCACGGCGTTCCGAGTGCCCGACGATCGCCAGCGACGCACCAAAATCCACCACCATTTGTGCAGCCACTTCACCGGTGTAGGCGCCGTGCGTGAAGGCGGAAACGTCCTGCGCCCCCCAAACGACCCGGCTGCCTTCCAGCAGCGCCTGCGCCTGGGCGAGATATGGGCCCGGCACACAGACACCGACCCGCACGTCAGCCGGCAATTGACCTGCGCCTTGCGCTACCGCCTGCAACAGCGGCGCGTTTTCGGCGAGGCACCCGTGCATCTTCCAGTTACCGACTACAAGTTTGGCTCGTTGTTTCGACATCGTCTCGTCTTGTATTGGCGGCGGACTTTGTTTGCGCTAACAGCCCGCCTTTCAGATTCATGCGGCGTGCGCAAAACGCGCAATTTTACTGCGTGGGGTGGATCGGGTCAAACTGGCCGTGTCAAGCGTCCTGACCCCAAGTCAATACGATCTTGCCGACGTGCGTGCTGCTCTCCATCAGCGCATGCGCTTCGGCTGCCTGCGCTGCCGGAAACACACGATGCACCACCGGCTTGATACGCCCATCTTCGAGATGGGGCCACACGCGCGCCTTCAACTGTGCAGCGATCTTCGCCTTGAATTCGATCGGGCGGGGGCGCAAGGTCGAACCTGTCACCGTCAAACGCCGACGCAGCACTTCATTCAGATTCAATTCGGCTTTCGCGCCACCCAGCAGCGCGATCAGCACGATACGGCCGCCGTCGGCCAATGCCGTCAGTTCGCGCGGCACGTAACTGCCCGCCACCATGTCGAGGATCACGTCCGCCCCGCGGTCATGCGTCAGCGACTTGATGACTTCGACGAAATCCTCAGTTTTGTAGTTGATCGCGCGTTCAGCGCCTAACGCTTCGCACGCGCGGCACTTGTCGTCCGAGCCTGCGGTAGCGAACACGCGAAAACCCAGCGCGTGAGCAATCTGGATCGCCGTCACGCCGATGCCGCTCGAACCGCCCTGCACCAGCAGCGTTTCATTCGGACCGCCCTCGCCCGCGCCGAGTTGCGCGCGATCGAACACATTGCTCCATACCGTGAAGAAGGTTTCCGGCAGTGAAGCTGCCTCGACATCCGACAGCCCCGCCGGCACCGGCAAACACTGTAGCAGTGGCGCCGCCGCATATTCCGCGTAGCCGCCACCCGCCAGCAATGCACAGGCGCGATCGCCGATTTTCAGACCGAACGGATTGTGTTTTTCGTCGATCGTGCCGCCCACGATCTCGCCCGCCACCTCGAGCCCCGGCAGATCCGAAGCGCCCGGCGGCGGCGCATAGCCGCCTTTGCGCTGGAACACATCGGGACGGTTGATACCGGAAGCCGCCACCTTGATCAGCACCTCGCCCGCTTTCGGCTGCGGCATGGGCCGTTCCGCCAGCTTCAGGACTTCCGGTGCGCCAAATTCGGTGATTTCGATCGCTTTCATCTGCGTCAACTCCAGGATTGGATTGCGTTGCATACCGGCACGAACAAACAGAGTACCCGTTTGCAATGCAATCCACTCTGTAGCCTTCATGAAAAACGGCCGGCGCGCATTCGCGCTGCCGGCCGTCGCCCTGCTACTGCATTACTGCGGCGTCGGTTCGCCTTGCGGCGCGCCGTTCGCGGCATCGTTCAGCAATGCCTTGGCCGACAAACGCACACGACCCTTTTCGTCCGTCTGGATGACCTTGACCTTCACGTGCTGGCCGTCCTTCAGGTAGTCGTTGATGTCTTTGATACGCTCGTTGGCGATTTCGGAGATGTGCAGCAGACCGTCCTTGCCCGGCAGGATGTTCACGATCGCGCCGAAATCGAGCAGCTTGAGCACGGTACCTTCGTACACCTGACCCACTTCGACTTCCAGCGTGATGTTCTCGATACGCTTCTTCGCTTCGGCCATGCCTTCGCTGCTGGTGCTGGCGATGGTGACGACGCCGTCGTCCGAAATATCGATCGTCGTGCCGGTTTCTTCGGTCAGCGCGCGGATCACCGAACCACCCTTGCCGATCACGTCGCGGATCTTTTCGGGATTGATCTTGATGGTGATCATGCGCGGTGCGTAGTCCGACAGCACCGTGTTCGCGCCCGACACTGCCGACGTCATCTTGCCGAGGATATGCATGCGGCCTTCCTTCGCTTGCGCGAGGGCGACCTGCATGATTTCCTTGGTGATGCCCTGGATCTTGATGTCCATCTGCAGCGCGGTCACGCCGTTTTCGGTGCCCGCTACCTTGAAGTCCATGTCGCCGAGGTGATCTTCGTCGCCGAGGATGTCGGTCAGCACCGCAAAACGGTTGCCTTCGAGAATCAGGCCCATGGCGATGCCGGCAACGTGCGCCTTCATCGGCACGCCGGCGTCCATCAGCGCGAGGCAGCCGCCGCACACCGAAGCCATCGACGACGAACCGTTCGACTCGGTGATTTCCGATACGACGCGGATCGAGTAGCCGAATTCGTCGGCGCTCGGCAGGCACGCAGCCAGCGCGCGCTTGGCCAGACGGCCGTGACCGATTTCACGGCGCTTCGGCGAACCGACGCGACCCGTTTCGCCGGTCGCGAACGGAGGCATGTTGTAGTGAAGCATGAAGCGTTCGCGGTATTCGCCTTCGAGCGCGTCAATGTTCTGCTCGTCGCCCTTGGTGCCCAGCGTCGCAACAACCAGCGCCTGCGTTTCGCCGCGCGTGAAGAGTGCCGAACCGTGCGTACGCGGCAGCACGCCGGTACGGATTTCGATCGGGCGCACGGTGCGCGTGTCACGGCCGTCGATACGCGGCTCGCCGTTCAGGATCTGCGTACGGACGATCTTCGCCTCGATATCGAACAGCACATTGCCGACGGTTGCCTTGTCGGCCGCCGGGGTGCCGCTTGCCGCTGCGTCTTCTTCGAGCTTCGCCGACGTGGCTGCGTAGACTTCCTTCAGCTTGGTCGAACGCGCCTGCTTGTCACGAATTTGATACGCTGCGAGCAGATCGGCCTGGGCCAGTTCCGACACGCGGGCGATCAGCGGCTCGTTCTTCGCAGCCGGCTTCCAGTCCCATTCCGGCTTGCCGCCTTCGCGAACCAGTTCATGGATCGCGTCGATCGCGATCTGCATTTGCTCATGACCGAACACCACGCCGCCGAGCATCACTTCTTCGCTCAGTTGCTGCGCTTCCGATTCCACCATCAGCACCGCGCGTTCCGTACCGGCGACGATCAGGTCGAGCGCCGATTCCTTCATTTGCGGACGCGTCGGGTTCAACACGTATTCGTTGTTGATGTAGGCCACGCGTGCTGCGCCGACCGGGCCGTTGAACGGCAGGCCGGAAATAGCGAGTGCCGCCGACGCGCCGATCAGCGCGGGGATGTCAGCCGGGATTTCCGGGTTCAGCGACAGGACGTGGATCACGACCTGCACTTCGTTGTAGTAGCCTTCCGGGAACAGCGGGCGCAGCGGGCGATCGATCAGGCGCGAAATCAGCGTTTCGCCTTCCGACGGACGGCCTTCGCGGCGGAAGAAGCCACCGGGGATCTTGCCTGCTGCGTAGGTCTTTTCGAGGTAGTCGACGGTCAGCGGAAAGAAGTCCTGACCCGGCTTGGCAGTCTTGGCGCCGACCACGGTAGCCAGCACCACCGTATCTTCGATGTCGACGATCACGGCACCGCTTGCCTGACGAGCGATTTCGCCCGTTTCGAGGCGGACGTTATGTTGTCCCCACTTAAATTCTTTGACGATCTTATTGAACATAGTCATTGTCTTTCCTCATCGTATGGCCGCGCGGACCAGAAGCGGCGCGGCAACGCCAGGACCGGCGCCGCATGGGAAGAGTAGTGTTATGCCATTCCAGAGAACCACGCTCTACGCGCGCGAACCGCTGGAATGACACAAAGCTCTGCCCTGAAGCCCGGCCGTATTTCCTTTTTTGCTGCTTTTATTTACTGCTTTTTTCCTGCTTTTTTCTGCTAACCGCCGCATGAATCGTCACGCTACCGCGGCTGACAGGCGGCGCGCGTCACATGAAGCGCACCGTGCAAAAACAAAATGCCTGTATCAGTGGAACTGACACAGGCATCTTGCTGAACGACTGGCCGATTACTTACGCAGACCCAGCTTCTCGATCAGTGCGCGGTAACGATCCGCGTCCTTACCCTTCAGGTAGTCGAGCAGCTTACGACGGCGGCTCACCATGCGCAGCAGACCGCGGCGGCTGTGGTGATCTTTCGTGTGTGCCTTGAAGTGAACGGTCAGTTCGTTGATGCGGGTCGTGAGCAGCGCGACCTGAACTTCGGGGGAGCCGGTGTCGTTAGCTGCGCGTGCGAATTGCGCAACGACTTCGGACTTCTTGCTGATTTCAACTGCGGACATGTCGATTTCCTTAAGAACTAGACAGGCGGTCACGGAAGAAAGGCCGTGCCGTGGGTTACCCCGCGCACCTGCATGCCATTTACATGCCATGCATTGCAACGAGGACGCGTATTGTAGCACAGCCCAATCCGGCCGCGAACCCTGCTGTGCCGGGGCAGATCATGGCCGGGTCGTCTCAACTTCATAGCCGCTTCATGGCCGTTTCATCTTGCAGACAGTCGGCGGCACGGTCCGCTCAGCCGGCAACGCCAGCACAGTCCGAAAGCCGTAGCCGGAGCCCTCGTTATCGAAGTGCACGCCCGGCGTGCCCGCCTTGTCCATTTCCATCACGTAAAGGGACTGGATCAACTGATGATCTTCGGTGCGCATCCACGACGCGTGAAAGCCGTTATCGAACCGGATTCCTTCGAGCGCTCTGGCCACCGCCGTGGGATCGGCGCTGCCGGCGCGGTTCATCGCCGCAGCGAGGGTTTCGATCATCAGAGGCATGCGCAGCACCGGGTAGTCGTCCTGCGCGGCCGGGAACCGGGCGCGAAAGGCTGTGTACCAGGCATCGGAGGCCGCGCCGCCGACGTTCGGATGCCAGTCGGCCACCGCGATCACGTGCTTGACGCCGGCGTCCCCCAACGCCGCGGGCGCACCGAGACTATTGCCGTAGAACGTGTAAAACCGGGTATCGAGCCCCTGCTCCCTCGCCGCCTTGACGAGCAGCGTGAGATCGTTGCCCCAGTTGCCGGTGATGACCGCATCCGCCCCGCTCGCGCGAATCTTTGCGATGTACGGCGCAAAATCCTTCACACGGCCAATCGGATGAAACTCGTCCCCGACCACGGCGATATCCGGGCGCTTCGTCGCCAGCGCCGCGCGCGCGAGGCTGCTGACATCGTGGCCGAAGCTATAGTCCTGGTTCAGCAGATACACCTTCTTCACCGCTGTGTCGCGCTGGATTACATCCGCGAGCGCGTCCATGCGCATGCCCGCGTGCGCGTCGAAGCGAAAGTGCCAGAAGCTGCAATTGGCATTGGTCAGCGCGGGGTCGTCGGCGGAATAGTTGAGGAACACCTCACGGTTGTCAGGCTCGCGACTGTTCTGCTTGTCGATCGCGCCGATCAGCGCCGCGGCGACCGCGGAACTGTTGCCTTGCATGATGTAGCCGATGTGCCGGTCGGCCGCCGCGCGCAACTGGACGAGCGCCTCCTCGGTGCTGCCCTTGCTGTCGAGCACGACTAGTTCGAGCGGGTGCGCGCCGTCGGCCAGTTTCACGCCGCCGTGCGCATTCACCTGTTCGACGCCGAAGCGCAGATTGCGCTCCACCGCCGCGCCGGCGTTTGCGAACGGGCCGGACATGCCCTCGATCAATGCCAGCTGGATCGGCTTCTCGGCCGGCTTCTCGGCCGGCTTCTGTGCCGCGCCACCGCCCGTCACGTTCGCGGCGTGAGCCGTCGCGGCCATCGAAATCGCTGCCAGCGCCGCTGCTGCCGCGCGTTGCCACTTCGCCATCATGAATGCCCCGCTTGATTCGTCGAAGCGCGGATCATAGGACGTGCGCGACGGAATAAGCAAGCGCGCCAGCCCGTTACTGTACTGGTGCAAGACCCGCGCACGAAGCGCAAATCTTTTGCCTCGGCCCGTGTCAAAATAATGCGTCTCGATGAAAAAAACCGCTATTCAAATGCCATCGGAGGAATTCATGTTCTACCGCCACCCCATCACGGCGGCCTCGATCGGCGCACCGGCCGCCAGCCGTCTGCGCCGCGCAGCGCTCGTGTGCGCAAGCGCGCTGATGCTGGCAGGCTGCGCGCAGCCGTGGCAGCAATTTCAGGCGGGCGCCGACGAATCGACCATCGTCGCGAAACTGGGCGCGCCGCGCGAGAGCTACGATCTGCCCAATGGCGGCAAGCGGCTGATGTGGCCGACTCAACCGATGGGCGAATTCACCACCGCCGCCGATATCGACGCGGCCGGCAAAATCGTCAACGTCCGTCAGGTACTCCAACCAAACGAGTTCTATCGGGCGGAAATCGGCAAATGGACCAAGAGTGACGTGCTCGTCAATTTCGGCCGCCCGGTCGAAACTGCGTACTTTCCGCTGATGAAACGCGAGGTCTGGACCTATCGCTATCTCGAAGACAATGTCTGGTACATGATGTACAGCTTTTATTTCGACGATCAGGGCATCGTGCGGCTCACGCAGAAAACGCCTGATCCGTTGCACGATCCGGATCGCCGCAGCCTGTTCTGAGCGCGCGCAGCACAATAAACCAAGCCCTGTGCTCATCAGCGCACAGGGCTTGGTTTAACCTCTTCGGTTGAGGCGCACACAGCGGCGCCTCTCGTTCCACGTTATTCCGAACGTTGCGGATTCAACTTGTCGAAGTTGGAGTGCAGCTTGTTCAGCGCCGAGATATATGCCTTCGCGGAAGCCGCGACGATATCCGGATCGGTGCCTACGCCGTTGACGATGCGCCCGCTCCGCGACAGCCGCACGGTCACTTCGCCCTGCGCCTGGGTGCCGGTGGTAATCGCGTTCACCGAATACAGCAGCAATTCCGAGCCGCTGCCGACTTCCGTTTCGATGGCATTGAGCGTGGCGTCCACCGGACCGTTGCCGCGCGCTTCACCGGTCACTTCCTTGCCTTCGACCGAGAACACGATTCTCGCGTGCGGCTGCTCGCCGGTTTCCGAATGCTGCGAGAGCGACAGAAACTTGTAGTGCTCCCTTTCCTGCGCCTCGGCCGATTCCTCGGTCACGATCGCGATGATGTCTTCGTCGAAGATTTCCGACTTGCGGTCGGCCAGTTCCTTGAAGCGTGCGAACGCGGTGTTCAGTTCGCCTTCGCTATCGAGCGCAATCCCCAGTTCCTGCAGACGCTGCTTGAACGCGTTGCGGCCCGACAACTTGCCGAGCACGATCTTGTTGGCGCTCCAACCCACGTCTTCGGCGCGCATGATTTCGTAGGTGTCGCGCGCTTTCAGCACGCCGTCCTGATGAATGCCCGACGCGTGCGCAAACGCGTTCGCGCCCACCACTGCCTTGTTCGGCTGCACGACAAAGCCGGTGATCTGCGACACGAGTTTCGACGCCGGCACGATCTGCGTGGTGTCGAGACCGACCTCGAGGCCGAAGTAATCCTTGCGCGTTTTCACGGCCATCACGATTTCCTCGAGCGACGTATTGCCCGCACGCTCGCCGAGACCGTTGATGGTGCACTCGACCTGACGCGCACCGCCGATCTGCACGCCGGCCAGCGAGTTCGCGACCGCCATGCCAAGGTCGTTATGGCAATGCACCGAGAACACCGCTTTGTGCGAGTTGGGGATGCGCTCGCGCAGCGTTTTCACGAGTTGGCCGTAGAGTTCCGGCACGCCATAGCCGACCGTGTCCGCGATGTTGATGGTGGTCGCGCCTTCCGCGATCACCGCTTCCAGCACGCGGCACAGGAAGTCCATGTCCGAACGGCTGCCGTCTTCCGGTGAAAATTCGACGTCGTCCGTGAATTTGCGGGCGAAACGCACCGCCAGCTTTGCCTGCTCGAACACCTGGTCCGGCGTCATGCGCAGCTTCTTCTCCATGTGCAACGGCGACGTGGCGATGAACGTATGGATGCGGAAGTGATCGGCGGGCTTGAGCGCGTCGGCGGCGCGCTGGATGTCTTTGTCGTTCGCGCGAGCCAGCGAGCAGATCGTGCTGTCCTTGATCAGCCCCGCGATGGTGTGGATCGAATCGAAGTCGCCGTTCGAGCTGGCGGCAAAGCCCGCTTCGATCACGTCGACTTTCATGCGCTCCAGTTGCTTGGCGATGCGGATTTTTTCTTCTTTCGTCATCGACGCACCGGGCGATTGTTCGCCGTCGCGCAAGGTCGTGTCGAATATGATCAGTTTGTCTGCCATGTCGGGTCTCCTGAGGAGTCGTTCAAATGTGGGGATCGGATATTGGAATTCGGACGTTTGCGCCACCGCTGGCGACGCTAAACCATAGACGAGGCAGACGGAGGGCGAAAACGATCAGCGCGGTGGATGCGCTAGCGCCAGCAGGCCGAGTGGCGCGCCAGCCTGCCGAGACTCTTGCACAGGCTGAAAGAGGAGCGGTAACGCGTTCATCCGACGACTATAGCGGCATTCCCAGCAACGTGCAATTAGCGTCGCACCCGCCGCAGATGCCCTCAAACAGTGGCTGCGCAACGAAAAACGGCAGCCCGAGGGCCGCCGTTTTTCAGTCTGCCGATACGCGGCAAAATGCTGCAATCACCTGTCCCGCTCCGCCGACCTGGCCGGATTCGCCCGGCCCCGCAGCGCCTGATAACCCCAGAACACATAGCCCGACAAACCGTACAGCACGAACAGGCCGAACAGCATCAGCGGCGGATCGGACGACACCAGCACGAACGCAACCACCACCAGCAGAATCACGCCGAACGGCACGCGGTGCCGCACGTCGAGCGCCTTGCCGCTATAGAACGGCGCGTTCGACACCATCGTCACACCGGCGTAAATGGTCAGCACGAAGGCGACCCACGGCAGCCACACCAGCTTGAGCGGCACACGGTTGTCGGTGGCGAGCCACACGAAGCCGGCGATCAGCGCCGCCGCAGCCGGACTCGGCATACCCTGGAAGAAGCGCTTGTCGACCACGCCGATGTTCGTGTTGAAGCGCGCCAGACGCAACGCCGCTCCCGAGCAGTAGACGAACGCCGCGAGCCAGCCCCAGCGGCCGAGATCCTTCAGGATCCACTCGTACATCACCAGCGCCGGCGCGACGCCGAACGACACCATGTCCGAAAGACTGTCGAACTGTTCGCCGAACGCGCTTTGAGTATGCGTCATGCGAGCGACACGGCCGTCCATGCCGTCGAGCACCATTGCCACGAAAATCGCGATCGCCGCGACTTCGAAGCGCACGTTCATGGCCTGCACCACGGCGAAGAAGCCGCAGAAGAGCGCGGCCGTGGTGAACGCATTCGGCAGCAGATAGATGCCGCGCTTTCTCAGGAATTGCTGACGCTGCGCGCGCCGGCTATCGACCGCCGACTCCGCCACCATCGGCTTGTTGCGGCGGAACGGGCGCGGCAGCGGTCCGCTGTTGCGGGGTCGACGCGGTTTGAATGCGGCCATTCGGAAAACCTCCTGTGTGCCGCTTTATAGTTCAGCGAGGATCGTGGACGACGCGGAAACCTTCTCGCCAATCGACACACGCGGACGGCTGCCCACCGGCAGATACACGTCGACACGCGAGCCAAAACGGATAAACCCATAACGCTGGCCGCGCGTGAGCGGCTCACCCGAGCGAACGTAGCAAAGAATGCGCCGCGCGATCAAGCCGGCGATCTGCACCGAGGTCACCGTATGACCGCTGGCCATTTCGATCACGACCGCATTGCGCTCGTTTTCGGTCGAAGCCTTGTCCACCGCGGCATTCAGATACGCGCCCGGAAAATATTCGACCTTGGAGATCGCGCCATCCACCGGCGAGCGTTGCGAGTGGACGTTGAAGACATTCATGAACACGCTGATTTTCAGCGCTTCACGGTTGGCATACGGATCATGTGCGGTTTCGACTGCGACGATGCGGCCGTCGGCCGGGCACAGCACGGCATTTGCCTGAGTGGGAATCGGACGTGCCGGGTCGCGGAAGAACTGCACGACGAAGATCAGGATCAGCCAGAACAGCCAAGCAAAGCCGAACCCCGCGAAGGCATGAATCAATAATGCTACGACGGCCGCGATGGCGATGAACGGCCAGCCTTCTCGCGCGATGATCGGATGAGGGTAATTCATGGATGGCTTCTGTATTTTTGTAAAACCGTAGGATAGCAAAAGCCGCCCAGGGTTCAGCACCCTTGGACGGCTTTTTGCGTTACCGGCTGCTGCGACGAGGTGCCGCGCCGGTCAGAGGCGGTAAAACTGGCTTAGTTCTTCGACTGATCGACCAGCTTGTTCGCAGCGATCCACGGCATCATCGAACGCAGCTTCGCACCCACCGTTTCGATCTGATGCTCGGCCGTCAGACGGCGACGCGATTGCAGCGTCGGTGCGCCGGCCTTGTTTTCGATGATGAAGCTCTTTGCGTACTCGCCGGTTTGAATGTCGGTCAGCACAGCCTTCATCGCCTTCTTCGTTTCAGCCGTCACGATACGCGGACCCGTCACGTACTCGCCGTATTCGGCGTTGTTCGAGATCGAGTAGTTCATGTTCGCGATGCCGCCTTCATAGATCAGGTCGACAATCAGCTTCAGTTCGTGCAGGCATTCGAAGTACGCCATTTCCGGCGCGTAACCCGCTTCCACCAGCGTTTCGAAGCCGGCCTTGATCAGGTCGACGGTGCCGCCGCACAGCACGGCTTGTTCGCCGAACAGGTCGGTTTCAGTTTCTTCGCGGAAGTTCGTTTCGATGATGCCGGCACGGCCGCCGCCGTTCGCCGCCGCGTACGACAAAGCGATGTCACGTGCCGCGCCCGACTTGTCTTGCGCAACCGCGATCAGGTGGGGCACGCCGCCGCCTTGCGAGTAGGTGCCGCGAACCGTGTGGCCCGGGGCCTTCGGCGCGATCATGATGACGTCGAGGTCGGCACGCGGAATCACCTGGCCGTAGTGCACGTTGAAGCCGTGCGCAAAGGCGAGCGCTGCGCCTTGCTTGGCATTGCCGTGCACTTCCTTGGCATAGACTTCGGCGATCTGCTCGTCCGGCAGCAGCATCATGACGACGTCAGCGCCCTTGACCGCTTCCGCCACTTCCTTGACTTGCAGGCCGGCGTTCTCAGCCTTGCTCCACGATGCGCCGCCCTTGCGCAGACCGACCGTCACCTTCACGCCGCTTTCGCTCAGGTTCAGTGCGTGCGCATGGCCTTGCGAGCCGTAGCCGATGATGGTGACTTGCTTGCCCTTGATGAGGGAGAGGTCGGCGTCCTTGTCGTAGAAAACTTTCATGTCGGTTCCTTGGCTAAATTCGGTGAAATCAGTGAAATACAAATATTGCGAATGGTGTGCTGCCTGGCCGGGTTAGTGCGGGCACTGCCCGGCTTCGATCAGGACGATACGTAACGGTAGATGAACTCGCGCGTCACACCTTCAGGATGCGCTCGCCGCGGCCGATACCCGAGCCGCCCGTACGGACGGTTTCGAGAATCGCGGTGGCGTCGATCCCTTCGATGAACGCATCGAGCTTCTCGCTCGCGCCCGTCAGTTCGATCGTGTAAGTCTTTTCGGTGACGTCGATGATGCGGCCGCGGAAAATATCCGACATCCGTTTCATCTCCTCACGCTCCTTGCCGACCGCCCTCACCTTGATCAACATCAGCTCGCGCTCGATGTGGGCGCCCTCGGTAAGGTCGACCACTTTCACCACCTCGATCAGGCGGTTCAGATGCTTCGTGATCTGTTCGATCACGTCGTCCGAGCCAATGGAAACGATGGTCATGCGCGACAGCGAACGGTCTTCGGTCGGAGCCACCGTCAAGGTTTCAATGTTGTAGCCGCGTGCCGAAAAGAGCCCCACCACGCGTGATAACGCGCCCGGTTCGTTTTCCAGCAGGACGGAAATAATGTGTCTCATGTTTCGCTTCTTCCAGATGTCGATGTATCGATGTATGCGTGCCGTTTCGCGCCGCCTCGCCCGCGTTCGCCCTTTGTGAAGGCGTGCATGACGAAGCCGGCGTCAGAAGCGGTCGTTATAGATCTTCCGAACCCATGAGCATCTCGGTGATGCCCTTGCCGGCCTGAACCATCGGCCAGACGTTTTCGGTCGGATCGGTCTGGAAATCGAGAAACACCGTGCGATCTTTCAGGCGAAGCGCTTCTTTCAGCGCCGGCTCGACGTCCGCCGTGCGCTCGATGCGCATACCGACGTGGCCGTACGCTTCGGCGAGCTTCACGAAATCCGGCAGCGCATCCATGTACGAATGCGAATAGCGCTTGCTGTATTCGATCTGCTGCCACTGGCGCACCATGCCCAGATAGCGGTTGTTCAGCGAAATGATCTTCACCGGCGTCTCGTACTGCTTGCAGGTGGAAAGTTCCTGAATACACATCTGGATCGAGCCTTCGCCCGTGATACAGAGGACGTCGTCGTCCGGGTGCGCCATCTTCACGCCCATCGCCGCCGGCAGGCCGAAGCCCATCGTGCCGAGACCGCCGGAATTGATCCAGCGACGCGGCTTGTTGAAGCGATAGAACTGCGCCGCCCACATCTGGTGCTGGCCGACGTCGGAGCACACGAAGGCATTGCCGTCGGTCAGTTCCCACGCCTTTTCCACCACGTATTGCGGCTTGATGATGTCGCTTTTGCGGTCGAACTTCAGGCAGTCTTTCGCGCGCCAGGCTTCGATGTCCTTCCACCAGTCGGCAAGCGCCGCGGTGTCCGGGCCATGCTCGGCCGTTTGCAGTTGCTCGATCAGTTCCTTCAGCACTTCCTTCACGTCGCCGACGATCGGAATGTCGACCTTGACGCGCTTGGAGATGGAGGACGGATCGATGTCGATATGAATGATCTTGCGCGGACGCGACGCGAAATGCGCCGGGTCGCCGATCACACGGTCGTCGAAGCGCGCGCCGATGGCGATCAGCACGTCGCAGTGCTGCATGGCCATATTGGCTTCGTACGTGCCGTGCATGCCGAGCATGCCGAGGAATTTCTTGTCGCTCGCGCGATAGCCGCCCAGACCCATCAACGTATTGGTGACGGGATAGCCGAGCAGGTCGGCGAACTGGTTCAGCTCGCGCGATGCATCCGCGAGAATGATGCCGCCGCCAGTGTAGATATACGGACGCTTGGCCGACAGCAGCAAGGCAACCGCCTTGCGAATCTGGCCGGAGTGCCCCTTGGTCACCGGGTTATACGAGCGCAGCGAAACGCTCTTGAGCGGCTCGTAGTGGCAAGGCGCCTTCGACACGTCTTTCGGAATGTCGATCAGCACCGGGCCGGGACGGCCAGTACGGGCGATGTAGAAAGCCTTCTTGACGGTGGCGGCGAGGTCGCGCACGTCCTTCACGAGGAAGTTGTGCTTTACACAGGGACGCGTAATGCCGACCGTGTCGCATTCCTGGAACGCATCCTGGCCGATCGCGGCAGTCGGCACCTGGCCGCTGATCACCACCATCGGGATCGAATCCATGTACGCGGTGGCGATACCGGTCACCGCATTGGTGACGCCCGGGCCGGAGGTCACAAGGCACACACCGACTTTGCCGGTGGAGCGCGAGTACGCGTCGGCGGCGTGAACCGCGGCCTGCTCGTGACGCACGAGGACGTGCTGGAATTTGTCCTGCTTGTACAGCTCGTCGTAAATGTAGAGTACCGAGCCGCCGGGATAGCCCCACACAAACTCGACGTCTTCGTCGGCCAGTGCCTTCATGAGCACGGTGGCGCCGATAGAGTCAGCTTCAGGATGGGGGGTCGTATCCGACGTGGAGAATTCCGCGCTGGGCATATTCATTTATTCACCTTTCGAATTTTCGGCAAAAAATTGATCGGGTGCTCTCTGCCGGGCTTGTGGCTCGGGTTCAAGCGGCGCGTCCAGTTGACAGGTGAGCTTCTTGGGCCACACCTCAATTGAGACAAGTCACTTATGTTGCGAACCAGCGACGATATCTGCAGAAACCCGCGCGGTCAAGAAAATATTGCCGTGCCGCCCTGCCCCTCAATCTCATATTTGACCGAAACCTTGATATCGAGACACAAGGTGGATCACGTTTCGCCCCAGCGGCGCAAAAGTTTGTTAGCATCCGCGAGTTTTACGACATTTTTCGACTGATTACGCGCACGCACGCTGCGCCGACCCCCAACGGATGGCATCAGACAAGGAACTCGCCGATTTTCTGGCGGGCGTCGAAAGGCGCGCATTCAAGCAGACGGTCTACGCCGTGCGGGACGACGACGCCGCGCTCGACATCGTGCAGGACGCGATGATCAAGCTCGCCGAAAAATATGGCGACCGTCCGGCCGCCGAACTGCCGCTTTTGTTTCAGCGTATTCTCCAGAATGCGATGCACGACTATTTTCGTCGGCAGAAAGTGCGCAATACCTGGGTCAGTCTCTTTTCGTCGCTCGGCAACCCTGACGACGACGAATTCGACCCCCTCGAAACATTCGAGGCCCAGCAAGGCTCGGCAGGCTCCGAGAGCAACGAACAGAAACTCGAACGCGAACAGGTCTTACAGTTAATCGACGACGAGATCCAAAAGTTACCGGCACGTCAACGGGAGGCGTTTCTCATGCGTTATTGGGAAGATATGGATGTCGCCGAGACTGCCGCCGCGATGGGCTGCTCCGAAGGTAGTGTGAAAACGCACTGCTCGCGGGCCACCCACACGCTGGCGCAAGCGCTCAAGGCTAAAGGAATCACGCTATGAGCTCCCTCGAAACCAAAGAACTCGAGTTCGCCCGCCAGGTGCGCCGCGCGCTCGACGAAAACGCTGCCAGCATTCCGTCCGCCACCGTCGACCGGCTCGCCGTGGCGCGCCGCGCTGCGCTTGCCCGCAAGAAGCCTGAAATCGTGAGCGCGCCGGTGTTCGTGCCGGCCCTCGCCGGTGCCGGCATGCCGGCCATGCCGCAACCCGAAGCCCCGCGCCGCCGTTCGCCGCTGCGCCGCTTTGCGCTGGCGTGGCCGCTCGTGGCGCTAGTCGTCAGCCTCGTGGGCATTGCCTACTGGCAAGACCAGCAGCGCACGGCTGAACTCGCCGATATCGACGCCGCGATGCTGAGTGACGATCTGCCGCTCAATGCCTACCTCGACCACGGTTTTAACGCGTACCTATCGCGCGCCCACTGAGCGGGAGATCCTTCGGGTGAGTTACAAGCGCGGCTTGGCCGTTGTTTTCGGATGCGCAATCGCGGCCCTCGTGTCGTTCGCCGCGACGTATCCGCGCTTTTATCCGAGCCCGTCGCCCGTTAGCGCGCCTGCCGCCGGCGGCGCAACCGCGAAGACGCCCGCCCCTACCCTCGCCGTCGAACTGCCGGGCCTGTCCGACAGCACGAGTCCAATGGCATGGGCGCGTCTGACTTCCGCCGAGCACGTCGCGCTGGCGCCGTTCGCCGCCCAGTGGGATTCGTTCAGCGACGAACGCAAACGCAAATGGATCAAGATCGCGTCACGCTATCCGAAGTTATCGCCTGATGCGCAAAAACGCCTGCACGAGCGAATGGCTGAATGGGTCCGCATGACGCCCGATCAGCGACGCGTTGCGCGCGAAAATTACCAGGTTTCAAAGGAGTTGCCACGTGAAGCCCGCCAGAACGCGTGGAAGGCTTATCAGCAGTTATCCGAAGAGCAAAAGGAGCGGCTTGCCGCGAGCGAACGCAAACGGCGGCCGAGCGTGGTTAGCGCGCCGCCGTCCGGCAAGAGCGAAATAAAGGGGCTCGACCGACTCGTCAACGCCCGCGAACATGGCGCGAGTGGCGCCGCTGCGGTGAGCGCCGCGGTCGGTGCGTCGTTGCCGGCTCCCGCGTTGCCCGCTATTCCCGCCGCCGGCAGCTTCGTACCCGCCACGCCGGTGCCGGTTTCGCCGGCCGAAGCGCCGTCGATCTTCAACGGCTCCTGACCAGGCCCGTCTGTGTCCCAGCCACTCGCCACTTCCGCCCTGCCTGCCGACGCATCCGGCAATGTACCCACCGTTCGCCGGCGCCTCGCCGCGCTGCTCTACGAAGCCGTGATCCTGTTCGGCGTGGTGTTCATCGCCGGCTATCTGTTCAGCACGTTGACGCAGCAGCGCAATGGCCTGACCCATCACAACATTCTGGCGGCATGGATCGGTCTTGTCGTCGGTCTGTACTTTGTCTGGTTCTGGACTCACAGCGGCCAGACCCTGCCGATGAAAACCTGGCGCCTGCGCGTTGTCGCCGCTGACGGCACACCGCTTTCCACCCGCCGCGCCATCGTTCGCTACGTGCTCGCCTGGCTGTGGTTTTTGCCGCCGCTCGCACTGCATCCATTGCTCGGCTTATCCGTGCCGCAAACGCTAATGATCGCCGGCCTCTGGTTCGTCCTGTGGGCCGCCACCGGCCGCTTCGATGCGCAGCGTCAGTTTCTGCATGACCGCCTCGCCGGTACCCGCGTGATCAGCGTCGCGCGCTAAACGGCGCGGCCCATTCCGCCAGCCGCGCTACAGCACATGCGTTGACCTCCCACTCTGCCGCAGGGCCCCTCGCCCTCGCCTCACAGCCTCCCCCAAGTAATAAGAACTTCTTGTGACTGTCACGGCACAGTCACGCGCGACTGGCGCAATACGGGCACCGCAACTCGACGCGTGAGCCATGGACCCCAAAACGTCCGCGACTTCCCTGTTCCGCCAGACCGGCCCGAGCGTCGACACCGTCGCGTTCCGTCCGGAACCCAACCATAGTCACGGCTTGCCGTTGCCTGTGCCGTCGCTGCCAATCGACGCACACGCCGGCCATCACGACGACGACCACGCCGAACCGCACCGCTACCGCACCATCTGGCTATCCGACATCCATCTTGGATCGAGCGGCTGCCAGGCGCCCTATCTGCTCGACTTCCTGCGTCACAACGAATCGGAATACCTGTACCTCGTCGGCGACATCATCGACGGCTGGCAGTTGAAAAAAGGCTGGTACTGGCCACAGGCGCATAACGACGTCGTGCAGAAAGTGCTGCGCAAAGCACGCAAAGGCACCCAGGTGATCTATGTGCCCGGCAATCACGATGAAGCCGCGCGCCAGTTCTGCGACCTCGCGTTCGGCGACATCCACGTGCGCGGCGAAGCATTCCACACGACGCTCGCCGGCAAGCGTCTGTGGATCGTGCACGGCGATCTGTTCGACGGCGTGATCCAGCACGCCAAGTGGCTCGCGTATCTCGGCGACACGCTCTACACGATGATCCTGGTGCTGAACCGCTGGTTCAACCGCATCCGCAGCCGGCTCGGCTTTCCGTACTGGTCGCTGTCGCAGTACCTGAAGCATCAGGTCAAGAACGCGGTGAATTTCATCTCCTCGTTCGAACGCGTGATGACCGACGAAGCACGCCGCCGCGGCTGCGACGGCGTGGTCTGCGGGCATATCCACAAAGCCGAAATCCGCGAGATCGACGGCGTGCTGTATTGCAATGACGGCGACTGGGTCGAAAGTCTGTCGGCGCTCGTCGAGACGTATGAAGGCGAACTCAAGGTGATCTACTGGACCGTGATGCGCGCACCGGAAGCAAGCGTGCAAAAGGCCCGGGCGACCGCGTAGTCCCTCTTAACTTCTATTGGGCCAAAACCGATGAAGATCATGATCGTCACCGACGCGTGGGAACCGCAGGTCAATGGTGTCGTACGCACGCTGAAAAACACTACGCGCGAGCTCACCGCGCTCGGCCATCGCGTCGATCTGCTTACACCGCTCGAATTCAAGACGATTCCTTGCCCGACCTACCCCGAGATTCGCCTGTCGCTGCTGCCGCGCCGCAAGCTGCGTCAGCGGATCGACGAATTCGCGCCGGACGCGCTGCATATCGCCACCGAAGGCCCGCTCGGCATGGCCGCGCGCGCCTACGCGATCCAGCACAAATTGCCCTTCACGACGGCGTATCACACGCGCTTTCCGGAGTACGTGCAGGCACGCTTCGGCATTCCACTCGCCGCGACCTACAAGTTCCTGCACTGGTTCCACAAGCCGTCACTGGCGGTGATGGCGCCAACGCCGGTGGTCAAGGCCGACCTCGAAAAATTCGGCTTCACGAATGTCGTGCTGTGGACGCGTGGCGTCGACCTCGACATCTTTCGCCAGATGGACTCGAAGGTGCTCAACACCGCGCGGCCGATCTTTCTGTACGTCGGGCGCGTAGCGGTCGAGAAGAACGTCGAGGCATTTCTGAAGCTCGATCTGCCCGGCTCGAAATGGGTCGCCGGCGAAGGGCCGGCGCTCGCCGAACTGAAATCGCGCTATCCGCAAGCGAACTATCTCGGCGTGCTCACGCAAGCCGAACTGGCGAAGGTCTATGCCGCCGCCGACGTGTTCGTGTTCCCGAGCCGCACCGATACCTTCGGACTCGTGCTGCTCGAAGCATTGGCATGCGGCACACCGGTCGCGGCGTATCCGGTCACCGGTCCGATCGACGTGCTCGGTGACGGCGGCGCGGGCGCAATGGATGAAGACCTGCGCGAAGCCTGCCTGGAAGCGTTGAAGATCGATCGCGACCATGCGCGCGCGTGGGCCGAGCGCTTCTCATGGGCGGCGGCGTCCGAACAGTTCGCGGCGCATCTGAAGCCGTTGCCGCGCGCGTCGTACAGCGAGGAAAGCGCCGCCGCGTGATGCGGCGCGCCGAGCCGTCTATGCGAACCCGAGACTCCAGCGTGGCGCACCGTCCGGCGAACGGCGCACTGCACGCCGTCAATCACGACACCGACGCAGCCAGCATCGAACCGTTCGACGACGTGAACGAGCACGGCGCGCCGAATCATGCACACCATGCACATGGTTTAAACGGCGTGAACGGCGCGAGCGACGCTCACGAACCGCTCAGCCCCGACGACCCGCTTGCGCCGTTGCCGTTCAATCCCTACAAAGGCAATCGCGGCCTGACTCGCGCATGGCACGCGATGAAGAATTCGCTAGCCGGGTTTCGCGTGGCGATCCGCGAGGAAAGCGCGTTTCGTCAGGAACTCACGCTCGCCGCGATTCTGATTCCATGCGGCGTGCTGGTGCCGGTCGAGCCCGTGTCGCGCGTGTTGCTGCTCGGCTCGGTCCTGCTGGTGCTAATCGTCGAATTGCTGAATTCGAGCGTCGAGGCGGCGATCGACCGCATTTCGCTCGAACGCCACGAACTGTCGCGACGGGCGAAGGATCTCGGCAGCGCGGCCGTGATGGTCGCGCTCGGCATGTGCCTGATGACGTGGGTGTTGATCGTCGGACCACTGCTCGTGCACTGGATCAAGGCGTGGCTGTAGCGCACGCCTCGCTCCGCTTGCCGACGGTCCAGGCAATGAAAACTCCGACTATCCGCTTGGTATTAGCACGCTCGGTTTATAATCGTCCGATAGCCTCACAAGAAAAAGCTGGGCCGTCCCAGCTTTTTCGCTCCGCAGGTAGTCTCCCGCCCCGCAGGAAGTTCCGGTGGATTGGGGGATTACCTTTCGGGAGCCTGTCGCGCATCAACAGGCCAGGGGCGTTCAACATACCAACCGCGTCCGGGTGGATCACGCTAGAGCGGCACGCCGCTATGCGCCCAGCCTGGCGTAACCAGGGCCGGACGACATGGAAGCCAAACCTCCCCGCCGCACCCGCGAACGGATTCTCGAACTGTCGTTGAAACTGTTCAACGAAATCGGCGAGCCGAACGTCACCACGACGACGATCGCCGAGGAAATGGAAATCAGTCCAGGCAACCTGTATTACCACTTCCGCAACAAAGACGACATCATCAACAGCATCTTCAGCCAGTTCGAGCAGGAGATCGAAAAACGTCTGCGTTTCCCCGACGACCACCGCGCGACTATCGATGAAATGTGGTCGTATCTGCAGTACATGGTCGATTTCACGTGGCGCTATCGCTTCCTGTATCGCGACCTGAACGATCTGCTGGCGCGCAACCGCACGCTCGAGACGCACTTCAAGCAGATCATCAGCCACAAGGTGCGTTTTGCGAGCCAGTTCTGCGAACAGCTGGTGGCCGACGGCGAAATGGTCGTGACGCCCGAAGAGCTGCACGTGATCGCCACCAACGTCGGTGTGATCGGCACGTACTGGCTGTCGTATCAGTTCGTGATGAATCCGCGCAAGTACAACGAACAGGAAGCGATTCAGGCCGAGTTGCATCAGGTGAGCGTGCAGATCGTGTCGCTAATGGCGCCTTATCTGCGCGGCCGCTCGCGGCAGCTGTTCGACGACCTCGTCTCCGGCAAGCTGCCCAAGCGCGAGTTCTACGACTATCTGCCGCCCAAGGAAGGCGCCGCGCCCCGTAACGAACCGAAGGACGTTTAAGCATGAAGTCGGTGTGTGTGTATTGCGGCTCCTCCGACGGAGCCAGACCGTTGTACGCCGAAGCCGCGCAGGCATTCGGCCGCGCGCTGGTGCAAGCCGATCTTGCGCTGGTCTATGGCGGCGGCAAGGTGGGGCTGATGGGTGTGATCGCCGATACGGTGATGGCCGAAGGCGGCCGCGCGATCGGCGTGATTCCCGAGCTGCTGGTCAACAAGGAAGTCGGCCATAACGGCCTGACCGAGCTGCACGTGGTGCCCGACATGCATCATCGCAAGAAGATGATGGCCGACCTGTCCGACGCGTTCGTCGCGATGCCAGGCGGCGTGGGCACGCTCGAAGAACTATTCGAGGTCTACACGTGGGCGCAACTCGGCTATCACCAGAAACCTGTGGCATTGCTGAATATCGACGGCTTCTATGATCCGCTGATCAACATGCTTCAGCACACGGTCGACGAAGGTTTCATGCGGCAAACGTATTTCGACATCCTGCAAGTGGATGCCGATCCGGTGTCGCTGATCGACAGGTTGCAGCGCTATCAGCCGCCCGCCAATGACAAGTGGGCCGTCAAACGCGACGCGGTCTGAATCTCAGGTTCCGCGCCCGGCTGCACCTGAACACGGCCTGCGCTTTCTGCGCGGGCGCTTTCCCGACGATGAGGTTGTGATGACGAAAGCCGTTCTGATCACCGGTGGCAGCCGCGGCATTGGCCGCGCAACCGCGCGTCTGCTAGGCGCGCGCGGCTGGTCGGTCGGCGTCAATTACGCGCAGAACCTCGCCGCCGCGCAGGAGACCGTCACCGAAGTGGAGCGTGCGGGCGGCCGCGCGTTGCCGATCGCCGGCGACGTCGCCAACGAAGCCGATGTGATCGCGATGTTCGACACGCTCCAGCAGACCTTCGGCCGGCTCGATGCACTCGTCAACAATGCCGGCATCGTCGCGCCGTCCATGCAGCTCGCGGATATGGACCTCGCGCGCCTGAAGCGTCTGTTCGACGTCAATGTGCTCGGCGCCTACCTATGCGCGCGTGAAGCCGCGCGCCGGATGTCGAAGGATCGCGGCGGCGCTGGCGGCGTGATTGTCAACGTTTCATCGGCGGCGGCACGTTTGGGTTCGCCGAACGAATACGTCGACTACGCCGGCTCGAAAGGCGCGGTCGACACGATGACGATTGGCCTCGCCAAGGAGCTCGGCCCGCAAGGCGTGCGCGTCAATGCGGTACGTCCTGGCCTGATCGATACCGAAATCCACGCGAGCGGCGGCAAGCCCGACCGCGCCGCGCAGCTCGGCGCGCAAACACCGCTGGGCCGCCCCGGCAGCGCCGACGAAGTCGCCGAAACGATTGTCTGGTTGCTCAGCGACGCCGCCTCGTACGTGACCGGCGCACTGCTCGACGTCGCCGGCGGACGTTAAGCGCCGCTTCTTCCTTGCTGGCGGCAGGCCGCTTTCAAACGGCCGCCGGCCTTTCCCGGCTGCGAATTTCCGTTGAGTTCACGTGAAATCAAGCAAGGCGTCGGTCTGGGCAGAAATCTCCACAGTTCCTCTGTAACCAGTCGTAATAATCCGGGACTACAATCGCCGCGGTTCGCATGCACGGCGCATGCAACGCGTAGCCCGACATAAGTCCGCGGCCCATGCCGCCGCGTACGGTGACCAGAGATCTTCATGCACGAAAAACCATCGGCGCGTTGGCGCGCGGGGGAAGTCGCGGTCGCGACACCGGCAGCCGCACCGGCAGGCCTTGCCGAGTGCGCCCCCGAGCTTATGCTGTCTGAGTCGGCGCGCCTGGCCGAAGTCGATGCCGGTTTGTCAGGCGGCCACACATCTGCGGCTGAAGCTGCTGCGCCGGCCAGGCCCGCTACTCCGTCTGACGCCGCGATACCAGCCGACCGCGCTTCGCGTGCCGCCGAACGCCTGCGTGCGCTCGCCGCCAGCAGGCCGCTGATGTGGCTGATCGCGCTGAGCGTCCTGTGCGCGTGGCTCCTGCCGGGCACGCTGGGCCACGAGCCGTGGAAGCAGGACGAAACCTACACGTTCGGCATCATCCAGCACATGCTCGACACCGGCGACCTGGTCGTGCCGACCAACGCGGGCCAACCCTTTGTCGAGAAGCCGCCCATGTACGACTGGGTCGGCGCCGGACTTGCCTGGATGTTCGGCCGCTATCTGCCCTTGCACGATGCGGCGCGCCTCGCGAGTGCGCTCTTCGCCGGACTGACCGTCTACTACACGGCACGCGTGGTCCGCGGCGCGGTGGCCGCGTCGAGCTGGTTCGATGTGCGCGTGATCGGCACGCTGGCCTTGTTCGCGAGCACGCTGGTCGTCATCAAGCACGTGCACGACATGATGACCGATGTCGCGCTGATGGCCGGCGCGGCGCTTGGCTTCTGCGGATTGTTTGAACTGGTGATGGAGCAGTTGCGCGACGCAGCCCACCTGCTACCGGACGACGTACACCGGCGACGCCATGCCATGCTGAGCGGCGCCGCCATGTTTGGCGCGGGCGTCGGGGTGTCGCTGCTGGCCAAGGGCCTGTTCGTGCCGCTCGTATTCGGCGCGACCACGGTGGCGGTATTGGCCCTCTACCCTGCCTGCCGCAACCGCGGCTTCGCAGGCGCGCTGGGCGTCGCCGCTCTTGTCTGCGCCCCGTTCGCGCTGATCTGGCCAATCTGCTTGTACCTGCGCTCCGAAGCGCTCTTCAAGGTCTGGCTGTGGGACAACAATATCGGCCGATACTTCGGCTTTTCGGTGGCTGAACTCGGCTCTGAGAACGAGAGCCGCCTGTTCGTGCTGCGCACCGTGTTGAGCGTCGGCTTTCCCGTTGTGCCGCTGGCGTTGGCCGCACTCGTGGGTGGCGCATGGCGCCGCTGGCGCGATCCGCGCGTCGCCCTGCCGGCGATCTTCGCGGGCGGCGGCTTTGCCGTATTGCAGAGCTCGGCGACGGTGCGCGAACTGTATATCCTGCCGTTCATCGCCCCGCTTGCATTGCTGGCGATGCAGGGAATCGACAGGTTGCCGCGGCGTCTGCACGCAAGCTGGGACATGACGAGCCGCGTGCTGTTCGGCTGCGTGATTTCGCTGGCGTGGATCATCTGGTCGATCATGAGCGATCCGGCGAACACGCATGCGTCGCTGCATCGACTTGGCCGCTGGCTGCCACTCGATTGGGTGATGCCGGTCAAACCCGGGTTGATCGCTGCCGCGCTGTTGATGACGCTTGGCTGGCTGTGGTTGCTGCCGGTGTTCAAGTACGCCGGGAAATGGCGCGGCGCGCTGAGTTGGTGTGCGGGCGCGATGGTCGCTTGGGGGCTGGTGAGTACGCTGTTGCTGCCGTGGCTCGACTATGCGAAGAGTTATCGCTCCGTGTTCGAGAGCCTCGGCGCCCGCATGAATATTGAATGGAACGATGGCGATTGTATGGCCAGCACGGGGCTCGGAGAATCCGAAGCGCCGATGCTGTATTACTACACCGGCATCGAGCATCAATCGGCCGCGAATACCGACACAACCGGATGCACGTGGCTGATCGCGCAGAGCCGCCGCAAGGATGCGCGTTTGCCGGCGGGCGATTGGCGCCTTTTCTGGTCGGGTGCGCGTCCGGGCGACAACGACGAACTGCTGCGCGTGTTTGTGCGGACACCGGCTGCGGACGTCGGTGGCGACTAGTCCGGGGCGCGGCGCCAGGGTGCGCCTTGGTTTAGAACGACGAACCGGGTTGTTGCAAAAAGGCTGTCTCTTCCGCCGTCGACGGACGCTCGAGGATTGCATTGCGATGGGGAAAGCGTCCAAAGCGCTCGATGATTCTTGCGTGTCTCACTGCCGACGAGTAGTAGGACTTGCCGTCCGGTTCGGCTTTCAGTTGCTTGAACAGACGCAGCGATTCGTGCTGGCTGGCCAGCGTTTCGTCGTGTTCGAAAGGCAGATAAGCGAAGGCGCGGTGATGGGCCGTGGGTAGCAGGCGGTCGGCGCCGCTCGCGATCATTTGCTGCGCGGTGCGCAGGGCTTTTTGATCGGCGGCGAAGGCGCGTGGCGTGTTGCGGTGGCAGTTACGGGAAAACTGATCCAGCACGATGATGAGCGCTAGCGCGCCTAGTGGGGTTTTTGTCCAGCCGTCCAAGGTGCCATTGTGGCCTGATTCGATCAGGGTTCCGAAGTGTTCCCGCAATTGTGAATCGAAGGCCTCGTTGCGGGCGAACCAGAGCTTTCTTTCTTTGCCGAAGTTGGGGGAGTCTGGTGCTTCGAACCAGAAATCTAGTGCTGCGCGGGCTTCGGGGGGGAGGGTGGCGTGGTCCGCCTCGGAGGTGTAGGGTTTCACTGGATTTTGGTGGTGGGGGGTTCTGCTCGTTATTATCGCCCGGGATGTGGGGGTTTGTTTGCCTGCGGTGGTGGCTTTCACTTTTTCTTGGTCTGTTTTTTTTGGCCTTTCCTTGTTTTGTTATTGGTCTATTAGCGTTCGCCCCTGTGCGGGGCAGGCACTTACTTTCTTTGCCGCCGCAAAGAAAGTAAGCAAAGAAAGCGGGCTCAAACCGCCAATTCTTAAGCGGGTCCCCTGGCTTGGAGGGTGTAGTGGCTCCGTAGAGATTGAGCCTGCGCACCTTCCCTCCTGAGTGACCAGGCCGTCATGCTTCCGGCGGCGCTACGCGCGCCGACGCGGTACTTCTTTAAACCACTCACCACGTTTTACGCATGCGGTTTACCCCGACGCCCCGACTCGCAGTTGCACACCCTGGCGTGACTTGCTGACTTGCTGACTTGCTGACTTGCTGACTTGCTGACTTGCTGACTTGCTGACTTGCTGACTTGCTGATTTGCTGATTTGCTGATTTGCTGGTTTGCTGGTTTGCTGGTTTGCTGGTTTGCTGGTTTGCTGGTTTGCTGGTTTGCTGGTTTGCTGGTTTGCTCGCTTCTGCGCCGAAGCCGGCACTTTCAGAGTTTCCGGTATGTTTCGGCATCTCGCCGAGGCGAAGCCGATGGTCCCCACCGCGCACAAACGAAGCAACTGGTTTCCCTGGTGGACCCGTCCGCGACGCACGCAGTGCGGAGTGGGAGCGGATGACGGCTGTGTCACTGGCGGTTACCGGGCACGGTGTGACCCGTTAATGGGACCACCGGACCCTCCAAGCCAGGAGACCCGCTTAAGAATTAGCGGTTTGAGCCCGCTTTCTTTGCTTACTTTCTTTGCGGCGTGGCAAAGAAAGTGAGTGCCCCCCCGCACAGGGGGAACGCTAATAAACCAACAACAAATCAAGAAAACGCCAAACCCACAAGCACACTCCCAAGCGCCACGCGCAAACAAACCCCACCCACCGCCTACGGCGAGAAAAAACCACTATCCATTCCGATTCCGCATCCAGTCAGCGGTCTCAAAGAACGACCCCAACAACCGCTCGCGCAACGCCTCATCCAGCCCAACATCCTCCATAGCCCACGCCATGCACCTCAGCCATTGATCCCTCTCGCTGGAAGCGATGGCAAACGGCAAATGCCGTGCCCTAAGCCTGGGATGCCCAAACCGGCTAATGTAATGATCCGGTCCCCCCATCCACCCGCACAAAAACCAGAAAAACTTATCCCGCGAGCCATCGAGCGACTCCGGATGCAAAGCCCGAATCCCGGCAAACTCCGCTTCGAGATCCATCAAGTCGTAAAACCGGTCGACCAGCTCGCGTACGCGCGCCTCACCACCCACCAGATCAAAGGCCGTCGGCTGTGCAGCGGACACCTCGTCGTTCACATCACTCATACCCACCCACCAACCAGAAAGAAAAAATCACGCATCCCGCAGCGATTGCAATGCGGGCCGCGCCAGCACATGCCGCAAGCTCAGCCAACCACCCACACCGGCACAGGCAATCCCAGCCGCGATCCCCGCCGGCAACAACCACGGATCGAAACTCAGATAGAACTCGAATACCCGCGTAGCCAGCACCCAGCCAATCACCTGCGCACCGACCGCCGCCATCAAACCCGCCAGCGCACCGACCGCCACGAACTCGGCAATCTGCACCGCCCTCACCTGACGATGCGACGCCCCCAGCGCCCGCAGCAACGCGGATTCTCGCATGCGCTCATCACGCGTGCCGGCAAGCGCCGCGTATAGCACCAGCACCCCGGCCGCCAGCGTGAACGCAAACAGAAACTGCACCGCCCCAATCACCTGCTGCAACACCCGCTGCACCTGCGCGAGAATCGGCCCCGTGTCGATCGCGGTGAGATTGGGATAAGCGGCAATCAGCCCGTCAATCGTCGACTGCTTCTCCTGCGGCAAATGGAAACTCGTAATGAACGTCGCCGGAAAATCCTGCAGCGCGGCCGGCGGCATCAGCACAAAAAAGTTGACCTTGAACGATCCCCAGTCGAGCTTGCGCACACTCGTCACCGGCGCGTCGATCTGCAAACCGGTCACGTCGAAGCGCAACACGTCGCCTGGCTTCACGTTGATCAGTTTCGCCAGACCCTGCTCGATCGAAATCTGCGGCGTTTTGGTGTCGCCGTACCACGTGCCGGCAGAAAGACGATTGTCGTCCGGCAACGTGGTCGTATAAGACAAATTGAATTCGCGATCCACCAGACGCCTCGCATCGTCGCCCTTGAAGGAATCCGGATTCACCGCCTTGCCGTTGATCGCAATCAGCCGGCCGCGCACCATCGGCGCAAGAACCGTATCGGGCACGCCGTGCGCAGTCAGATACCGCGTGACGGCTTCGCGCTGATCGGGCTGGATGTCGATGATGAATTCGTTCGGCGCATCGGGCGGCGTCGATTTGCGCCAGCCGGCCACCAGATCATTGCGCGTCATCGCAATCAGTAACAGGCACATCAGGCCAATGCCGAGCGCGGTGATCTGCAGCGCGCTCGCACTGCTACGCCGCTCCAGCGACGCCAACGCGTAACGCCAGCCAATCCCCGCATTTACACGTTCACTGCGCACAAAACGCGCAGCGCCCCACAGCGCGAACCGCGCGATACACGCGAATACCATCAGACCGCCGGCGAAGCCACCCGCGACGATGCCGCCAAGCTTCAGCTCTCCCGCCGCGACGATCAGCAACGCGGCAAACAGCACGATGCCGAGCGCATAGGCAGCCCACGCGGTACGCCCCGCTTCGCCCCATTCGCGCCGCAGCACCCGCACCGGCGGCACACGCGTCAACGGCAACAGCGGCGGCAACGCGAAACCGAGCAACAGCACCAGACCGGCTGCGATGCCCTCGAGCGCCGGCCACGCGCTCGGGTACGGCAGCGCGACATCGATCAGACTGCCGAGCCACGTCAGCAACGCGAGATGCCCAAGGTAACCGAGCGCCACACCGACCGCGCCGCCAATCAGGCCCAGGCCGACGAACTCAAGCGTAAACAGCGCGCGCAACGCCGCCTGGCTGACGCCGAGACAGCGCATCGCGGCGCAGCCATCCAGATGCCGCCGCATATAGCGATGCGCCGCCATCGCGATCGCGACAGCCGCGAGCAACGCGGTGAGCAATGAAACCAGCGTGAGAAAGTGACTTGCGCGATCGAGTGTCTGGCGCACCTGCGGCTGACCGTCCTGCAAGGATTCGAGCGCGACGCCGCGCATCTTGCCGCCATCCACCCTGTCGTGCGCGAACTGCGCGAAGCGCGCCACCGCGGCATCCGTGCCTGCCACGAGCAATCGATACGTGACGCGGCTGCCGAAGGTAATCAGGCCAGTCGACTGGACCTCATCGGCGCGCAGCATCAGACGCGGCGAGAAATTGACGAATGAGAAGCCGCGGTCGAGCTCGCGGGTGATCAGCGCACCGATCGTGAAGTTGCGACTGCCCACCTTCACGGGATCACCCACCCGCAGCTTCAGCGCGTCGAGCAACGCCTGGTCGACCCAGACCGTGCCCGGCGCGGGAATCGACGACGCGGGATGGTCGGTCGCGCCCGGCGCGCTTGCGATCCGCACTGCACCGCGCAGCGGATAACCCGGCGACACCGCCTTGACGGCGGCCAGCCGCGAGACTGGCTGCGTGCCGGTCGAATTGATCATGCTCGGGAAAATCGCCGTACTGGCGGTGTTCAAGCCCAGCGCCACGGCTTGCTGCGCGAACCGGGGATCGACGGGATGGTCGGCGCGCACGATGAAATCGGCGGCGATCATGCGCCGCGCGTCACGCTCCAGCCCCTGATGCAGCCGGTCCGCGAGAAAACCGACACTCGACAATGCCGCGACGGCCAGCACGAGCGCGAGCAACAGCATCGTCAACTCGCCCGCACGCCAGTCGCGCGCAGTCATGCGGATCGCCTGGCGCAGCAGATCCTTGCCACCCAACCGGCGCTTTGTCGTCGCGCGCGCCGTCGAACCCGCCGTACCGCTCACCGTATCGCTCAATCGTGCCTGCTCCTGGCAAAACGCGACACCATGTGCGTCGCCATCCCGCGAAAACCGCCCTGCACCCCGCGCCAGAGCCGCGGCAAGGCCCAGCCCGCCAGCATCAAAAACGCCACCATCAAGATCAGAAAGGCAAACGGCACGAACAGGGCGAGCAGCACGCCGCCAACGACCAGGCCGTCTTCAGCGGTCGAGGTCACGACGTTCGACACCGGTTCCGGCGACAGATTGATCAGCGCGCGCGTGCCCGCTTTGGCCAGATGCGCCGTGCCGGCCAGGGTGCCGCCGGCCAGCGCGGCGACGGTCAGAAGCGCCGGATCGGCATGGCCGAGCGCGCCGGCCGCCAGCACCGCGCCCGCCGGAATGCGAATAAATGTATGGACCGCGTCCCACAAGGAGTCGAATGCGGGAATCTTGTCCGCGAGGAATTCGGTCAGCGTGAGCACCGCCGCAACGCCGATCACCCACGGCGAAGACAGTGCGGACAGCGTATCGGGCAGATGGATCAGGCCGAGGCGTTCGAACACGCCGGCCAGCAGAACCGTCAGATAGAGGCGCAGGCCGCTGCCCCATGAGAGGCCCGCAGCAAGCGAAAGTGATTCAAGCATGGGCGCCTCCGGGCGCTGTGCGTGCCGGGCGCTTCGACGGGCAAAGGACAGGAGCCGCCGCATCGAAGTCGTCAGACCCGCGCCAAGCCGGCCGCGCCAGATAGGCCGCGGGCAATTTCAGGTTGGATTCAATCTCATTATAGCCACGTTAATTCGCAGAACGCAGAGCGGCGAACAAATGGCGGCGACTGATGCGGCGCGGCTCGCGCGCAGCTAGACCTGCAAACAGGCGCGTGACTGGTGCATCAATGCCCCGACGACAGTTTCAGCCCGATCAATCCGACCAGGATCAGCGCCGCGCTTGCCACCCGCGCGACCGTCAACGCCTCGCCCATCATCACGATGCCGAAGATGAACGCGCCGATCGCGCCAATCCCCGTCCACACGGCGTACGCGGTGCCGAGCGGGAGCTGGCGCATCGCCATTGCAAGCAGCGCGAAACTGCCGAGCGCGGTCACAACCGTGAACACGGACGGCCAGAGCCGGGTGAAACCGTCGGAGGTTTTGAGGCCGGCCGCCCACGCGACTTCGAGCAAACCGGCGATCAGCAGAAGAATCCAGGACATGAGACAGCTCCATGGTGAGATGGGGCCGTCCCCGTTCGTAGCGGATGCGTAAGGTCGTCCTTACGATCTGTAATTATACCAAAATGGGTCGCCATGCGCCCGCGGCGGCCCGACTCCCGGGCTGCCATGAGCTCTGGGACGCCAACGCGGCACATCGAGTGTTATACCGCCCCGACCAGCCGGTAGCCGACCCCCGTCTCCGTGACGATATGCTCCGGCTGCGCCGGATCGCGTTCGAGCTTCCCGCGCAGATGCGCCATGTAGATGCGCAAATAGTGATGGCTCTCGACATGCGACGGCCCCCACACATCGCGCAGCAATTGCCGGTGCGTCAGCACCCGGCCGGCGTGGCGCACCAACGTCGCGAGCAGGCGATATTCGATCGGGGTGAGATGGACCGCGGCACCGTCGCGGCTCACCTGCCGCAGGGCCAGATCGACGGTCACCGCGCCGAAACGCACCTGCGGCGATTCGCTCGCGCCGCCCTGGTTGCGCCGGCGCATGTGCGCGCGAATCCGCGCCAGCAGTTCGGAGACGCCGAAGGGCTTGGTGAGGTAATCGTCCGCACCGGCATCGAGCGCGGCGACTTTCTCGCTTTCCTGAGTGCGCGCCGACAGGACGATGACCGGCAACTCGCTCCAGCCACGCAGTTCGCGAATCACGTCGAGCCCGTCGGTGTCGGGCAGGCCGAGATCGACGATCACCAGATCGGGCTTGCGGGTGGCCGCTTCCACGAGACCCTGCTTACCGGTTTCGGCGTCGTGCACGACGATGCCTTCGCCTTCCAGCGCGGTGCGCACGAAGCGGCGAATCTGCTTTTCGTCTTCGATCAGGACGACGGTGATGCTGGGGTCACTCATGGTTCGGCTTGGCAAGCGGGTCAGAAGTTGAATGGAACTCGGGCAAGGTTTCGGCGCTCTCTTCTTCGAGCGCGTCCGGTGCGTCGGGCGGCGTTTCCACCGGCAGTGTGAACCAGAACCGCGCGCCTTCGACCTGACCGTTGCCGGATATCCGGTTGAGCGCGCCGATTGTACCGCCGTGGGCATCCACGATCGCGCGGCAAATCGCGAGGCCAAGGCCGATGCCCGGCTTGGCCGACTCCTTCTCGCCACGCGTGAATTTCTCGAACACGCGCGCTTCCATGCCGGCGGGCAGGCCCGGTCCGGTGTCGTCGACGGTGACGCGCACATACGATTTGCCGTCCGCGTCCAGACGCTGCGCGCCAACCACGAGCGGCGTATCCGGCGCGGTGTATTTGGCCGCGTTCTCGAACAGGTTCGAGAACAGCCGCTCCATCAGCACCGCGTCGAGTTGCAGCAGCGGCAAGTCCGGCGGCAATTTCACCTGCACCGGATGCTTCGCCAGCACGCGCCGGCACGCCCGCAGCGCGGCGCCCACCGTTTCCTCGAGCAAGGTCCACTGGCGGTTCAGTTGCAGGCTTCCGGCCTGCAAGCGGGCCATGTCGAGCAGATTCGTGACGATGCCGGTCATGCGCAGCGCCTCTTCGTGAATCGCCTCGACCAGATCGTCGCCAGGTTGCGCGCCGGGATGCGCTTCGCGCGATTGCGCCAGCATCGACGAAAAGCCGACGATCGTCGTCAGCGGCGTACGCAGGTCGTGCGAAATCGCGGACAACAGCGAATTGCGCAGGCGCTCCGATTCCATGTTGACCAGCGCATCGCGGGCGATATCGACGTAATGCACGCGTTCCAGCGCCAGTGCGATCTGTGCGGCGAACGCGTCGAGCATGCGTTGCTGCTCGGGCACATCGAGCTCGCGCTCGTCGCGCATCACCACTGCGAGCACGCCACGGGTGCGCATCGGCGCCTTGAGCGGCAGATACAGCGCGGCGGCAGCCGGCAGCGTATCGGTGCCATGGCCGGCCGGTTTCTGCTGGTCGTAGACCCACTGGCCGACGTCGATATCGAGCATCTCGCCTTCGAGCGTGATGGCGGCGTCCGGGTCCTCGATCTTCTGCTTCACCTGATCGGCGCTGTCCGGCAGCAGAATCGCGACGCGCGCGCCGAATACCTCGCTGACATGGCGGCTGCCAATCCCGACGATCTGTTCAGTCGCGAGCGCCGCCGCCAGTTCACGCGCCATCGCGTACATCGCGCCGGTGCGTTGCTCGCGACGCCGCGCGACGCTCGCCTCGCGGCGCAAACTCGACGTGAGGTGGCTGATGACGAGCGAGGTCAGCAGCATGCCGAAAAAGGTCAGCAGATACTGCGTATCGGACACCGACAGCGACATGCGCGGCGGCACGAAAAAGAAATCGAAGGCGGCGACGCTGAGAAACGACAGCACCACGCCCGGTCCGCGACCGAGTTTCACCGCCGTGAAAATCACGCCGAGCAGATACAGCATGACGAGGTTGGCCAGATCGATACGGTCGATCAACTGGCTCGACAGCAGCGTGATAGCCGCGCAAATGGCCAGTGCGAAACCATAGGCGCGCGGCGGCGAGCGCCGTTCGCGCGCTGCGCTCAATGCCTCGCGCCACGCGTTCGCGGTGGTGTTCAGCAAGCGGCGCGGTTCGCCGCCGTCGCGCTCGGCCGACGCACGGATCAGCGTGAGATCGAGATCGCCGGCACGTTCGGCAATGCGCTCGCCGAGCGGCCGGCGCAGCCAGCGCGCGAAGCCCGTGCGCGCCGACGCGCCCGCCACCAGCTTCGATACGTTGCGGGCCTGCGCATAGCCGATCAATGCCGCGACGGCGTCGGTGCCGGCGAGCGTCGCGGTTTCGGCGCCGAGTTCCGCGGCAAGCTTCAAGGCGTTCAGCGTGCGTTCGCGGCGCGCGTCGGGCAAGCGCTGCAGCGCGGGCGTTTCCACGTAAACGGCGATCCAGTCGGCCTTCAGGCTTGCGGCGAGGCGTGCTGCCGCGCGCACCAGCATTGGCGCTTCCGGACCGGGTCCGACGCAGACCAGCAGGCGTTCGCGCGCCTGCCAGATGCGCTGGATCGAACGGTCCGCGCGATATTCCCGCATCTGCGCATCGACGCGATCCGCGGTGCGGCGCAGCGCCAGTTCGCGCAACGCGATCAGGTTGCCCTTGCGAAAGAAATTGCGCACCGCGCGCTCGGCCTGCTGCGGCATATACACCTTGCCGTCGCGCATCCGGTCGAGCAATTCCTCCGCCGGCAGGTCGACCAGCGTGACTTCGTCGGCGCGATCGAATACGCGATCGGGCACCGTCTCCCAGACGCGAATGCCGGTGATCTGCCCCACCACGTCGTTGAGGCTTTCGAGGTGCTGCACGTTGACCGTCGTGTAGACGTCGATACCCGCGTCGAGCAGTTCATAGACGTCCTGCCAGCGCTTGAGGTGCCGCGCGCCCTGCACGTTCGAATGGGCGAGTTCGTCGACGAGGATCAGTTGCGGTTTGCGCGCGAGGGCGGCGTCGAGATCGAACTCGCCGAGCTTGCGGCCGCGATACTCGATATGCGCGAGCGGCAGCACGTCGAGGCCGTCGAGCAGCGCCGCGGTTTCGGTCCGGCCGTGCGTTTCCGCGATGCCGATCACAACGTCCGCGCCCTCATCGGCGCGGCGCCGCGCGGCCTGCAACATCGCATAGGTTTTGCCGACCCCGGCCGACGCGCCGAAGAAAATCTTCAGCCGGCCACGCTGACGTTTTTCTTCGTCGCGTTGCAGCTTGTCGAGCAACTGGTCAGGATCGGGGCGATTCGTGCTCATTGGTTTTCATAGTAAGGCGAGCGGTGGTGTACGCATGGTGGCACGGTCGCAGCCATGCCGCAAATGGCGGCCACCGCAATGGCGGCCACCGCAATGGCGGCCACCGCAAATGGCGGCCACCGCAAATAGCAGCCATGCGCACCGGGACCCACTGCAACTGCGAACCGCGCAAATGGCAAAGGCGGCGCCGCGCGGGCACCGCCTTCGTCAACCACAGCATTTAACCGCGCTTCATCTCATCCAGCGCCAGATTCAGTTGCAGCACGTTCACGCGCGGCTCGCCCAGAATCCCGAACTGGCGGCCGGTCGTGTAGCGATCGACCAGCGCCGCTACGTCGTTCGGCGCGAGTTTGCGCGCAGCGGCCACCCGTTCGACCTGATAGGCCGCAGCCGCGGGGCTGATCTCAGGATCGAGACCGCTGCCCGAGGACGTCACCAGATCGACCGGCACCGGCTTCGACATATCGGTGCCGGCAGCCTTCAACGCGTCGATACGGCCTTTAACTTCGTCGGTCAGCGCCGGGTTGGTCGGTCCGAGGTTCGAACCGCTCGAGCCTTGTGGGTTATACGGCATCGGGCTGGTTGCCGACAGACGGCCCCAGAAATACTGCGGCGCGTCGAACTGCTGGCCGATCAGCTTCGAGCCGACCACCTTGCCGTCCTGCTCGAGCATGCTGCCGTTGGCCTGATCGTGGAAGGCCGCCTGACCGACGGCGGTCATCACAGCGGGATAAGCGAGTCCGGTGAGCGCGGTGAGCACCGCGAAAATCACCAGCAACGGACGGAACAGATTTTTCATGATGGCTAATTCCTCTTAGACAGCCGCTACTCAAACCCAGCCGAATGCGGCCAGCACCATATCGATCAGCTTGATGCCGATGAACGGCACGATGATCCCGCCCAGGCCGTAAATCAGCAGATTGCGGCGCAGCAGGATCGCCGCACCCAGCGCGCGATAGCGCACGCCCTTGAGCGCCAGCGGGATCAGCAGCACGATGATCAGCGCATTGAAAATCACCGCCGACATGATCGCGGACGCCGGCGTGGCGAGATGCATCACGTTCAGCGCGTTCAACGCCGGATAGGTGGTGGCGAACGCGGCCGGGATGATCGCGAAGTACTTGGCGACGTCGTTGGCGATCGAGAACGTCGTGAGCGAGCCGCGCGTCATCAGCATCTGCTTGCCGATTTCGACGATCTCGATCAGCTTGGTCGGATTCGAATCGAGGTCGACCATGTTGCCCGCTTCTTTCGCGGCCTGCGTACCGGTGTTCATCGCCACAGCGACGTCGGCCTGGGCAAGCGCCGGAGCGTCGTTGGTGCCGTCGCCGGTCATCGCCACCAGACGGCCTTCGGCCTGGTGCTGGCGGATCGTGGCGAGCTTTGCTTCCGGCGTGGCTTCGGCGAGGAAATCGTCGACGCCCGCTTCGGCGGCAATTGCGGCTGCCGTCAGACGGTTATCGCCGGTCACCATGATGGTCTTGATGCCCATCTTGCGCAGTTCGGCGAAGCGTTCCTTGATGCCACCCTTCACCACGTCCTTCAGCTCGATCACGCCAAGCACGCGGGCGCCCTGCTCGTTTTTCTCGGCGACCACCAGCGGCGTGCTGCCGCGGCGCGCGACTTCAGCCACCGCGTTGCTGACTTCGTTCGGGAAACGGCCACCGTTGACTTCGACGTAATGTCTGACTGCGTCGGCGGCGCCTTTGCGGATTTCGCGACCAGGCAGATCGACGCCGCTCATCCGCGTTTGCGCCGTGAATGCGAGAAACACCGCATGCAGCGAAGCCATGTCGCGTTGGCGAATGTTGAAACGCTGTTTGGCCAGCACGACAATGCTGCGGCCTTCCGGCGTTTCGTCAGCAAGCGACGACAGTTGCGCGGCGTCCGCCAGCATTTCTTCGGTCAAACCCGGTGCCGGCACGAACTGCGAAGCCTGACGATTGCCGAGCGTGATCGTGCCGGTCTTGTCGAGCAGCAGCACGTCGACGTCGCCGGCGGCTTCGACAGCACGGCCCGAGGTCGCGATCACGTTCGCCTGCATCATGCGGCTCATACCCGCCACACCGATCGCCGACAGCAAGCCGCCGATGGTGGTCGGAATCAGACACACCAGCAGCGCGACGAGCGCCGTAATCGTGACCACGTGACCCGCTTTTGCCGCCTCGACCGAAAACATCGAGAACGGCAGCAGCGTGGCGGTGGCGAGCAGCATCACGATCGTCAACGCGACCAGCAGAATCGTCAGGGCGATTTCGTTCGGCGTCTTCTGACGCTTCGCGCCTTCGACCATCGCAATCATGCGGTCGAGGAACGCTTCACCCGGATTGGCCGTCACCCGCACCACGATCCAGTCCGACAGCACGCGTGTACCGCCCGTGACCGACGAAAAGTCGCCGCCCGATTCGCGGATCACCGGCGCGGATTCGCCGGTGATCGCCGATTCGTCGACCGACGCGACACCGTCGATCACTTCGCCGTCGGCCGGAATCACGTCGCCGGTTTCGACCAGCACCACGTCGCCCTTGCGCAGATCCGATGCCGTCAGAATGCGGATCGGCGACTTCGGATGCGGCTCGTTGAGCTTCTTGGCCATCACGTCTTTCTTCGCGCTGCGCAGCGACGCTGCCTGGGCCTTCGAACGGCCTTCGGCAAGCGCTTCCGCGAAGTTCGCGAACAGCACCGTGAACCACAGCCACAAGGTGACCGCGAGAATGAAGCCCGCGGGCGCCTCGGCCTGGCCGCCAAGCGCGGCGATCCACAGAATGGTCGTCAGAATACTGCCGACGTACACGCAGAACATCACTGGGTTACGGAACTGCGTGCGCGGCGTGAGCTTCTTGAAGGAGTCCACGATCGCCGGGCGCAGCAGCGCCGGGTCGAACATGGACCTGGTAGCATTATGTTCAGTCATTGAATCAATCCTCGAATTTCCCGTTTGCGCGTGTTCACTCGTTGGTCGCTCGTGTCATCCCGATGGGCCGCCTCAATGGGCGCCCATCATCATCAGATGTTCGACACCAGGACCGAGCGCGAGCGCAGGCACATAAGTCAGCGCACCGACCAGCAACACCGTGCCGAGCAGCAGCACGACGAACAGCGGTCCGTGAGTGGGCAACGTGCCGCCGGTCACGCCGATGCGCTTCTTCGCGGCGAGCGAGCCGGCAATCGCCAGCACGGGAACGATCGTGCCGAAGCGGCCAAACCACATCGCAATCGCCGTAAGCCAGTTGTAGAACGGCGTGCCTACCGTCAGGCCGGCAAACGCGCTGCCGTTGTTGTTGGCGGCCGAGCTGAATGCGTAGAGGATTTCGGAGAAGCCATGCGCGCCAGGGTTGAGAATGCCGGCCTTGCCCGCGTCGCTCAACACCGCGATCGACGTGCCCACCAGCACCAGCAGCGGCGTCAGGAGCACGACGATCGACACCATCTTCATTTCGTACGCTTCGATCTTCTTGCCGACGTATTCAGGCGTACGGCCGATCATCAGGCCCGCTACGAACACAGCCAGCAACGCGAACACGAGCATCCCGTACATACCGGAACCCACCCCGCCGAAGATCACTTCGCCGAGTTGCATCAGCAGCATCGGATAGAGGCCGCCGATCGGCGTCAGCGAGTCGTGCGTGTTGGCCACCGCACCGCACGAGGCCGCCGTGGTCGCCACCGTGAAAATGCCCGACTGCGCGATACCGAAGCGCGTTTCCTTGCCTTCGGCATTACCGCCCGACTGCAACGCGCTCGCCGATTGGTCGACATGCAACGCGGTGAGCGCGGGATTGCCGGATTGCTCGGCACTGATCTCGCCGAACACGCACACGCCGAATGCAATCGTCATCGCCGCGAGCACGGCCACGCCCTGCTTGCGGTCCATGATCATCCGGCCGAATACCAGCGCCAATGCAGCAGGGATGATCAGGATCGAGAAGATCTGCAGGAAGTTCGAGAACGGTGTCGGGTTTTCATACGGATGCGCCGAATTGCCGTTAAAGAAGCCGCCACCGTTGGTGCCGAGCATCTTGATCGCTTCCTGCGAGGCGACCGGACCCATCGCGATGGTCTGCGTCTTCACCGGCGTATCGACCGTGACCGGGTTGCCCTTCGCATCCTTCACCGGATTGCCTTGTGCATCGAGTTTCGGTGCGGCATAGGTGGTGGTTTGCAGCGTCGGCACGTCCTGATACGACTTGAAGTTCTGGATCACGCCCTGGCTCATCAGCACCGCCGCGATGATCGCCGACATCGGCAGCAAGACGTAGAGCGTCACACGCGTGAGATCGACCCAGAAGTTGCCGATCGTCTGAGCCGTATGACGCGCGAAGCCGCGAATCAGCGCGATCACCACGACGATGCCAGTGGCTGCAGAGAAAAAGTTCTGCACGGTGAAACCGAGCATCTGCGCCAGATAGCCGACAGTCTGCTCAGGCGTGTAATCCTGCCAGTTCGTATTGGTCACGAAGCTGACCGCCGTATTGAACGCGCCGTCGACGGTCATCGGGCCGAATTGCTGCGGATTGCCCGGCAGCCAGCCTTGCACGCGCAGCAGCACATACAGGAACAGCACGCCGAGCACATTGAACGCGATCGTGGCGATCGCGTAGTGTTTCCAGCTCATTTCCGTCGACGAATCGACGCCCGCGATGCGGTACAGCAAACGTTCGAGTGGACCGCCAAAGCGGACCACCCGCGAGGTGCCATCCATCACGTTGCTCAGATAGCGGGCCATCGGTACAGCGGCCGCCAGCAGCACGATGATGAAAAGCCCCGCCTGGAGGACATTATTCGAGTTCATTCAATGTCCTCCGCGCGCAACAGCGCATAGACCAGATACGCAAACAGCAGCGCGGTAGCCGCGCCCGACAACCAGAGGATCCAGTTCATGAGCGCGCTCCCTGGCCACGCCGGAACTGCATCAACTTCTCGCAGCCGGCAATCAATGCAAAGGTCAGCGCGGAAAACAGCACCAGCCCCCCGACATACAGCACATCCATTCTTGTTCTCCATACACGGACTTTGGATAGGTCGAACGTTATGCCGAACCGCGTAAAGGGCTGGTCAAAGATGGCCGGGAGCGTATAAAAATCGCGTAAACGGAAAAGGCCGTTCCATCCTGGGATGGAACGGCCTTGTGCCGGCTGGGTAGGGGCTGGCGAGACTTCGCGCCGACCTCGGCGCGCTTGAGGCAGGCTTAAGGCAGCAGAATCGTCGAACCCGTGGTGCGGCGTCCTTCGAGATCGGCGTGCGCCTTGCCTACATCCGCCAGCGCGTAACGCTGGTTGATGCTGGTCTTGACCTTGCCCGACACCAATACGTCGAATAGCTCGGCTGACATCGCCTCGTAGTCGCTGCGTTTGGCGATATGCGTGAAGAGCGTGGGGCGCGTGAAGTAGAGCGAGCCACGTCCGGCGAATTCCGACGAATCGATCGGCGGCAGCGGCCCCGATGCGTTGCCGAAGCTCACGAACAAGCCAAGCGGCGCGAGGCAATCGAGCGACGCCGTAAACGTGTCCTTGCCGATCGAGTCATACACGACCGGCACACCCGCGCCGTTGGTGATCTCGCGCACGCGTTTGGTGAAGTTCTCGCGCGTGTAGACAATCGCGTGGTCGCAACCGTGCGCCGTGGCGATCGCGGCTTTTTCGTCGGAGCTGACTGTGCCGATCACTGTGGCGCCGAGTGCCTTCGCCCACTGGCAGACCAGCAGTCCCACGCCGCCCGCCGCGGCCTGGATCAGGATCGTGTCGCCGGCCTTCACCGGATAGGTGCGGCGCAACAGGTATTGCGCGGTCAGGCCTTGCAGCATGACGGAGGCCGCCTGCTCGTCGCTGAGCGCGTCGGGCACCTTGACCACCTGCGCGGCCGCCAACACGCGCTCCTGCGCATAAGCGCCCGGCGGACGCGCCACGTACGCAACCCGGTCGCCCACTGCGAAACCCGTCACGCCCGCGCCGACCGCCGTGATTTCACCGGCCGCTTCCATGCCGAGGCCGCCCGGCAGCGGCAGCGGATACAAACCCGTGCGGAAATACACGTCGATATAGTTCAGACCGACCGCGGTCTGCCTGATACGGATCTCGCCCGTGCCCGGTTCGCCCACTTCGACGTCGACCCATTTCATCACGTCCGGGCCGCCGGCTTTGTCGAATCGAATCGCTTTGACCATCATGTCTCCTTGATGTGTGGTGTGACTTGTTCTTGCTGCAAACGCGCGCTCAGACCTTCTGCGTGAGACGCAAGGTCAGCACGTCGAGAATCATTCGCGCGGTCGAGATGTTGGTGGCGCACGGGATGTTGTGCACGTCGCAGGCGCGCACCAGCGCGTTGATGTCCGGCTCGTGCGGCTGCGGCGTCATCGGGTCGCGCAGAAAAATCACCATGTCCACGCGTCCTTCCGCAAGTTGTGCGCCGATCTGCAGGTCGCCGCCATGCGGACCGGACAGCATGCGCTCGACGTTCAGGCCGTGCGCCTCGCTGATGCGCGTGCCGGTCGTGCCGGTCGCGACGATCTCGCAGCGCCGCAGCGTATCGACGTATTCGCCGGCCAGTTTGACGATGTCGTCTTTCTTGTGATCGTGCGCGATCAGCGCAATGCGGGTGGTCATGAAGTAAGACTCCTGAAACCGTTGTGATTGTCGTTGTTGTAGTGGCGTGGCGCGGCGAAAACCGCTGCTAGAACGTGCCCGGGTAGGCACCGCCGTCGATCAGCCAGTTCTGGCCGGTGATGTAGCCGGCATGCACGCTGCAGAGGAACGCACAGGCGCGGCCGAACTCATCGCTCGTGCCGAAGCGGCCGGCGGGGACCGACTGCATGCGCTGCTTGCGCGCGTCGTCGACGGAAATATTTTGCGCCTTGGCTTGCGCCGCGACCGTGGTGCCGATCCGGTCGGTGTCGAACAGGCCCGGCAGCAGGTTATTGATCGTGACGCCCGTGGGCGCGACCTTGCGCGCGAGACCCGCCACGAAACCGGTCAGCCCCGAGCGCGCGCCGTTCGACAAACCCAGCACGTCGATGGGCGCCTTCACCGCCGAACTCGTGATATTGACGATGCGCCCATAGCCGCGCGCGCTCATCGTGTCGATGGTCGCGCGGATCAGTTCGATCGGCGTGAGCATGTTGCTTTCGAGCGCGCGGATCCAGTCTTCATGCGTGAAGTCGCGGAAGTCGCCCGGCGGCGGCCCGCCCGCGTTGTTGACCAGAATGTCCGGCTGCGGACAGGCGGTGAGCGCCGCCGCGCGGCCCTCGGGCGTGGTGATGTCGCACGCCACCGTCTTCACTTCCACGCCGCTCTGCTTGCGGATTTCGGCGGCGGTTGCCTCCAGTGTTTCGGCCGTGCGCGCGACGATCGTCAGATTGACACCCTCGGCGGCGAGCGCTTCCGCGCAACCGCGCCCGAGGCCCTTGCTGGCCGCGCAGACCAGCGCGGTGCGTCCTGCGATTCCCATGTCCATGTGTGTATCCTCGTGACGTAGTCTTGCCGGAACGCGGCAATCTTCCCCGATTCTAGAAGAATCGGTGCCGGACTGCCCCGGCTTACTGCAATCTCCGGTATCTTCGGGCGGCACTCTTTCGGTAAACTTGCAGCCGTGGTGCGCCACGCTGCCGGTTTCCGGCTCGCGAGGCCGCCAATCCGATACCGGAACCGATTCCTCTTGCCGCCGCTTGCGCACCCCGCCATGACCCAGGACAGCCGCTTTCCCAATCTCTTCATCCTCGATCACCCGCTGATCCAGCACAAGCTGTCGCACATGCGCGACCGGGATACCTCGACTCGCACGTTCCGCGAACTGCTGCGTGAAATCACCCTGCTGATGGGCTACGAAATCACCCGCAACCTGCCGATGACCACGCGCCGGCTCACCACGCCCCTGGTCGAGATCGACGCGCCGGTGATCGCCGGCAAGAAGCTGGCGATCGTGCCGGTGCTGCGCGCCGGTATCGGCATGTCGGACGGCCTGCTGGAACTGGTGCCGTCGGCGCGCGTGGGCCACATCGGCGTATACCGGGCAGAAGACCACCGCCCGGTCGAATATCTGGTGCGCCTGCCGGATCTGGAAGACCGCGTGTTCATCCTCTGCGACCCGATGGTCGCGACCGGCTACTCGGCCGTGCACGCGGTGGACGTGCTCAAGCGCCGCAACGTGGCCGGCGAGAACATCATGTTCCTCGCGCTGGTGGCCGCCCCGGAAGGCGTGCAGGTGTTTCAGGACGCACATCCGGACGTCAAGCTGTACGTGGCTTCGCTCGATTCGCATCTGAACGAGCACGCGTACATCGTGCCGGGTCTCGGCGACGCCGGCGACCGGCTGTTCGGCACGAAAAACTGAAAGCGGGCTGAAAAAAACGGCGGCGGCGCGTGCAAAACGCCGCTGCCGTGCACTTTCCACGCCGTTTTCGGCGGTGCTCCTCTCTGCCGCACTCGTCCGGCATGATAAAATTCGAATCCGCTCAAAGAGCGGCTCAACTTGCACAACCGCCTGGCGCATCGCGCCTCTGCGCGGGGCCTGCCGGGAGCGGCGCAATGCAGGCCGCCTCGCTGCCGCGCCGCCCCAACCGCGCTGCCGACCTTCGGTCCCGCTAGCTGGGCGTCATCAAGCATCGCAACGACAATTGCACTATGCGTGCGCCCCGCTGGCGCGCGCGACGGAGAAAGGTATGGCGGGTCATTCGAAATGGGCCAACATCAAGCATAAGAAAGCAGCGGCCGACGCCAAGCGCGGCAAGGTCTGGACGCGGCTCATCAAGGAAATTCAGGTCGCGGCCCGTATGGGCGGCGGCGACATCGACTCGAACCCGCGTCTGCGGCTCGCCGTCGAAAAGGCGTACGACGCCAACATGCCGAAAGATAACGTCAACCGCGCGATCCAGCGTGGCGTTGGCGGTGTCGATGGCGCAAGCTACGAAGAAATCCGCTACGAAGGCTACGGTATCGGCGGTGCGGCGGTGATCGTCGACACCATGACCGACAACCGTACCCGCACGGTGGCGGAAGTGCGTCACGCGTTTTCGAAGAATGGCGGCAACATGGGCACGGACGGCTCGGTGGCGTTCATGTTCGATCACGTCGGCCAGTTCCTGTTCGCCCCCGGCACGGCTGAAGACAAGCTGATGGAAGCCGCGCTCGAAGCCGGCGCCGACGACGTGGTGACGAATGAAGACGGCAGTATCGAAGTGCTGTGTCCGCCGAACGATTTCCCGAAGGTGAAGACCGCGCTCGAAGCGGCGGGCTTCAAGGCCGAACTGGCCGAGGTGACGATGAAACCTCAGACGGAAGTCGAATTCACCGGCGAAGACGCGGTGAAGATGCAGAAGCTGCTCGACGCGCTGGAAAATCTGGACGACGTGCAGGAAGTCTATACAAACGCCGCGATCGCCGACGAATGAGCGTGCCCCGCGGCGCGTTGCGTGTAGGTGGGTTATCCACGGCTGAGCGCGTTGCGTCAGCCGTTTATGGTTTTTAAGTCTCGGGGATTTACATGAAGTTACTCGTCGTCGGTTCCGGCGGTCGCGAACATGCGCTCGCATGGAAGCTCGCGCAATCGCCGCGGGTCCAGCTCGTCTACGTGGCTCCTGGCAACGGCGGCACCGCCCAGGACGAGCGTCTGCGCAACATCGACATTACCGATCCGGCCGAACTCGCCGATTTCGTCGAGAAAGAACAGATCGCCTTCACGCTGGTCGGCCCGGAAGGTCCGCTCGCCGCGGGCATCGTCAATCTGTTCCGCTCGCGCGGACTGAAGATTTTCGGACCGAGCCGGGAAGCCGCGCAGCTCGAAAGCTCGAAGGATTTCGCCAAGGCGTTCATGAAGCGCCACGCCATTCCCACCGCGGAATACGAAACCTTTGCCGACGTCGCCGCCGCGCACGCCTATCTCGACGCCAAGGGCGCGCCGATCGTCATCAAGGCCGACGGCCTCGCTGCCGGCAAGGGCGTGGTGGTTGCGCAGACGCTGGAAGAAGCGCACGCCGCAGTCGACATGATGCTGTCGGACAACAAGCTCGGCGACGCCGGCGCGCGGGTCGTGATCGAGGAATTCCTCGCGGGCGAGGAAGCCAGCTTCATCGTCATGGTGGACGGCAAGCATGTGCTGGCGCTCGCCTCGAGCCAGGACCACAAGCGCCTGCTCGACGACGACCTGGGTCCAAACACCGGCGGCATGGGCGCGTATTCGCCCGCGCCGATCGTCACGCCGCAACTGCACGCGCGGGTGATGCGCGAAATCATCCTGCCGACGGTGCGCGGCATGGAGAAAGAAGGCATCCGCTTCACCGGGTTTCTGTATGCGGGCCTGATGATCGACGCGCAAGGCAACCCGAAGACGCTCGAATTCAACTGCCGGATGGGCGACCCGGAAACGCAGCCGATCATGGCGCGTCTGAAGGGCGACTTTTCGAAGGTGGTCGAGCAGGCGATTGCCGGCACGCTCGATACCATCGAACTGGAATGGGACCGCCGCACCGCGCTTGGCGTGGTGCTCGCCGCGCACAACTATCCGGAGACGCCGCGCAAGGGTGACCGGATCAGCGACATTCCGGCCGAAACCGCGGATGCGGTCACGTTTCACGCCGGCACGACGCTCGCCGACGGCAAGCTGAGCACCTCCGGCGGCCGCGTGCTGTGCGTGGTCGGCCTGGCGGATTCGGTGCGCAGCGCGCAATCGGTCGCGTACGAGACGATCAATCAGATCTCGTTCGACGGCATGCAGTTTCGTCGCGATATCGGCTACCGTGCGCTGAACCGCAAGCACGACGTCAAGACCGAAGGCAAGCACTAAGCCACCAACCCGCCCGTCGGCGTGTGGCGCCTTCGCCGCCGCACGCCGACGAAAGCCGGTCGTCGCCCTTCACGAAGAACCCGCGGCACGACGAGCGTGCCGCCCTCAGCATCTGCATTCATGACCGATTCGAGCTACGACGCACAAGCCGTGCGCAGCTGGCTGCAAGGCCTGCAAACGCAAATCGCGGACACGCTCGGCGCGTTCGACGGTCAGCCGTTCGCGACCGACGCATGGCAGCGCGCGCCCGGCGAAAAGCTGCGCGGCGGCGGCTGCACGCGAATTCTCGAAGGCGGCAACTTCTTCGAGCGCGCGGGCATCGGCTTCTCGGACGTGGCGGGTGACACCTTGCCCGGTTCCGCGAGCGCCGCGCGCCCGCAACTGGCCGGCCGTGGTTTTGAAGCCATGGGCGTCTCGCTCGTGCTGCACCCGCACAATCCGCACTGCCCGACGGTGCATATGAACGTGCGCCTGCTGATCGCCAGCAAGGACGGCGAAGAGCCGGTGTTCTGGTTCGGCGGCGGCATGGATCTGACGCCGTATTACGGCTACGTGGAAGACGCGCAGCATTTTCATCGTGTCTGCCGCGATGCGCTCACGCCTTATGGCGCGGACCTCTACCCGAGTTTCAAGCGCTGGTGCGACGAGTATTTCTTCCTCAAGCACCGCAACGAACCGCGCGGTATCGGCGGGATTTTCTTCGACGATTTTTCGGCGCCTGGCTTCGATCAATCCTTCGCGATGCTCAGGAGCGTCGGCGAGGGATTCCTCAAAGCGTATGTGCCGATCATCGAAAAGCGCCGCAACATTCCATACGGCGAGGCCGAGCGGGATTTCCAGGCGTACCGGCGCGGACGCTACGTCGAGTTCAATCTGGTCTTCGACCGTGGCACACTGTTTGGGCTGCAAAGCGGCGGACGCACCGAATCGATCCTGATGTCGATGCCGCCTGTGGTGAACTGGCGCTATAACTGGCAGCCCGAGCCGGGCACACCGGAAGCGCGTCTTTACAGCGATTTTCTCGTGCCGCGCGAGTGGGTGTGACGGGCTCACGCCCGCAGCGCCGCTCGCCATCGTCACGACAAAGGATCCTCACCTGAAGCCGAACGCTCATCCTGTCGCCCTGCCCCGCCGGATCGGACTGCTCGGCGGAACATTCGATCCGATCCACGACGGCCACCTCGCGCTCGCTCGGCGTTTCGCGGACGTCCTGCAACTGACCGAACTGGTGCTGCTGCCGGCCGGCCAGCCGTGGCAGAAATCGGACGTGTCGCCGGCCGCGCACCGGCTGGCAATGACACGCGCCGCCGCCGGCGCGCTGATGCTGCCGGGCGTCAAGGTGAGTGTCGCGACCGACGAAATCGATCACGACGGCCCCACTTATACGATTGACACGCTGCAACGCTGGCGTGAACGCGAAGGTCCGAACGCGTCGATTGCGCTTCTGATCGGCGCGGATCAACTGGTGCATCTCGACACATGGCGCGACTGGCAGCGCCTGTTCGATTTTGCCCATATTTGCGCGGCTACCCGGCCCGGTTTCGACCTCGCATCGATTCCGCCGGCGGTCGCTAGAGAAATCGACGCGCGCCGTGCCCGCGCCGACGTTTTGCAAGCGACCCCCTGCGGCCACTTGCTGATCGATACCACGCTCGCCTTCAACGTCTCGGCCACCGACATTCGCGCGCATCTGCGTGAACGACTGGCCCAGCATGCGGGTGGAGCAGAGCAAGGCCAAGGCCGGGCCGCGAGCCATGTCCCCACCGCGGTGTGGGACTATATTCTTCAACATCATCTGTACCACCGGTAACCCCATGGATATTCGCAAACTGCAACGCGTGATCGTCGACGCTCTCGAAGACGTCAAAGCGCAAGACATCAAGGTGTTCAACACCAGCCACCTGACCGCCCTGTTCGATCGCGTGATCGTCGCGAGCGGCACCTCGAACCGCCAGACCAAAGCGCTCGCTTCAAGCGTGCGTGAGAGCGTCAAGGAAAGCGGCGGCGACGTCATCAGCACGGAAGGCGAAGACATCGGCGAATGGGTGCTGGTCGATTGCGGCGACGCGATCGTGCACATCCTGCAACCGGCGCTACGCCAGTACTACAACCTCGAGGAAATCTGGGGCGACAAGCCGGTACGCATCAAGCTTTCGACACCGAATCCGTTCGGCGGCGCCAGCGCGAGCGAACCCGAGGACGAGGACGAAGACGAAGCCCCGGCCGCGAAGCCCGCACGCAAGACGCCGGCACGCCGCAAGTAAGCGCGTTGGCACGTACTGCGCCTCGTGCGCGTCTGAATCCGCGCTTGCATCGTTCATGAAACTGCACATCCTCGCCGTCGGCCACAAGATGCCGGACTGGATCGCCACCGGCTTCGACGAGTACGCGAAACGCATGCCGCCCGAGCTGCGCATCGAGTTGCGCGAAATCAAGCCCGAGCAACGCTCGTCCGGGCGGCCGGCGGAAAGCGTGATGGCCGCCGAGCGTCAGAAGATCGAAGCAGCGTTGCCGAAAAACGCGCGCATCGTCGCGCTCGATGAGCGCGGCAAGGACTGGACCACGATGCAGCTTGCCGGCGCGCTGCCCGGCTGGCAGCAGGACGGCCGCGATGTCGCGTTTCTGATCGGCGGTGCCGACGGGCTCGATCCCGATCTGAAAGCGCGTGCCGATATGCTGCTGCGCGTATCGAGCCTCACGTTGCCGCACGCGATGGTGCGCGTGCTGCTCGCCGAACAGCTTTACCGCGCGTGGACCATCACGCAAAATCACCCCTATCACCGCGCGTGAGCGAACGAGGCGGCTGGCAGATCGCGCATCCAATTCCAGTCTCGTGGCTTGCCGTGGCGTTCATCGCCGCGTGAATGCCGCGTCTTTTGCACGTTCACGCCATCACGTTTCATCGAGACCTGTTCATGCCATCGTCCGCCGATTCGCTGCATTCCTTCGTCTACCTCGCTTCGCAAAGTCCGCGCCGTCAGGAGTTGTTGCAACAGCTCGGCGTGCGCTTCGAACTGCTGCTGCCGCGCCCCGATGAAGATGCCGAAGCCCTCGAAGCCGAATTGCCCGGCGAGCGCGCACGCGACTACGTACAACGTGTGTGCATTGCCAAGGCCCACGCCGCACGCGCGCGCCTTGTAGCCAGCGGACACGCCGCGCGGCCCATTCTGGTTGCGGACACAACCGTTACGATCGACGACGCGATTCTCGGCAAGCCTGTCGACGCCGACGATGCGGTCGCGATGCTCATGCGTCTTGCGGGACGCGATCACGAAGTGCTGACCGCGGTGGCCGTAGTCGATGCCGAGGGTGTGCTACTGCCTGCTGCGCTGTCCGTGTCGAAGGTGCGTTTTGCTGCACTGCACGCAGAGGCGATTCGTCGCTACGCGGCGAGCGGCGAGCCGCTCGGCAAGGCGGGCGCGTATGGTGTACAAGGACGCGCCGCCGAGTTTATCGAGCATATCGACGGGTCCTATTCAGGTATCATGGGTTTGCCGCTTTTTGAAACCGCTGCCCTTCTGCGCGCAGCGCGCATCGACTTCTAAAATAACACCATGAATGAAGAAATCCTGATCAATGTCACGCCGCAGGAAACGCGCGTCGCGCTCGTCCAGCAAGGCGCCGTCCAGGAACTTCACGTCGAACGAACGCTGTCGCGCGGGCGCGTCGGCAATGTCTATCTCGGCAAGGTCGTTCGCGTGTTGCCGGGCATGCAATCCGCCTTTATCGACATCGGTCTGGAACGCGCCGCGTTTCTGCACGTAGCCGATATCTGGCATCCGCGTATTGCCGGCGAACCGCAGCATCAGACACCCCATCAGCCGATCGAAAAAATCGTGTTCGAAGGTCAGACGCTGATGGTTCAGGTCGTGAAAGATCCGATCGGCACCAAGGGCGCACGGCTATCCACGCAAGTGAGCATTGCCGGGCGCACGCTGGTGTATCTGCCGCAGGAACCGCATATCGGCATTTCGCAGAAGATCGAAAGCGAAGCTGAACGCGAAGCCGTGCGCGCGCGCTTGACCGCCGTGTTGCCCGCCGACGAAAAAGGCGGCTACATCGTGCGCACGATCGCGGAAGATGCCACGAGCGAAGAACTCGCTGGCGACGTCGCTTATTTGCGCAAGACGTGGGCGACAATCATCTCGCAAGGGCAGCGCATGCCGCCCACGAGTCTGCTGTATCAGGATCTGAATCTCGCGCAACGGGTGCTGCGCGATTTCGTCAACGACGAGACGTCGCGCATTCAGGTCGATTCGCGCGAGACGTATCAGATGCTCGCCGACTTCGCGGCGGAGTTCACGCCGGCGGTGTCGTCGAAACTGCATCACTACACGGGCGAGCGGCCGCTCTTCGATCTGTACAACATCGAGGCTGAGATCCAGCGCGCGCTGTCACGCCGCGTCGATCTGAAGTCAGGTGGCTATCTCGTGATCGACCAGACCGAAGCGATGACCACCATCGATGTGAACACGGGTGGCTACGTCGGCGCGCGCAATTTCGACGACACGATTTTCAAGACCAATCTTGAAGCCGCGCATACGATCGCGCGGCAATTGCGGCTGCGCAATCTGGGTGGCGTAATCATCATCGACTTCATCGATATGGAAAATCTCGAGCATCGCGACCAGGTGCTCGGTGAGTTGAAGAAGGCTTTGTCGCGCGACCGGACCCGCGTGACGGTGAATGGCTTCTCGCAGCTTGGGCTGGTGGAAATGACGCGCAAGCGCACGCGCGAGTCGCTCGCGCACGTGCTGTGCGAGCCTTGCCCGGTTTGTCAGGGCAAGGGGCAGGTCAAGACGCCGCGCACTGTGTGCTACGACGTGCTGCGCGAGATTCTGCGCGAATCGCGGCAGTTCAATCCGCGTGAATTTCGCGTGGTGGCGTCGCAGCAGGTGATCGATCTGTTTCTTGAAGAAGAGTCGCAGCATCTGGCGATGCTGATGGATTTCATCGGCAAGCCGGTGTCGTTGCAGGTGGAGTCGAATTTGAGTCAGGAGCAGTACGATATTGTGCTGATGTAGGGGCAACTGCGGCGATTCGGCAGCAGAAGTCCATCGAGAATTGAACGGCGGTGTGGTCACCATCTTCGACCACGAAGAGAAAATATTCTCCAGTTCGGCGGACCGCACCGAACACACTTCAAAGCGCTATTCCTTCGAATCGCCGCCGGCCCGCCCCCTCCCCTGATTTCCCCTCCCGCTTCGCTCACCGGCGAAGCCTCCGCCGTTTTTCTCCGCGCCGCTCTCGCTCCCCCAGCCAGCACTTCCGCTCGCAAACCCCGCCTACCGCCCCTAATTGTTCCCGTTGACGCCTTCCATCAGCGAAGCGTATAACCATCCCATTGGATGTTAATTGGATGGTTACCAGATGCCAAACGCCCCTCACCCCCACAAACTCAAACTAATCGACACCTCACGCCCCAAAGGCGGCGAGACCGAGAAAATCACCATCAATCTCGGTCCAATCGACCTAGGTCAGATCGATTTACTGGTCGAAGAAGGCTTTTACTCGAACCGCACCGACCTGATTCGCACCGCGATTCGCAACCAGCTGGCGATCCACGCGCAAGTCGTCACGGAAACAGTGACGCGACGTGAAATGGTGCTCGGTTTGCAGCATTTCTCGCGGCACGATCTCGAAGCCGCACAAGCCGCGAACGAGCAACTGGCCATTCACGTGCTCGGTCTCGCCAGCATCGCAGCCGATGTGCCGCCCGAACTCGCGGCGGCCACGATTGCCTCGGTGGTCGTGCTTGGCGCCTTTCACGCGTCGCCTGCAGTCAAGGCGGCGCTCGCCGGGCGTATCAGCTAGCCGCGCGCTTCTCCTCAGCTTCGCGCGGAATCTACCGCACCCAATGCAAGCCAACGACACACTTAACGGCCATGAACATGAACGAAGATTTTCTGAAGTCGATGAAAGAAGCCTTCGCGTTGCTCCGCACCGAAGGGCCGAAGGCAGCAACCGCAGCGGTCCAGCGCGCGCTCGGCCGCGACACGACCAGGGCGACCACCGATACTCACGCGCCGCAAACGCCACACAGCGCCGGCGATTGGGCACAGGCGTGGACGCAGCAAGCTCAAACTCAAACAGCACCGCACGCGAAGCCCCACGCTCCAGCCGAACGCACATTCGACGCCGACGCACCCGGCACCTTCGGCACGCACACTTTCAGCAATAGCGCGGGCCAACGGCAATACAAGCTCTACGTTCCGACCGTGTACAAAAACGAACCGCTACCGCTGATCGTGATGCTGCATGGCTGCACGCAGAATGCCGACGACTTCGCGGCCGGTACCCGCATGAACGCGATGGCCGAGCGTCACGGGTTTATCGTTGCGTATCCGAATCAGTTGCAAACGGCCAATCAGTCGAAATGCTGGAACTGGTTCAAACCGGCCGACCAGCATCGCGACCAGGGTGAACCGTCGTTGATCGCGGGCATCACGCAAGAAGTGATGGCGCGCTATCGCGTCGATCCGGCCCGTGTGTATGTGGCGGGTTTATCGGCGGGCGGCGCAATGGCGGACATCATGCTGACCACCTATCCCGACCTGTACGCCGCGGCCGGCGTGCACTCCGGACTCGCCTATGGTTGCGCGAAAGACCTGCCTTCGGCACTCGCGGCCATGAAGGGCGGCAAGGCGCGGCGCCACCACGCGCGCAGCGAACCGCAGCGCCCGATCATCGTGTTTCATGGCGATGCGGATACGACCGTGCATTCTTCCAACGCAGCGGACCTCATCGCGGCCTTCAATACCGGCACAGCGACGTTCAGCGGCCCGACACGCACGCCGAACGCGCAGCGAGACTGCACGGTGCAATGGCTACGATCCGCGAACGGTGTGGACGCCGAGTATTGGTCGATCCATGGTGGGGGCCATGCATGGGCCGGCGGCAGTCAACGCGGCACGTACACAGACGCGTCCGGCCCCGACGCGAGCGCCGAGATGCTGCGATTCTTCCTCGCTCATCCGCGCGAGCCGAACGGGCACTAGGACGCCCAGCAGAGACACATCCGCCGCATGCCGTTCAGAAGCGCAACTGCCACTAAGCCGCCACCGGGCAACCGGCCTGTTCAAGCGCGGTCTGTGCGTGATCGTGCAGATCGTCGCTGGTGAGCGATGCGTCCGGCGTGCGGACCCATGCGGCGATGCGCAGTCTCGCGCCGCCGTCGTCGGGATACTCCGCCACCGTGATAACCGGCGCTAGCGTCGAGCCGCTCAGCACACGCGGCTCGTCGGCGACCAGTTTCATTAATTCGCCGATCGCGGCATCGACGTCCTTGCGCTTCGCGAGCTCGACTTCGACCTCGATACGCTGCGTGCCGCCGCTGCTGTAGTTGATGACCGGATTGCTCCAGATCTGGCTATTCGGTACAAACACCGCGTTGCCGTCGCCGCGTTCGATGCGCGTGGTGAAGAGGCCCACTTCACGCACGATGCCCGCGGCGGCGCCGCTACCCTCGATCACATCGCCGACGCGAAACGGCCGCAACATCAGCAGCATCATGCCGGCGGCAATATTCTGCAACGTGCCCTGCAAGGCAAGACCAATTGCGAGGCCCGCCGCGCCGAGCACCGCCAGCACACTCGCCGTGGCAATGCCGACTTCGCTGAGCGCCGCGACAAACACCAGCACGCGCACGGCCCAGGTGCCTATGGCTGCCAGCATCGGTGCGAGTGTGGGGTCCGCGCGCGTGCGCGCGAGCGCTTTTGCAAACACCGTGCCGACGCGGTTCGACAGCCACCAGCCAACGAACAGAATCAGCACGGCCAGTACGATATGAAGGGCGTCGTGGGTCAACGTAACAAGCAACGACGGCTGAAAATGCACCAGACGAGCAAGAAGATCGTTCATCGTATGTAGGCGTCCCATTGCGCTAGAAAGTCTCCCCGCGCAGGCCAGCAGAATACGTTCCCGATCTTTACACCGGCATTAACCGGCGCCCAGCGGCTTGAGTAGATTGCGCAGCGCCGCGACCGTCACGGGGCGCGAAAACCAGAACCCTTGCGCTTCGTCACAGCCGAGCTTTTCAAGTTGCGCAGCCTGTTCGGCCGTTTCGACACCTTCGGCCGTCACGCGTAATTTCAACGCGTGCGCCATGGCAATAATCGCGCCGACGAGCGCGGCGCATTGCGGATCCGTACTCATGCGAGCGACAAACGAGCGGTCGATTTTCAGGCGATTCAGCGGAAAGCGTGTCAGGTAAGCGAGGCTCGAATAGCCGGTACCGAAGTCGTCCACCGCAACTTCAACGCCCAATTCGCGCAAGGCGTGCAAGGTCTGCAATGCCTGGTCGGTGTCGCCTAGCAATACGCCTTCCGTGATTTCCACTTCCAGATAAGAGGGATCGAGCGCGGCGTCTTCCAGCGCCCCACGGATCGTCTCGAACAGATTGCGACGCTGGAACTGCTGCGGCGAGACGTTGACCGCAATCCGCGGCAGATTGCCCGTCAATCGCAGCAATTTTCCCGCGTCACGGCACGCGGTTCGAATCACCCACTCGCCGATCTGCTCGATCAGTCCCGATTCTTCCGCCACCGGCACGAATTCGACCGGACTGATCAAGCCACGCTGCGGATGATCCCAGCGCAGCAGCGTCTCCACTTGCGCAATGCGGCCGTTCGCAAGCGTCACCTGAGGCTGATACACGAGATGCAGTTGCTGCCGCTCGAGCGCATCGCGCAGCATCGTTTGCAATTCGAAGCGGCGCGCCGCCTGGCCTTCGAGCGCGGTCGAAAAGCGCCGCACGGCACTGCCGCTCACCGCCGACGCCGCCGACAACGCCACGCCCGCGCGGCGCATCAGCGTCGGCGCATCGCCGCCATCGGCCGGGTAAGCGACGATACCGATGCTTGCCGTGATGTTCAACGCCGTGCCGGCGTAGTCGATCGATTCAGCAATGCGGCTTAGCGCTTCGGCAGCGAAATCATCCGCCGCCGCGCCGCTCTCGTTGATCAACAGCGCGAATTGCGTGCCGCCGATAGAGGCGATCGTGCCATCGTTTGGAAAGAGCCCTCGCAAGCGTTCGCCGACGATCTGCAAGACCAGTTCGGCGGCATGCAAGCCGAGCGCGTCGCGCAGTTTGCGCAGGTTGTCGAGTTCGGCGATCAGCACCGCAAAACCGCTGCCGCTGCGCTGGCAACGAGCGATCGTCAATTCGAGGCGTTCGGTGAAGAGTGTCTGATTGGGCAATCGCGTCACGCCGTCGTGATGCGCGACGTACCACAAGCGCGCCTCGGATTGCGCGTAACGCGTCATGTCGATGGCGGTGCCAACGTAGCGCGTGGGACTTTTCACGCCGCCAGGAAGTGGCTCGCAAACCAGCGGCGCGAGCGCCAGAACCACGCGAATCGGCGAGCTATTGCGCCGCACGTAGGTCCACTCGCCTTCGTAGCGCGCGCTCACAGCGGACAGCGGCGGCAATTCAGCGCGCCGTCTCGTGAGTTCGGCGGGATCGAACAGGGATTCAAAGCTGCGCCGGCCAACCAGTTCCTCGGCCGCATAACCCGTTAGCCGTTCGAAAGCCGCGTTGACGGCTTCGAACTTGCCATCTGCTGCGCAGATGAACATGCCGTATGGCGCGGCCGCGAGCACGCTGCTATTCGTGCGCGTTTCGGCGTAGGGGTGATCTTGCATCGCGCCGGCCTTGGGTTTTCCTGAGATAGTAGCTGCGAGTTAACGTGTTCTTGACGCGGACGGCGCACGCGGCCAAATCGCCTTGCTACCGTGACCTTCGGTGCAACCGTGCGTATGATAGCGGCTTTCCTGCCTAATCCCATTAGGGCGGCCACGCATTGCCGCTGCCCGGCACATCTCCCGGTGTGATCCCCGGTTCGTCGAATCCGCGCGCACCCTGCCATGCGCGTCATAAAGCGAGTGCTATTGCCAGGATACTCCAGCCCTCATGACTCAATGCGCACCGGCCTTCGACGCCTGACGCGCAGGGCTGCGCCGGATTGACGACCGTTATATCCGGCTATATATTTTGCTGGCGATCCCTGAATAAAATATCACCGCCCCACCGCGTGGATCCGCACGAAAAGGGTCCTGCTTTTTATGTCCAAGGAAATCATCGACTCGCACCTTCTCAAGGTGCTGCACACGCTTTTGACTGAATCGAGCGTGTCGCGCACGGCTGCGTTGCTCGGGCAATCGCAGCCTACGGTCAGCGTGGCGTTGCGCAAATTGCGCGAGATGACGGGCGATCCGCTGCTGGTGCGCAGCGGCAGCCGGATGGTCCTCACGGCTCATGCGCTGACCCTGATCGAACCGGCCGCGCAGGCGTTGAACAGTATCGCGGCGATCCTGCATCCCACCTCGTCGTTCAATCCCGCCACCACCAGCCAGACCTTTCGCATCGGCTCGCCGGACTATCTCGACGCGTTCTTTGTCCCCGCGGTCGTCGATGCGTTTCATCGCGAGGCGCCCGGTGCGAAGCTCGAATTCAGGCATCTGATGATGGTGGACGGCGGCTACGAACACGGCCTGGAAAGCGGCTTTCTCGATCTCGTGATCGGCAACTGGCGCACGCCGCCGGAGCATCTGCATCTGCAGCCGCTCTGCAAGGACGAACTGGTGTGCCTGATGCGCAACGGTCATCCCATCAAGCCCGGAAGACTCAGCAAGGCGGTCTACGAAGAAGCCGAGCATCTCGCTGTCATGACCTACAACACGACGTCCTGGGGCACCGTCGATGTCGAACTTGCGCGCAACGGACTCGCGCGCACGGTCACGACGACGCTGCCGTACTTCGGCATGGCGCCCTACGTGCTGGCGCGTTCCAATCTGCTGTTCACCACCACGCGCGCTCTGGCCACGCACTACACCAAACTGCTGCCGCTGCGGATCGAGCCGGTTCCCGGCGAGCCGCAAGCGCTGACGTACTATCAGCTGTGGCATGACCGAACTCACCGCAGCGTCGCCGCGATCTGGCTGCGCAAGCTGATCGCCAGTGTCGCGAAAGATCTGGCTTCCTAAGCACTGCCCGAATCCACACCTGTTCGCATCGATAAAAAAACGCCGCAAGCGGGGCTTGCGGCGCAAATGCGATCATCGATGGCGTCCCAGGTGACAGGCCCTGCGAGGCACCGAGCGATCACGAAGTGAGGTCGGTCAGAAGGAAGATTGTTATGGATTAAGCAGGTGACGCCCCCGCTGTCATGGCCTTGATGAGGGCGGCTTTGCCCTCGATCGCCGCACCGAGCAGCGCGAAGCCCAACGGCCGTTCGCTGGTGGCATGCTGGCACACGGCACGTGCGGCATGCCTCACATGCGTCGCATGAGTGGCCCCATCGCCGCCGGTTTCGATCGACCACGCGCCCTCGCTCTCGGGCGTCACGACGACAGCCGGACTCGCGGGTGTCTTCACGGTGATCGGCATCACCGGGAAAGCGACGCGCGTCGGCTGGCCGGTCAAGGTTCGCGCGAGTGCTCGCGCGGCATGCATGATCGGCAGCACATAAGGTTGCACTTTGCCGTCGATCGCGGCGCAGTCGCCAAGCGCGTAGATATCCGGCGCGCTGGTGCGGCACCATGCATCCGTGCGAATTCCCTGATCGATTTCCAGACCCGCCGCAGCGGCTAGCGCGGTACGCGGCGCGAGGCCAATCGCCGACACCACGAGGTCTGCGTCGATCGGTTCGCCGTCGCCGAATCTCAATCGATAGCCATCCGATAAACGCTCGATACGGCTCACGCTGCGGCCGGGATAAAAACGGATGCCGCCATCGCCCAGCGCACGCGCGAAGATCTCGCCCACTTCTTGCGGCAGCAGACGAGCCAACGGCGTCGCGGCGGGATCAATCAGGCTGACGGCATAACCCGCCGCGGCCAGATCATTGGCGAACTCGCAACCGATCAGCCCCGCCCCCAGAATCGCCACCGAACGGCAACGTGTCAGCGCCAGCCTGAAGCGCGCGTAATCGCCGAGATCGTTGATCGACAGCACGTCGGCCGCGCCGTCGCCTTCCACGCGCAGGCGGCGCGGATCCGCTCCCGTGGCCAGCACCAGCTTGCTATAACCCAGCAGTGCGTTATCGACGACGAGCGTTCGCTGCGCCGGCAAAATACGCTCGACGTGCTTCTGCACGCGAATCGATGCGCCCAGTTGCGCGGACATCGCCACGGCATCGAAACTCGCCAGCGCGTGCGGCTCTTTCTTCATCGCCAACGCGTTCGACAACATCGGCTTCGAATAGAAGCTGCCGTCGTCGCGGCTGATCATCACGATCGGCACGGTGCTGTCGAGCTTGCGCAATTCGCGCGCGACCGTGTAACCCGCCATGCCGGTACCGACGATCACCACCGGATGGCCATTGTCCTCATGCTGGCTCGTCGTCATGCGACCACCTGCATTTCGAAGTCGTGTTTGCCGGTCGCGCAGTCCGGGCACAGCCAGTCGTCCGGTACGTCTTCCCAGCGCGTACCGGCGGCGATGCCCGCTTCCGGCAGACCCAATGACTCGTCATAGCGAAAGCCGCAGATCACACATTCCCATACTTTCATTGCCTGTCTCCCGAATCACAGCGCGAACTAGCGCACATACGCCTGGCCGAGACCGATCTCGGCCAAGGCCCGCCGGTATGCTCCCGACGAGCGGTCAGCCAGAATCGGCGCCTCTGCCGCGCGGTCGATCGGCAGGTCTTCGGGGCGTTGCTGTTCGACGATCGCGCGGTCCTCTTCGAACACCTGACGGTTGAACGCGTAGACATCCTCGAGCGGCAAATCCTTATCGAAGTTTCTGACGATCGGCACGAACAGGCGCGTCTTGCGCGCGGACACCGGGCTCGCCGCATTCAGGATCGACAGGCGGCCGTTCTCGGGAAAGTGCACGGTCAGGCGCGCGAAGAACGGCACGTCCACGTCGAAGAAACGGTGCCACAGGTAGCCCTCCGGCGCACGATGCTGCATCGACTTCGGGAAATTGCTGACGGTGCTCACGTACTCCGCGTGCATGCCGCGCTCGCGCCGTTCGACCGAATACTGCGGCACCACCGGGTTCTGCCGGTCCGCAAAACTATCGTGATGAATCCACGCGAAGTGCGCGACGTCGATGAAGCCTTCTGTCTGACGTCCGGCCGATGCATTGATATCGATCGAGGGCGGCAGGATCTGCTGGAAGTCGGGATCGTCCCAATGGGGAAAGGCGGGCAACGGCTCCGTGCCGCCGCCGAGCGAGACCCACACGAGGCCGTATGCTTCCTGTGTCGCGTAGGTCACCAGATGCAGACGGTCCGGAATCGGGCCGTCCGTTTGCGAGGGAATGTGTTTGCACTTGCCCTCGCTGTTGTAGGCGAGGCCGTGATACGGACACACGATATTGCCGTTCTCGACCCATCCCTGGCTCAGCGGTGCGCCCCGATGCGGACAGATATCGCGCGCGCTTACCAACTGGCCGTTCGCGCGGAACACCACGAGCGGCTCGTCGAGCAGCGTCACGCTGATGGGTTTGTCGGCGACGTCGGCGGCGAATGCAACCGGATGCCAGTAACGGCTGAGAATTTCCCAGTCGTGGCTATCGAACGTGCAGTGGCGAGGTAGCGCGACGGAGCGCTGGAATGTCAGGGGGGCAACGGTGGCGGAACTCATGCGTGTCTCCAAAACCTGGTGGGGGTTCGTCGCGGTCTTGTGTCGTCCCCGAGGAGGACTTCCTTCGGGGTGTCTTGACCGCGTGGAGAGAACGATAGCGGGATGAGGTCCGCCGACCCATCCCCTGAAGTGCATCTAGTCTATGTACGAACGTGCATAGGGCGCGACCGCCCCGCTATCTTCGCCGTTACGATGCGCGCGGCAATGCGGCTTCGATGAACACCGCGCATAGCGCTTCCATGCCCTTCGCGTCTTCTTCGTCGAAGCGCGCGACGCTCGGGCTATCGACATCCCACACGCCGATCAGCGTGCCATCCGGGCCGACCAACGGCACGACGATTTCCGATTGCGATGCCGAATCGCAGGCGATATGGCCGGGGAATTCATGCACGTCGCGCACGACCTGCGTCTGACGGGTTTGCGCCGCGGTGCCGCACACGCCCTTGCCGAGCGGGATGCGCACACAGGCCGGTTTGCCCTGGAACGGCCCGACCACCAGTTCCTGGCCGTCGTGAAAGTAGAAACCGGCCCAGTTCAGATCGCTCAACGAATGAAACACGAACGAAGAAAAATTCGCGGCATTGGCGATCCAGTCGGTTTCGCCGGCAAGCAGCGAGCGCGCCTGGGCGACCAGTTCTTCGTATTGCGCGGCTTTGGGGAGGTGCGAGGCAGAGGAAACTTCGAACATGACGGTGTCCGTGGTGGAAGCGGAAAGAGGAACAGCAAGGCATGCAGTTTAAAGCAAGCCGCCATTTCGTTCAGGGCACGCCACGGCGCATGCCCGCTCTTTCCATCCGGCTTGCGTGAGGCGTCGTGCAAAATGCCTCACGCAAATGAAGTCGATTACTGATCGACGCCGATGATCACGCTCGATGCCTTGAAGATCGCCGTGGCCGGTTTGCCGTTCGCGAGACCGAGGCGCTCCGCGCTCTCGTTGGTGATGATCGCGGCGATCTGCGCGCCGCCGGCGCTAATCGTCACTTCCGAATTGACCGCGCCCTTCGTGACGGCCGACACCGTGCCGGCGATGCAATTGCGTGCCGAGACCTGGCTCTTCGCCACGTCGACCATGATGATCACCGACGACGCCTTGACCAGCGCGAACGCCGGCTTGCCGGCCGCAAGACCGAGCGACGCCGCGCTGCCGTGCGTGATGATCGCGACGATCTCGAGACCGTCCTGAGTACGCAACGTGACTTCGTCGTTCACAGCACCTTGCTTGACTTCGGCCACTTCGCCGGCGAATTGATTGCGTGCGCTGGTTCGCATGTTGCTCTCCTGTTTTGCGGCCTCGTGCATTCCTTGCGAGGCCGGGTGTTGATTGGATGAAATCACTGTAACGGAACGCTCATCGTCCGCGGCCGCCTGCACATGAAATGCGGTATGGCGCAGCCGCTATTGACGATTCAAGCCCAATGAAAACACACAAACGTTGTGTATATACATTCATAACGCAGCATCGATACAAAGCTAACCGGGCGTGATCCATCGTTCACTCCATACAACGGATGTCGCGAGCGGACGCGCCGTGGGTCGCCCGACACCGTATCATCGAGCCCTTGGCTCATCATCGTCGAAGCTCATGCCCGCTGCCGTCCTGTCCCACCTTGTCGTCAGATTGCCGAACACCTGCCGCGCCGCTGCGCGTTGTGCGGCCCTTGCCGCCATCAGTATCCTCGCCGCCTGCAGCAATCCGGCGCCGACGCGTGAAGCACAGGCGCCGGTCGACACGATCACGCTGTTCCCGATCGCCCATTACGACCAGAACGTCGATCACTGGCTGGAGCCGGATAGCTCCGGATACGACCAGCCGTTTCTGAGCGCGGCGGACCAGCAGGCCCACTTCAGGGCCCTCTACGCGCGCTACTTCGGCACCGGCGCGAATGCGCCCTCGCCATGGAATTCAACCTTTGTGACGACGCGGGTCTATCGCCAGCAAGGCGCGGACATTGCCGCGTTGCAACATCGCCGGCTCGTCAAGTTCGACAACACCGGCAAGAGCGGCAGGGAAATCGGCTACGGCGAAAACTTCCGTGCGCACGACAAGGCGTGGATCGACGCCATCGCGCAGAACATGGATCTCGGCCAGTTCGAGCACGCGAGCGTCTATCGGCCTGAGCGCCGCGCCATTGCCACCGGCAATCTGCTGGTGCGCGAACTGCCGACCATGGATCCGTCGTTCTACGACCATCGCCTGGCCGGCGAAGGCTATCCGTTCGACAACCTGCAGATCTCGGCGGTGCGCCCCGGCACGCCGCTCTATGTGCTGGGCAGCAGTGTCGACGGTGCGTGGCGGTATGTGCAGACACCCGACGTGCAAGGCTGGGTGCGCAGCGACGGCGTCGGCATGACCGACGACGCCTTTGTCGACACGTGGCGCGCGGCTACCGCCAGATCGCTGGGCGCGGTGACGGTCGCCTCGGCGCCGGTGCGCGACAGCCGCGGCGTGTTCCGCTTCGACGCGCCGGCGGGCACGCTGCTGCCGATCGCGCCGGAAAACGCCGCCGCGAGTTCAAATGCAGCCGCCATGTCAAGCGCGGCCGTGGGCGAACCCGTGGCCCGCAAGCTGTTCGTCCCGGCTCGCGATGCGGACGGGCAGGCGATCATCCGCACCGCGCAACTAAGCGATGCCCAGATCGCACCGACGCCGTTCGCCGCCACGCCGCGGCACCTCGCGATGCTGATGAAAACGCTGATCGGGCGGCCGTACGGCTGGGGCAACAGCGGCCTTTACAACGATTGCTCGTCGGAACTGCAGAGCATCTTCGCGGCTTTCGGCGTATGGCTTCCCCGCCACTCGTCGACGCAGATGAACGCCGGGCGCATGGTCGATCTGTCAGCGTCCACGCCGGCGCAGCGGCTCGACTATCTGGCCCAGCACGGCGAGCCATTGCGCACGCTGATCTACATCGGCGGCCATGTGATGCTGTACATCGGCAACACGACCCGCGACGGCGTCACGGTTCCGGTTGTCTACCAGGACGTCTGGGGGTTGCGCCCGGCCGATAACAGCCGGCGCGCGGTGATCGGCGGCTCGGTGATTCTGCCGCTGTTCGAACACATCCCGGAAGATGCGGCGCTGCAATCGCTGGCAGGCACCTCGACGTTCCAGATCAGCATCTTGGGCGCGCCGGGGGGCGCAGCGGCACCCTCCACGCCGCCGGACGAGGACAATCCGGCTGGTTGAGCATGGCGCGCCAGAGTGGCCGCAACAAGCGCGAGCAAACGGGAGTAAGCAGGAACAAGCGCTAACAAGCCGCACGCCCGTGCGCAAAAATATTTTTTCCGGAGTGTCGATTCAACGTTGGTGCAATCGTCGTAACGTTGAAGGCCTGACTCACGCAGTTGGTCTTTCACCTCACGAACCTGTTACCTCAAGGAGTCGCCGTCATGTCCAGCCCCGCTGTCAAACCGATCCCGGACGGGATGCACTCGCTTACCCCGTATCTGATCTGCGCCAACGCCGCGGCCGCCATCGCGTTCTACACCAAAGCCTTCAACGCGGTCGAACAGTACCGCCTGCCGGGCCCGGACGGCAAAGTGATGCACGCGTGCCTGAAGATCGGCGACTCCATGCTGATGCTGACCGACGAATGGCCCGACCACAACGCGCTGGGGCCGAACACGCTGAAAGGCACGCCGGTCACGATTCACCATTACGTGGAAGATGTCGACGCCAGCTTCAAACAGGCCGTCGACGCCGGCGCTACTGTGACACTCCCTGTCAGCGACATGTTCTGGGGCGATCGTTACGGCCAGCTTCAAGACCCGTTCGGTCACCGCTGGTCGCTGGCCACGCACACGCGTGACCTGAACCCGGAGCAGATCCAGGAAGGCATGCGCAACATGCAGTGCGGCTAACCATGACCCGCATGTTCCCTCCATCGCGAATCAGGAGAACCTATGCAAAAGATTGCCCCCTGCCTGTGGTTCGACGGTAAAGCGGAAGAAGCCGCCCGCTTTTACACCGGCGTTTTCGGCAATTCGCGCATCGCCACCACGATGCACTATACGGACGCCGGTCCCGGCAAGAAGGGCAGCGTGCTGGCCGTCACGTTCGAACTCGAAGGCCAGGAGTTCATGGCCTTGAACGGCGGCCCGCAGTTCACCTTCACGCCGGCTATTTCGTTGTTCGTGCATTGCAGCTCGCAGCAGGAAATCGACGGCTATTGGGCGAAGCTCTGCGAGGGCGGCGCACCGCAGCAATGCGGCTGGCTTCAGGACCGGTTCGGCGTCTCGTGGCAGATCGTGCCGGATGTGCTTGGCCAGATGCTGCGCGATCCGGATGCCACGAAAGCGAAGCGCGTCATGGACGTCATGATGAAAATGGTCAAACTCGATATCGCGCAGCTCGAACAGGCTTATCGGGGCGGGTAAAACGCTTTGCCGGACCACTGGACCGCGCGACCGCGTGACCGATAACTTTGATAGGATCGGTCACGACCAACGAACGGCGGGACATGAACGGTGCGCGTCAACCATCAGGCATTCTTCTGCTCGCTGTTTGTCGCGCGTCTCGCCGATCAGGTTCTGTTGTTCCTCGTACCGCTTGTCGTATTCCAGACGACCCACAAGGTCTCGTGGTCCGGCCTCGCCTTCTTTATCGAAACGCTGCCGCGCTATCTGGTCTTTCCGTTGTTCGGAGCATTGTGCGACCGCGTCTCGCCGCTTCGGCTGATGCGCGTGAGCCAGACCGTGCGGGCGCTGACGTGTTTCGGCGGCGTGCTGGCCTATGCGCTGTTTGGCGGCATTGGCTGGCTGATCGCGCTGTCTGCGTTATGCGGCGTGCTGACGAGCCAGGGGCTGGTGGCCCGCGAGGTGATGCTGCCGCAAATCTTCAGCACTCAGCAATTCCAGCGCGTGCTCGCGTACTCGCAGTTGGCCGACCAGTTGGGTTCCGTACTCGGCCCGATGCTAGCGGCGCTGCTGCTCGGCCTGTGGCGCTGGGAATGGGTCGTGGGCGCAACGGGTGGGCTGTTTCTGTTCGCCGATGCCGCACTGCTCTTCTGGCAACGCGCGAGTGGCTTTCGGGCTGTCGAGCCGGCTCATGTTGCGCCGGCTCATTGGACGCTGCCGATGCGCATCGCGTTGCGGCATGTACTGGTCCTGCCGGGGCTGAAACAAGTCGTATTGCTCGCCGCCGCCGAAAATCTGGTGATCGGTGTGACGCTCGCGACTTCCGCGGCGATGGTGACTGGCCTTCATGCGCAATCGAGCCACTACTACGCCGGGCTGCAAACCGCCGGCGCGGTGGCGACCGTGGTGATTCTTCTGGCAATCGCGCGTAGTTCATGGTCCGCGCGAACGCTGGGCCCGGTCGCGTTTATTTCGATCTGCGCGGGTGGCGTGATTGCTGGCGCCAGTGCGGCGCCGTGGGGTTATGCGTTTGGCTTTCTGTTGATTGTCGGGTTTGACAAGATGTTCAACGTCTACATCCGCAGCGCGCGGCAGAAAATTATCCCGCCACAGGATTACGGTAAGACCACTGGCGTGGTGATTCTGTTGAATAACATGACGCAGCCGCTTGCCGGCTTGCTGGTGGGGGTGTTCGCTGGACGCGCGCAGACGGGGTTGCTGATTATCGTGCTTGCTGGGGTGATGGGCGGGGTGGGGGGCGCTGTCGCGGCCGGTTCTGCGGTGGTGAAGCGCAAGCGCGGGTTGGTGATTGGTGAGTGATATGTTGGGGTTCTTTTGTCTACGACGGTGGGGTTTTTGTTGGTCTGGGTTATTGGCCTTTCCTTGTTTTCTTACTGGTCTATTAGCGTTCCCCCTGTGCGGGGGGCACTTACTTTCTTTGCCGCCGCAAAGAAAGTAAGCAAAGAAAGCGGGCTCACACCGCCAATTCTTAAGCGGGTTCCCTGGCTTGGAGGGGATCGTGGCCCCGTAGAGATTGGGCCTGCGTAGCTTTCCTCGTGAGTGACAAGGCCGTCATGCTTCCGGCGGCGCTGCGCGCGCCGACGCGGTACTTCACAAAACCGTCGGTGTGTTGGGCGCCTCGCCGAGGCGAAGCCGATGGCCCCCACCGAGAAACGAATCACCACTGGTTTCCCTGGTGGACCCGTCCGCGACGCACGCAGTGCGGAGTGGGAGCGGATGACCGCTGTGTCACTGGCGGTTACCGGCCGCGGTGTGATCCGTTAATCGGGCCACGAGCCCCTCCAAGCCAGGAGACCCGCTTAAGAGTTGGCGGTGTGAGCCCGCTTTCTTTGCTTACTTTCTTTGCGGCGGCAAAGAAAGTGAGTGCCCCCCCGCATAGGGGGAACGCTAATAGACCAATAAGAATGAAAAAAACTAAACGCCGTAGGCAAAAAACCCAAACCTCTATACAGCCTCACAAACCACCCCAAACTTCACCAACTCAGTCGCCCCAAACGCATTACTAATAGCGACATCAGCAGCATCCCTCCCCCGGGCCATCAAAACCCGCCCCGTCCGGGGCGCATTATTCCGCGGATCAAACGTCTGCCAGCATCCCCCCACATAAGCCTCGAACCACGCAGCAAAATCCATCGCCGCATACGGCGGCGGCAGACCGACATCGCTGATATACCCCGTGCAATACCGCGCCGGTATATTCATCGCCCGGCACAAGGTCACGGCCAGATGCGCGAAATCCCGGCACACGCCTTTGCGCTCCTGCCACGCCTGCCATGCGGTCTTGGTAGGCCGCGCAAAATCGTAGCCAAACACAATATGCCTGTGCACGTAGTCGCAAATCGCCTCCACGCGCACACGCCCAAGCGGCAGCTTGCCAAACGTCTGCCAGGCAAATTCGGATAACAAATCAGTTTCGCAATAACGGCTGCCCAGCAGAAACACCAAGGTGTCGTCAGGCAACGCTTCCACCGGATGCTGCTCGGTAAACGGCGGCCGCATCTCCGGTTCGGACGGCACCTCGAGCACCGCACTCGTCGATAACGCAATCAGCCCTTGTGGCGCCACAATCCGGCTGCACAGATTGCCGAAACCATCCCGGTACTGATTGATCGGCACAGGCGGATCAACCGACAGCAAATCCGGAATCAACACTTCTTTCGCGTGCGAAAAATGCGTGTTCAGCATCAACATCATCGGCGTCGGTTGCACGCACTTGTAAACCAACTCGTACCCCACGCGCAATTTCATCGTGACGCCCCTTCCAGTTGAAAACGTTCAGTCGACGCGCCCGATTGACACCCTCGGTCAGCACTCCCTGCCAATACGCTTAATGACAAGTCCAGCCCAGAATTCCACTGGCGCCTTCATGCACCTTCAGTCACGCTCACATCCACCTGCAAGCCGCGAAACGAATGCGGCGCGCCGTGCCACGTGCCCCACAACGGCAACGCCTGGTAGTAATTCCACGCCACCGCCACGCGGATCAGATGGCGATTGCCGACGATGCTATTGGTCGGATCAAAATCGACCCACCCGGCACCCGGCAAATAAATCTGCAGCCACGCGTGTGTCGAACCGCCACCCTGCGTAGCGTCATGGTCCGGCACGAAGATGTAGCCGCTCACAAAACGTGCCGCGAGGCCAAGCGAGCGCACCGCGTCCATCATCAGCACCGCGAAATCGCGGCAACTGCCGCTGCGGCTGCGCAAGGTGTCGCCGGGACGGTTCACCCCCTTCTCCGTGCGACGCATATAAGCAAACGTATTTTTGATCTCGAGCGTCATCGCTCTCAACAACGTCATCGTGCCGCCGCTGCCAGGCTTCACGACCGCGCCGCCGTTCGCGAGTCCCGGCACGAAGCGGCGCGCCCACGCATCCACGTCGCTGTCCGGATACTGGCGGCTACGCGCGTTCACGAGATCGGACGCCTCCTCATTGGTGTAAGCGAACGGCCAGTTCACCGCATACGGTTCGAGGGCGTAATCGGGCATCGGCGTTTCGAAGTGCTCCAGCGTCACCTCACTGTCGAAGCGCAATTCGCGGGCCACACCCTCGAAACTGGCGACCGCCACCGAATTGTCGAACACGTCGTGCAGCCAATGCAGCCGCGATGGCGTCGGCGTAATCACCAACTGGTTCGTGACAAGACGCAAATCGTGACTCGCGCGCGGGCGGAACATCATCCGGTGTTCGCCGAACCGCACGGGTTCCGAGTAGCGGTAGACACTGACGTGATGCACCGTGAAACGCTGCGGCTCAGTCATGTGACCAGCCATTCGAGGCAAATAGGTTCGTGGTGATCATCGCGTTCACACGGGTGATACCACTGCGGCCGCGAATGCCCAGCGTCCGGCGCGGTGTGATCCTGATGGGCCACGGTTGAAGTTCAGCGTGGTTGAGTGCTGACGCGGACATGCTTTGCATCGAGCATACACCCGCCAAATTGGTTGAAATCACTCATTTCGCTGCCGCGCCTTGCGCACGGAAGTTATCAACAGAAAATGTTCGCAAGGCTGTGTATAACTGCGCGGCAAAATCCGCAAGCCATTGATACGGATGCAGTTTTTACCGTCACGTCGAGATTGGGCAAGCACCGCGCCGCACCCGATCGTGACCATGCACATCGCTCACGCACTGCCCGCTCGTTACTCCCGCATCGCGCCCGCCGCGCGCCCCCGCCCCGCGTCCTGTTCAGCCGGTGCACTACGCGCTTCTTCGCGCCATTGCTGGCGCGAACGCATCATTCTGCGTACGGCGAGACGCGCCATCTTGACCCAGCCAGACGGCCGCGGGTCCGCCAGCATGCTGAGCGCGCGTGCGTAGTCGAGTGTGAGGCCCGGCGTCCAGGCCATCGTCGCCGCGCGCTTGCGCAGTTGCGCGGCCACCCACAATTCCGGCGTCGTAATCACGCGCAGAAACGGCCGCCAGCCACCAAGGCGCCCCCAGACGCGCGCGGACGCGCCTTCGATCGCCGCTTCCAATGCGCGCGACACCGTGCTCGAACAATTGCGATACGTGAGGTTGTAGGTGGTGTCCTGTCGATAGGCATCCCAGAAGCGGTGCAGGCGCGCCGGATCGTAATTGCGGATGCGCACCTGCACGGTCGACGGACACCACGCCCTGGACTCGGTCGCGTAATCAGGCTGGAACAAACCGGGCACGTCGTTCTCGCGCGTGGCGCGCAGGAGCCGCGCGAAATCGTCGGGCGAGCGGTCGATCTCGACACCCGGATACAGGCTGATATAGACGCCCTCCGGCGATTCGAGCGCGGCATGCCCGGTCGAAATCACACCATTGCGATCCACCGCCGCGATATAGCGATCGACGATCAGCTGCCGGCGCGCCTCGCCCTTGGCCGAGCCGACCGGTGTCCACACATGCACGGTCAATGCGGCTTCATCCGCGGCGGGCGGACCGTCCCACTCGAGTACCGATGTCTCGCGCGGCGCCACCGCGCTTGCGGCGGAACCGGCCGTTTGCGCCGCTGTATCGGCCAAAGCCACCGCGGGGTTCGACGCCAGACGCCGCACGCGCATGCTGAGCAGGATCATGTTCCAGCCGCCGAACAGCAGACCGAGGCCGAGACAGTACGGCACGGTGCCCGCATAGTGCGTGGGATACGGCTGATAGAAAAAAATCGCCAGCGCGATTTCGAGGCCGCCGCCGAACATCGCGAGGCGCCACGTCCGGTAACGGACCACCTTCGCGGAGACGAGCTGCAACAGGCCATCGGCCAGAAACAGGGTGCCGAAGATCATCGACAGAATGAAATTGCCGTGATGATGCCCGATCAGGATCAGCGTCGCCGCAAAGCTAAAGGCGACGCCCTTCACGTAACGCAGCGTGCGTTGTCCGCCCATGCCGGTCCACGCGACCGCGAGTGTGGCAAGGCCTTCGAGCAGTAGCAACAGGGCAAACGGCGTGATCGGAAAATAGAGCGCGCCATCGAGCGCGTCGATGAACACCACCACGCCGAGCAACACGCTCACCCAGCCGATCATCTGCAACGAGCGCCAGCGCGTGCGCAGATAATCGACACCCAGCAGGATCATCACCAGACGCACCATCGCAAGTCCTCCGTGATGGATGTGGCCATCCGATCACAATCTTAGCTCGACGCGCCGGGCTACAACGGACAAAAACCGCTCAGGCAGCCGCGGCTTGCGGCATCGCCTCGCCGCCCTGCTCGCCGCCGAGCACGTCGAGCAGATCGCTCAGCATGCGGTCGAGTTCGGCCGTCATCAGCGTGACGTCGGAGTCGAAGCGCTCGTCGTCGTTTTGCGCGGTGGGGTCGCTCGCTTCCTTGAGGACGTCGAGCGGCGCAATGCGCTTGATCGTCAGCGAAGGCGTCAACACGAACGACACGCGGTCGTTCCACGTCATTGCAAGCCGCATGCATTGCTTGCCGGCTTCGATGTGACGGCGCATATCTTCGGCATCCAGAGCATGGCCGACGTAACGCACGGTCGCATTGCCTTCCGCCGGCGAGCGCAATTCGGTGTCCTGGTCGAGCGTGAAGCCGGCGGGACCTTCGCCCGAAAGCAGCCATTCGGTCATCGCCGCGACCGGCGACTGCGTGACGCGCACGGTTCCGAGCGGCAGTTGATCGATGGATTTGACCAGCAGGCCGCGAACCTCGTCGGCCACCGCTTGCGAGGCCGCGTCGATCACGAGCCAGCCGTTCACCGTGTCGATCCACACGCGCGTGTCGCGGCGGATGCTGAACGCGCGTGGCAGCAGTTCGTCGGTGACCTGCTCCTTGAGTTCGCGCATCTGCTTGCGGCCAGGTTTGAAGCCCTGCTGCTCTTCGAGTTCGAGCGCGCGCGCCTTGGTCACCTGAGTGACGACCGAAGCCGGCAGCAGTTTCTTTTCGGCGCGAAATACCAGCAGCATCTGGCGATTGAGCGAGTACACCAGCGATTCGTTGTCGCGCGGCGACGCCCAGCCGTGGCTTTGCATCTCGACGCTATTGCCGGGCGCGAACGCGTGCGGCGCAAGCCACTTCTCCATTTGTTCAGGGGTGACGGACCACGGAGCGGGAAGACGGTGAAGCTGAAGGTTTTTGAACCACATGGGCGATTGTCGTGTACGGGCAAAGCGCGCCATTCTATCTGACGGCGGAGATCACACGCTCGCTCTGGCAGCTTTTTGCGAAGGTGCCGATGCCGTTGCCCGTGCCACGTATTTTCAAATTAAACATGAAAATCCTTTAGATGACAGGCCAATTATCAAATTCTGCAATTAGCCAGAGAATGCACTTCATCCACTCACCGCTTCTCTGGAGTCCGTCATGTCCACCGCCCTGTCCACGATCGCCCGTCACGCGCTGGTTGCCGCCAGCCTCAGCCTCGCCGGCGCCTTAAGCGCCCACGCCGCCAACACTGAAAGCTTGCCCGTCCCGCACCACGTCGCCGTCGATTCGAGCTCGGCGAAAAGCGCTGCCGTCGTGCTGACTGCGCGCCGCTACGCCGCGTTCTGGAACACCGGCGACGAAACCTACGCGAAACTCGCGCTGTCGCCGAATTTTATCGATCGCACCTTGCCGGAGGGACGCCCGCAAGGTCCCAACGGCCCGCTGCAGGCGTCGAAAGGCTTTCGCGCGGCCGTACCCGACCTGCACGCCGAGATCGACGACCTCGTGGTGGCCGGCGATCGCGCCTCCGTGCATCTGCATTTCCACGGGCACTTCACTGGGCAGTTCCAGAATCTCAAAGGCACGGGCCAGACCGTCGATTTTCAGGCTTTCGATCTTTATCGCGTGAAAGATGGCCAGATCGTCGAAAACTGGCATCTCGAGGACAACCTGACGCTGCTCAAGCAGCTCGGCGCGATCAAGCCATAGTGGTTTTGCCGCATCCGTCTTCGAGCCCGCTTTGCGCTGAAATCACCTAGACTTTTTGACAGACGCGCGACATAAAACGGAGCCGGCCATGTCCGATGAAACTGCCCCTTGGCAGATGGTGGAATACGAGGGTTTTGAAATTCACGTGGCGCCCTTCCTCAAGAACCCGCCCGACCCGGCGAATCCACCCGCGATGGCGGATAACCGCTACACGTATGTTGGTTACGTCTGTCATCCGGGCGCCGACCCGACGATTCCCGGACATACCGTCCCGTTTCACGCAGACGGGGAAGAGAGCTTCGCCGGCCACGACGAAGCGCTCTATGAAGGGGTGCACGTGGGACGCAGCATTGTCGAAGGCACACATCCCGACTTGACCGTGCTGCCGTTGGTGACGGGCGGTGTGTAACGCGCGCGTTCAGCTGACCCGCGGCCCGCGCGTCAGCTGAACGCGCGCTTGATGCGTGACTTGAGCAGTGCGCGCCGCAAGCGGCTGGTCTGCTCGGGGTCGCTCACGGCCTGGCCGCCTTCGACCGGCGTGCCGCGCCGCAGGTAATAACGATCGAAAGTGGCTTGCGTCATGCCCCACTTGTTCAGAAACTGACGGCGTCCGTCGTTCTTGACGACCTTGCCGGTGCTCTTCTGCTGGAAGTGATACACCAGACTGTCGCCGACGCCGAGAAACACCCGGCAGCCGGCGTCCCACAGTTTCATCGAGAAATCGTTGTCGCTGCTCATCCCAGGGCTCAATTCGCTGCTGTATCCGCCCACCTTGTGCCACCAGTCGCGATGCACGAGCGTGGGCGGCCATGTGGCGCCGCGCCAGTCCGCGCGCACCAGTTTTGGGGTGGCGGCCACCAGTTCGTCGGCCCGGAAATTCTCGACCTCGCGGCCGAAATTCTGCACCACCACGCACGGATTGCCGCTGTCCACCGGTTCGATCATCGTGCCGGACAGCATGAACAGGTTGTCGGCCGGCATCTGCGCGAGGCGTTTGACGAGCGCGTCGTCCCAGCCGGGGCAACAGTACATGTCGTCGTTCATGTAGACGATGTAGTCATGCGTGGCGCGCGCCGCCGCCAGATTGACCGCGTGACAGATACCGATATTGCCCGGCGACGCGGTGTGTTCAATGCCTTCGTCGCGGACCCAGGCGAGCGTGCCGTCCGAGCCATCGTTGACGTGCACGATGATCTGATGCGCGTGCGTCGAATGGCGCCGCAGGCTGTCGATCACGAGCCGCAGGTAAGGCAGGTTGTTCCAGGTCGGGATGATGATTGAGAACATCGAATGTGAATTCCGTGGTGGTTGCCCGGCGAGCGGAGCCTGCCTGACCGGCAGCAGTCTGGATCAATTGCCGTCGGTCTGGTCGTCGAACGGCTTCATGAAGGTGAGCTTGGCAGGGAGATCCGGCTCCCAGCCTTCGAGGTCCTCGAACGGATACCGGCCGAGTGCGTAGAGCACGCGCTTGAGGCGGCTCTTGAAAGGCGCGCGCGGAATATTGGGCAGCGTGCCCGGCGCGGCGGTAGCAGTCTGCCGGACGTAGTCGCGCGTGAAGTCGCGCTGCGAAATGCCCCACTTCATCAGAAACTCGCGACCGCCACGGTTGCGGCGGATGCGGCCTGTCGATTTGCAGCCGAAGTGGTAGATGCGGCTTGCACCGACCGAGCGGAACACACGGCAGCCGACCAGCCATAGCTTCATCAGGAAGTCGTCGTCGCTGCTCATGCCGGGGCCGAACTCGATGCTGTAGCCGCCCACCGCATGCCACAGTTGACGGCTGACGAGCATCGGCTGCAAGGCGACGCCATGGCGATCGGCCGACTTCATTTTCGCCGTGTAGGCGAGCAGCCCCGCTTCGTCGAAATTGTCTGGGCCGGTGCCGAAGTTGGCGGCGGTGACGTTCGCATTGCCGGTATCGGTGGGCTCGATCAGCACCGAGGAGAGATACGCCGATGAATGCCCCAGCGTGCGCAGGCTGGCCTCGAATGCGAGGTCCCAGCCCGGCGTACAGAACATATCGTCGTTCAGGAACAGGATCCAGTCGCGCGTGGCCAGGCGCGCGACATCGTTCAGCGCCAGGCAGACGCCGACATTGCCCTCGCTGCGCGTGTGGCGGATGCCTTCCGAGCGCACCCATTCGAGCGTGCCGTCGCTGCCTTCGTTGACGTGCACGATGATCTCGTGGTCGAACGCCGAATGGCGGCGAATGCTGTCGATACACAGCTTCAGATACGGCAGGTTATTCCAGCTCGGAATCAGGATACTGAACATGAGATGGCAACGTAATTCGTTGAAGACGATCGCGCGATATCGGTACAGCCCAACTTGAGCGACGACAAGCCGGCCCGGGCTTTAAGCAAGGCCGGCGATGCAAGCGACATAACCGCGGCTGCGCTCGACAACATGCTCCCGGCACCGTGTATCAGCAAGGTAGCCGACAGATACGTAAGCAGGAATGACGCTGGCAGCAGGCTTCGTAGGTTGACGCTCAGGGAAGAATGTGTGGCGGGCGTCGACATGTCTCTGGAATTTGACCGGTCATCGCAACGACTGGCGCGCGTGGCCGGATACAGTGGCGGCTCCATTGTACCGGGTTCCCGTTCTTATCCAATTAATGCGGCGCCGCTCACGGCCTGGCCTGCGGCAACCCGCGTGGGAACACCCCGGCACGCAGTTTTCCCGGCGACCGGGTGGACTCATCGCCTCGAAGTGAGCATCAGAGCGTGTATCTCCGATGCTCGCGTGGTTCAAGCCGCGTTCTGCTGGAACTGGATGCGATGCAAGTGCGCGTACAGCCCGTTTTGCGTGAGCAATTCACGATGACTGCCGCGCTCGACGATCCGCCCTGCTTCCATGACCAGAATCCGGTCCGCCCGTTCGATGGTCGACAGACGGTGCGCGATGACGAGCGTCGTGCGGCCCTTCATCAAGGTTTCCAGCGCGGCCTGCACATGGCGCTCCGACTCCGAATCCAGCGCGGAGGTGGCTTCGTCGAGGATGAGAATCGGCGCGTCCTTGTAGATCGCGCGCGCGATGGCCAGACGCTGGCGCTGGCCGCCTGAAAGCATCATGCCGTTATCGCCCACCAGCGTATCGATGCCGTTGGGCATCGCCTCGACGGTGTCCCACAGGTTGGCTGCGCGCAGCGCCGCCGTGACCTTTTCCGGATCCGCCGTCTGGCCGTACGCGACGTTGTTCGCCACGGTGTCGTTGAACAGCACCACGTCCTGACTGACCATCGCGATCTGGCTGCGCAGCGCATGCAGGCCGTACTCGGGCAACGCGACGCCGTCGACCAGAATCTGGCCGCCGGTCGGATCGAAAAAGCGCGGCAGCAGATTCACCAGCGTGGTCTTGCCGCTGCCCGAAGGGCCGGCCAGCGCGACCATTTCGCCCGGCGCCACCTTGAACGACACGTGATCGAGCGTCTGGCGGTTATGGGTGGCGTTGGTGCCGTACACGAACGACACGTCGCGGAATTCCACTTCACCCTGGGCGCGCTCGAGCGACTTGCCGCCACCGGCCGGTTCCGACGGCTCGTCGATCAGACCGAAGATCAGCTCGGCTGCGGTCATGCCGCGTTGCAGCGGCTGGTTCACGTCCATCAGGTGCTTGAGCGGCGAGATGATCAGCAGCATCGAGGTGACGAACGCGACGAAGCCGCCCACCGTGGTCTGGTCGGACGACGACTGCACCACGGCGATCGTAATCACCACGGCGAGCGCGATCGACGCAAGGAACTGCGTCAACGGCTGCGCGAGGCCGCCGGAGACGGTCATCCGCATCGCATAGCCGCGCAGACGGCGGCTCATCGACGTGAAACGGTCGATTTCGTACTGCTCGCCGTTGTGCACCTTGACGACCTTGTAGCCGCCAACCGTCTCTTCGACGATATACGACAGTTCGTTGGTCAGCAGTTGATGCTCGCGATTCAGCCGCCGCAGACGGCGATTGATCTTGCCGACCAGCCAGCCGATTCCCGGCAGCAGCACCGCGACGATCAGCGTCAGGCGCCAGTTCAGGTAGAACAGGTAGCCGAGCAGAAACAGCACGGTTAGCGAATCGCGCACGAGCGTGACCAGCACGCTCAACAGCACGTTGAGAATCTGGTTCACCTCGAAGACGATCGCGTTGATCACCGTGCTCGCGGTTTCGCGCTGGAAAAACGCGACGCTCGTATGGATCATGCGGTCGAACATCTTCAGGCGCAGCTCGAGCAGGATCTTGTTCGACACATACGCGAGCAGATAACCGGATGCGTATTGCGACACGCCCCGGATCAACGCGAGGCCGATCACGGCAACCGGCACGAACCATTTGGCGCTGTCACTGGCGTGCGCGCCGAAGCCCTTGTCCAGCAGCGGTTTGAGCAGCGCGGGGATCGCCGCGTCGGTGCCGGCGCTCACGGCCATTGCAGCGATCGCGCCGATCAGCACCCACAGGAGCGGCTTGAGGTACGGCCACAAGCGCCGCAGGACAATGGTGGGCGAGGACGCCTCACCTGAACCGATGGGTTTGCTTAACGTTGGCTTCGCGCTCAAGGAATCCTCTGGGAATGCGGGACGGCATATGCGCCTTGGACGGAATGTCTGCCGCGCGGAATTTCAGATCAAAGACGACATTGTAAACGCTCGGCCATGGCGAAGCGCTGGCGAACACCTGTGCTGTGTATACTTGCGCGACCCATTCCGTCACTCCGCGCCCTTCACGCAATTCAGGTATGCAAGAAACCACCCTCGGCGTCGCCATCATCACCAGAAACGCGGCGGCGCGACTGGCTGAATGCCTGCAAGCAGTGGCCTTCGCCGATCAGATCGTCGTGCTCGACAGCGGCAGCACGGACGACACCGTCGAGATCGCCCGCGCGCACGGCGCCCGTGTGCTGGAGCAAACCGGCTGGCCAGGCTTCGGTCCGCAAAAGAACCGCGCCGTGGATGCGCTCACCACGAGCTGGGTGCTTTCGATCGACGCCGACGAGATCGTCTCGCCAGAATTGGCGGCGGCGATCCGCCAGGCGTTGAGCGCACCAGCCGCCGAGGTGTATGCGCTCGACCGGCTGTCGAGCTTTTGCGGCCACTGGATTCATCACAGCGGCTGGTATCCCGACTGGATTCCACGCCTGTTCAAACGTGGCGCCGCACGCTTTTCCGACGACCTCGTGCACGAGCGCCTGGTGTTCGACACGCCGGCGCAGCGCCTGACCGGCAAACTGATGCACTACTCGTACGAAGACTTCGAGGGCGTATTGCGCAAGCTCGACGCTTACTCCACGGCGGGCGCGCAACAGCGTCACGCCGCGGGCAAGAGTGGCAGCTTCGGCAAGGCGCTTGGCCGCGGCGCCTGGGCGTTCGTGCGGACCTACATCTTGCGGCGTGGATTTCTCGACGGCCGCGCCGGCTTCATGATTGCGGTGTTCAATGCGGAAACGGTGTACTACCGGTTTCTGAAGCTGGCACGGCTGGCGGAGAAGGCGCGGCGGTAGTCCACCCGCCGCCTCGCCCACGGCTTCAGTAGACGATTTCGATGGAGCTTCCCGCAAACTCGCCGCGCAACGCCGCGAGCAGTTCGTCGGTCGGCTTCACACGCCATGCGTCTCCCAGACGCATTTCTCCCTGCGCATTCTCGCTGCGGTAGACCACCTGCACCGCCAGGCCGTTTGGAATCTGCACGGCCTGCCGCTGACGACCGTTGTCGCCTCCGCCATAGCCGCCTCGGCCACCGCCGCCACTACCGCCGCGCGATGATGCGGCCGGTGCCGCCACCGCTTGCGGCTCGTCCTTGCCGGCGCTATGCGCTTCGAGCACGCGTCGCAACGCCAGTGCGTCCGCGTTGCCATTCATTTGCACCTTGACCGCTTCCGCGTAGCGACAGCGCGCACGGCCAAGATCCATGACCGTATCCACGGTGAAGCGGATGCCGCCCGTGAATGCGTCGTTACGCGCCTGACCTTGCACGACCAGTAGTTCGTCTTCCTTGAACAGCTGCTTGTGCGCTTCGAAGGTCTCGTTGAAGACGGTCACTTCGCATTGGCCCGTGCCATCGTCGAGCAACGCGATCAGCATCTTGCCGCGCTGAGTCATCTGCGTGCGCAGAGATGCGATCACCCCAGCAACCAGCTTGTCACGCCCTTCTTTCAGCTCGCCGATCTTCTGGCGCACGAAGCGGCGCACCTCGTCCTTGTAGGCGTCGAACAGGTGCCCCGACAGGTAGAAGCCGAGTGCGGCCTTCTCTTCCTGCAACTTCTTCTTTTCCGGCCATTCCGGCTCGTCGACCAGTTCGTGACCTTGCGACGGCGCGTCGCCCATGTCGAACAGACCCGCCTGCATGGCGTTGGCGCTGGCTTGCTCAGCGGCTTCCATAGCCAGCGACACCGACGCGATCAGTTGCGCGCGATTTGCATGGAGAGTGTCGAAGGCGCCGGCGCGGATCAGCGCTTCCACCGTACGGCGGTTCACCACGCGCCGGTCGATCCGGTTGCAGAAATCGAAGATGTCGATAAACGGACCGTCTTCACGCGCGCGCAGAATTTCTTCAATTGCGTTCTGCCCGCTGCCTTTGATCGCACCCAGACCGTAGCGGATCGTTTTCGAGCGCTTGCCGTCCGCTTCGGCGACCGGCTCGAAGCGATAGGCCGACAGATTGACGTCCGGCGGCAGGACGACCATCTTGTTCGTCAGGCAATCTTCGAAAAGGATCTTGACCTTGTCGGTATCGTCCATGGCGAGCGACATATTCGCCGCCATGAATTCTGCCGGATGATGCGCCTTCAGCCACGCCGTGAAATACGCGAGCAACGCGTAGGCCGCGGCGTGCGACTTGTTGAAGCCATAGCCCGCGAACTTCTCCATCAAGTCGAAGATCTCGTCGGCTTTCTCGGCGGTCAGGCCGTTCTTCGCGGCACCTTCGCGGAACAGCGCGCGGTGCTCGGCCATTTCCTCGGCCTTCTTCTTACCCATCGCGCGACGCAGCAAGTCGGCGCCACCGAGCGAGTAGCCGCCGATGATCTGCGCCATCTGCATCACCTGCTCCTGATAGACCATGATGCCGTAGGTCTCTTTCAGGATGGGCTCGACGCGCGGATCGGGATACTCGACCACTTCGCGGCCGTGCTTACGTGCACAGAAGCTCGGGATCAGATCCATTGGGCCAGGACGATACAACGCCACCAGCGCGATGATGTCTTCGAAGCGGTCAGGCTGGGCGTCTTTCAACATGCCCTGCATGCCGCGGCTTTCCAGCTGGAACACCGCGACCGTATTCGCTTTCTTCAGGATCGTGAACGATGCCGGATCGTCGAGCGGCACTTGCGCGAGCGACCAGTCTTTCTTCGACGGATCGAGGCGGCGAATGTAGCGCTCCGCCCAGTCGAGGATCGTCAGCGTGGTCAGACCCAAAAAGTCGAACTTGACGAGGCCGACGGCTTCGACGTCGTCCTTGTCGTACTGGCTCACGACGCCGCTTTCATCGCCTTGCGTGTAGAGCGGGCAGAAATCTGTCAACTTGCCCGGCGCGATCAGCACGCCACCCGCGTGCATCCCGACGTTACGCGTCAGGCCTTCCACACGTTGCGCGAGTTCGAGCAGCTGATGCACTTCGTCTTCGTTGTCGAAGCGCTCCTGCAGGAGCGGCTCTTCCTTCATCGCGTCTGCGATCGTGACGTGCTTGCCCGGCTTGAACGGAATCAGCTTCGCGATGCCGTCTGTGAACATGTAGCCGAGATCGAGCACGCGGCCGATGTCGCGCACCGCCGCCTTCGCCGCCATCGTGCCGAAGGTGGCGATCTGCGAGACGGCGTCCGCGCCGTACTTTTCCTTCACGTACTGAATCACACGGTCACGGCCGTGCTGGCAGAAGTCGATGTCGAAGTCGGGCATCGACACGCGTTCCGGATTCAGGAAACGTTCGAACAGCAGGTTGTAGCGCAGCGGATCGAGGTCGGTCACGCCGAGCGCGTACGCAACCAGCGAGCCGGCGCCCGAGCCCCGGCCCGGTCCGACCGGCACGCCGTTGTTCTTGGCCCAGTTGATGAAGTCGGCAACGATCAGGAAGTAGCCCGGAAAGCCCATCTTGATGATCGTGCCGCATTCGAATTCGAGGCGCTTGTAGTACGTTTCGCGCTGCGCGTCGCGTTCGGCCTCGGCCGGATACAACTGTTCAAGGCGTTTTTCCAGGCCCTCTTTCGACAGATGCACCAGATAGTCGTCTAGCGACATGCCGTCTGGCGTGGGGAACAACGGCAATTTCGGCTTGCCGAGTTCGAGCGTCAGATTGCAGCGCTTGGCGATTTCAACCGTGTTGGCGAGCGCCGAGGGAATGTCCGCGAATAACGCGGCCATTTCTTCCTGGGTGCGGAAGTACTGCTCGGACGTGAAGCGCTTCGAGCGCCGCGGATTCGCGAGAATGTCGCCTTCCGAAATGCACACGCGCGCTTCGTGCGCGGTGAAATCGTCCGGCGTCATGAACTGCATGGGGTGCGTGGCGACGACCGGCAATTTCAGCGACGCCGCGAGCGCCACCGCCTGCTGGATATACGGCTCGCCGCCCGGCTGGCCACAGCGCTGCAATTCGATGTAAAAGCCGCCCGGAAATACCTTCGCCCAGCGCAGCGCGTTGCGCTTTGCCGCCTCTTCATTGCCGGCGGCGAGCGCAAGCCCGACATCGCCCTGTTGCGAACCGGATAGTGCGAGCAGACCCTCGGCCAGACCGGCTTCGAGCCAGCCAGCCTCGACTTCCGCGCGGCCGCGATACTGATTCGTAAGCGAGGCCTTGCTGAGCAGCTCGCACAGGTTCAGGTAGCCACGCCGGTCTTTGACCAGCAGCAGAAGACGCGAGGGCTTGTCGCGGTCGTCCGGATTGGTGATCCAGACGTCGCAGCCGGCGATGGGTTTGACCCCTTTGCCGCGGGCTTCCTTATAGAAACGGACGAGGCCGAACGCGTTGCCGAGATCGGTGAGGGCGAGCGCACCCTGACCGTCTTTGGCAGCGGCCTTGACGATGTCGTCAAGACGCACGATGCCATCGGCAATCGAGAATTCGGAGTGAACGCGGAGATGAACGAAGCGGGGATCTGACATGGGCGACATTGTAACTCCACCCTTGCGGAGTTTTCAGGCCAAAACCGCGGGTTGGCCATTCGGCTTAGGCACTCGCCGCGCGAGCGCCATGCACCGGTGTTTTGCGGGCCGCAGTGGGTCGCGGCGAGCGGACGCGAGACGCGCCTTGCGTGCTCGAACGGACCCACCGCAGCCAGCCCCGCACGACATCGCACGCGCCCGGAACGCTCGACCCCGGAGCGAATGCGGGACAAATCCGCTGCAAGTTCGCAGGCGATTTGCGCTGCCGCAATGGACTGGCCATCCGGCCGAGTCGGGCGAATGGCCAGCTTGAGGGATAATAGGGGTTTCGCCTATTCGACGTGGCCGCGCCGCACAGAGTCCAAATGCGGGCGAATTAATGCGCCCCTTTTTTGTGCCGCCGGCCACCTCTTACCGCTGGACAATTCATGAGTATCGTCAATCTCGCCGCTTATCACTTCGCGACCATCGAAAACACCGCCGACTGGCGCCCGCTCGTCACCGAGCGCTGCAACACGCTCGGCCTGCGCGGCACCATCCTGCTGGCGCCGGAAGGCATCAACCTGTTCGTGGCCGGCGCGCGCGAAGCCACGGAGGCGTTTATCGACTACATCCGTCACGACGCGCTGTTCGAGGGCAAGTTCGCGAATCTGCAATTCAAGGAAAGCCTGTCGGAAAAGCAGCCGTTTCGCCGCATGCTGGTCAAGCTCAAGCGCGAGATCATCACCATGAAAAAACCGGCGATCCGCCCCGAACTGGGCCGCGCGCCGTTTGTCGACGCGCCCACGCTGAAAGCCTGGCTTGACCGCGGCCACGACGACGCGGGCCGGCCGGTCGTGATGCTCGACACGCGTAACGCGTTCGAAGTGGACGTGGGCACTTTCGAGAACGCGCTCGACTATCGCATTACGAAATTCAGCGAGTTTCCCGAAGTGATCGAGCAGAACCGCGGCGACCTTGAAGGCAAGACGGTCGTGTCGTTCTGTACGGGCGGAATTCGCTGCGAGAAGGCGGCGATCCACATGAAGGAAGTCGGCATCGAGCACGTGTACCAACTCGAAGGCGGCATCCTGAAGTATTTCGAGGAAGTGGGCGGCGCGCATTATCACGGCGAGTGTTTCGTATTCGACTACCGCACCGCGCTCAATCCGCAGCTGGAACCCACCGCCACGGTGCAATGCTTCGGCTGCCGCGCGGTCGTGACGCCGCAAGCGCAACAATCGCCGCTGTACGTGGCGGGCAAGACGTGCTCTGAATGCCATCCCGATAGCAAGGCCGCGCGCGCCGCGTGATGACGGCGCCCGGCGTCGCACAATCATGAACTATCGCGGACGCTTTGCACCGTCGCCTACGGGGCCGTTGCATTTCGGCTCGCTGGTGAGCGCGCTCGCAAGCTGGCTGGACGCGCGCGCGCATGGCGGTGAATGGCTCGTGCGCATCGAGGACATCGATGGTCCGCGCACGGTCCCGGGCGCCGCCGAGGACATTCTTTCCACGCTCGATCGTTTCGGTATGCGTGCCGACGAGCCGCCTGTCTGGCAGAGCGAACGCATGGCGCGCTATCAGGACGCGCTGGAACAATTGAAGGCCAACGGCCTGGTCTATCCATGCGGCTGCACGCGCAAGGAGATTGCCGATTCGCTCCTGAACGTGCACGCGCGCAATGCCACGCTCGCCTACCCGGGCACATGCCGCAGCGGCCTGCACGGCAAGCCTGCGCGCGCATGGCGCCTGCGCGTACCGGACGGCGACGCGGCTGTGATCATATTCGCAGACCGCTGGCAGGGTCCGCAGACGCAGAATCTCGCCACTGAAGTCGGCGACTTCGTTCTGAAACGTGCGGATGACCAATGGGCATATCAACTGGCAGTGGTGGTTGACGACGCCGACGCCGGCATCACGCATATCGTGCGAGGCGCGGACCTGATGGACTCGACCGCACGTCAGATTTATTTGCAGCGGTGCCTGGACATACCCACGCCTGAGTATCTGCACGTCCCGGTGGTCACTAACGACCAGGGCGAAAAATTGAGCAAGCAGAACGGCGCCACGGCACTTGACGCGAACAGACCGCTAGACGCCCTGATCGCAGCCGCCGCACACATGGGACTCGACATGGGCCGTGTCGAACAGCAAACACTGGAAGGCTTTTACGCTACTGCAACAGCAGCGTGGGCCCAACGCATGGGTATGCAGTAGAAGCCACGGCGCAGCTGGCAACGCAGAACTTGATTGACGCGAGTGTTTGAAATATTCGCGCTTCAGTAAAGCGACAAAATGTATTGTTTCTCTCGTGTTTCCATGCATATTTCTCAGAATTCAATAGCTAAAGACCACCCCTGAGAGGCCGTTATAAAAGGGTGCGCGAACGACATGAACATGAGCCAGGCCGGCCCTTGATTCGACGATTGCGCCACTCATCTAACGCTTCAAGACGGGATATGTGTATGGGCAAGCGCTCTATTGCAGTCAAATTGAGCCTGATTTTCGGGGGCGCATTCGCAGTGACGATTCTCGCCGTTACGCTGTTCGCGACGCTCAACGTCCGCCGTCAGGCGGTCGACAACTTCAACGATGCAAGCAACAGCCAGATTCGGCAGATCGACGCCGGTCTGAAAGATACTTTCAAGCGCATCCATGACAACGTCGTGTTCCTGTCCGATGCCCCTCTCGCGCAGTCGGCGAACGAATCGGTCACGAACTATCTGACCCACGGCGGACAGATGACGCCTGACACCAACGGCGGCGTCGAGACCGATGTGTTTCACCTGCTGCAGCGTTTCGGCGACAGCCACCCCGACCTGCAATACATCTACCTCGGCACGAAATGGGGTGGCTATGTGCAATGGCCGAAAGGCAAGTTCACCAGCGACCACTACGATCCGCGCGAGCGCCCGTGGTTCACCCAAGGCATGCAGGCAGGCGCCGACGTGCGCCGCACCGCCGCCTACGCCAACTCGGGCGGCGACAAGAACGTCATCATCAGCTTCGTGCGCACGGTCAAGGACCCGCAGGGTCAGCCGATGGGCGTGCTCGGCATGGATATCTCACTCGACGGTTTCGCGAGGATGATCGGGCAGGTCCGTTTTGGCGAGACCGGATATCTGATGGTGGTCGAGGATAGCGGCACGGTTCTCGTCGATCCGCACGAATCGGCCCACAATTTCAAGTCACTGAAGGATATCGGCGACGGCTATCGCGAGATCGCTGAAATCAGCAACGGTCAACACACCGTCGATATCGACGGCGTGCGTTACGACAGCGTGATCTATACATCGCCTGAACTGGGTTGGAAATATATCGGCCTGATTCCGCATTCGGAGATGATGGCGTCGGCAAATCGCCTGAGCGCGCTCCTGATTGGCGGCGGTTTGCTGGTCCTGCTTGCGGCGCTGGCGCTGACCACCGCGCTCGGCAGACGGCTCATGGCGCCGTTGCGGCAGGTCTCGAACGGGATGCAGGACATTGCTTCCGGCGATGGCGATCTCACCCAGCGTTTGCCGGTGACGAGCGGCGACGAGGTCGGCGCACTCGCGGCGCAGTTCAACGCATTTGTCGAAAAGCTCAACGGCGTGCTGCTCGATGTGCGCGACAGCAGCGAGTCGCTGCGTGTGGCTACCGGCGAGATCTCGGCGGGCAACGCGGACCTGTCGGCCCGCACCGAACAGCAAGCCGCCGCGCTGCAGGAAACCGCGGCCAGCATGGAAGAGCTGACGTCGGCGGTCAAACAGAATGCGGATAACGCGCGTCAGGCGAGTTCGCTCGCAGCCGGCGCGTCGGACGTGGCGCATCGAAGTCACGCAGTCGTCGAACGGCTGGTCGGCACGATGAGCGACATCAGCCAGCGTTCTGACCGGATTGCCGATATCACCGGCCTGATCGAGGGCATCGCTTTTCAGACCAACATCCTCGCGCTCAATGCGGCCGTCGAATCCGCTCGCGCGGGTGAACATGGCCGTGGTTTTGCCGTAGTGGCGAGTGAGGTGCGCAGTCTTGCGCAGCGGTCGTCGAGTGCCGCCAAGGAGATCAAGGAACTGATCGGTGCTTCGGTGGACAAGATCCGTCAAGGTTCGGCACTCGCGGGCGAGGCGGGGCAGACCATGTCCGAAGTGACGCGTGCGGCCGGGCAGGTGACCGCGATCATGGGTGAGATTGCCGGTGCGTCGGATGAACAGAGTCGCGGCATTGCCCAGGTGAATCTGGCAATCACACAGATGGACGACGTCACGCAGCAGAACGCCGCGCTCGTCGAAGAAGCGGCGGCAGCGGCGCGCTCGCTGGAGGATCAGGGGCGGCAATTGAACGAGACGCTGGCGGCATTCCGTCTGCGCTCGCGCGGGCAATGAGGGCTTCGCGGAGTGCCGCTGATGGCGGCGGTCTTCAGTGCGAGATTCCCGAATGTCTCAAACTGGCTGAACCTAGAAGTCCAAGGTCTGTCTGGGCATCATTGACCACCGCGGAGGCTGAACTTCTGTAGACGACCCGCAAACCACCAGCCTGTTCCAGGGCCGGCGGCACTCGTCCCCACGGATCAGGATTGGCGTTTGCCGCGGCCACCAGCGGGTTTGCCAGCCGGCTTACGTGAACCCGCAGCTGGCTTGCCGGCGGGTTTGCTGCGTGGCTTTTGCACGCTGAATGGGCTACCGCTGGACAAGCTTGTGCCTTTACCCGCGGCCACAGCGCGTTGCACCGCAGGCTCGTGTTTGTTTTCGCCACCTTGCGGGCGCGGCTTTTTGCTGAGCACCTGCATGGCGCCCGGCGCAGCTTGCGGCACTTTGGGCTTCTTTGGCTTTTTGGGTTTCTTGATGATCTGGCCCGTCGCGCTAGTTTGCGGCACGCGGTGTTCGGCTTCAAAACCCGGCTCTTCTTCACGGGGCAGCGTTTGCCGGATCAGCGCTTCAATCGCGGCCAGTTGAGGCGCTTCATCGGCACACACAAGGGACACCGCCACGCCGCTGGCGCCCGCGCGGCCGGTACGGCCAATACGGTGCACATAGTCTTGCGCCACGATCGGCAGATCAACATTGATCACCAGCGGCAGGTCGTCGATATCCAGCCCGCGCGCAGCCACATCGGTGGCTACCAGCATACGCACTTCGCCCGTCTTGAAGCGCTCCAGCGCACGCAGGCGCGCGGGTTGCGGTTTGTCGCCGTGGATGGTGTCGACCGCATAGCCCGCTTCATCCAGCATGGCCGCCAGGTAATCCACGCCATTGCGGGTTTTGACGAACACCAGCGCGTGCTCCCAGTTGTTCTCAGCCACAAGGTGCATGAAGAGGTCAGGCTTGTTCTTTTTATCCACCGGCACCACCCACTGCTTGATCTTGCTGGCCGTGGCATTGGGCGGGCTGACGCTGATATTGACCGGGCCGCGCAGAATGCCCGCCGCCATGGTGCGGATATCGTCGGTAAACGTGGCAGAGAACAGCAGGGTCTGGCGCTGAGCGGGCAAGGCAGCAAAGACGGCGTTGAGTTCGCGCGCAAAGCCAAGATCCAGCATGCGGTCGGCTTCATCCAGCACCAGCGTTTGTACTTGATCAAACTGCACTGCGTTCTGGCGATTGAGATCTAGCAAACGGCCCGGCGTGGCAACGAGCACATCCACGCCTTTGCGCAACGTCATCATCTGCGGGTTGATACTCACACCGCCGTAGGCGGCCAGAAATCGTAAGTCGAGGCCTTTGCCGTAATCGATAAAGCTTTGCAGCACTTGTTCGGCCAGTTCACGCGTGGGCACCAGCACCAGAACACGCGCGCGGTTGCTGGACACCGCCGGGCCGTGTTGCACTAGCCGTTGCAACAGCGGCAGCGCAAAACCCGCCGTTTTGCCAGTGCCGGTCTGTGCCGCAGCCATGACGTCCTTGCCACTGAGCACAGCAGGAATCGCCTTGGCCTGCACCGGCGTAGGTGTCTGGTAATTGAGGTCCTGCACATTACGCAGCAAGGGATCGATCAGGCCAAGCGAGGCAAAAGACATTGGCGTATTCCGGGCTAAAGCCGCAATTCTAGCGGTTACCGCCTGATTGCGCCGCGCAGATCAATGGTCAAAAAGATCGACCTTGATCGCCACTGAAAAACGTAGCGGTGCCGGGCACGCTCACCCCAAACGCCCCATATCGCGCCAGACCTCGTGAGTCAAGACCTGCTAAAACCGTCGAGCCGCGTGTTCTTTGCCCAACGCTACCGGGTCGTCTGCGGCGTCGCGTAGATCATCAAGGTCGCGGCCGCGTGTCTCCGGCGTGTAGTAGGTCGTCACCACGCCGATCAGGCTCAGGATCGCCACGTATGTTGCAAGCGGAATCCACGCCAGGATCCTGCCTTCGGCACCGCCCCAGTGCACCGTCGCCCAGGCGATGATCGACGCGCCGATGAGCGGCGCCACACCGCCAGCGATGACGGCTGACACCTCACGCCCCACCGCGACGCCGGCGTAGCGGTGTTGTGCGCCGAAAAGTTCCGGAAGCAGCGCGCCCTGGGTGGCGAACATGCCCCAGACGCCGGCCAACGCGACGCACAGCATGGCGATGCTCGCGACTGCATTGCCCTGGCTCAGCACCCACCAGGTCGGATAGGCCAACAGGAGTTGATACAAAGCGAACGCGCGGTAGACGGGAATTCGTCCAAACCGGTCGCTCACCATGCCGGTAAGCGGAATGATGACGGCCCCTGTCGCGCCGGCGAGCAGCAGCGCGACCGGCCCGATCGGTCCTTTGAGGCCAGTCGCTGTCACGATGTAGCTGATCGCGAGCGACTGATAGATCGACGAACCGCCATTCTCCGCCATCCGCATGCCGATGACCTTGAGGAGCGTCGGCTTCGAATGCTTGATGAGGTGTTTCAACGGACTGTCGTTGACCTGCTGACGGGCTTCGAGCTTGCTGAACGACGGCGACTCCTTGAGCTTCAGCCGGATCCAGATTGCCACAGCAACAATGACGACGCTCAGCAGAAACGGCACGCGCCAGAGCCAGCTTTGCGAAATGTCCTCGACGCGCACCAGCGCGAAGTAGATCGCAGCCGCCATCACCGTCCCAAGCAGCACGCCCATGAATGGCAAAGCCGCAAAGTATCCACGACGTTTTGCAGGTGCATACTCGGCCATCAGCACGGCCGCTCCCGCCTGCTCCGCGCCCGCTCCGAGTCCTTGCAACAAGCGGCAGCCGACCAGCAGGATGGGCGCCCAGATACCGGCCGTCGCATAGGTGGGCAGCAGGCCGATCAACGTGCTCGCGACGCCCATCAGCAGGATCGTCGCCATCAGGACGAATTTGCGTCCATAACGGTCGCCTAGCGTACCGAAGACAATGCCGCCCACAGGCCGGATCGCGAAACCGAGGAAGTAGGCGCCGAAGCTTGCGATCAGCCCAATGCCCGGGTCGCTCGACGGGAAGAACAGCGGTCCGAAGATCAGCGCCGATGCAAGGTTATACAGCGCAAAGTCGTAGTATTCGAGCGCACTGCCGATGGATGCGGCCCACGCCGCGCGGTACAGGTCAGCGGTCGTGACCTCGTGCCTGCCGACGGCTGCGTCGCTGTGAGCGGCACTCGGGGCAGCGGCAACGGTTTGATGGTGCTTCATTTCGTCTCCTCCAGTTTGGATGCCGCTTCGAGCCACGTCGTGATCCGAACGGCTCATTCCCGCATCGTGGCGCGGGAGCGCCGCCTGTGGCCAGGTCTGCCAAGGCGAGATCCGCCCTTGTCTTGCCGCAAGGTGCTGGATCTCCGGTTCCGTTCTACTGTTTCGTCACTACTTGCCCTCCTCGCCGACCCGCGCTATCTCGTCGAGCAAGGCCGTGCTCATCGCGTCGATTGGCGCCTCCTTGCCGGTGTACAGTTCGACCTGTCCGCAGAACTGATGCAGCAGCATCCGAGTCCCGTCGACCACCCGGCAACCGAGGGCGGCGGCATCGCGTATCAGCTTCGTCCGCACGGGAATGAAGGCGGCGTCCATCACGAACAGATGCGCAGCAAGCTGTCCGGCGTGCAACGGATTGACGTCCGGCGCGCGGAAACCGGCGGCCGTCGCATTAACGACGCCGTCGAACGCGGCGGGATCGAAGTCGCCCAGATCGCCGCCAAAAGCGAGGCCGAAGTCGCGGGCCAACTCCTGTCCACGCGACGCGGTGCGATTGAACACGGTCACTTGGGCGCCCGCTCGTTGCACACCCCAGGCGATCGCGCGAGCTGCCCCGCCCGCACCGAGCAGCGCGATCCGGCGGCCTTGCAACGGCGTCGCCTCTTCGAGCGCGCGCACGGCGCCCGCGCAGTCCGTGTTGTAACCGGTGAGCCACCCGTCGCGGTTATCGATCGTATTCACCGCGCCGATTTCGCGCGCGGTTTCGTCGAGTGCATCGAGATGTGCCATGACGGTCTGCTTATGCGGCATCGTGACATTCAGTCCGCGAATGCCTAGCGTACGCATCGCCTTGACCGCGCCGGCAATGTCGTCGACGCCGAAGCTGACGAACGTATAGTCCACGCCGAGCACCCGATAAGCGGCGTTGTGCACCTTGACGTTGAATGTGAACGGCTGGCCGGCAAGCGAGCCGCAAAGCGCTGGAATCGAATGGGGCATGGTCGCTTTATATCTTCGAGAGATCGAACGCGGAGATGGCCGCTTCACCATCGAGCACGCGCAGCAGGTTGTCGGTTGCGAGCTCGGCCATCGCGCGCCGCGTCTCATGCGTGGCCGACCCGATGTGCGGGAAAGGCGTGACCTTGGGATGCGTGCGCAGCGGCGAATCCTGCGCCAGCGGTTCGACCGCGAACACGTCGAGTCCGGCGGCTCGCAAGTGGCCGCTGTCAAGCGCGGCGAGCAGCGCGTCTTCGCGCACGATCGCGCCACGCGAGCCGTTCACGAAGATCGCGCCCGCCTTCATCGATGCAAATGCCTTTGCGTCCATCAGGCCGCGCGTCTCGTCGGCAAGCGGCAGCGTCAACGCGACGATGTCCGCGCGCTCGAGCACTTCATCGAACGACGCGCGCACTGCGTGCCCGGCGAGCGTTGCCGGCACTTGCACGTCGAACGGATCGTGGAACACCACCGGCATGTCAAACCCCAACGCAGCGCGCCGGGCCACCGCCTGCCCGATGCGGCCGAAGCCCAGCACGCCGAGCGTCTTGCCATGCACATCCCAGCCGAACAGGTCTTCGCCGATGTTGCGTGTCCATCGGCCGTCGCGCACATGGTTGGACAACTCGACCAGACGCCGCGATGCCGCGATGATCAGCGCGAACACGGTGTCGGCCGTAGTCTCGGTCAGCACGCCAGGGGTGTGGCAAAGGGTGATGCCGCGCTGCTTCAGGTAAGCGAGATCGTAGTTGTCGACCCCCACCGAAATGCTCGAAATCACCTGCAGACGCGGCGACCGGGCCAGCTCCTCCTCGCCCAGCCTGAAGCTCGAACCGATCAGGCCGTCCGCGTCGTGCAGCACCTCGCGAAAACGCGGTAGTTCTTCGGCGCGCCTCGGGTCGGCAACGGTGACGTCGTGCCGCGTCCTGATTCGCTCGAGCAGATCATCTGGAATCTTGCGAAAAACGACGACCTTCCTGCGTGCGTTGCTAGTTGATGACATGCTCGTTGTCCTCTTTCCGGATGGTCGAATTTTCAGCGCGGGGTCGTGCGAAGCGACGAAGGGCCGCCCGTCAGCGCAATCCTGTGTCCCGTATCGCGCAGATGCCCGCCATTTACGGCGAAGAACGCAAGCTGCTTTTCGACGTTGAACTGCACGATCAGATACTTGCTGTCCGCCGTGAAGACGATGCCCTGCGCCGCCTCTCCTCCCGGCGCCTCGCCGGCCTTCACGGCTTGACCATCGCGAATCGCGAAGAGGAGCACCTTGCCGCGCGCGTGGCGTCCGGGGTTATCCGGCGTCAGGTTGGAGCCGTCCATCGCCTGTACGCCGATCCATTTGCCGTCGGGCGAGATCGCCACACCCTCCGGCAGCGACGGCACCGTGACATGCTGTACCGCGCGAAAGGGCTCACGTGACACGTCGATGAGCGTCACGGTATCGGCGTCGCCCGCCAGCTTGCCCGCATAGGACGGCAGCCCGGCCAGTCCGACATCGCTCACGACGGCCCATTTGCCGTCGCTCGACACGTCTATCGTGTAAGGCGCCACGCCGCTCGATAGGCGCAGGCCGCTGTCGGACACGCGGCCGTCGGCGACATTCAGGACGGCTACGCCCTGTTCATCGCGCAACGCCACCAGCGCGTGGCGGGCGTCGTGCGTGAAGCTCACGCCGGCGAGCCGCTTCTGTGCGATCTTCAGCGTGTCCAGAAGCGTCACGCGATTTCCCTCGATGCCGAGCACCACCACGCTGCCGTCAACGCAGGTGACGAGCGCGAGGCGGCCGGTCCGGTCGATGGCGATGCCTTGCGGATGGCTGCCGAGATCAAGCCGTACGACGGCCGGCGGCGACGCCTGCAGATCGACCACTTGCAGGAACGAATCCATCAGCAATTTTTTGGCTGCGTAGTCGTAGCGGGTCGGCGCGGCAACGAGGGCAATGCTTGCGTCCGGCGTGATCGCGACGGCCTGCGGCGGCCCCTGGATACCGTTCTCGACTTCCACCTGCACCTTCACCTGCGGCGGGAAGCGGCTCGCGTCCAGCAGCGTCAGTGTGTCTGGCGTGGGATTGTCGGGGTACGTATCGCGGCCCTCGACGCGTTGATACTTCCCGTCGTTGCCTGAGACGATCCAGTCGGCGCCATAGGATGTGCAGGCCATGACTGCAATCGTCAGACCGGCGAGCGCTCGCGCGCAGCGGGTCCGGTTCGTATTGGGTGAACGCATTCCGATGTCTCCTTTGTCAGGTTTTGTTGTGTTACTGCGTGCGCGACGGTCTCAGACCACGCTGGTCAAGCCGCCGTCGACGAAGAGCGTCTGCCCGTTCATGAAGTCCGAAGCCGCCGACGCCAGAAACACCGCCGCGCCGCACAGCTCTTCAACCCGGCCCCAGCGTCCCGCCGGTGTTCGCTTGCAAAGCCAGTCTGAGAAATTGGGATCGTCGACAAGTGCGCGATTCAGGTCGGTCGCAAAGTAGCCCGGCGCGAGCGCATTGGCCTGAATGCCGCGACTGGCCCATTCCGCGCACATGCCTTTGGTGAGCATCCGGATGGCGCCCTTGCTCGCTGCATAGGGCGCAATGCCGGGCCGCGCCAGCTCGCCCTGCACCGAGCAGAGGTTGATGATCTTCCCTCGCCCGCGCGGCAACATGTGCTGTGCGACGGCTTGCGATACATGAAACGCGCCGTCGAGATTGACGCGCAACAGGTCGTTCCAGTCGTCGGCCCGGAAGGTGTCGAGCGGCGCTCTCCGCTGGATGCCGGCATTGTTCACAAGAATATCGATCGTGCCGATGCGCGCCTCGACCGCGTCGATCGCGGCGGAAACCTCCTCGCGTTGGGTCACATCAAATATGGAGATATCCGCGGCGAGACCCTCGTCGCGCAGTTGAGCCGCGACGGCTGCCGCCTTCTGCTCATTGCGATCGTTGATGACGACAGCTGCGCCGGCGCCCGCCAGTCCGCGTGCGAGCGCAAGCCCGATGCCACGCCCAGAGCCGGTAATCAGGGCGCGCCGTCCGGTCAGGCTGAAGAGCTTCAATATTTCGTTCATTTTTTGCTGGCGCATGCTATGCGCGGCCGGGGTGTCTCCAATATGTGTAGTTCACTCCAAGCGCTGCGCTTGCGCCAATGTTCTTTCGTGACGCTGTTATCATGAATCGTGATTACACGGGACGACCCGCCCTGGCAACTGGAGTGATCATGGAATTGAAGCATCTGCGCGCATTCGTGGTGCTCGCTGAGGAACTGCATTTCGGCAGGGCCGCGCAGCGGCTATGCATCGTGCAGCCCGCACTGAGCATGCAGATCAAGGCACTGGAAGAGGAACTCGACGTGCGGCTGCTGGAGCGTGACCGTCACAAGGTCGCATTGAGCGAAACCGGAAGACTCTTTCTGCCCGAGGCTCGCGCCACGCTCCATCAGGCAATGCGGGCCGAGCAAATCGCCCGACTCTCGGCACGCGGGGAAATCGGCACGCTGCGGATCGCCTTCGTGTCGTCGGTGCTGCCGAAGCTCCTGCCGACGCTCATTCGCAGCATGCATGCGCGTTACCCGCGCGTCACGCTCGAACTGAAGGACATGCCGACGCCGGACCAGATCGCGGCCCTTCACGACAACAAGCTCGATTTTGGCCTGATACGCCTGCCCGTTTCGGGCCCAGGACTTGAAATTCGCGTAGTACTCGAGGAGCCCTTTGTCGTAGCGCTCCCCGACGACCACCCGCTAGCCGTGCAACCGCTCATTCGCCCGACGGACCTTCAAGGCTGTCCTGCGTTCGTGCTCGCACGGCGTTACGCACCCGGCTTTCACGACGAATTGCTCGTTGCGTTGAAGCGCGAGGGGGCCGACCTCGATATCGTTCAGGAACTGGGCGAATTTACAACCATGCTCGCGCTAGTGGCTGCGGGCTTGGGCATCGGGATGATCCCGGCCGAGGCAGCCATCGCCTTGCCGCCGAAAGTCGTGGCTCGTCCGCTCGAACTTCGCGATCACCGTGCGGGTATTGGGCTCGCTTATACCGACCTCGACAATCCCGCCAAGCGGGCGTTACTCGGCGTGATGGACCAGTGTATCGGCAACGCAGGCAAGAAATAGTTTGGACTGCCATTTCGCGATCGCCGTGAGGCTCAATGTACGGCCTTAATTGCGAGCGTCGCGGCGAAAAGCACGGTGGTCCGCTGGGGCGCAGTTTCTCCGGTGCTCAATCGTCCCGGGGGTCCGCTAGCCGTTCGGCAGCAGACCGCCTAGGTGGCTGATCGAAAGTCTTTTCCTGGCCGAACCCGGTCCACCACAGCGGCCGCCTGACGGCGCAAATTCCACTTTGCGCACGCCAGTGAAAGGCTATCCCACGTCGCCCAAACCTGGGCTCGTATGCCTTACTGTCCGATCTTCCGCTGCGCCATGTACGCAAGATAAGCGACGATCAGATCGATCTCGCGATCGCTCAACTGGTCCTGCGGGAATGCGGGCATGGTCCGGCCGGGCCAGTTCCGAACCGATGCCGGATTGCGAATGTAGCGGTGCAATGCAGCCGGCTGGAAGTACTCGACTGGATTCATCGGCAGGTTGAGGTCGGGGCCGGTGTCCGCGCTGCCCGCGTGATTGAGCCGATGACAGGCGAGACACTGAGTGATGAACAGGCTTTGGCCTGCGCGGATCGGATCGGTTGCCGGCAGCGCCGGATCGACAGCGAGCACCGGCCAACGCGCGGCTGGAGAGGATTGCGTAACAAGTTGCGCGATCTGGTAAGGCCACTGCTCGCTGCGCACGGATGCCGCTTCCCGGCCGACCCAGACCAGGTAGAACGGCCCCGCGCTGATCGGCTTGCCCGGCAGCTTCGGCCATGGCTGCCCCGGGTCCTCGACTGCAAGCCATGCAACGGCTGTCGCAGAATTACGGTTGCGCACAAGGTCCATTGGCAGTTGTGCGGCGAAGCCGTCGGTCGCACGTGCCTCGAGCACACTGTCCGCGGGTAACGCCGCGCCGTCGAGCAGATCGGCCAGCGGCACTGCGCGGTAGGTCGTCGACGTACCGTAGGCGACATCTCGCGGAACGTGAATCTCGGCAGCATCGGGACGCGCCAGCAACGCCGCCTGGCTAAACGACTGGGTCTTGCCGCCTAGCGTAATTTCGATCATGGGCTGCGCGGCCGCACAATGCCCGATCACGCCAAGCGTCAGCAGCAAAACCGCAAACCACACGTGTTTCGACATTTGTCCTCCGTGCATTGTGGTTGCCGACGAGGTCGGCGGCAACATCGCCAAAGTCGCCGCGAAAGACAAGCCGCCCATTCATTCGGCAACGGTGAGAGGATTATGTCAGCGATTGGCGAATCGTCGGCAGCGCGCGCCGCGTTTTGTGCAGGAGATGTGCCGAAACGCCTTCCATCTCTCTCCGCGACAAGATCGAGCCAGGCCCAGCCGCTGAGTTATTCGGTGGGCCGTTAATTCACTTGGCACCGTTTGCGGCGAAAGTTTCCTTGGCCTCCGGTGACGCCAGAAACTTGATGAACCCTTCGGCTGTATCGCGTTGTGAGGTGTTCGCCATGAGCACGGCGGTGTACGTGAGAGTGCTCTGGAGATCACCCGGAAGCGGGCCCAGAAGTTTGATGCCGGGTGTTGTCGCGATGAGCGGTATCGTACCCGCCACCATATCGTTGCCCTTGCCCTTCAACACCGGTTCAAAAATCCCATTGGGGGCCGTGCGTACAATCTTCGGCTTGAGTGTTTCTGCAATGCCCAGCCGCTCAAGGGCGTCCGCAAACGCCTGCCCCGATTTAACGCTGTTAAAGACAAGGAGATCTGCGCCGAGCAAAGTCTTCTTAAATTTTTCAACAGTTGAAATGTCGTACGCCGGACCGTCCTGGCGGTTGCCGAGGCCGACGCCAACGTGAGCGATTACCGGTCTGTCCCCGGCACTCACCTTGCCCGATTTCGTAAGGTCCTCAGCAAAGTCCGGCTGAACGATAACTACGTCGGCCGCTTCGCCGTCTTCAATCCTTTTCTTCACAGCGGGCGATGGGTCGAATACCAGGCTGACCTGGTTACGGGTCTGCGCGCGATAAAGATCGACGACCTTGGTCAACGCAGGCTCGAGGGGGCTGTCGCTCATGACCTTAATGCCGGCTGCTTGAACTGTCGCTGCGGACATTGACAATGAGCCGGCGAGGAAGATGCTCAAGCTAATGCGCTTAACTTTTGCGTTCATGGATGCTGTTCCCTGTTGACGGGCGCCCGGCGTTGGCCGTTGGGCGTTGGCCGTTGGGCGTTGGCCACGGACCCGCGGAAATTCTGCATGAGCGTTCGGCGAATGACAGGGGCGTGGGGCAGCGATAACCGTTGGTGATCGTCGGATGCCGGCAATGCGCTAACGCACGGGCGAACTCGTTCTCTCTCGTCGAGGCTACCATGTAAGCGGCGTCGAAACGTTTATGAGGATCCGAAATCTGAGCGGAGCGGTCCCCTGCATGGCAATCCTGGAACGAGGGCGAACGGCTGCGTTGGCCGCACGCGATTCGATGCCGAACTTCTGTACGCGACCCACTTCAGCCAATTATCGATCCGCCAGGTAGATGGCAGCACTCGGGCGCATATCGGACATTGAGAGAGGATTCTCCTGGTCCGCGATCCCTTCTTCAATCTTCCCTTCCGGTCGTAGCGCCCATGGATGCACATTGCCTCTCGACGGACCCTGTCATTGAGGATGTGATAGCGCCGTCGGTAGGTCATCTGCCGCTTTGAAAATCCTTTGCGGGTATCTGACTAGAAGAATCGAGCGCGTTCCATGGCTGCATGACATGGAAATCACGCAGGTTCCGCGTCACGATAATCGTCCGCCATAGCAACAGCAAGTGTCCGCAGAGGGGCGTCGGCCTTCTCGTGATTCACATGAAGCGGCTTCACATCTGCGGTCGAACCTTCGCGAACTGCCCCATCGATCTGCGCCAGCAACTCCGCAATCAGCGTCTGACGCCTGCGAAATGCAGCGCGCCGGTTAGACGGAACCTCGCTGATGTCGCGGTGATATGGGCGAAGCGGCAGCAAAAACCGCCCCTCGACCTCAACTCCGCCTAGTTCACGCCAGAAGCCGTCGTAGTCCGCGCTGAACTGAACCGCTGTTGCAGCGGAAACATGTGTCTTCTTCGTCACTCCAGTGAGCGCGTCCACCCCTGCCATCCAGCACAATTCGCCAACGGCTTCCATCACAGCTGCCTTCGGTCGTAGGCCATGACATGCACGTGTGGCCTCGCGCACTCGCTCTCCGTCCCCGCTGGCCGGTCCTTGCAGCCCCCCGATCAGTGCTCCCCGCTTCCCTGTTTCGCGATGCATTTCGAAGCTAACGGTCGCCCACGCAAGATCGACGTGCTCAAACACGTCACGCCAGGCGACGGTAAGCAAACCTTCGCGCCAGCAGCGTACCGGCTCACTCACAACGAGCGCATATCTGCCGTTCGATGCCAACGTCGCATATTCCGAATCCAGGTAGAGCCTGCGCACCATATCTTCACCGAATAGCTCCCGAACGATTCGAAAATGACCGCACAGCAGCTCGGCACGCGCGTATGCAGGCATATCGGCCTGGGCGAAGCAGCGAAAGGGCCGTTCAAGAAAGCGCCGGTTGCAGACAGCAATATCCGCAAGCAGGGAGTTCGTCGTCAATGCCTTCAACCAGATGCGTGCCGCAAACGGATTGAGTAGTGCGTACATCAGCACGCGGATCCGCCGGAAGATATCGTGAGGAGTTCGTCCGGGAATAGCTCTGGATAACAGGCGGCAAACTTCAGAAAGCGACATTATCGACCACGATTTATTTTAATTTTAATGAAAGGTGCTAGCACGAAGGCGACCGCGGCAATTGCAAGAGTCGCTGCCAGCAAGCTTGTCATAAGGGACGGCGTTCCGATTCGCAACTTTAGTCAGTTCGAATGTCGGGCCTCTCATTTGCAAATCGAATTGCCCTTTCAATACATCGCATTCCTTACCAATCGAGGCGAGCCACATTGCGAACGTTCGTCTTCGGATAGACCATGCGACTAACTCTTAAGATGCGATGTGACTGGCATCGAGGTGTTACACAACATTTCTAAACGTAACCGAAGATTACAGGATATTCCGGTGGGCGCCTAGTGCCGACTGGAATATCGTGAGGGGAATTTGAAAACCGGGCGCAGCATGGAGACGAGGTTTGCCGGCAAGCGATACTTCACCAATAAGAGTTGAACGGCCGGTTCGCGACCTGAGCCGACGCCTGAGTGTCTGGGTGGCGGCGCAGGCGAATGACGCCTCATGGCCGAACCCGGAAGTCCACGGTCCGCCGGGACATCACTGGCCTCGGCTCACGCTGAACTTCCGTAGCCGACCCCGTTGCCGACTCTCGCTCAATCGCAGATATCGTGCAGGTTCCGAAGGTATAACGGTCATTCAGCAGGTCTGCGGGAGCCCCGGGAGGGACCCAGGACATGATCGACACGCATGAACGCCACGCAGCAAATCACACGTGAACCGCATCGGCAACGCTCGCGCCTCAGTGAACGGGCCGCAACGGGGACCCCATTCGCGGAATCACTGCGGCCGCTCGCGTCCGGATTCTTACCGCAGAGGAAGTCGTTTTATGTGGATTGGCTGCACGGTCGTACCCGTTCATTTGTTCATCGATAACAAATTCTGCGACTCTCATCTCGTCCATCGCGTTACCGTCCACGTCGGACCACTCACGCATCGTGCGATTGACCTTGGTTAGTGCCGCGACAGCAAGTAGTACAGCATCCGTCTCGGTGATCCTGCCTTCAAGATCATCTGCTTCGTAATCCGCAACACGTAGAGCCGCGTCGATTAGATTGCTGTCGTCAATCAAGTCCGTCAATACCGCGCGAACCACTTTGAGGCAGGCATTTTTGCGTGCAAGTGCGATATCTGTCATGAGGCTCTCCAGCGTCGGGATGACTGGTTAGCGAACTTTGGCGTCCGCGTCGTTGAACGAAGCGAACGCTAATGCACCCATCACTGCAACGACAACGACCACGGCGATACCATCTGCAAACACAATTTACTCCGCGTTCTCACACCTGCATACCGGATGCATCACGCGCGCTCGCACGCCAGACTTCAGTGTGCGTCGGCACGCGCCTCTATCCGACCTTCACCTCGTTCTGCAACGGCTGATTCTTTGCGAACGCCGAGATGCTTTCGAGCGTAGTCTCGCAGATGGTTGTCAATGCCTCATGCGTCAGATAGGCCTGATGTCCGGTGACAATGACGTTCGGAAATGACACGAGGCGTTGAAAGACGTCATCGGTGACGATCTCACCGGAGAGATCGCGAAAAAAGAGATTGGCCTCCTGTTCGTACACGTCGATTCCAAGCCCGCCGAGCTGCCCGGTCTTCAACGCCTCGATCGCGGCCTCCGTATCGAGCAGCCCGCCGCGGCTCGTGTTGATCAGTATCGCGCCCGGCCTTGCGCGTTTGAGCGTTTCCGAATTTATGACGTGGTATGTCGCGGGAGTGAGTGGACAATGCAGCGAAATGATGTCGGCTTGCTCCCCAATCTCGCCCGGCTTTGCATAGCTCAGACCGAGCGCCTCGAATTCCGCCGACGGTTGCGGATCGAAACCAATCACCTTGCAGTCGAAGCCGAGCATGATCTTCGCGAACACGCAGCCAATCTTGCCCGTTCCAACCACCGCAACCGTCTTGCCGCAAAGGTCGAAACCCGTCAGACCTTCAAGCGAAAAGTTCGAATCGCGGGTGCGATTGTAGGCACGGTGCACCTTGCGGTTGATCGCGAGCAGAAGTGCGACCGCGTGCTCCGCCACGGAGTTCGGCGAATACGTCACGACGCGCACCACCTTTATGCCGACCCTTGCGGCAGCTTCCAGATCGACGTTGTTGAAGCCTGTGCAGCGCAACGCGAGCAGACGCGTGCCACCCTTGCGCAGCGCGCCCAGTACTTGCGCGTCCGCCTTGTCGTTGACAAAGATGCAGACGGCGCCGTAACCAGCGGCAAGACCGACGGTGTCCATCTCCAGCGAAACGTCGAAGTAATGCAATTTGTGCTCGTCGCTCTTGTTGGCCTCGTCGAGATATCGGCGTTCATAGCGCGTCGAGCTGAATATCGCAACTTCCATGATGGACTCCCTGGAGATCCGTAATCCGAATTTCGTTCGCCTGCGGCGCAGACACATCTAGCCTGCTGCAATTGCGATGGCGATCTGCACGAAAAGCACCTTGACGATGGTCATCGACGGAAAAATCATCGCGTACATGATGTCGGGCTGATCCGTCGGAGCGACGCGATTAGCAAAGGCGAGAATCGCGGGGTTGCCGGTCGCGCCGCAGATCACGCCGACCGACGTGTCGAACGATAGCTTGAAGATCCACATGCAGCAGATCGCCGTCACGCCGACCAGCACCAGCAGCGTGATCGCGCCATAAAGCAGCAGCAGCGGCCCGGCAGTGCCCACGGTCGCGACGAACTTTGGCCCACAAGCGATGCCCACTTGCGCCAGAAAAATCGTAAGTCCGAGATTGCGCACGACGAGATTCGCCGAAAGCGGCATCACCCAGACGAATGGTCCGCTGCGACGCGCCTTGCCGAGACACAGCGCGACCAGCAGCAACGCCGCGAGACCCAGGCTGAACGCGCCGAGACCAGGAAGGCGCAACGGGATCGCGCCGGCCAGCAGGCCTGCGGCCGCACCTATGCCCAGGCAGATGAAACTGAGGTCGGCCGTGCCCCTGATCGAATCGCCGAAGAACGCGCGCATGCTCGCCTGATGCGCGCGATTGACGAGCAGGCCGACCCGGTCGCCCGCTTCGAGAACGAGGTCTGGACTGGACAGCAGATCGGTATCGCCACGCCGCACATGCGCGACCGCGCAGCTCACGCCGTCCGGGTAGCGCAGACTGCCGAGCGACATTCCGACGACCGCTGGATTCGATGCGAACACGCGCATATAGTCCAGATCTTCCCGATGACTCATGATGCGCCCAGGCTGCAATTCGCCGCACAGCGCCGTTGCTTCGCCGAGCAGGCGGGAGTCAGTGGCGGTGACGAGGAGGACGTCGTCACCGCGCAGAATAAAATCATCGGTGATGAACTGGTTGTGATGCGCGCGCCGCACGGCCGCGATTGCCACACCGGCGGGCAGGCGTGTCAAAAGCTCCGATGCCCTGAGACCGAAGAGACTGGCATTGCGCAGCGCGATTTCCGCAGTCTCCAGCAACTTTGCAGGGGGCTTACGTATGTCGACTTTCAGGGCCAGCTTGAGCGCGTAGATGAATAGAATCGGCCCGGCCACGCCGAACGGATAGGCGACACTATAGGCCACGGCGGCATCGCTGCTCTTCATTGAAGCGATGGCAACCTGCAGGCTCGCCGTGCTGGTGCCGCTGCCCGCGAACATGCCGAGGGCATCGGCGAGCGTGACGCCGAAATGGATGAAGGCGCACGCTACGAGGCCCGACACGATCACGCCGAGACACGCGGCTGCATTGGCCTTCATGCCGTCCCGGCTCGTGAGCCCGCGGAAAAACTGCGCGCCATACTGAATGCCGACGCCATAAAGAAACATCAACAAACCGAGCGTGCCCAGCAACGCAGGCGGCGCGGATTTCGGCGCGAACGCGCCGACCGCCAGTCCAACGAAAAGCACGGCGCCCGAGCCTAGAGCCACGCCCTTCACATTGATTTCGCCGATCAGGTAGCCAACCGCAATGGTCAAAAAGAGCGCGAACAGCGGCTGACTTTCGACGAAGGTTCTGACTGCATCCATGCCGCCCCCTGATGATCGACGATGCAATACGGCAGTTACGTAATATTAAAGTCGCTTTACCGCGTACCGTCCAGCCCGATTGCTTACATTTATCGCGATTCAAGCACCACGACACTGCGCGCTTCTACACGGCAGGTACCGCGTTCGACGCGGGCTGTTTCAACTGTCGAAACAATGTCGCCCGGTGGCTGCGCTGCCGTATCGACCAGTCGCCGCCAGTTCGCCTCGTCGAGGGCGGGCAGCTCTGCATTGCGCGTATCTGCGTTCATGTTAAGGATCACGTGCAACATGGGCTCGTCCGGTGCGTGTCGCGCGAGCGTGAACGCCACCAGCCGGGCACCCGGGTCGCCCCATGCGGGAGCGCCGAGCCGTTCGCCATGCCAGGCGACATCGGGATGCGCGCGAGCGCCGGCGAGGCTTCGATCGCTTAGGGCAACGGCGGTGTACGCAGCAACGCCGCGCGTGAAGACGCTCGCCGGATCAAAGCGAAAGCCGTCCACCCCGAGTTCCTGCACCCAATACTCGAGACAATGCAGGATAAACGGCGATTGATTTCGTAGATGATTTCGAGCGGGCGCGCCAACAGGCTCTGAAAGAGCGGCAGACCCCAGGTTTCGAGCGCCTCGGGCAACAGCGTGTGATTGGTGTACGCGAAGGTCCGCTGCGTGATGTCTCACGCGGTATCCCACGAAAGCCCGTGCACGTCCAGCAGCAGACGCATCAACTCGGCCACCGCGATCGACGGATGCGTATCGTTGAGTTGCGCAGCGAACAGGTCGGCGAAATGGTCGATCGACGTGCCCTTCAGTCCCATCGCTTCCAGCCGATGGCGTTCCACCAAAGTCGCATCACCTTACTGCGCCGCAGCCCCGTGTTGATGCCGAGCAGGATAGGAAAGGCAAAAAACCAAACCTTCAGGAAGAAGACGAAGAAACCTTCCTGGGCATCCCAAACCCGCCCAACAATGCAGCCAGAGGCTGCTTGGAAGACGACGAACTCTTCTGCGGAGCAGACCCGCCAGCAGCATCCTCAAGCTTGCGCATGGAAGAAGCCGAAGGCTCATAGGGCTTGAGGAAAAAATCATCCACAGGCGGCGCCCGATGATGATGCGGCCGCTCAAAAGCGCCCGAAGAAGAGGCCCCCGAACGCCGACGTCCGGCGCGATGATCATCCCGCCCGTCGCGCCCTTCCCGCTCGCGCCGCGGTGCACGTTCTTCATGGTGATGCCGAACCGGTGTATCAACAGTCAAGCGCAGCACCTCCAACGGCCGCTTGATCAGCTTCTCGATATCGGCAAGCTGCTTGCGCTCATTCGGGCTGCACAACGACAACGCATCGCCCGAGGCCCCGGCGCGCCCGGTGCGTCCAATCCGATGCACATAATCTTCCGCGTTAAACGGCAGATCGAAATTGATCACTGCGGGCAACTCGGCAATATCGAGCCCACGCGCCGCGACGTCGGTGGCCACCAGCGCTTCGATCTCACCACGCTTGAACGCATCCAGAGCCTGCATCCGTTCATTCTGCGTGCGATCGCCGTGAATCGCCGTCGCCACCACGCCGTCGCGTTCAAGGCTGCGCGCGAGGCGGCTCGCGCCGATCTTGCTGTTGCAGAACACGATCACCTGCTTGAGACCGCGCTCACGAATCAGTTGCACCACCGCCCCGGTCTTGTCGCCCTCGGCCACTTCATACACGATCTGCGTCACGTTGGTCGCAGTCGAATTGCTGCGCGCGACTTCAATCGTCTGCGGATCGCGCAGATACGTGGCGGCCAGTTTCTTGATTTCGCCCGAGAACGTGGCCGAAAACAGCAGCGTCTGACGCTCCTTCGGCAGCAGGTTCAGGATGCGCTGCAGATCAGGCAGGAAGCCCATGTCGAGCATCCGGTCGGCTTCGTCGAGCACGAGGATCTGAACCTGACCGAGGTTGGCGGTTTTCTGCTGCACGTGATCGAGCAGACGGCCCGGCGTGGCGATCAGAATTTCGACACCGCGGCGCAGTTGCTCCGACTGCGGATTCATGTCGACGCCGCCGAACACCACGGCACTGCGCAGCGCCGTGTGCTTGGCATACGCCTGCACGTTCGCGGCGACCTGGTCGGCCAGCTCGCGGGTCGGCGTGAGGATCAGCGCGCGCACCGGATGCCGGGCGGGCGATGCGCTCGTGCTGGCCTGCGGCAAGAGACGCTGGATGATCGGCAGCGAGAAGCTCGCGGTCTTGCCGGTGCCGGTTTGCGCGGCGCCCATCATGTCCCGGCCGGCCAGCACGACGGGAATCGCCTTCTCCTGGATCGGCGTGGGGATGGTGTAGCCCGATTCTTTGACGGCTTTCAGGATGTCGGGCGCGAGACCGAATTGATCAAAAGTCGCAGTGCTGGGCGTGACGGCTGTGTCGGACATGGTGGCTTTCGCTAAAAATGCGCTTGGCGCGTGCGCGCGGCAGCGGTCGAAACCGCAGAGGGCATCAGGATGAAGGCGGAGCCACGGCGTTCCGCACGGGACCCGTTAGTTACAGCAAGGCGGGAAAAATGCGGCCGGCTCCGGCCGGCGGAAACACCCGCCGGAAAGGCCGGTATTGTAGCACTTCAGCAAAAACACTCATGGCGCATCTGGCGGCTTTCTGCTTACGCCCGCGAAAGCCAGCCGTGCGGCCCGGCACGCGGGCTTTCCGCAAGGCGCCGGCGCCCCCCGCTGGCAGCGTAATTCGAGTGCACGACAGTTCCGTGACAACGGGCGGCGGTGCCGCCGCCCGCCCCGACGGCGGAAACGGGCGCGAAGCCGGTTTCCGCCGCATCACAATGCCGCAGCGCCGCCGCCACGCCGCGCGCCGGGGGAGGGTCCGGCAAGCCTGTCACCACGTCTCACGCATCACCATCAGCCGCATCTCGGTCATGTCTTCGATTGCGTAGCGCACGCCTTCCCGCCCAAGCCCGGAATCCTTCACGCCGCCATAGGGCATGTTGTCGACCCGGAACGACGGCACGTCGTTGATCACCACGCCGCCCACATCGAGCAGATCCCACGCGCGGTGCGCGTGCGCGAGCGAATCGGTGAACACGCCGGCTTGCAGACCGAAGTCGCTGTCGTTGACGGTCGCCAGCGCCACATCGAAATCGTTGAAACGCTCCAGGATCGCGACCGGCCCGAACGCTTCCTTGCGATACAGATCGGTGTCGCGCTTCACGCTTTCGAGCAGCGTGGCCTCGAACATGGCGCCATCCACCTTGCCGCCCGCGATGATCTTCGCGCCCGCCTGCACCGCGCCTTCCATCCAGCCGGCGAGCCGTCTGGATTCGGATTCGGAGATCATCGGCCCGACAAAGGTCTTCTCGTCCTTCGGGTCGCCCATCACGAGCGACTGCGTTTTGGCGATGAGCTTCTCGCGCAGCGCATCGTAAATCTTCGCGTGCACCAGAATCCGCTGCACGCCGATGCAACTCTGCCCGGACTGATAGAACGCGCCGAACGCGAGCCGCTCGACCACGTAATCGAGCTTGTCGCCCTGATCGTCGTCGACGATCGCCGCCGCGTTGCCGCCCAGTTCCAGGATCACCTTCTTCTTGCCGGCCTTTTTCTTCAGCTCCCAACCTACCGCCGGAGAGCCGGTGAACGACAGCAGCTTGAAACGTTCATCGGTCGTAAACAGATCGGCGCCGTCGCGATGCGCCGGCAAAATCGAGAATGCGCCTTTCGGCAGGTCGGTTTCCGCCAGAATCTCGCCCATGATCAACGCGCCAACCGGCGTACGGCTCGCCGGCTTCAACACGAAGGGCACACCCGCGGCGATCGCCGGCGCGACCTTGTGCGCGGTCAGATTCAGCGGAAAATTGAACGGCGAAATGAACGAGCACGGTCCGATCGGCACGCGCTTTACGTAACCGTGATAGCCCTTCGCACGCGGCGAAATCTCCAGATTGATGATCTCGCCGTCGATGCGCACCGACTCTTCCGCCGCCACCTTGAACGTATCGATCAGCCGCGTGACTTCGCCTTTCGAATCGTTGATCGGCTTGCCCGCTTCGATACATAGCGCCAACGCCAGTTCGTCGTAGCGCTCGCGAAAGCGCTTCACGCAATGTTCGAGCACGGCCTGGCGCTTGAACGGGGGGAACGCGCGCAGCGCGGGCATGGCGTCGACGGCGCAACCGATCGCCTTGTCGATCGCCGTGGCGTCGGCCATCGCCACGCGGGTCGCCACTTCGCCGCTGAATTTATCGGTGACTTCGAGATCGGTATTGGCGGCTACCGCTTCGTTCGCAAGATAGTACGGATAGGTCTTTTGCAACATGACTCGTTCTCCTTGTTCCGATGCCCGGCAACTGGATCGCCATCAGCAAATGCAACGTCCCGCCGTCCTCATAGCTGGGCGGAAAGCCGCTTGATCTCGCGATTGAGCACGCGCTCGTTGTCCGAATAGTCGATGGGCAGGTCGATCACGTGCACGCCTGGCGTCGCGAAACATTCGCGCAGCAGCGGCGCGAACTCCGCCGCCGATTCGATGCGATGGCCCAGCGCGCCGTAACTCTGCGCATAAGCGACGAAATCGGGGTTGCGAAGCGTCATGCCGTAGTCCGGGAAGTTCATGTTTTCCTGCTTCCAGCGGATCATGCCGAACGCGTCGTCGCGCAGAATCAGGACCACCAGGTCGAGCTTCAGACGCACCGCCGTTTCCAGCTCCTGGGAATTCATCATGAAGCCGCCGTCGCCGCATACGGCCATCACCTTGCGATCCGGGTGCACGATTTTGGTCGCGATCGCCGACGGCAAACCGGCGCCCATCGAAGCAAGCGCGTTATCGAGTAGCAACGAATTCGGTTCGTGCGCACGGTAATAGCGCGCGAACCAAATCTTGTACATGCCGTTGTCCAGACACACGATGCCGTCCACCGGCGTGGTCTCGTAGACGTCGTGGACGATCCGCACCGGGTACATTGGAAAGCGGTCGTCGTGCTGGCCTTTAGCCAGATGCTCCTCGAAGTGCTGCTTGATCTCCTTGAAGCGCTCAAAATTCCAATGTTCCTTGCGCGCCTTGAGACTTTCCTTAAGTTGCCACACTGCGTTCGCGATATCGCCCACCACTTCGATCTGCGGGAAATACACCGTATCGACTTCCGCGCCGAGGAAGTTGACGTGAATCACGGTCTTTTCGCCCGCCTCGCCGCTGCGCATGAAAAACGGCGGCTTTTCGATCACGTCGTGACCGACGTTGATGATGCAGTCCGCGTGATCGATCGCGCGATGCACGAAATCGCCGTCCGACAAGGTAGCGTTGCCCAGCCACAGCGGGTGGGATTCGTCGATCACACCCTTGCCCATCTGCGTGGTGAAAAACGGAATGCCGATCTGATCGACGAATTCGCGCAGCATTTTGGTGGTGGTCTTACGATTGCCGCCCGCGCCGATCATCAGCAGGGGATGCTTCGCCTTGGTGATCGCCTCGACCGCGCGCGCCACGGCTTTTTCCTCGGCGACGGGACGGCGGCTGAAGCTCTTCGGGATTGGCTGGCCGTCGCCCTCTTCGTGCGCGACGTCTTCCGGCAATTCGAGGTGCGTGGCGCCCGGCCGCTCTTCCTCGGCCTGACGAACCGCCTCACGGACCGCCGCCGGAATGTTGGCGACGGACACGATCTGCCGCGTGTACTTGGTGAGCGGTTCCATCATCCGCACCACGTCGACGATCTGGAAATGCCCCTGCTTGCTCGATTTGATCGGCTTCTGGCCGGTCACCATCAGCATCGGCATGCCGCCCAGCTGCGCGTAGGCGGCCGCGGTCACGAAATTGGTCGCGCCCGGGCCGAGCGTGGCGAGGCACACGCCGAGCCGCCCGGTCAGCCGCCCATACGTGGCGGCCATGAAACCCGCGGCCTGCTCGTGCCGCGTCAGGATCAGACGGATTTTCGAACGGCGCAGCGATTCCAGCAGATCGAGATTTTCTTCGCCGGGAATACCGAACACGTACTCGACACCTTCGGCTTCCAGCGATTTGACGAACAGGTCCGATGCTTTCATGGAGGGTCTCGCTTGATGAAACGATCGTGGGCCGTGAGCCCAGCCGTTCAGACCTGGGGACGGACTGCCGGTGGTAGCCACCAGCGCGCGAACGAGGCGCGGGATGGCCCGGCGGGTACAGCGAATGCCACGCCGGACAGCTTACTACTCGAACGGGAAAGATGCGCGCAAGCGGACAAGTCGGCGCAACAGCGGTAAGGCAAGCCAAGACCAGGCGGGCAGACGGACGGGCGGCGGCATGGTGAGGTTGGCCGCCGCGGCGCGCTCAGCGATTGATGGTGACGCAGTCGGACAGGATCGGCGGGGCGTTTTCGCCCTCCGTCGCGTCATAGAGGTCGGCGCGCGGGCCCTTGGTCCACCAGGTGTAGCTGCCGGCCTGGTATTTCGCGCCGGAGCCCGACAGCGTATTGACGAACAGCAGTTGCTGCCCTTTGACCGGCACGAGCGCGAAGCTCTGGCCGTTCGCCGTATTCCAGTACGTCACCTGCAGAATCTTGCCGGTCGCGCAGGTGTATTTGTGGGTTTGGCGGTTTTTCGGCTGAATCTCGGCAAGCTGTAACGGCGCCGACCACGCGTTGCCGCACAGCGCCACGAGACCCGCAGTCACGGTTACCGCAACAAGCCATTTCTTCATTGGATGCCTCGATTGTTGTAGCAGGCCGTACGTCCTGCACACGTCACGAACGGCTTATGGATCGATCACCGCGGCGCACGCATCGGTCGGTGCTGCGGCAACGTGACCGACCAACGGCACGATTTTCAAACCCGCCGATGCAACCCGGCACGGCGCGGCAGCCAGCCCGCAGCCGGTCATCCCGGCGCATAACGCAAGCAGCACACTCAATGCGCCAAGACGGTTCAACATCCCACGCCGCGTGTTCTTGCGGAATTCCAGGGCCATGCATACCTCTACTTCGATCAGGTTCCGCGCGCTGCGAGCTTGCGGGGCGCGCGGGTACTTCGTTGCACGTCAGGACACGTTGATGCGCACTACTTCGCGGAAACCGGGCGCACTGCCGACGCGGCCTGCTTCGCACGCGAACGGGCCTCGTCGACGGTCTCGCCGGTTGCAAGCGCGACACCCATGCGGCGCTTGACGAAGCTCTCCGGTTTGCCGAACAGACGCAGATCGGCATTCGGCACGGCCAGCGCCGCCGCGACGCCTTCGAACGCGATGCCCGTTTCGTCGAGCCCGCCGTAAATCACCGCCGACGCACCCGGCGCGCGCAGCGATGTATCCACCGGCAGACCGAGAATCGCGCGCGCGTGCAATTCGAATTCCGAAAAGCGTTGCGAGCACAGCGTGACAAGACCCGTATCGTGCGGACGCGGGCTCACTTCCGAAAACCATACGTCATCGCCGCGCACGAAAAGTTCCACGCCGAACAGGCCCCTGCCACCCAATGCCGCAGTCACCTTATGCGCGACTTCGCGCGAGCGTTCGAGCGCGAGCGGGCTCATCGGCTGCGGCTGCCACGATTCGACGTAATCGCCCGCCACCTGCACGTGGCCGATCGGGTCGCAGAACCAGGTGCTGACTTCGCCGTTCGCCGGATCGATCGCGCGCACGGTCAACTGGGTGATTTCGTATTCGAAGTCGATAAAGCCTTCGACGATCACGCGACCGTGATTCACGCGGCCGCCGGCCATGGCGTATTGCCAGGCGGGTTCGACGTCTGCATCACTCTTCAGGACTGACTGCCCCTTGCCCGACGACGACATCACCGGCTTCACCACGCACGGGTAGCCGACCTTGGCGATGCCCGCGCGCAGTTCGTCGAGCGAATCGGCAAACGCATAGGGCGAGGTCGGCAGGCCGAGTTCCTCGGCGGCGAGGCGCCGGATGCCTTCGCGGTTCATGGTGAGCTGCGTGGCGCGCGCGGTCGGGATCACTTCGGCGAGGCCGTCGGTTTCGATCGCGGCGAGCGCCTCGGTGGCGATCGCCTCGATCTCGGGGACGATCAGGTGCGGGCGTTCCTGTTCGACCAGCGCGCGCAATGCCGCGCTGTCGGTCATGTCGATCACGTGCGAGCGATGCGCGACCTGGTGGCCTGGCGCGTTCGGATAACGGTCGACGGCGATCACTTCGACGCCCAGCCGTTGCAGCGCGATGATCACCTCCTTGCCGAGTTCGCCTGCGCCGAGCAGCATGACGCGCGTGGCGGATTCAGAAAGGGGCGTGCCGATCCGTTGGCCGATCTGCATGAGGTCTCCAGATAAAAGTCGGATGAGGGGTGGGATTGGATAGACCACGATGTTAACATGCGGGCCCCTCGCCGCGCCTTGCGCGCCGCCGGTGCGCCGCGCTCCGGACGCAAAGCGCGAGTGAACTCCGGCACGCATTCAATCGACGCTTTGCACACCGTCGCGCTCGCTTGCGGCATGCCGAGTGGGTTACCCTTACGCCTTCGCCAGTTTGAAGAGGACCGACGCCATGCTCCAAAGCTCCTCCGCGCGACGTGTTGCGCGCATCATCCCTTATGTGCGCACGGCTATTGCCGCGTTGAGCGTGGCCGCGCTATGCAGCGCCTGCGCGATCCCGAAACATCCCGATGCCGAAGCGGCGCCGCCCGACCCGTTCAACCCGGCCGCGACGCAATTGCTCGACGACACCAGCTGGGTGCTCAGCGGCTGGAAACAGGCCGACGGCACCGCCCGCACGATTCCGCCGGCGGACCAGGGCACGCCGATCACGCTCGTGCTTTCCACCGACAAAGGCCAGCGCCACGCCAGCGGCTTTTCCGGCTGCAACCGCTATATGGGTTCATACGCGCTGAAAGACGGCAAGCTGAGCTTCGGCACGCTGGGCGGCACACGCATGGCGTGCATGACGCCGGGTGGCCAGATCGAAGGCGCCTATCTCAACGCGCTGACACACATCGACCGTACCGGCGTGCAAATGCGCGCACCGCAGCAGATGCAACTGGTGCTCGATAACGGCGACACGCTCACGTTCGACCGCAGCGCCAAATAGGCGCGCGCCACGCGCCGCGTGACGACATGCCGCGTGGCAATATGCACGATTGCTGCTGATTCATCGCAACCCTATCCTCGGATGACCTGGCCACTGTTGGCCGCATTGCGAGGTGAAATCAAGATGAACGGCGATCGGAAATCTATCAGCCCAGCGCTCTCCATGCCGGCGTATCAGGCCGCAATGACTCTGCCGATGGCGAGCACCGCGTATTTCGTGCTGCGCTATTACGCTCCGTGGGGGGACGGAAGTGCCGATGGCTGGCAAGTGCCTGTCAACTTACCCACGGTTTCGATTGAGGGCACACCGGCGCCGGTCACAATGTCGACGTGGTTTTCCTACTCGAAAGACTATCTGCAGGGGCAAGTCGGCGAGGGCTTCGACCAGCATGCGCAGTACTATGCCGCCGAAGTCTATGCCAGTACCGGCAAAGACTCGCAGATCGTATTCTCCGGGACGTTCCAACAGGCGGCGTATTACAGTGCAACGGCCTATATCGTGTATCCGTACCAGGACAAGGGGCAAATAGAAGTACTCGATCTGGATCTGACCGCTTCTCCGGCGGGAAGCAACCCCTATATAGTCGGCAACCCTAGCGTCTTTGCTTACCCTCCATCGTTACCGGGCTCGTCAGCGCCCTTGGCCCAGCCTGTGCCCTCGCCATTCGCGGATGCCAACCCACCCGCAAGGCCGGAACTCCGTTCGAAGGTGAATGCGAGAACCGGCGAAATCAGTGTATTCCGGCCGGACCAGCAAACCTCCGCCAGCCAGATTGTCGACGAGCTGGCGCCCGATGGATGCAGCAAAGCCTACCTGTACGCAACCAAAGCGGCTGAGCAACAGGTGCTGATCCTGCGCATCAAGGTGCCGACCACATTCGTTCACAATTCGAACCCGGACACGGTTTTCGGCGAATACCAATGCAGGGAGATCACGGTCGGCGCGCACACCGTCGATACCGCGACATTGGACTTCTGGACTGTCAGCAGCCGGATGCTCACCGACTACGTCGATGCAGACGGTTACGCCTATGTATTTTTCGCGCCCGTCTCCTACACACAATCGAAAGTGGTCGAGCAAGGCACGCCGGCCACGCGTGCACCGGTCATGACCTGGGGGCAATACACCGGTTATCTGCTGGGCGACCCGGACTATGCAGTCATCATCCGATACCGCGCGCCAGCGGATGATTGGGTGGGCAACCCGCAAAATGCATTCTGCTATGCCACACCCGAGGACGAGCAGCCGGTTACCGCAGCGCAATTGCAGGAATATCTGCCTGAGATCTTTGGCGATACGCTCGCCAATTTCGAGCAAGGTCAGATTGGCGCGGTGCATAAGGATCGTGCCTGGCCCGCGCAGGAATGAGCGGCGGCACACTGACCTTCGCACGGCGCAATTGATGCTCGTCAGGGCTGCCGCTGCCTGGCTTGCAGGCACGGCGATGCGGTAGCCGCCGCGCTCCGTCGATCGCGAATCATGTGCCAGCGGGCTGCCAATTGCGTCTTACCTTGCTCGCGCTTGCCTTCAAAGCGTTTTGCCTCGCCGGTTTCAGTTTAGAATCGTCGGCTTGCGTTCTTACGCGTCCGTCATTCGTTGATGTCTAGCATGCACATGGTAGTTTTCGGCTGGTTCGGCGGGTCGGCCGTCTGGTTCATTCCTCTTTTATGGCGTCTCGTGAAGTCGGTGCTGCCGGGTGGCGCAGGGTTGCGCGGCCCAGGCACGATCCGCCTATGGCTCGGCTTCGTCTGCGTTCTGGTGGCAAGCTGCACGCTCGAGGCGTCGCTGATCGGCGTGGCGGGCGTGGACGGTTTCGGTCACGCGCTGGCTGGGGGCTTCGGTCATCTGCTTGGGCATATCGGTACGCCGCTCGCCGCGCTCGCCCTGCTTCTGATCAGCCTGCCCTGGCTGATCGACTTCCGTTGGCGCGACGTCGCGGCATGGGCCGACGCCGCGTTCGGCCTCGGCCTGTCGCGCGGCCTCGCTAAACGCGACGAGCAGGCGCGTCGGCATCGCAGCGTCGATGACGGTTTGCCGTCGCACGTCTCGCCGTCCACCAACACGATGGCGCCCAAAACCAACGGACGTTATGCACGCCCGACAGTCTGGCGCCCGCCCGCAGGCGGGCGCGCCACCGCTGCCGGCGCGGCTGCCGCCGCGGCAGCAGCGAGGGATGCAGCCGCGCGCGGCGCAGGGGCAAACTGGCGCGCCGCCAACGTGAAACCGCGCAACCCCGCAGCACCGATCGAACCGACCGTGCGTGCGCCCGCCGCAACAGCGTCGCGCCAGGGCACGCGTCAAGCGCCAGCGCAGGCGCAAGCACCGAAGCCGGGCAAAGCGGCATGGATGCCGGCCGAGCCGGTCGCGCCGGCCGGCTGGCTGCGCGATCCGGCGACCGCGCCGCGTACACCTGCCCAAGCAACGGGCACGGGATTGCCCGCATCGGCGGATCGCGAAAGCGGCTCGCAAGTCGGCCGACGCACGGCGGGCGAGCAACGTTCATTGGAGTCGCTGAACGCCGGCGCGGGCATGGCGGGATTGGCGGCCGCCGCTGCGGCGCCTGCCGTCGCCGCCCAAGCCTCGCATGCGACGACAGCCATGCGCATGGCCACCGGTTCGGCTAACGGCGCGGTGTCGCATGGTTCGGGCGGCCCGGGCCGTCCATCGTCCATGTCGGGGTCCGCCAACCTTCGCTCTGCCAACAACCGGGCGACAACGGCCCCGCAACCGTTCACGCCCACCTCGGGCGCAAACGCCACACCGGCGTCCGACGTCCGTCGCCCGGCGTCCCTCCGTTCATCCGCGCCCAGCTATACGCGGCCCATGGCGACCCGAGCGGATGTTACGCCGCCCGCCAGCGTGCAGGAGACGCTGCGCAGCATCGCGGAAAACGCCGCGCGCTGGACCGACATCGCCGGCGTCAGCCTGGCGCGCAGCAGCAGCGTCGAAGGCGCGAGAGTGACGGCGGCGCCGGCGAATACCGACACGCCGTTTGAGGCCGCGCAGTCCGAGACCGCTGCGGCGTTTGCGAACGGAGCCAGTGCGATGACGGAGGAGGAAGCAAACCCGCCCGCTCAGGAGCCGGCACAGATTCCGGCCGACACCCGGCCGGTGGAAGTGGCGTCGGAAGCAACGGTTTCAGAAAGCACCGAGCCGGTCGTGCAATGGCCGATCGAACCACCGACCATCCTGCCTCCGCCCACAACGGAACCGGTGTTGCATCACGCAACGCCGGCTATCAGCGCGACGCCGTTCCAGATGTTCGCGGCCGAGTTGCAGGCGAGTGTTGCGCATGCGGATGTGTCGGCACCTGTCGAAAACGAGTCTACGGTAGATGAAGAGCCACAACCGTTCGGGGCATCAGCGGCTCCTTCGCCTGACATCGCAGCGGACGTCGCCATCACGCCTGCGGAAGTCGCTGCGGCACAAGCTGTAGAAGCGGAGAAGCGGCAGAAGCGGCAGAAGCGGCAGAAGCCGAACAATTTGCCCATGCGACAGAAGCGGCGCAAGCCGTGGCCGTCGATTCACCATCCGCTACGTGGCCACGCGAAACGATCACCGCTGAGACGTCCGTCCCGCGGATCGAACCAGACCACGCGCCGGCCGCGATACAGCCTCCCGCAGTGACGCCGGCACCCATGCCGATCGCCGACGTCGTTGCCGTCACCCAAGACGCCGAACTGGCGCCCTGGGAAACCCGGATCGATACCGTTGCGTCAATGCGCTCTGCGTCGTCAGCGGACGCGTCACTTGCAAAAACCATCGCGTTGAGCGAGCCCGAGTCGACCCGTCACGCCACGCCTTCACTGCACGTCGTGAGCGCAAGCGATGACGATATGGAAGAGCCCCCTGCCCTACCGGATCCCCCGCTCATGGTGAGCCCGGCGCATGTGTCGAACGTCGTCCGCTTCCCCGGCTTTGCAACTCAAGCGGAATCGCCGGCTATTACCGGCTCGGCCTACGGTTCGACAATAGAAGCGCCCACGCTGCTCAACGACGAGCCCACGGCGGAATCCGCCGAGCCCGAGGTTCAGCGCCCACCCGTGCGTGGCCACACCCCGCCCAACGGCTTTGAATTCCGTGCGCCGGCGGCATCGATGGTCGAATTGCCCACGCTCGATCTGCTCGCGCGCGCCGACACCGACGTCGAACCGGTCTCCGAAGAAAAGCTCGCAGAAACCGGCCAGCTGATCGAACAGCGTCTGCAGGAATTCAAGGTGCCGGTGACGGTGGTCGGCGCTTCGGCGGGCCCGGTCATTACGCGGTTCGAAGTCGAGCCGGCGCTCGGCGTGCGCGGCAGTCAGATCGTCGGCCTGATGAAGGATCTGTCGCGCGGTCTCGGCCTCACCTCGATTCGCGTCGTCGAAACGATTCCCGGCAAGACCTGCATGGGCCTCGAACTGCCGAACGCGAAGCGCCAGACGATCCGCCTGTCGGAAATCCTCGAAGCAAGCGTCTACCAGAACTCGCATTCGAATCTGACGCTGGCGATGGGCAAGGACATTACCGGTCACCCGGTGGTCGCCGATCTCGCGAAGGCGCCGCACATGCTGGTTGCGGGTACGACCGGTTCGGGCAAGTCGGTGGCGATCAACGCGATGATCTGTTCGTTGCTGTACAAGGCAACGCCCGAAGAAGTCCGCCTCATCATGATCGATCCGAAGATGCTGGAACTGTCGGTGTATGAAGGCATTCCGCATCTGCTCGCCCCAGTGGTCACGGATATGAAACTGGCAGCCAACGCGCTGAACTGGTGCGTCGGCGAAATGGAAAAGCGTTACCGGCTGATGTCCGCGGTGGGGGTGCGCAACCTGGCCGGCTTCAACCAGAAAATCCGCGACAGCGAAGCGAAGGGCAAGAAGCTCGGCAATCCGTTCTCGCTGACGCCTGAAGCACCCGAACCGCTCGCGCCGCTGCCGCTGATCGTCGTCGTGATCGACGAACTGGCTGACCTGATGATGGTCGCCGGCAAGAAGATCGAGGAACTGATCGCGCGGTTGGCGCAGAAAGCGCGCGCGGCCGGCATCCATCTGATTCTGGCGACGCAGCGACCCTCGGTGGATGTGATCACCGGCCTCATCAAGGCGAACATTCCGACGCGCGTGGCGTTCCAGGTGTCCTCCAAGATCGACTCACGCACGATCCTCGACCAGATGGGCGCCGAATCGCTGCTCGGCCAGGGCGACATGCTGTTCCTGCCGCCCGGCACGGGTTATCCGCAGCGCGTGCACGGCGCGTTCGTGGCCGACGAGGAAGTGCATCGGATCGTCGAGTATCTGAAGCAGTTCGGCGAGCCGCAGTACGAAGAAGGCATTCTCGACGGCCCGGCCACCGAAGGTGCGTCGCCCGATCTGTTCGGCGAAACACCGGATGCCGAAGCCGATCCGCTCTACGACGAAGCCGTCTCGTTCGTCGTGCGGACGCGGCGCGCGTCGATCTCATCGGTGCAGCGGCAATTGCGCATCGGCTATAACCGCGCGGCGCGCCTCGTCGAGCAAATGGAAACGGCGGGCCTGGTATCGGCCATGGGCATCAACGGCAGCCGCGAGGTGCTCGCACCTGGCGCGGCGGAATAAGGGCGAACAACCGACCGCAAAGAAAACGGGCCGCTCCGAATGAAGCGGCCCGTTTCTTATTGCACGTTCAGTGTCAACGCACGCGCCCAGCCACGACTCACGACGGCGACACCAACTTGAAATCCACCGGCGAGCCGATCTCGATGCGCTTGGGATTCGCTTCGAGCAGACCGCTCTGCTGATCGCGCCTGAACACGTACACCGTATCGCTATTCTGATTGCCGACGATCAGCCAGTTGCCGGTCGGATCGATGGCAAACTCGCGCGGCGACTTGCCGAGACTCGGCTGATGGCCAATCTTCTTCAGATGGCCATTGGCCGGATCGACCGAAAAGATCACGATCTCGTTCGCGTCGCCGCGATTGGATGCGTACAGGAAGCGCCCGTCCGGCGACAGATGGATCGCCGAGGCGCCCACTGCTCCCTTGAACCCCGGCTCTGTCAACGGCAAGGTCTGCACCTGCGTGAGCTTGCCGTTGTCATAGTTGAAGGTGCTGACCGTCGCGGCCAGTTCGCTCGTCAGATACGCCTGCTTGCCGTTCGCTCCGAATACCAGATGGCGCGGACCCGTGCCCGCCTTTTCCTGGGTGTAGCGCCAGTCGGTCGGGCCGAACAGGCCGCGGCTGCCGTCCGGCGTGTAGCGGTATGAATACAGCTTGTCGGCACCCAGGTCCTGCGCGAACAGATAGTGGCCGTCCGGCGAGAACACGGTCGAGTGAACATGCGAGTTGTCCTGACGCCCCTTCACCGGGCCGCCGCCTTCATGATGCACCGTCAGCACCGACGCACCGACCTGACCGTCCGCCTGCAGCGGGAACACGGCGAAGCTGCCGCCCGGATCGGCCGCCACCGAGTAGTTCGCGGTGAGCAGATATTTGCCGTCCGGCGACAGGCTCAGATAGCACGGATCATTGCCGTCCGAGGAGACCTTGTTGAGAAAGCTCAGCTGCCCGCTCGCGGCGTCGAAACGGAACGCGCTGATACCGCCGCGCTGCGTCGCCGGGCCGTTGTCGCCGGGCATTTCGTTGACCGCGTACACGAAGCGGCGGTCGCGGCTCACCACCAGATACGACGGGTTGACCGTCTGAGTGACCGACACGCGCGTCGCGTCACCCGTCTTCGTGTCGAAACGATAGACGTACAAGCCCTCGCTCTCGCCACCGGTGTAGGTGCCGACCAGCAGGTCGTAAACACCGTCGGCGGGAACCGGGCCGGAATCTTGCGCAAACGCGTGCGAAGCAACAATCGAGACCATGAGCACGAAACCTTTTATTATCGAGCGAACGGAGCAGACGGAGCGCAGCGGAGCTGGCCGTCCTGCGCGCCATGAAATGGCTTCTGAAACAGAAGGAAAATGACAGCTTGAATCGGCACGCGCTGCGGTCCGGTCGCTACGAAGCATAAGACCTCCTGACATCGGTTCTCGGGTTGATCCGGTTGTTGTGGTGTCTCTGGTCTGCCGCGCGGCTCGGTCGATCTGTTTTTATCGAGGCAAGTATAGAAGCGTTGCGCCGGATCTTGCAGCCCGTCCGGCCCTCGCCTTCCGGCATGCCTGTATCGCTGCACGTGTAGTAATTGTCCCGCCTGGCGGGTCGTTTTTTCAATCGAGTCTCACATTACGGAGTCTTCATGAACGTCACACTCAGCCTGGGCCCGCTCGTTTCGTTGATCGCCGGCATTCTGATTCTCGTCATGCCGCGCCTGTTGAACTACATCGTCGCGCTCTATCTGATCATCATCGGCATCATTGGGATTTTCGGCATGGGCTCGACGCATTTCTGAACGGCGTCGGCGGGAAGCCGCGGGCGACGCACGACCGGGCGCGGTGCCGGCCCGGCGCCGTCCCGCATGAACGCGGCGGGCAGCGCGAAACGGCACCCGTATGAACGGTTGCCGTATAGGCAAACGAAAGTACGGCGTGACGCCCAACCCGCGCGGAACCGGCGCGCGCCGCCGACGATCAGCCGTTCGAAAGCTGCTCGAGCCGCAAGCGCCCCTGCAGCGAGAGCGCGCCGACGGCATAATGGCCGTCACGTTGCCGATAATGGCGGAAGCAAGCCCGTTCGATCAGAAACGTCGCGGCAGTCAGCAAGCCGTTGCGGCTCAGCCCCAGCCGGCCATGATCCAGCGGCAGCATCGAATCGTCGGCAAGTTCACTGGCAGCCGAGAGAATCGTGATGCAATCTGATTTCGACGGGTTCACCATAGCTTTCTTCCTCGGAAACGGCGTCTCAATGCGCCATGAGCAAGGCCGATGCGCGCTCTGGACGATCATATGCATCGGTTCGAAATCCGATTGTAGGCAGTGGTTTGGCAGATTACCAACCCGAGTTTTGCCGCATGGCGTGCTGAACCAAAGCGCATGGCGCCGGTCCGGTAATAACAACGAACCCCCGCGCGGCGGCCCTCGCCGCGCCCACGACTGACACACTCCCCATGCCCGCACTTATCGAAGACTATGCGCTCATCGGCGACGGCCACACGGCCGCACTGGTTTCCCGTGAAGGTTCAGTCGACTGGCTTTGCTGGCCGCGCTTCGACTCCGGCGCCTGCTTCGCCGCCCTGCTCGGCACACCTGACAATGGACGCTGGCTGATTGCGCCGGTCAGCGACACGCCGCCCACGATCACGCGCCGCTATCGCGGCGAAACCCTGATCCTCGAGACCGATTTCGAAACGCCCGAAGGCGCGATCACGCTGATCGACTTCATGCCGCCGGGCAACGGCTGGTCGGAAATGGTGCGCATCGTCGTCGGCAAACGCGGCACCGTGCGCATGCGGATGGAACTCGTGCTGCGTTTCGACTACGGTTTTTCGATTCCGTGGGTGGACCGCCTGAAGCACGATAGCGGCGTCAAGGCGATCGTCGGCCCGGATACCGCGGTGCTGCGCACACCGGTCGAGTTGCGCGGCGAAGACATGAAAACCGTCGCCGATTTCACTGTGAGCGAAGGCGACCGCGTGCCGTTTTCGCTCGCCTACGCAGCCTCGCATCTGCGCATTCCGCCTGGACACGATCCGCACACGGCGTTGGCGCGTACCGAAAATCACTGGCTGGAATGGTCCGCGCGCAGCACCGTCGAAGGCAAATGGGCCGAGCCGATCCGCCGCTCCCTGATCACGCTGAAGGCGCTCGCCTATGGGCCGACCGGCGGCATTGTCGCGGCGCCCACCACGTCGCTGCCGGAACAGCTCGGCGGAATGCGCAACTGGGACTACCGCTATTGCTGGCTGCGCGACGCCACCATCACGCTGCTGGCAATGATGCGCGGCGGCTACTACGACGAAGCGCGCGCGTGGCGGACCTGGCTTGGCCGCGTGATGGCGGGCGCGCCGGATCAATTGCAGATCATGTACGGGATCGCCGGCGAACGGCGCCTGCCCGAGTTCGAAATCGACTGGCTGCCGGGCTATCAGAACGCCAAGCCGGTGCGGATCGGCAACAACGCGGTCGGCCAGCGGCAACTGGACGTGTATGGCGAAGTGATGAACGCGCTGCATCTCGCGCGCGTCGGCGGCCTGCAGGCGGACGATACCGCCTGGAACGTGCAACGCGCGCTGCTCGGCCACCTCGACACGATCTGGGAAGAACCGGACGAGGGCATCTGGGAAACCCGCGGCGGCCGACAGCACTTCACGTTCTCGAAGGTGATGGCGTGGGTCGCCTACGATCGCGCGATCAAGTCGGCCGAATTGTTCAAGCTCGAAGGCCCGCTCGACGACTGGCGCGCGACCCGGGCGAAAATTCACGAGGAAGTCTGCGCGAAGAGCTGGAATCCGGTGCTCAACGCGTTCTCGCAGTACTACGGCAGCGACCAGCTCGATGCGAGCGTGCTGCTGATGCCGCTGGTCGGCTTCCTGCCGCCGCAGGATCCGCGCATCAAAGGCACCGTGGAAGCGATCGAAAAAGACCTGATGCGTGACGGCTTCGTGATGCGCTATCGCACCACGGAGTACAACGACGGCCTGCCGCCCGGCGAGGGCACTTTTCTTGCGTGCTCGTTCTGGATGGTGGACAACCTGGCGTTGCAGGGCCGCATCGATGAGGCCCACACCATGTACGAGCGGCTGCTCGCGCTCTGCAACGACGTCGGTTTGCTGTCGGAAGAGTACGATCCTGCGGCAAAACGCCTGGTCGGCAATTTTCCGCAGGCGTTTTCGCACGTCGCACTGGTGCATACCGGTTTGAATCTCATGAAACACGAGCAGGAAATGGCGAAAGCAACCGGTCAGCCGCCCCATAACGGCATCATGGAGGAACAACTGAAGGCTGCTGCAACTCCCGATGGCGGCGCAGCAGCATCGCCACTACCATGATTTAATGACGGTTTGCGAGCTGTCCGCACGCAAATTGCTGCATTGCACAAGTAGGCTTTGTTCGATATCATCAATCCGACTGTTGGCCGAAAATCAATGTGCCCACAACCAGAATGGCCTGCCGCAACGCCACACGCGTGTTTGCGAAGCCTCATGCGAACCGCTTAATACGGAGCACCCATGCTCTACCAACTGCACGAATTCCAGCGGGCGATGCTCAGCCCCCTCACCGCCTGGGCCCAAGCCGCGTCAAAATCGTTCGCGAATCCTGCTAGCCCGTTGGCCTACGTGCCAGGCGCCACCCGCCTTTCAGCCGGTTACGAACTGCTTTACCGGCTCGGCAAAGATTACGAAAAACCCGAATTCAACCTGCATCAGATTGTTAAAGATGGTCATAACATCCCGATCATCGAACAGACGATCATCGAGAAGCCGTTTTGCCGCCTGATGCGCTTCAAGCGCTTCGCAGACGACAGCGACGCTGTTACCCAATTGAAAGATGAGCCGATCGTGCTGGTATGCGCGCCGCTTTCCGGGCATCACGCCACGCTGCTGCGCGATACCGTGCGTACGTTGTTGCAGGACCACAAGGTCTACCTGACCGACTGGATCGACGCCCGCATGGTGCCGCTCGAAGCCGGCGAGTTTCGTCTGGACGACTACGTCGCCTACATTCAGGAATTCATCCGCCATATTGGCGCGAAGAAATTGCACGTGATCTCGGTGTGCCAACCCACCGTGCCGGTGCTTGCCGCCATTTCGCTGATGGCGAGCCGCGGCGAAGACACGCCGCGCACGATGACGATGATGGGCGGCCCGATCGACGCGCGCAAGAGCCCTACCGCGGTCAACTCGCTCGCCACCCAGCACTCGCACGAGTGGTTCGAGAACAACGTGATCTTCACGGTGCCGCCGAACTATCCGGGCGTGGGTCGCAAGGTGTATCCGGGCTTCCTGCAGCACACGGGCTTTGTGGCCATGAATCCGGAGCGCCATGCCGCCTCGCACTGGGACTACTACCAGAGCCTGCTGCGCGGCGACGAAGACGACGCCGAAGCGCATCGCCGCTTCTACGACGAGTACAACGCCGTCCTCGACATGGACGCCGACTACTACCTGGACACGATCCGCGTGGTGTTCCAGGAATTCAGTCTTGCCGAAGGCACATGGAACGTCGGCGGCGAGCTTGTGCGTCCGCAGGACATCACGAAAACCGCGCTCTTCACGATCGAAGGCGAGCTGGACGATATTTCCGGCGACGGCCAGACGTTCGCCGCACAGGGTTTGTGCAGCGGCATTCCGGAGCAGAACAAGCAGCACTTCACCGCTGAGAAATGCGGCCACTACGGCATTTTCTCTGGCCGCCGCTGGCGCACCATCATCTATCCGCAGTTGCGCGACTTTATCCTCGAGCACAACAAAGCGCCGAAGGTAGCGAAAGAAAAAGTCGAAGCCTGAGCATCGCGGCACAGGTAGAAACACTATCCGGCAACGGCCTCTTTCGGAGGCCGTTGTCGTTTCTGGAGCGGTCTTGCGCGGCGGCTGCGCGGCTTATTTTCGCAACAGGTACGCGAGCAGCAACTCGGTGTTCATCTGTATGACTTCGCTGCGTTCGCTGGCGCTACTGAAATCGCGGCCGAGCGTTGCTTCGAGCGTGAAGCGGTTCGACACGATGTAGTAGCCCATACCCGAGAGCGTCACGTAAAAGCGCAGCGGATCGACGTTGGTGCGAAACAGGCCGGCGCGCTGGCCGCGTTCGAGAATACTGCCGAGCGTGGCGACGATCGGAGAAATCATTTCGCGGATGCGCGTCGACTTCTGCATGTAGCGTGCCTCATGCAGATTCTCGTTGTTGATGAGCCGCAACAACTCAGGATGATCGCGGTAGTAATCCCAAACGAAATGCGCGAGACGCGTAACAGCCTCGACCGGCGCAATGCCATTCAGTTCGAGCGTGCGCTCTGCTTCGTTCAACGCACTGAATGCGTGCTCGAGTACCGCAGTGAAAAGCTGCTCCTTGCTACCGAAGTAGTAATAGAGCATGCGTTCATTCGTCTCCGCGCGGCGGGCGATCTGATCGACGCGCGCGCCGAACAACCCACCATTTGCAAACTCTTCGGCCGCCGCAAGCAGAATGCGGCGCCGCGTGCCTTCAGGATCTCTTTTGATTTTCGGCTGATTCATGGTGGCATCGTCTTCGTGAGCCGCGTTATCCGGATCGCGCCGCCGGCCTCTCCTCGGGCCTTGCACCGACAGCACTGAACGGGCTGGTTGGGGGAACACCCTTCTGCGGTCTTTCGAAAAAGCGCTTCGATTATGGCACATGGATTGCGGATCGCAATTGGGGAAATCGGCGATAATGTGCTATTTAGTTCAAGCCGCGCACGCGCGAGCGCTTGCGTGTATCCGCCCGCACCGGCGTGTGTTTGCGCGCTTCCGCCGCGCTTTTTGTGCGCTTTTGTGTTGCCCGGCCCGCCGCAGGCTTTCTCCACCGCCCACCGTGGGCGTGCTGCGCGGCCCGCGAGGCAAGCTCCAACGTCGTGACCGTGACCGATTCCATAACACTTGCAGATCGCATCGAAGATCTGCTGCCCCAGACACAATGCACTAAGTGCGGCTACCCGGCGTGCCGTCCGTATGCCGAAGCCGTCGCCAACGGCGAAGCCAGTTACAACCAGTGCCCTCCGGGTGGCACCGAAGGAATTGCGCGCCTCGCCGCGCTACTCGGCAAGCCGGTGATCCCGCTCAATTCCGCCAACGGCGTCGAACGGCCGCGTCCGTTGGCGGTTATCGACGAACAACTTTGCATCGGCTGCACGTTGTGCATGCAAGCCTGTCCGGTCGATGCAATAGTTGGCGCACCGAAACAGATGCATACGGTCATCGCAGAACGCTGTACGGGTTGCGATCTCTGCGTGCCGCCCTGTCCGGTCGACTGCATCGCGATGCCGGCCGTCACCGGCGAAGCGACTGGCTGGAACGCATGGAGCCAGAGCCAGGCCGACGCCGCTCGCGAGCACCACAACCGGCACGAAGCACGTCTTGCACGCGAACGCGAAGCCGCCGAAGCGCGTGCTGCAGCGCGGCGTGCAGCGAGCGGCACGCCAGTGCAAAGCGCCGCAGCCGGCGCAGCCGCGTCGCCCAGCGCGTCACCCGCCGTGCCCGCAGCAAACGACGCCGAAGCGAAAAAACGCGCGATCATCCAGGCCGCCCTCGAACGGGCGCGTCAGAAGAAAGAGGAACTGGCAGCCAAAGGCCAGGGCCCGCTGAACACCGAGCGCATCAGCGCCGACGTGCAGGCGCAGATCGATGCGGCCGAAGCACGCCGCCGCCGTCTCGGACTCGCCACGGACGACGCCGACGCACCGCCCACGAAGCGCTGACCGCAACCCCACGCACCCACCTGCACGCTCCGCATGAACGCGAACAAACGCCGCGCCATCTACGAGACGCTTCAGAGTCTCAACCCGCATCCCACGACCGAACTCGAGTACACCACACCGTTCGAACTGCTGATTGCCGTACTGCTGTCGGCGCAGGCAACCGACGTGTCGGTCAACAAGGCGATGCGCAAGATGTTTCCGGTCGCGAACACGCCGCAGACCGTCTTCGATCTCGGCGAAGAAGGTGTCACGAGTTTCATCAAGACCATTGGCCTGTTCCGCACCAAGGCGAAGAATGTGATTGCGACCTGCCGCATCCTGCTCGACCAGTACGGCGGCGAAGTGCCGGAAGATCGCGAGGCGCTGGAGAGTTTGCCGGGGGTCGGCCGCAAGACGGCGAACGTGATTCTGAATACCGCGTTCGGCCACCCGACCATCGCTGTCGATACGCACATCTTTCGGGTTGCCAATCGAACCGGCCTCGCGCCGGGCAAAGATGTACGCGCGGTTGAAGCGGCGCTGGAGAAATTCACGCCCGCCGAGTTCAAGCAGGACGCGCACCACTGGCTGATCCTGCATGGCCGCTATGTCTGCAAGGCGCGCCGGCCAGAATGCTGGCATTGCGTGATCGAGCCGTTATGCGAGTTCCGGCCGAAAACGCCGCCACCGGATCTCTGAGCGCGGCACGCACCACGCCCGTGCAATTGCAGCCAAAGTACGCAAGTTTGGCAGTCCGCCAGCTACGCGGCCGGCGCGAATGCGGTGCGCCTGCGGCCGGCGCCAGCAGACCACGGCGCCCCGGCGCGAAAAAGACGCCCAGCGTAAAATGACGGCCAGCAAGCCCGCCCCACACTTAAACGCACCGGTCCCACGATGTTCAATCCCAGCCGCGACGAAGTTCGCCTGTTTTTCACCGACACCTGGCGCAAGCAGCGTCAAGGCGAGATCCTGACGCCGCTGGAGGCGATCGCCGCCGACTGGATCGTTGAACACCCCGAATACCACGCCGACCTGGCCGACTCGCAAGCCGCGCCGACTCAGGATTACTCGCCCGAACGCGGCCAGACCAACCCGTTCCTGCATCTGTCGATGCATCTGGCGATCACCGAACAGTTGTCGATCGACCAGCCACCCGGCATCCGCGCGGCGCACGAGCGCCTTGCCGCGCGCCTCGGCTCGACGCACGAAGCGCAGCACGCGATCATGGATTGCCTCGGCGAAACCATCTGGGAAGCGCAGCGCACCGGCACGCCGCCGGACACGGACGCGTACTTGCAGCGTATCGAACGACGCGCCACGCGCGACTGAGCGACTGAGCGACTGGCGCGAAGCCGCGGGTGGCGACCGTCAGGCAAACCACCCGCGAAACCACGAAACCAGGCCCCTAAAAACACAACACCCCGCCGAAGCAGGGTGTTTGTTCAATCTGGAAACAGCGCTGAAAACAGCGCGACGCGGTTACTTCTTCTGCACCAGATCGCCGTCGATCGATTCGACGTAGGCCGCGATATCTTTCATGTCGCTGATCGACAGGCTTTGCACCTGCGCCTGCATGATCGCGTTGTTGCGACCGAGGTGCGGGTTGCCGTTGCCCATCTGATACTGGCGCAGCGCCCAATAGACGTAATCGGAGTGCTGCCCGGCGAGCTTCGGATATTCCGGGCTGACAGGCTTGTTCAGGTTGACACCGTGGCAAGCCGCGCAGTTGTGGCTGTCGGCCAGCACCTTGCCGTTGCCGGCGTCAGCGGCGTGCGCGACGTTCGCTGCAACCAGACCGATCAGTGCCGCCGACGCGCATGCAGCCTTGAACACCGTGTGGAGTGCCTGTTGGGGCTTATTCATGAATTCTCCTATCCCGCGAATAGATATAACCGAGTGACCGGATGGATGACCGCAGCCGATCACTTGTCGGGATTGCTTTTCGAAGAGGAATTTTGCGCTGCGTAGTAGGCAGCGATATCGGCGATGTCCTGATCCGACAGCGACGCGGTGATCGCGCGCATCGTTTCGAAATGGCGGTCGCCCTTCTTGTAGCCGTGCAGGGCGTTCTCGAGGTACGCCTGATTCTGGCCGCCGAGCATTGGCACGCGGTAGACCTCAGGGTAAGCCGTGCGGTATTCAGGGATGCCGTGGCAGCCAATACACATCGCGACCTTGCCTTGGCCCGCCTTCGCGTTGCCGACGACATCCGCTGCCTGCGCACTGGCCGCATAGCCCGCGAGCACCGACAGCGCTGCGATCACGACGTGTTTGCCGACGAATTTATTCATAGCATGTAACCTGGCATGAGGGGAAACGGGCGCCCAAAAAGGCAACGGCCCGCGCCGTTATTCTTATAGGGTAGCCACGCAGGCCAAAAAAATCGGGCTAATTGTACCGCGCCGCCGCGCCGAACGTCCACCTAGCAGGGCAGCGGCGCCTCCGGCCACCGCAAAGCCATGGCTAGCGCGGCTTCACTACGCGGACGGCCGATGCGCCGCCCGCGCCTATCCTGCCACTTTCCACGCCCGTGCGCCCGCCACGCGCCCACCGCGTGGCGACCGCCCAGTGCGGGCCGGCACGGTGTCCGACACCGCGGGTCACACCATACGCGAGCCCGTTTCAGCGCAACAGGCCTTCTGACTTATACTGGGTTTTTTCTCAAAAAGAGCATCTCGCCATGCGTTTCGAAGGCTCATCGCAGTACGTCGCCACCGACGACCTCAAGCTCGCGGTCAACGCCGCGATGACGCTCAAGCGCCCCTTGCTGATCAAGGGCGAGCCCGGCACCGGCAAAACCATGCTCGCCGAAGAGGTCGCCGCCGCGCTCGGCATGCCGCTCCTGCAGTGGCACATCAAGTCCACCACCAAGGCGCAGCAGGGTCTGTACGAGTACGACGCGGTCTCGCGCCTGCGCGATTCGCAGCTCGGCGACGAACGCGTGAAGGACATCCGCAACTACATCGTCAAGGGTGTGCTGTGGCAGGCGTTCGAGTCGGACGAGCAAACGGTGTTGCTGATCGACGAAATCGACAAGGCCGACATCGAATTCCCGAACGATCTGTTGCGCGAACTCGACCGCATGGAGTTCTACGTGTACGAAACGCACGAGCTGATTCGCGCGAAACAGCGCCCGCTCGTCATCATCACGTCGAACAACGAGAAGGAACTGCCCGACGCGTTCCTGCGCCGCTGCTTCTTCCATTACATCAAGTTTCCCGAGCCGGCGACGATGCAGCAGATCGTCGAAGTGCATTACCCCGGCATCAAGAAGGAACTGTTGAGCGCGGCCATGCAGAGCTTCTTCGAATTGCGCAACGTCTCGGGCCTGAAGAAAAAGCCGTCCACCTCGGAACTGCTCGACTGGCTCAAACTGCTGCTCGCCGAAGACATTCCGCCGGAAGCGCTGCGCTCGTCCGATCAGAAACAGATCATTCCGCCGTTGCACGGCGCGCTGCTGAAAAACGAACAGGACGTGAGCCTGTTCGAGCGGCTGATCTTCATGAACCGCAACAACCGCTAACACCGCGCTAACACCGGGCCGGCCGCCGCGTGCCGCCCGTCGTAGAGGAAACAGCATGCTGATCGATTTCTTTTATTCGCTGCGCGCGGCCAGATTGCCGGTGTCGGTGAAGGAATACCTGACGCTGCTCGAAGCGCTCAAAGCCAACGTGATCGCGCCGTCGCTCGACGACTTCTACTATCTCGCGCGCATCACGCTGATCAAGGACGAGCAGTACTTCGACAAATTCGACCAGGCCTTCGGCGCCTATTTCAAGGGCATCGCGCAAACCTCGGAGCTTGCCTTCGACGTCCCGCTCGACTGGCTGAAGAAAAAATTGCAGCGCGATCTGTCGCCGGAAGAAAAAGCGCAGATCGAAGCCATGGGTGGCCTCGACAAGCTGATGGAGCGCCTGAAGGAACTGTTCGACGAACAGAAAGAGCGCCACGAAGGCGGCAGCAAATGGATCGGCACGGGCGGCACGTCGCCATTCGGCAACGGCGGCTATAACCCCGAGGGCGTGCGCATCGGCGGCGACGCGGCGGGCAACCGTACGGCGGTGAAGGTGTGGGAAGCGCGCGCCTATCGCGATTACGACGACCAGGTGGAAATCGGAACGCGCAATATCAAGGTCGCGCTGCGCCGCTTGCGCCGTTTCGCGCGCGAAGGCGCGGCCGAAGAGCTCGATCTGCCCGACACGATCCGCAGCACGGCGGCGAACGCCGGCTGGCTTGACCTGAAGATGGTGCCGGAGCGCCACAACAAGGTCAAAGTGTTGATGCTGCTGGACGTGGGCGGCTCGATGGACGATCACATCAAGCGCACCGAAGAGCTCTTTTCCGCCGCCAAAGCCGAGTTCAAGCACCTCGAGTTCTATTACTTCCACAATTGCGTGTACGACTTCCTGTGGAAGAACAATCGCCGCCGCCACGCCGAGCGCATGCCCACATGGGACGTGCTGCACAAGTTCACGCCGGACTACAAGCTGATCTTTGTCGGCGATGCGACCATGAGTCCGTACGAGGTGCTGCAACCGGGCGGCTCGGTCGAATACAACAATCCGGAAGCCGGCGCCGTGTGGCTGCGGCGGCTAGCCGACCATTTCCCGCATCACGCCTGGCTCAATCCCGAACCGGAAGGCTTGTGGGCGTACCGGCAGTCGGTCGGCGCAATCCGCGAAGTGCTCGGCCAGCGCATGTACCCGCTCACGCTCGCCGGACTCGAAACGGCGATGCGCATGTTGAGCAAATAAGTCCGCTCACGTTTTCACTCCAACTATAAGAAAGCATTGGCATGAACCCGTCGTCAGCGCCCGATTTGTCCCCTCCCAACGCACACCGCGGGCGCCTCAAACCGTTCGCCGACACCTCCCTGTCCGCCGTCGTCGCCGGCTTTGTCGCGATGATGACGGGCTACACCAGCTCGCTCGTGCTGATGTTCCAGGCGGGCCAAGCCGCGCATCTGACCGATGCGCAGATTTCGTCATGGATCTGGGCGCTTTCGATCGGCATGGCCGTGTGCACGATCGGCCTGTCGCTGCGGTTTCGCGCGCCCATCGTGATCGCGTGGTCGACACCGGGTGCGGCGCTGCTGGTGTCGTCGCTGCCGCACGTGGCTTATGCGGAGGCGATCGGCGCGTTTATCGTCTGCGCGGTGCTGCTCACCGTGGTCGGCCTGACCGGCTGGTTCGATACGCTGATGAAGAAAATCCCCGCGGGCATTGCGTCAGCCTTGCTGGCCGGGATTCTGTTCGAAATCGGCATCGAGATTTTCCGCGCCGCGCAATTCCAGACCGCGCTCGTGCTGACGATGTTCTTCACCTATCTGATCGTCAAACGCCTCGCGCCGCGCTACGCCATCGTGACGACGCTGATTGTCGGCACGGCCGCCGCCGGCGGCCTCGGGCTGCTTGATTTCAGCCGCTTTCACGTCGCGCTCGCGCAGCCGGTGTTCACGATGCCGGCCTTCTCGGTGGCAGCCAGCGTCAGCATCGGCATTCCGCTATTCGTGGTGGCGATGGCGTCGCAGAATGTGCCGGGCATTGCCGTGCTGCGCGCGGACGGCTACACCACCCCATCCGCGCCGCTCATTTCGACGACTGGCATCGCATCTCTGCTGCTCGCGCCGTTCGGCTCGCACGGCATCAATCTTGCAGCCATCACGGCGGCGATCTGCACCGGCCCGGAAGCGCACGAAAACCGCGACAAGCGCTACACAGCGGCCGTCTGGTGCGGGATTTTCTATCTGATCGCCGGGGTTTTCGGCGCGACTATCGCCGCGCTGTTCGCCGCCCTGCCGAAGGCGCTGGTGGTCTCCGTCGCGGCGCTCGCGCTGTTCGGCTCGATCATGAGCGGCCTCGCCAACGCCATGCAGGACCTCAGACAGCGCGAAGCGGCGCTGGTGACGTTCATGGTGACGGCTTCGGGCCTCACACTGCTGTCGATCGGCTCGGCGTTCTGGGGGCTGGTGGCGGGCGTGCTGACGCAACTGGTGCTGAACGCCCGGCGCGCCTGACATTACGGATGGAAAACAGCCGCCTGAAATGCGTGTGAACGGATCGTCCGGGGCAAGTGTCAATACTGCATCAGGCGATCCGCCATAGAATAGAAGCATCCGGCAGCGTTTCCCGGCAACATGGCGGGCAAATGCTGCAGCGTGACCCGCGGCCGCCGGTGCTGATCCGCTGTTTCAGTCCGGCGGCGACCTCATTTCTCCTGAACCATGGCGCGCGCGCCCTGAAGGCCTGAACATGACAACCGCACTCGACCAACTCAAGCAATACACCACCGTCGTGGCCGATACCGGCGACTTCCAGCAGCTCGCCCAGTACAAGCCGCAGGACGCGACCACCAATCCGTCGCTGATTCTGAAGGCGGTGCAGAAAGACGATTACCGTCCGCTGCTCGAAAAGACCGTGAAAGCACATGCGTCGAAGCCGGTCGCTGCGATCATCGACCAGTTGCTGATCGCGTTCGGCACCGAGATCCTCAAGATCATCCCGGGCCGCGTGTCGACCGAAGTCGACGCACGCCTGTCGTTCGACACCGACGCGTCGATCGCCAAGGGCCGTGAACTGATCGCGCTGTACAAAGACCATGGCATCGGCCGCGAACGCGTGCTGATCAAGCTGGCCTCCACGTGGGAAGGGGTTCGCGCCGCCGAAGTCCTGCAGAAAGAAGGCATTCACTGCAACATGACGCTGCTGTTCTCGCTCGCGCAGGCCGCCGCGTGTGCCGAAGCAGGCGCACAGCTGATCTCGCCGTTCGTCGGCCGGATTTACGACTGGTACAAGAAAAATGCCGGCAGCGCGTGGGACGAAGCCAAAGACGGCGGCGCCAACGACCCGGGCGTCAAATCGGTGCGCCGCATCTATGCGTATTACAAGAAGTTCGGCTACAAGACCGAGGTGATGGGCGCGAGCTTCCGCACCCCGGGGCAGATTCTGGAACTGGCTGGCTGCGATCTGCTGACCATCAGCCCGGATCTGCTGCAAAAGCTGCAGGACAGCACCGAAAAGGTCGAACGCAAGCTGTCGCCGGAGGCCGGTTCGGGTGCCGACATCGAACGCGTGCCGGTCGATGAATCGTCGTTCCGCTTCCTCGTCAACGATGAAGCCATGGCGACCGAGAAACTCGCCGAAGGCATCCGCGCGTTCGCCGCGGACGCCGTCAAGCTCGAAAAGCTGATCGAAGCGCTGCGCTAACAGCCGGCTTCGGCGCGTACTTCGGCGTCTGTTCACGCGGCCCTGAGCCTTACGGTTCAGGGCCGCGTGCCGTTTACGTCGGCGTGCTCAGCAGGCGCGCTTATCTGGCGGGCTAGCCAGATACGTTTGACAGGCGCGTTTGCCACCGGCGCCACCGCGAGAACGCCGGTCAACACAAAGTCACAATCGCTGCCATCACGCGCGACTACAATCGTCTGCGCGCCGGCTCTTTGGCGATTCGCCGAAGACGCGCGGCGCCGCCGATCCACATTCCGGGAGACGATCATGTACGTTCAGCCTTACGTATTTTTCAACGGCCGTTGCGAAGAAGCGCTCAAATTTTACGGTGAGAAACTCGGCGCCGAAGTCACCTTCCAGATGCGCTACAAGGACGGACCGCCCGACGCGCAAGCCCAGATGCGCCCCGGCACGGAAGACAAGATCATGCACGCGGCCGTCAAGCTCGGCTCGACGGTCTGGATGGCGTCGGACGGCCATTGCGACCCCGCGGCAGGCCCGATGAACGGCTTCAATCTATCGCTGACAGCCGACGACGCGGCGTCGGCCGAGAAATACTTCAATGCGCTCGCCGATGGCGGACAGGTCATGCTGCCGTTTCAGGCCACCTTCTGGAGCAAAGGCTTTGGCATGGTGGTGGACCGCTTCGGTCTGGGCTGGATGGTGACCGTGCCGGAAGAGTGAATCGAGCGCGCGCGGCCGGTGCGATTGCCGTACGCGCAGCCGCAACCGCAACCGCCGGCTAGTCGCGCACGAGCGCGCCGCTCTACGCCTTCAGCAACGTGCGTGGCTGCCGCTCGATATTCCAGTTCGGCTCGGTTTCCAGCAGCGCGGCGCGCAGCCGGTCCACTTGCTCGGCCAGACGCTGCCCAAGCCAGTAAGGCCCCTGCAGGTCGGGCGGCAATTTGAGCGCCGCGTCGGGGTTCGCCCCGGCGAGCGGCGACACGGCGGGAATCCCGAAATGCGTCGCGCGGCCAAAGCGCAGAGCACGCGCTATCGCCAGCAGCAGGCCGCGCACGGCGCGCACCTCGACACCGCAGGCCTGCGCGAACGCTGCACGCGAAGCGGCGTTCGCGCGCAGCAGCGGGCCGGTTGCGAGTAACTCCAGCGCACTGAGCAGTGAGCGGTGCAGCCGCTGGATCTCTTCAAGCCGCGCCTGCGGCACATCGATCTCTTTCGCCACCGATGGCATCAGCGCGCGCAATTGCACCAGCCGCTTGTTGATTTCCAGAAAGCGTTTGAGCTGCTCTTCCTCGCTAATCGTTTCGCCGTCCAGCAGGCGCGTGTAGATCCGCGCGCATTCGCGCAGATTGTCGGCGAGTCCGTAGCGCCACGAATAGGTTGCGTGCAACGGCAACGCGAACGAAAACGCCAGTGCGATCACGATGCCGATCAGCACATTCAGCGTGCGCCAGAGGCCGACGTCGATCTGATTGTCGCCATGGCCCGCCACAATGCACATCGTGATCGCCGTCAGCAGCCCGATGTAACCGGACGAACCGATCGCAAACCATGCGCAGATCGCCGCGACGATCGACATCAGCACGTATGTGAGCGGCGACGAGCCGGTCAGGTTCTGCATCAGGATCAGCACAAGCCCGATCGACGCGCCGAGCAGCGTTCCCGCCGCCCGCTCGGCGGATTTCTTGCGGATATTGCCGTGGTGCTGCAAGCCGCCGATCACCACCAGCAGCGTCACCGACGACCAGATGCCATGCGGAACGTCGATGCCGGTTGTCGCGAGAATCGACACCAGCATCGCCAGGCCGACGCGCAGACTATGCAGCACCTTCGCGTGGCGATAACGGTAGTACGGCGACGTGATCGCCCGCACCATGCGGCTCACGGCCGAGCGGCGGGCAATCACGGTGCGGGAATCGGCAGAAGCCATGGTAGGGCGACGCATGCCTGGAAGGACAGTTCCGCTATCGTGCCCTGGAGTGACCCATAAAGACAAACGCCCGCAAACTTTCGTCTGCGGGCGTTGCTTTTGCGAAGCGAAGGCAAGCGGCCTGTCAGCCTTCGACCACGTCCAGATAATCTTCCGGACGGGTGCGGTCTTCGGCGCGCTGCATGCCGAAGGCGCGCACCAGCACGCTCACCACCACCGCCACCACGAGGTTGACGATCAGCGACCAGACCGCCGCGTAGCCCGGGATCGCCATGCCGAACAGGTGGATCGTGAAGATCGAGCCTGCCAGCTTGAGCGAAATCGCCATCCACGTGCCCGTTGCGATGCCGACCGCCCAGCCGATCAGCAGGCCGCGATAGTCGAGCACACGCGTGTACAGACCCAGCACGATGGCCGGCAACGTCTGGATGATCCAGATGCCGCCCAGCAGTTGCAGCTGGATCGCGTACGTCAAAGGCAGACCAAGAATGAACGCGACCGCGCCGACCTTGACGATCAGCGACACCAGCTTGGCGACATTGGTCTCCTGCTCGTGCGACATATTGCGGTTCACGAACTCCTTGTGGATGTTGCGCGTGTACAGGTTCGCAGCCGCGATCGACATGATCGCCGCCGGCACCAGCGCGCCGATGCCGATCGCCGCGAACGCGACGCCGACGAACCACGACGGGAAGAAGTGCAGGAACAGCGCCGGCACCGCGAAGTTCGGCCCGAACGCCTTGAAGTACGGCGCGAATTCCGGCATGTCCTTCACGCCCGAAGCCAACGCCATGAAGCCCAGCAGCGCGAGCAGACCGAGCACCAGCGAGTAAGCCGGCAGCATGGCCATATTGCGGCGGATCGTGTTACCCGACTTCGACGACAGCACCGCGGTGATCGAGTGCGGATACAGGAACAGCGCGAGCGCCGAACCCACCGCGAGCGTCGCGTAGGCGCTGTAGCCGTTCAGGCTCGACACATCCGGCGCCTTCAGCAACAGCTTGGCCGGCGGCACGACGCTGAAGATGTGACCGAAGCCACCGAGTTGCGGCGGAATCACGATGATCGCAGCGAAAATCACGATGTAGATCAGCACGTCCTTGACGACCGCGATCATGGCCGGCGCGCGCAGGCCCGACGTGTACGTGTAGGCCGCGAGAATCGCGAATGCGATGATCAGCGGCAGATCGCCGACGAAGCCCTTGGTGTCGAAACCGAGCGCGCCGATCACCACTTCGATACCGACCAGCTGCAGCGCGATGTACGGCATCGTCGCGACGATACCGGTCACGGCGATTGCCAGCGCCAGCATGCGGCTGCCATAGCGTGCCGAAACGAAGTCGGCCGATGTCACGTAGCCCTGACGTTTGGCGATGCTCCACAGTTTGGGGAACACGACGAACGCGAACGGATAGATCAGGATCGTGTACGGCAGCGCGAAGAAACCGGTTGCGCCCGCACCGAACACCAGCGCCGGCACGGCGATGAAGGTGTAGGCGGTGTACAGGTCGCCGCCCAGCAGGAACCACGTGACGATGGTGCCGAAGCGCCGGCCGCCGAGGCCCCACTCTTCCAGATGGGCCAGGTCGCCCTTGCGCCAGTGCGCCGCAACGAAGCCGAGAATCGTGACGCCGATGAAAAACAGAACGAAGACAAAAGTTGCAGTGGCGTTCATTAGCGTGCGCCCCCTTGCGAGCTGCCCGTGGAGCGGGTCTTGGTCTTGAAGTACACGAGCGCCGTGATGACCGCGCTGATCAGCACCCACAGGAGCTGATACCAGTAGAAGAACGGGAAATCGAACAGTTGCGGTTCGACCTTGTTATATGACGGCACCCAGATCATTGCGATCCAGGGCAACAGCAGCAACCAGAGCCAGTGCTTGCTGGCCTTGTTCGCGTCGGCGTCGTGAGCCATGACGTCTCCTCTTCCCTATTATTGAAATGTTGGCCCGTGGATTCACGGGTGGTGGATCCCTGCGGGTGGTCGCCCCGCTGGTAGCCACGGGCGCCCCGAAAGCTTCGAAAGAGTATAGGAGCCGCGAACGTGCGGTCAAGCAGGGACGACCCGAGGCGAGACGTGCTTCTGAAGCCGGCGCAACGGTGTTTTACCCGGAGCGGGAAGTTCGTTGCGCGAGGCGCCCGCGCTACGGCAGGGCGATGGCTGTTGGGCCGAGCGGACTCGAACGTCTGACCGGATCGACAGTTCGATGCGCGCTGGGTTGCAGCCTCGTTGACCGTCGCGTGGACGCAACGGCCACGCGGGCAAAGCCTGACGCACTGCTTTGGGTCGGACCGCATGGCGCAGTCCGGCCCATGGCCGTCAGATCGAGAACGAAGCGCCGTGCTGCCCGGTCGATTCCTGCAGACCCTTGATCCACTTGCGGGCCGGCAAGCCGAGTTCCGCTTCGATCAGCTTTGCGCGCGCTTGCAGCGCCGTGAAGGGCACGTCGAGCGCCGGACCCGAGAACGCGATCGCGATGCGGTTGCCGTCGTGAACTTCCGGCAGTGCGATCACGCGGCCGTCGAACGCCTCGTTCAGACGCTTCATGTTGCGCACAAAACTCGGATGGTCGCCGAACAGGTTCACCGTCGCCACGCCCGCGTCGGTGAGGCATGCACGCACCGCGCGATAGAAGCCGACGCTATCGAGCACCGGGCCGCGTGCGGTCGCGTCGTAGACGTCGATTTGCAATGCGCCGATGGTGCCGTGGTTGGCCCGGTCGTTGACGAAGTCCCACGCGTCGGTTTCGTGCACGGTCAGGCGCGCGTCGTCGTGCGGCAGTTCGAACATCGTGCGCGCGGCCACCACGACCGCCGGATTCAGCTCGACCGCCTCGACCTTCGCGCGCTTCAGGAAGCGATAGGCAAACTTGGTCAACGCGGCGGCGCCAAGACCGAGCTGGACGACACGCCTGGGCGTTTCGATGAACAGCAGCCAGGCCATCATCTGCTGCGCGTATTCGAGTTCGATGTGATCCGGCTTGCGCAGACGCATCGCGCCCTGCACCCATTCCGTGCCGAAATGCAGAAAGCGCACACCGCCCTCTTCCGAAAACGTGACCGGTGCAAAACGCGGTTTGCGCGGCGCTTCGATTTGCGGCGCGTCGTGCAGATCGTCGTCGTGCGCGGCGCGATTCTTGTTGCGCACTGCTTTCTGTTTGCTCAGCTTGCTGCCGGCGGCGTCAGCGTCATGGTTGCGGAATGCGCGCGCTTCAGCCGAAGCGCGCTTGATCAATTTCGTCATGTAAGGATGTCGCGCCAGAGACGCAATTTTTGGTCGAATGAGAGCATAGCATTCGCCGGACTCGACGAAGGCAATACGAGGGTGGCATAGCCGGCTTCGCCGATCACCGGCGCAAAGCGGCCCGCCGTCTTGCCGTTGAAGCAGACTTTGGCCAGCTTGGGCGCATGAGCGCGCAGCGCTGCGAAGTCGTTGGGGCGGGCATTGCGGATCGCGGCGTCGAGGCTGCCTTCGCGCTCGCAGGCCGCGAGCACGTCCCACACGCCGATGCCATGCGCAAGCACGCGCCGCAGCCGTTCTTCATAGACGAGTTCGGCGAGCGGTTCGGCGAGCACGGCGCCGAGCAGACGCCAGAACTGGTTACGTGGATGCGCGTAGTACTGCGTTGCCGCGAGCGAGGCTTCACCGGGAAAGCTGCCGAGAATCAGCGTATGCGTGTCCGCCGCGGCGACAGGAGGAAAGCCGCGCAGCATCAGCGGCTCGCCCGATGATCCGGCGCGGGCTCGCGTTCGTTGTCGCGCGCGTGGCCGTCGGTGGATGGCCCTTGCTCGATTCGCGGCACGGCATGAGCGCGTGACGCCGTGTGCTCGAGCGGCCGTCCATGTTCGCGCATGTGACTGCGCTGCGGTTCGTGAGCGGACACTGGGCGCTCCGCTGACGCCAGATGCGTCCACAGCGCGGGCAACATGCATTCGGTCACCATCAGCGGCGCGCCATGGCGCTCGAACACCGAACGCCGCGCGACCAGCGCGTACGGCCGCGTGTCGCCGATCTGCCGCGCGGCCAACCGGTACAGCGGATGCCGCGACGTCACTCTGCAACTCACCAGCGACGAACGCGCGACGCTGCTATCGCTATAGAGCAACTCGGCGAGCGGCCGCGTGCGCAGCCGTCGGGTGGCCTGCCACACGCCGGTGCTCGCCGGCAATGGCGCAACGCTATGCGCCGCGACAAACGGCACACCGTCCACCGACAACACCACCTCGCGAACCCACGCGGGCGCGCGCGGCGCCATGCCGAGCGCGGCGTACTCGTCGGGCCACGGCAGCGCGACGGCTTCGCGCGTCACGCGCACTGCAACCGTGCCGAGCGTACGCAGATGCGCGGTCAGCGAACCGCCACGGGTCAGCCAGTCTTTCTGGTCGGCGCTAAAGGCGGGCAAAGGAGCGACGCGCCAGTGGGCGTCGGCGGCATCGAAACGTGTAGACATGGTGTCGGATTATAGCGGTGACGCCGTCAGGCGATTGCCCGCGCACCCAGCGCGCGACCGCCAGGTCGCAATCCCATGCCCGCTTTCGGATAGTTCCGATTCTATTTCCCTTGCAGATCACGCTAAAAAGATTGCGCACTAAAAAAACGGCGGTCCGCCGGCGCTTGCCAAGCGGACCAGGTGATTAGATATACAAGGAGAAAGAAGAACGATGAGAAAGGTCCTAAGCGTAACAACCTGTGCAATGTCTGTCGTGCTGATGGCCGGTTGCACGGCTCCGCTGAATCGCAGCAACGAAACGGCGCTTAACAAGGCGGTGGGTATCGAAGTTGCCCCGGTGACAGACGGCGTTTCAGTCAAGCTGCCCGAAAGTGCACTGTTCGAGTTCGGCAAGTCCGGTGTGCGCGGCGACGCGGTCGCGGTGCTGAACCGCTCGGCCGTGCTGCTCAAACGCAGCAAGAAACCCGTGGTGGTCGAAGGCTATACGGACAATGTCGGCACGCTCGACTATAACCAGAAGCTCTCGGAATCGCGCGCAACCGCGGTCGGTTATGCGCTCGTGGAGCGCGGCGTGGCGACGGATCGCATCCGCACCAAGGGCAATGCGTACAACAACCCGGTGGCGAGCAACGATACGCCCGAGGGCCGCACGCTGAACCGCCGCACCGAGATCGTCGTGCGCGGCGAAACGATGGATACGTTGATGGGTAAATAGCAGGCGCGGAAACGCCACACTCTGCTGCAAAAAACGCCCGTGGAATGCGGGCGTTTTTGCGTGTGCAATGCTCTCGCTTACTGCGCGATGAACAGGATTTCTCGCATTACGCTTTAGACATTGCCAGCAAACGCGCGGCCACCCGTTCGACGACCGGTGCCCAAAGGCCGGGGCGCGGTTGCCTGAACAACTCGATCGAGTCGTACCACGGCTGCGTCTCCTCATTGCCCCACGACCAGTGCGACACATGATCGAGCATCGCCAGCACCGGCAGCCCCAGCGCGCCGCCCAGATGCAACGGTGCGCTATCGATCGTCAGCAGTACATCGAGCGCGGCGAGATGCGCGGCGACGTCGTCGAATGCTGATTCGTAGTGTCCCGTCAGATCGCGCACGCGATAACCCTGCGCGTTCAGCGCCGCCACATCGGCACCGCGGCCCGGCGTCAGCGGATGAAATACGACATTGGGGAGCGCCAGCACAGGCGCCAGTTCGGCGAGCGGGATCGACCGTTTTGCATCGCGCCGATGCGTCGGGCTGCCGCTCCACACGAGACCGACATGCAACGGCGCGTTGCCTTCGTCAACTGCGCTCACCTGCTTGCGCCACGTCGTTACCTTGCTGGCTTCGGCTTGCAGATAGGCTACGCCTTGCACCTGCTCCGGTTGCAGGTCCAGCACGAGCGGCATGCTCATCATCGGCAGGCCGTAGTGTGGCTTATCCGACAACCCGTCCTCGATCGCCACGCAGTCCGCGTAAAAGCGAGCAAATAGAGGCTGCAACGGCCGACGCACCGCCAGCACGAGACGTCCGCCTTCGTCGCGCACCCGTGCGGCCAGTGCGGGCACGAAACGCACCATCTGAATATCGTCGCCGTGGCCCTGCTCGCTGTGCACCATCAGCGTCTTGCCGGCGAGCGGCTCGCCTCGCCAGCGCGGGCACAATCGCGCCATCACCGTTACAACGTTGTTGGCTTCGCGGTCGTCTCGCGCGAGCCGGGCCTCGAAGCGTGGCCACGCGTGCGTCCACGCGCCGCGCCGAAGATCGAGATCGGCCAGATCGACGGCCGCTTGCGGCGCCGACGGCTCCAACGCCAGCGACGCATGCAGTTCTGTTTCACTCTCCTCGTACCGCGCCTGCTCGCCGAGATACATGCCGATTGCGGCCAGCACCGCGGCATTGCCGGGTGCGGCGGCATCGACGGTACGCATGGTCGCTTCGGCCGCGGCCGCGTCGTTGCGCTGCCATTGCGCGTGACTCAGTTGCCAGGCCATCTCGGCATCGGTGGCGTCGCGCGCCAGCATCTCGCGACACACACGCTCCACCGTGTCCCAATCGCGGATCTCGCGAAACGCCAGCACAAGTTGCAACGGCAACGCGGGATCGATCGCCGGATCAAGCGCGTATGCGCGCAATAACGCCGCACGCCGTTCAGCGGCCGCATTCGCCCCGGCCTGCGCCGACAGCGAAATCGCCAGCCACCAGGGCGCCCGCGCGTCGCGCGGCGCGTGCTGCTCATAGGCGCGCAACATGTGCGCCGCCGCTGAATGGGCGCCGCAGTGATTGATGAGCCAGACGATCCATGTAAGCGACACGTCGGCTGGCTGAGCGCCAACGGCCCGTTCGCTGTTGTACTGGGCAGCGCGCGTATCGCCGTGCGCGTCAGCGAACAACGCGAGGCGCGCATGGCGCACGCCGTTCGCGCCGCCCGGCGCCTGGGACGCGCTGTGATACGCCACTTCGAAGCGTCCCGCGCTCGCGCATAAGTCGGCGTGCAATTGCGGCGACACACCCTCCGCGGCCAGTTCGACGGCACGTTGTTCAGCGGCGTCGAAACCATGCTCACGCAGGATCGACCATAGAAGGTGTACATGATCGGCGGGTTGCACTACGGTGGATTCGGACATGGGAATTAAGAGAGGTTTTTGCGGCTTGTGAACCGCAATCGTATAAATAAGATTCGGTACGTGTATGGCTTAGAGATTAAAAGTAAATCCCTTAAACGTCCGAATTTTAGAAGCGCAAGAATAAGATAAAACCGCTCCTTTACATCTCATAAACCAATCTCGATATATGGTCGTTGAATAGTTTTATTCAGTTACCCATAATTATTTTTCAGCCGATGCTTTCATGACCCGAATGCATCGCGCTGATCCTCAACCAACCATCAGGAGTCAAGCTTGACTAGTATCAACACGAAAGAAACTTCCGACCGCATCGCGCATCTGGCCGCCGTCGTTTTGCGCAGAGCCGGCGTCTCGCTTCATGAAAAGGAACTGGCCGGATCGGCGCTCGCGCAACATCACACGGCGAAGCAGACCAGCACCGCCATGGGCAGCCTCGCGGCGAAAGTTCTCGCCGATCATCATTCGTGCATGGAGGCAAAAGAACTGGCTGGCTCCGTGCTGTCGCAAGTGCGCCATCTGCACGGCACGAGTGCGGCGCATTAAATCGCACGCCAACGCAGTTGATCTGGCGCGTGCCAATGCAGAAGTAGCGTGACGTACCGCGTCAGCCAAAAAAAATGCGCTGCCGAAGCAGCGCATTTTTCAACCAGTCACAAGCGTCAACGCAACGCTAGCTCACTACGCTCAACCAGCGCGCGTCAGCAACAGCGCATTGGTGCGCTTCACAAAACTCGCGGGGTCTTCCAACGCGCCACCTTCGGCAAGCAATGCCTGATCGAACAGAAGGTGGCACCAGTCGTCGAAGTTCGCACTGTCCGCGTGCAAGCCCTTCACCAGCGCGTGCTCCGGATTCACTTCGAGAATCGGGTGCATCGCCGGCGCCTGCTGCCCTGCCGCCTTAAGCATGCGCTGCAGGTAGCCACTCATCTCGCCGTCGTCGGCCACGAGGCACGAAGGCGAATCGGTCAGGCGGAACGTCAGACGCACATCCTTGGCCTTGTCCTTCAGCGCTTCCTTCATCTTCTCGACAAGCGGCTTGAAGTCTTCGCCGACCTTCTCCTGCGCCTGCTTTTCCTCATCGTTCAGTGCGCCGAGGTCGAGATCGCCGCGCGCGACGCTTTGCAGCGGCTTGCCGTCGAATTCGTTCAGGAACGACAGCATCCATTCGTCGACGCGATCGGTCAGCAGCAGCACCTCCACGCCCTTCTTGCGGAACACTTCCAGATGCGGGCTGTGGGTGGCGGCCTGCCAGGTGTCGGCGGTCACGTAATAGATTTTGGTCTGCTCAGGCTTCATCCGCGCGACGTAATCGGCGAGCGACACGGTCTGCTCAGGCGACTCCGTATGCGTCGACGCAAAGCGCACCAGCTTGGCAATACGCTCGCGATTGGCGAAGTCTTCGCCGATGCCTTCCTTCAGCACCTGACCGAATTCCTTCCAGAAACCGGCGTACTTTTCCTTCTCGGCTTCGACTTCCGAATTGGCCAGTTCTTCCAGCATCGACAGCGAACGCTTGGTCACGCCTTCGCGGATCGCCTTCACATCGCGGCTTTCCTGCAGGATTTCGCGCGACACGTTCAGCGGCAGATCGCTCGAATCGACCACACCCTTCACGAAACGCAGATAAGCGGGCAGCAGTTGCTCGGCGTCGTCCATGATGAACACGCGCTTCACATACAGCTTCAAGCCGCCGCGATGATCGCGGTTCCACATGTCGAACGGCGCGTGCGTGGGCACGTACAGCAGTTGCGTGTATTCGCTGCGGCCTTCCACGCGGTTGTGCGTCCAGCGTGAGCGGATCCTGATGATCGTGCGAGAGGTGCTGGTAGAACTGCTTGTACTGCTCTTCCGTGATGTCGTTCTTCGAACGGGTCCACAGCGCGCTTGCCTGATTGACGGTCTCGTCTTCGTCCTTCGTGACCATCTCGCTCTTTTCGGCGTCCCATTCTTCCTTGGCCATCAGGATGGGCAGTGCGACGTGGTCCGAATACTTCTGAATGATCGACTTCAGACGATGCGACGACAGCAGCTCGTCTTCATCGGCACGCAGATGCAGCGTGATGGTGGTGCCGCGCGCGGCGCGCTCGATCTGCTCCACCGCGAAGTCGCCCTCGCCTGCGCTTTCCCAGCGCACGCCTTCCGAAGCCGGCAAGCCGGCGCGGCGCGTTTCGACCGTGATCTTGTCCGCGACGATAAAGCCCGAGTAGAAACCCACGCCGAACTGGCCGATCAGGGCCGCATCTTTCTGCTGGTCGCCGGAGAGCTTGCCGAAGAATTCCTTGGTGCCCGAGCGCGCGATCGTGCCGAGGTTGGCAATCGCTTCGTCGCGGCTCATGCCGATACCGTTGTCGTCGATCGTCACGGTGCGCGCGGCCTTGTCGTACGACACGCGAATCCGCAGATTCGAATCGTTCTCGTACAACGCGCTATTTTCGATCGCTTCGAAGCGCAGCTTGTCGGCCGCGTCGGACGCGTTCGAAATCAGCTCGCGCAGGAAAATTTCCTTGTTGCTGTACAGCGAATGGATCATCAGGTGCAGAAGCTGTTTCACTTCTGCCTGAAAGCTCATGGTTTCTTGTGCCATGGTCGGACTTCCTCTCTGTTGCGGTTGATTCGGGTCGGGACGGCGCGCGCCAGGGCGCGCACGGTGGATCGTCCGGCTAACTGGGGACGCACCGGCGTCTTTTCAAGAGGCGCGGCGCGCGACGCTGTCCAGGTAACGGCACAGGAACGCCGACAGCTCGGGATCGCCGCAATTGGCAATATTGAAGCGCATCCAGGTGGTCGGCGATTGCTGCGGCGAGAAAAGGCTGCCCGGCGTCAGCAAAAAGCCGGCTTCATGGCCGGCGGCGGCCAGTCCGTCGGCGTCGACACCCGTGTCGGCCCATAGGAACATGCCGGCTGGCGGTGTCAGAAACAGCTTCAGGCCGGTCTTCTCCAGCATCCGCGTGGCTTTGTCGCGCACGGTGTCGAGCCGCGCGCGCAGCCGCTCCACGTGGCGCCGGTAGTGGCCCTCGGTGAGAATCTTGTAGAGCACGCGCTCATTCAACTCGGGGCTGGTCATGCCGACCAGCATTTTCTGATCGCTGACCGCCGTGGCCACCTCCGGCGCGCACGCGATGAAACCCACGCGCAGATTGGGCGCCAGCGTCTTTGAAAAGCTGCCGAGGTAGATCACGCGTTTGAGCTGGTCGAGGCTCGCGAGGCGTGTGCCCGGATAGCTCGGCGGGCACAGATCGCCGTAAATATCGTCCTCGACGACAATGAAGTCATAGGCTTCCGCGAGGCGCAGGATGCGAAACGCCTGGGCGGCCGTGAGCGACGTGCCGGTGGGATTTTGCAGCACCGAATTGATCACCAGCATTTTCGGGCGCCAGGTTTGCACGAGGGCTTCGAGTGCGTCCAGATCGGGGCCGTCCGGCGTGTACGGCATGCCGACCAGGCGCGCGCCCTGTGACGCGAAGCGCCCGAACATCTGGAACCACGCTGGATCGCCGACGATCACGGCATCGCCCGGCTTCACATAGATGCGTGAAATCAGGTCGATTGCCTGGGTGATGCCGGAGACCATCACGATCTGATCCGGTGAAGCGCCGATTTCCAGCTCCTCCAGCCGCGTCTGCAACTGCTGGCGCAGTGGCAGAAAGCCCTGCGGCGTGCCGATGCCGAGCATTTGCGCGCCGCTTTGGCGGCCGAGCGTGCGCAGCGCATTGGTGATCAGATCGCCGTCGAGCCAGCGCGCCGGCAGGTAACCGAGCCCCGGACTGCGCTCGGGACGCGCGCCGGTATGCAGCATATTGCGCAGTAGCCAGACCACATCGATGGTGGCCGGCGCGGGCGCGGCCTGAGCGGCCAACGTCAGCGTCTCGGCGGGCGCTGCGGCACCCAACCGTTCGCGCACATAGAACCCCGAACCGCGCCGCGACTCCAGATAACCCTGCGCCACCAGCCGCTCATAGGCTTCGACCACGGTGAAACGCGACACGCCTTTATCCAGCGCGAGCTTGCGGATCGACGGCATGCGCATGCCCGGCCGGAACACCCGCTCCTCGATGCGGCGGCGCGCCCACTGAACCAGCTGTTCGACCAGCGTGAGCGATGCGGTGTCGTGAGGCGTGGGTATCTGGGCTAGCGGGACGGACATAACGGGCTCCAACTGTACCGAACAGTATCGAATCGATTGTACCGTTACTGTGCCGGTGGCCGCCGCTACATTTAAAGATAAGCAGCGGATGATGAGCCGGCTCCCGCACCGCCGACGCGAGACGACGCACGCGGACGCAACCGGACGAGATGGCACAACCCCGCCGCGTCCCATCCGCCTGGCCCGCCGACCCGGCAAACGGTTATGCTTACGACCCCGGCAGCGATACCGCCGCATCCCGGCGCGCCCCGGCTAACCGCAGAACCCGTTTTCCCGATCCGCCCATGACCGCTCATTCGCTCCGTCTCGATCACCTCGTGATTTCCGCCCGCACTCTCGACGAAGGCACCCAGTACGTCGCCGATACGCTCGGCGTCGCACCGGCCGGCGGCGGCGCCCATCCGCTGATGCGCACGCACAACCGCCTGCTGAATCTGTGGGCCGGCGTGTATCTGGAAGTGATCGCGATCGATCCGCAGGCCGCCGAGCCGGCCGACGGCGCCCCGCCGCGCCCCCGCCTGTTCGCGCTCGACGATCCGGCCATGCAGGCGCGGCTCGAAAAAGGGCCGTATCTATCGCATTGGGCGGCGCGCGTGGAACGGCCGAAGCGCCTCGCGATATGGCAAACGCAGTATCCGCAGCGCATTGCGCCAGTCGTGCCGATGACGCGCGGCGATTTCACGTGGGGCCTGACCGTGCCCGACGACGGCGCTTTCCCCTCGTGGCAAGGCGCGGGTGACGGCGTGCTGCCGTCGCTGATCCAATGGGACACGCCGCTGCATCCGTCGGCGGTACTGCCGGACACGGGCATCGCGCTGAAGGCCTTGAAAGCCGTGCATCCGCAGGCCGACATCGTGGCCGCGCAACTGCAGTGGCTGGGTGCGGCTCATCTGCTCGACCTGCAGTCCACGGAAGGCGCCGCGGCTCTGGTCGCCGAATTTGACACCCCCGACGGTCTACGGACCCTTAAATAAGCAGCGCCCGCGGGTCGCCGACTCGCGCGATAATCGAAGTTTTGACCGGTTCCAGACATACCAGCAGAGGAGACCATGGACCAAAGCGATCTGAAAGCCCCCACGTGGCAACTGTCCGAACGTGCACGCAAGCTCACGAGCTCGGCGATCCGCGAGATCCTGAAGGTCACTGAACGGCCCGAAGTCATTTCGTTCGCAGGCGGCCTGCCCTCGCCGGCCACCTTCCCGGCCGAGCGCATGCGCGAAGCGTCCGACCGTATTCTGCGCGATGCGCCCGCCGCCGCCTTGCAGTACAGCGCCACGGAAGGCTATCTGCCGCTGCGCGAGTGGGTGGCGCAGCGCTACTCCGTCAACGGCGCGCAGATCCGTCCCACGCAGGTCCTGATCACGACGGGCTCGCAGCAGGCGCTCGATCTACTCGGCAAAGTGCTGGTGTGCCCGGATAGCCCGGTACTGGTGGAAACCCCGACTTATCTCGGTGCACTGCAATCGTTCTCCATGTACGAACCGCACTACGTGCAGGTGCCGACCGACGAACAAGGCCTGATTCCCGCAGCACTGACGCCCGAACTGACCGCCGGCGCGCGCCTGCTGTACACGCAGCCGAACTTCCAGAATCCGACCGGCCGCCGCCTGCCAGTCGAACGCCGCCGCGCGCTTGCCGCGTTTGCAAAGACCGCTCCATTCCCGGTGATCGAAGACGACCCGTACGGCGCGCTCGACTACGCCGGCGAACCGCTGCCCACCATGCTGTCGATGGCGCCCGACCACATCGTCCATCTCGGCTCGTTCTCGAAGGTGCTGGCGCCGGGCCTGCGGGTCGGCTATATCATCGCGCCCGAAGAGCTGATCTTCAAACTCGTGCAGGCCAAGCAGGCTACTGATCTGCACACGCCGAGCTTCACGCAGCGCATCGTTTACGAAGTGATCAAGGACGGTTTCCTCGACACGCACGTGCCGACCATTCGCGAGTTGTATCGCGATCAGTGCGCGGCCATGCTGGCCTCGCTCGAACGCTATATGCCCGAAGGCGTAAGCTGGAACCGCCCGGAAGGCGGCATGTTCGTGTGGGTGAATCTGCCCGCGCAGATCGACAGCATGAAACTGCTGGAAGAAGCGGTCGCGCAGAATGTCGCATTCGTGCCGGGTGGTCCGTTCTTCGCGAACGAAGCGCAGCACAATACGTTGCGCCTGTCGTTCGTGACGGTGCCGCCGGCCAAGATCGACGAAGGCGTAGCACGCCTCGCCGCGCTGATCCGCGCGAAGGTCTGACGCCTTCGCGCCACCGATCCATTACTGAAACGAGGACACGACATGGCTCAAACAAATGTTTACGACAAGCTCAAGGAACTGGGCATCGAATTGCCGAACGCAGGCGCACCGGCCGCGGCCTATGTGATGAGCGCGCAAAGCGGCAACACGGTGTACCTCTCCGGTCATATCGCGAAGAAAGACGGCAAGGTCTGGACCGGCAAGCTCGGCGCCACGCTCACCACCGAAGAAGGCAAAGCCGCCGCGCGCTCGATCGCGATTGACCTGCTCGCCACGCTGCACGCACACGTGGGCGATCTGAACCGCGTCACGCGCATTGTCAAACTGATGAGCCTCGTCAACTCGACGCTCGAGTTCACCGAGCAGCATCTGGTGACCAACGGCGCGTCCGAACTGGTCGCCGATGTATTCGGCGAACGCGGCAAGCATGCGCGCTCGGCATTCGGCGTGGCGCAGATTCCGCTCGGCGCATGCGTCGAGATCGAGATGATCGCCGAAGTCGAATAAGCATTGTCGCCGGACCAGCCGGCAAGCTGTATTGAACGCGTCGCAAGGTGTCTCGCACCTGCGGCGCGTTCTGCATTTGTGGCGAGTAGATCGCGCCTTGATCCCCGGTTAGAATCCGCGAATCCCGTCACGCTGCCGGATTCGCCGAACACCGCCCGATGCCTGCTCACACTGTTCGTTTTAAACAAGTCGATGTGTTTTCCTTGGTGTTGTTCAAGGGCGATCCGCTTGCGTATACAGCCGCATACACACGCCTCCGCGCGCCGTTCAGGATTCGTGCCAAGCCTCTTTCGGCCACGCTTAACCACAAAAAGCCGCATCGTTCGCACGACTAATGCGCGATGCATGCGCGAAGGCTCACCAGAGGCCTGGCACACCTGAATGCCTGAATGCCGGATCACGAACCCCGATAAAATACTCGAAGCCGGCGCCCGTGCCTCGGCCTCATACCTGGGCGCGCGGGCTGCGAATCCGGCCGGACGCGGTGCGCTGTCGCGCCCGCGTATACCCGATGCGCGGACCCTTCCTTAATCCAGTGGCATTCAGTAATATCGAAACGTACCCGATAACCTGCGGATGGTCAGGCACGACGCCACGTTCTCTTCCCCTGCGCAGCAGTCCCGGCACCTTGGTCACGAGACAGCCACTCATGAAATCAGCGCAGTCAACGCTCGCGCAGTTGCAACCGGCCGACACCAGGGCGCGGGCCAGCAGATGAGCCAGCTCCGCTTCTCCGATCGGCGCGAAGCCAAACCTCGCCGCGATCCCGCCGTGTCGCGCCGGCGTGCTTTGCTCGCCATTCCCGCACTCGGCGTGCTGGTGCTGATCCTGCTTTGGACCGTGATCTTCGCGCGCCTCTCGGTCGAGAAAGAAGCCACGAACCGCGAGGCCATGGCCTCTGCCGCCATTCTCTCCGCGGCGCTGGAGCAGCACACGGTCAAGGCGATCCACCAGGTCGACCAGATTACGCGCTTCGTTAAATACGAGTTCGAGAAGACTCCGAATCATTTCGATCTTGCCAGCACGGTGGAAAAAGGCGTCGTGCAAAGTGAAACCCTCGTGCAGGTGTCGCTGATCGACGAGCATGGCACGCTGATCGCCAACACGGCCGAGTTGAATCCCAAGCGCATCGATCTCTCCGACCGCGAACATTTCAAGGTTCACGAACACGAAAACGACGACCAGTTGTATATCAGCAAGCCCGTGCTCGGCCGTCTGTCCGGCCACTGGACCTTGCAGATGACGCGGCGTCTGAATCACCCCGACGGCTCGTTCGCGGGCGTCGTGGTGGTTTCCGAAGACCCGAGTTATTTCACCACCGACTTCTACAACAACGCAGCCATTGGCCGCGAAGGCGTGATCGCGGTGATCTCGGACAACGGCACCGTGCTCGCGCGGCGCACCGGCAACACCGAAACCGCCAGCGGCACTTTCACGGCGAGCGGCACGTATCCGACCTCGGAGCACGTGTCGGGCACCTACGTCGATTCGATCGACAACGTCACGCGCATCGTGTCGTACCGGCATATCGACGGCTATCCGCTTGGCGTGCTGGTCGGCCTCTCGCAAGCCGAGGAATTTGCCGACTACAACCACACGCGCAACGTTTACCTGATGATGGCGGGCTTCATCTCGCTCGCGATGCTCAGCTTCTTTGCCGTCGCCACCGGTTTGATCGGCAAGCTGCTTGGCCGCGAGCGCGAGATGACGCATCTGGTCGAATACGATCTGCTGACCGGCTTGCGCAATCGCTACGCAACACTGCAGAGTTTGCGGCACGACGTGACACAGCCGGCCAATCTCGGACGTCTCGCGATTCTCTTCATCGACCTCGACAACTTCAAGACGGTGAACGACACGCTCGGCCACAATGCCGGCGACATCGTGCTGCAAATGACAGCCTCGCGGCTCGCGACCGCCGTGGGCGAAGGCGGCACGTTGAGCCGCATCGGCGGCGACGAGTTTGTGGTCGTCATCAAGGGCGACGACGTCGAGAAGCGCGCCGTCACGCTGGCCGAAGCCGCAGCCGACGCATTTGCCAAGCCTTTCGAAGTGCGCGGCAGTTCGTTCGTGCTGCATGCGAGCATCGGCATTGCGCTCTATTCGGTTGCCAATGAAAGTGAAATCGACCTGCTGAAAAAAGCCGACCTGGCGATGTACAGCGCGAAGGACGCGGGCAAGAACTGCTACCAGTTTTATTCGCCGCAACTGTCGCATCGCGCGGACCATTTGATGAAGTGGGAACAGCAGTTACGCGTGGCGCTCGCCGAGGGGCAACTCTTTCTCGCCTATCAGCCGAAGATCGACCTGACGCGCCGCTGCATCACCGGCTTCGAAGCGCTGGTGCGCTGGAATCATCCGCAGCACGGCCTGATTCCAGCCAACGAATTCATCCCGGTTGCCGAATCCACCGGCCTGATCGTACCGATCGGCGACTTCGTGATCGAGACCGCTTGCCGTCAACTGGCGCTGTGGCAGCAACAGGGTTACGACACGCTCTCGCTGGCGGTGAACATCTCGGCGGTGCAATTCTGGCGCGGCGATCTGTACGAAACCATTTCGCACGCCATCGAGGAAAGCGGGATTTCCGCGCGCCGCCTCGAACTGGAAATCACCGAGACGGCGATGATGGAATATCCCGAGCTCGTCGCGGAGAAAATCTTCGCGCTCAAACGCCTCGGCGTGCGGATCGCGCTCGACGACTTCGGCACCGGCTATTCGTCGCTGTCGTATCTGAACCGCTTCTCGGTCGACACGCTGAAAGTAGACCGCTCGTTCGTTCAGGCGATTCCCGGCGATCGCAGCGTCTGCGTGATGGTCACGGCGATCGTCAATCTGGCCCGCTCGCTCGGGCTCACGGTGGTGGTCGAAGGCACCGAAACGGAAGAGCAGATTGCATGGCTGGCCGCGCTCGGGCATATCGAGGCACAGGGGTTCCTGTTCTCGCGTCCGGTTCCGGTCGAGGCCATCCCGGCGCTGCTGGAGCGCTTCGGGGTCTGCGGCATGCCGGATCGCCACACCGCGCACGATAGCGAAGGCGCCAGCGCCGGCACCGTCTCCAGCACCAGCGCGAGCACCAACAGCTGAGCGCGCAATACGGTCGGCGAATGCGGTTCTGCAACGAGCCTGGCAGGGGTTTATTGCATGCATATGATGCATGTGCGGCAGTAACCCGCCCATAGGTAAGTTGCCGCCCGCTAATCCAACCACAGCCACGCAAAACCGGCTACATTCACGCTGTACTGCGTTACAGCGCGACGCCAGCCACCGGCCGCGCCAATACAACAATGCTCCCAAAGGGCGGGCGCCCGCATGCCGGGCGCTCGCGGCGCCATGCAGACAATCACGAGCCACGATGCCGCCAGAAGAGGAAAGCGGGAACCGCTATGGACGCTGTTCCGGGTTGTGTTCGGCCTATCGGCGCTTTCGTGGGGCGGCCTCGCGCTGATGGCGCAGCTTGAAAACCATTACGTCGAACGCGAGGGCCGGCTCTCGCGCGTCGCGTTTTCCGATCTGATTGCGCTGGCCTGGATGGTGCCTGGGCCAGTCGGTTGCAATGTCGCCGTGCAACTCGGGCACGCGTTGCGCGGGCGCGCCGGCGCCTGGGTAGCGGGCGCGGCGAGCGTGCTGCCCTTCTTCATGCTGATGACGCTGTTCGCGATTTTCTATCGCACGCCGCTTGTTCGCGCCGCCGCTTCGCAAACCTTGCTCAATCACTTCAGCGTGGTGCTGGCCACACTGATCGCGATCACCTGGTATAAACAGACGCGCGCGCTGGTGCGCGGCAAGCTCGAATGGATCGCAGCGGTGCTGGGGTGCGTGGCGCTCTTCTACGCACGCAGTCCCGCAGCCTATGTGGTGATGCTCGGTACGGCTTTCGGCACTGGCTGGTTCGTGAGCCCAGTTCGGAATGCGCGCATTGCCGTTTCGATGGGGCGTGGCGACTGGCAGTTGCTGGCCGCCTTGTGCGTGCTGCTGGCACTATTCGCGCTGCCGTTGCCGCACCGCTATGAACTGGCGCTGCTGTGGCCGCGCCTCGCCGGCGCGGGGATGACGCTGTTCGGAGGCGGGTTCTCCGCGTTGCCGGTGCTCAAGACACTCTTCGTCACGCCGGCGATCGGTGTCTCGGACAACGACTTTACGCTGGCGTTTTCGCTGTCGCCCTTATCGCCTGGACCGCTGCTGAACGTGGTGCCGTTCTTCGGCTATCTGGTGGATGGCTGGGTGGGCGCGCTGATCGCCACGCTCGCGCTGTTCGTGCCGTCGGGCTGCCTGGTGGTGCTGGCGCAGCGTCACCTGCATCAGTTGAAGGCCAATGCGCGTTTCGAGCATGGCATGCGGATACTGCGCGCGGTCACGACCGCGTTTCTCGCGGTGGCCGTTCTGCGCATTGCAGGGCACGTGCCGCTCAAGCCGGTGTATCTGGTGACCGCGCTGTTCTCCGGCATGTGCTTCGCAAAGCTCAAGGCGCCGGTGTACGTGGTGTACGGAACGGTCGCCGTAGTGTGCGGACTATGGCTTGCCTACGGCGCCATCCTGTAGCGCCATCCCGTAACTTCCGCCCGTCCGCACCGCTGCGCACAGACTCAGTCACACACGTTTCAGAATCCGCGCGACAGCACCGCGACACCGATCGTTACAACGCCCAGCACGATATTCACGAGCACCAGACGCCGGATCGTGCCGACCGCCCGCGCGCCGTCGGGCCACTTTTGCGCCTGCACCGCCCGGCGAATACGCGGGAAAACAGCAAAGCGGATATGCCCGAAAATCAGCATCATCACGATACCAAGGCCGGCCATTGCGTGTAGCGGCCACGTGGCGTGACCGCCGCCGAATTGCATCAGCAGAAAACCGCCGGTGAGCAGAATGACCAGCACGGCCGCGGCAACCCAATTGAAGAAGCGGCCAAACACCGATTCCCACAGCGGCAGCCGCAGTTGCGGCGAAAGGTCGGCAATCGCCGGGCGCAAACAGAAATGCGCGAATACCATCCCACCGACCCACACCGCGACGGCCAGCAGGTGCAGAAAGAGCGCGAGTTCGACAGCTTTGTTCATGTAGTTTTCCTCTCCCGACGACGCCATGCCGCTTACGACGAATGATATTAGCAGCGGCTATTGAGCGCATTCGACCGCGCGCTGTACGCGCAGTTCCTGCACCGGCGGCATTCCTGACATTCTTTGTAGTTGTTATTGCAGCGTGCCCCATGCGGCGACGGCGCTACACCCCGAAACGTTGCTACGCACGACGCGCTTCACTTCACCTCACTACGCTATTGAGGCAAAGCGATGCACGTCGCGCTACTACGTGTGACCTCTTCAAGCCGCCAGCACTGGACGCATACCGTCGAGCTTCATCTTGCTCTCGGGGGCGCGCCCCTTGCGTGCCCGCTTGCCGATGTGCGGCGCAAGTGCCGCGCCGCTCACCTTCTCTTCGTCCACGCGGCCGCCACGGCGCGTGCCGATCAACACGACACCCGCCTTGTTGATGGACAGCGCCTGCGCCAGTGTTTCGTTGTCGTCGAGCCCCATCAGCGTGACACCGCGTCCGCCGCCCGAGAGCGTCTTCATTTCATCGAGGCCGAACACCAGCAGGCGCCCACCCAAGGACAGACACGCGATATGCGTTGCATCCGGCAGCATCGGCATTGGCGCGAGCGGTGCGGCGCCCGCGTCGATCGTCATGAAGGATTTGCCGGCCTTCACGCGGCTCACCATATCGCCGACCTTCGCGACAAAGCCGAAGCCGTTGCTCGACGCGAGCAGCAATGCCTGATCCGCGGAGGCCGCGTAGTAATGCATCAGATGGCTGCCCGATTCGAGTTCGATCAGCGAGGTGACCGGCACACCATCACCGCGCCCGCCCGGCAGCAGCGCCACCGCGACCGAATAGACGCGGCCATTGCTGCCCCACGCGACCAGTGTATCGGGCGTACGGCACTGGAACGCCGCGTACAAACCGTCGCCGGCCTTGAACGTGAAACCTGCGGTATCGAGGCCGTGGCCCTTCAGCGCGCGCACCCAGCCCTTCTGCGACACCACCACCGTGACCGGTTCGTCGACCACCCGCGCTTCGAAGGTGGCGCGCTTTTCCTGCTGGATCAGCGTGCGGCGCTCGTCGCCATATTGCTTTGCGTCGCCCTCGATTTCCTTGATGAGCAGGCGTTTCATCGCCGACTCGCTGCCGAGCAGTTCTTCGAGCTTGGCCTTCTCGTCGCGCAGTTCGCCCAGTTCCTTCTCGATCTTGATCTTCTCGAGACGAGCCAACTGACGCAAGCGGATTTCGAGAATGTCTTCGGCCTGGCGATCCGACAAACCGAACGCGGCCATCAACGCGACCTTCGGTTCGTCCGACTCGCGAATGATGCGGATGACTTCGTCGATATTCAAAAAGACGATCATCCGGCCTTCGAGGATGTGAATCCGGTCGTCGACCTTCGTCAAACGATAACGCGTGCGGCGCGTGACCGTGGCGAAGCGGAACGCGATCCACTCGTGCAGGATTTCGCTCAAGCCTTTTTGACGCGGACGGCCATCGCCGCCCACCATGACCATATTGAGCGACGCATTCGACTCGAGGCTCGTATGCGCGAGCAACGTGTTGACGAAATCGGTCTGGTCGATGCGGCTCGATTTCGGCTCGAACACGAGGCGCACCGGTGATTCCCGGCCCGATTCGTCGCGCACGGCGTCGAGCAGTGCGAGCATGGTCTGCTTGGTCTGCAGTTGCTCAGGTGTGAGCGCCTTCTTGCCGAGCTTGATCTTCGGGTTGGTCTGCTCTTCGATTTCTTCGAGCACCTTCTGTGCGGCCGTGTTCGGCGGCAATTCGGTGATGACCAGTTGCCACTGGCCGCGCGCGAGTTCTTCAATCTTCCAGCGGGCGCGCACCTTGAGACTGCCGCGACCACTTTCGTAGGCGGCGGAAATCTCAGCGTCGCTCGAAATGATCTGGCCACCGCCCGGGAAGTCTGGCCCCGCGATGTGCTGCATCAGTTCGGCGTGCTCGATCTTCGGATTGCGGATCATCGCGACTGTGGCTGCCGCGACCTCGCGCAGATTGTGCGACGGAATTTCCGTGGCCAGCCCCACCGCGATACCCGATGCGCCATTCAGCAAAACGAACGGCAGGCGCGCGGGCAAGAGCCTCGGTTCCTCGAAAGAGCCGTCGTAGTTAGGCATGAAATCGACCGTGCCCTGGTCGATTTCGTCGAGCAATAGCTTCGAGATCGGCGTGAGGCGCGCTTCGGTGTAGCGCATCGCCGCTGCGCCGTCGCCGTCGCGCGAACCGAAATTGCCCTGGCCGTCGATCAGCGGATAGCGCATGGAGAAGTCTTGCGCGAGACGCACCAGTGCGTCGTACGCCGACTGGTCGCCGTGCGGGTGATACTTACCCAGCACGTCGCCGACCACGCGGGCCGACTTGACCGGCTTCGCGTTATCGGACAGCCCCATGTCGTTCATCGCGTACAGGATGCGGCGCTGCACCGGCTTCTGGCCGTCGCACACATCCGGCAATGCGCGCCCCTTGACCACGCTCACCGCGTAGTCGAGGTAGGCGCGTTCCGCGTAATTGCCGAGCGTCAGGAAGTCGCCCTCGGGCGGCGGCGGCTCGGTGAAAAGGTCGAGGGTGTTATCGTCGTCCATCTAGATTCCGTATCCGTGTTTGGCGTGAAGTTTTCGTGCGAAGGTGGCGCGCTATCTCAGGCACGCTCAAATGTCCGCTTCCACTTCGTTGCCCTTTTCTTCCAGCCAGCTGCGCCGCGACGCCGCTTCGCCCTTGCCCATCAGCATCGTCATACGCGCAACCGTGGCGTCGTAGTCGAGTTCGCCGAGCGCCACCGGCGTCAGGCGCCGCGTGTCGGGGTTCATCGTCGTATCCCACAGTTGCTCCGCGCTCATTTCGCCGAGGCCTTTGAAACGGCTGATCGACCACTGCGTGTCGCGCACGCCGTCTTTGCGCAGCTTGTCCAGAATCGCCTCGAGTTCGCCGTCGTCGAGCGCGTACAGCTTCTGTGCCGGCTTCTTGCCACGCGCGGGAGCATCGACCCGGAACAGCGGCGGACGCGCCACGCACACATGACCGCGTTCGATCAGTTGCGGGAAGTGCTTGAAGAACAGTGTGAGCAACAACACCTGAATGTGCGAGCCGTCCACGTCCGCGTCCGACAAGATACAGATCTTGCCGTAGCGCAGATTCGACAGATCGACCTTGTCGTCCGGGCTATGCGGATCGACGCCGATCGCCACCGAAATGTCATGCACTTCGTTGTTGGCAAACAGACGATCGCGTTCGGTTTCCCACGTGTTCAGCACCTTGCCGCGCAGCGGCAGGATCGCCTGGTATTCCTTGTCACGGCCCATTTTCGCCGAACCGCCCGCAGAATCGCCCTCGACGAGGAACAGTTCATTGCGGCCGATTTCCGTCGATTCGCAGTCGGTCAGCTTGCCCGGCAACACCGCGACACCCGAGCTCTTGCGCTTCTCGACTTTTTGTCCGGCACGCGTGCGCGCTTGCGCCTGCTTGATGACGAGGTCGGCGAGTTTCTTGCCGTGCTCGACGTGCTGATTGAGCCACAACTCAAGCGCCGGCCTCGCGAACGACGAGACCAGCTTCACCGCGTCGCGGCTATTCAGGCGTTCCTTGATCTGCCCCTGGAACTGCGGATCGAGCACCTTCGCCGACAGCACGAACGACACGCGCGCGAACACGTCTTCCGCGAGCAGCTTGACGCCCTTCGGCTGCAGGTTATGCAACTCGACAAAGCTCTTCACCGCCTGGAACAGCCCGTCGCGCAGACCGGATTCGTGCGTACCGCCCGCGGGCGTGGGGATCAGATTGACGTAGGACTCGCGCATGAGCGTGCCCTCTTCGCTCCACGCGACGACCCACGTCGCGCCCTCGCCTTCCGCGAACGTTTCCTCGCTGGCGCGGGCGTTTTCGACGTAACGCTCGCCCTCGAACAGCGGAATCAGCAGATCGCTGCCGTTCATGCCTTCGAGCAGATAGCCGCGCAGACCGTCTTCGTATTTCCAGGTTTGCTGTTCGCCGGTTTTCTCGTTGATCAGCGTGACTTCCACGCCCGGCAGCAGCACCGCTTTCGAGCGCAGCAGACGTTGCAGTTCGCCCAGCGGCAGGTTCGGCGAATCGAAATATTTCGGGTTGGCCCACGCGGTGACGCGCGTGCCCGACTTCTTGTCGCCCTTCGTGGCGGGCCGCACCTCGAGTTCCTTGGCGACGTCGCCATTGGCGAAACTCAATTCGGCGATCTTGCCTTCGCGCCACACGGTGACGTCGAGGCGCGTGGACAGCGCGTTGGTAACCGACACGCCGACGCCGTGCAGGCCGCCCGAAAACGTGTACGCGCCGCCAGCGGCTTTATCGAACTTGCCGCCCGCATGCAGGCGCGTGAAAACGATCTCGACGACCGGCACGCCTTCGTCCGGATGCAGGCCGAACGGGATGCCGCGGCCGTCGTCTTCGACTGAGACCGAGTGGTCCGCGTGCAGCGTGACCGTGATTTGCCGGCCGTGGCCGCCGAGGGCCTCGTCCGACGCGTTGTCGATAACTTCCTGAATGATGTGCAGCGGATTCTCGGTGCGGGTGTACATCCCGGGCCGTTGCTTGACCGGCTCCAGGCCCTTCAACACCTTGATCGACGCTTCGCTATACGCGGCGTTTGGCTTTTTCGTAGACATGGTTGACTTGGGTCCGTCGGTTCATCGTTGTCCACAGGTCCTGTGAACATGTCCGTGGACAATGCATTGAGGAGGAAGCCTGTTCGCGGGGTATTTTACTGATTTCGATACAGGCGGCAATTCGCTACGTGTGAGATTGGCCGTTTGGATAAGGAGCGGCGTTCAGTAGGCCACGCCGGCGCGACCCCGAGCCGGCACTGCCCCGCGCACAGCTTGCGCCTGTATTTGCGTTATTACTTGCGCCATAACTTGCGCGATTACTTGCGCTTGTTCTCCAGCTCGTCCCAACGTTCGAGCGCGATCAGCAATTCTTCTTCGATCTCCGCATAGCGTTCGGTCAGGCGGGCGCCTTCCTTGGCGTCTTTCGCGAACAACGTGCCGTCTTCGAGATGCGCGCCAATGGATTTCTGTTCGGTTTCGAGCTCCGCGATCTTTGCCGGCAGTGCCTCAAGTTCGCGCTGCTCCTTGAACGACAGTTTGGCCGCGCGCTGCGTATCGCGGCTCGCGGGCGTGTCTTTCGATGCGGTTTTCTTGCCCGACTCTTTCTGCGCTTCCTTCGATGCGTCCTGCGCCATCTGCTGCGAGCGGTCGCGCTGAATCTGCCAGTCGGTAAAGCCGCCAACATACTCGCGCCACTTGCCCTCGCCTTCCGACGCGATCACCGAGGTCGCGACGTTATCCAGAAACGCGCGATCGTGGCTGACCAGCAGCACCGTGCCGTCATATTCGGTGAGCAGTTCTTCGAGCAGTTCGAGGGTTGGAATATCGAGGTCGTTGGTCGGTTCGTCCAGCACCAGCACGTTGGCCGGCCGCGCGAACAGACGCGCGAGCAGCAGGCGGTTGCGCTCGCCACCCGAGAGCGACTTGACCGGCGAACGCGCGCGCTCCGGGGCGAACAGGAAGTCGCCGAGATAGCTCATCACGTGCTTCTTCTGGCCGTTCACTTCGACCCACTCGCTGCCCGGGCTGATGGTGTCGGCGAGGCTCTTTTCCAGATCGAGTTGCGCGCGCATCTGGTCGAAATACGCGACCTGCAGGTTGGTGCCGACGCGCACCGTGCCTTCGTCCGGCGGCAGTTCGGCGAGGATCATTTTCAGCAGCGTGGTCTTGCCCGCGCCGTTCGGGCCGACAAAGCCGATCTTGTCGCCGCGCATGACCGTGGCCGTGAAGTTGTCGACCACCGTGCGCGAGCCGTAGCGTTTGGTGACATCGGTCAGTTCCGCGACGATCTTGCCCGACTTCTCGCCCTGACCCACGTCGAGCTTCACGTTGCCTTGCACGTTGCGACGCTCGGCGCGTTCGTTGCGCATCTGCACGAGGCGCGCGATACGGCCGACGCTGCGCGTGCGGCGCGCTTCCACGCCCTTGCGAATCCACACTTCTTCCTGGGCGAGCAGCTTGTCGAACTTGGCCGCCTCAACCTGCTCGACTTCCAGCTGCTGCGCCTTGCGGGTCTGATAGGCACTGAAATTGCCCGGATACGACAACAGACGCCCGCGATCGAGTTCGACGATGCGAGTGGCGACACGGTCGAGAAACGCGCGGTCGTGGGTAATGAAGAGCAGGCCCGCGCGCAGCGAGACCAGCAGGTCCTCCAGCCAGCGAATGCCGTCGAAGTCCAGGTGGTTGGTCGGCTCGTCGAGCAGCAGCACATCTGGCTGCACGACCAGCGCGCGCGCCAGCGCGACGCGTTTTTGCATGCCGCCCGACAGCGAACCGACCCGCGCCTCGCCGTTCAGACCGATCTGCTGCAGCGTGGTGGCCACGCGGGTGCTCCAGTTCCAGGCGTCGGAATGGTCCAGCGCCGATTGCAGCGTGTTCATGCGCGACATCAGCGCGTCGTGCTCGGCACCTTCCGGCTCGTCGGCGAGCTGATTGGCCACCACGTCGTATTCGTCCAGCAACGCGCGGGCGTGAGTGAGGCCGGCGGCGACCGCTTCGAACACCGTGTCGTCCGTGTCGAACTCGGGCTCCTGCGGCACGTAGACCGAAGTCAGGCCCTGCTGACGCGTGACCAGGCCGTCGTCCGGCTTGGTCAGATCGGCGACGATCTTCAGCAGTGACGACTTGCCCGCGCCGTTGCGGCCGATCAGACCGACGCGCTCGCCGGCTTCGAGAGAGAAATCCGCGTGATCGAGCAACGCGACGTGACCGAACGCCAGTTGGGCCCCGGTAATGGTGTAAAGCGACATGGAGAATTGGAGAAGACAGCGATGAGTCGGAACTGCCCATTGTACCGGGCGCAGGGGCGGCTGCCTGTATGCCGGAAGAGATAGGCCAAATGACCGGCTTGCAAAACGGAGACGGAACGCAACAGCACCACCGGGCGGTGCACGCACCCCCGGTGGTGCTGTTGCCGCGAGCTTACTTCACATGCACGGTAATCGTCTTGCTCATTTCCGGACCATACGAACGATGCGCGCCGTCGCCGAACTGCAGGGTCAGCGTGTGGTCGCCTGGCGGCAGCGTCAGATCGGTTTCGGTCTGACCCTTGCCGAAGTGCAGCGATTTGTCAGTGGCCGGAATGACTTCGCCCTTGGCGAGCGGCTTGCCGTCGATCAGCAGGTGATGATGGCCCGTGCCTTCGGTCATCGTGCCCGCCGGCGCGATCTTCATGCCGTCCACGCCGAACACCACGTGCACGGGATTCGTCACGGTCGCGCCGTCCGCGGGTTGTACAAAAGACACGCCTGCGGCCTGCGCCACACCCGATGCAGCGAGCAGACCAGCCAGCATGACGCCGGCTAACCATTTGTTTTTAAACATCGTTTTTCTCCTTTTTTGGGGAAACGAAAATCGTGCACCGCGCATGCGGCGGCGATGCCGGCGCCTGTTGCCTGAGGCCGATCGTCGCAACGCATGCCGGCCGCCCGGCGCGCCTGTCCAAAAGAATAGCTGCGAATCAGAGCATACACGCTGTGTATGACTGGGTTCGCCGCGCGGGACCGAAGGTGGATGGGCCGGTTTGCGGCGCTGCCACGTCGGGTATGACAGGCCGGTTTGTCAAATTCCGGTAATATTGCGGGTCGCCGCCGTGCCCAAAAAAGGGGCAGACTTGGCGGATCAATGCACCGAACCAAAGAAGAGTACGTCGTGAGCGAAGTAATTGAAGTGACTGAATATAAGAGCTGGGTCTGCCTGATTTGCGGCTGGATCTACAACGAGGAAGATGGCCTGCCTGAAGAAGGCATTGCCCCGGGCACGCGCTTCGCCGCGATCCCGGAAGACTGGCGCTGCCCGCTGTGCGATGTCGGCAAGGCGGAGTTTGCAGTGGTGGAATTCTGAGTCGGCCCGGTTGATTTGAGCCGAACACGCGCTGCCGGATGCCGGCGTGCGGCAGGCGGCTCGCACGGCCCAGTGGGTGATGCCTGCTGGGCCGTTTGCTTTGTGGAAGCGGGCTTTGCCGCTCTCCTCGCGCTCGGGCGCGTTTGATATACTCTGCGCTCGCCGGCGAATTTGGACTCGCCCTTTCCTCGCGGACCTTGTCCGGTTGCAGGATTGCAGCGATGATTTTGGTTCGGTCCTCTCCCCGTAGTTCAATGGATAGAACAAGTGCCTCCTAAGCGCTAGATACAGGTTCGATTCCTGTCGGGGGGACCAACTAGCTTCCCAGCAGCACCCAGATTGCCCAGAAAAGCCCCGTATGCCTTGCGCTGCGGGGCTTTTTTTTGCTGTCTTCATTGCCCACGGTTGCCCAATACAAGCCAGATTCTTTGGGGGCATCGGTGGGGACATCCCTGCTGTGCCCTGAAACCGATGCCCCCAACGCGATGCCCAAGCAAATACAACCATTGACAGACACGCGAATCCGTAAGGCCAAGCCTGCGGACAAATCGTATCGACTCGCCGACGGCAAAGGCCTCTATCTTGAGATGATGCCCAACGGGCCCCGGTACTGGCGGATGAAGTACCGCTTCGCCGTCAAAACAACCTACTCTGACCTGAGCATCGCACGGGTTCCTTTGACTTGCGGCGCGTCCGTGATCTGAGCATCTATCGCCGCATCCGACCACCATGCGGAGCAATCCGGCCCAAAACCGGTTGCAAAACCGTATCAATTTTGGTACGATTTTGATATCCCACGCTACCGAATCACCGAATGCCCGAACCCTCCAACGCGGTCCTCGCCGTTCGTTTTTTCCGAACGGAAAGCGATAACGAACCTGTCCGCGCGTGGCTCAAAGAACTGGAACCGCAGGATAAAAAAGTAATCGGCGAAGACGTCAAGACGGTCCAGTTCGGCTGGCCGCTAGGTATGCCACTGGTTCGCAAGATGAGTAAGGACTTGTGGGAGATACGCATCCATCTGCACAGACGCATCGCCCACATACTATTTACGGTCGTCGGCGGCGACATGGTCCTGCCGCACGGCTTCGTGAAGAACTCACAGGCGACGCCCAAGGAAGATCTGGACCTCGCAAAGGAGCGGCTGAAACAGGTGAAGAAAGCCTAGAACGACCCTACCGCAAGCAGCAAGGAAAGATCGATAAAGTTGGATAGCCCGCAATGGAGTGCGATATGGCAAACAAACACGTCGGAAGCAACTTCGATGAGTTCCTCGCCGAGGAGGCGATTCTGGAAGAAGCCACGGCGACCGCGATCAAGCGGGTAATCGCGTGGCAGATCGAACAGGAAATGAAGGCGCAGCACCTCACCAAAACGGCGATGGCGGCCCGCATGAAGACCAGCCGCGCGGCGCTTAACCGCCTGCTGGACGAAACCGACACGAGCCTGACGCTCACCACGCTGGCCAGCGCAGCAGCCGCACTGGGCAAGCATTTCAGGTTCGAGCTGGCCGCTTAGTTCATGTACCACTACGTCATGTATCACTACGACCTGTGCGGCCGCGACGACGTCTGGCTCGAGAATGGCGTAACCTCCCGCCGGACCACGTACGGGCTGGCCGAATCGATCACCGACGCTGACGGCCTGCAGGCATTAATAGATCGCGAGGACGCTGGACCCCGTGTGTTTCGCTTTACCGACGCCGGCTGGATCCGGGTGGCCGAGGCATGATTGTCGGACTCCCCATCGGGACACACCGCGGGGCGAGAAATAAGTCGCGCGGAATCGCGCGGTTTTTGAATCGCAGAGAGACCACCGTCACCTGTTGACCGATAGATTCTGTCGGGAGACCAACCAATCCAGCAGCATGAGTTTGCCAACACCGGTTGAACAAACCTGTCGGCCTTCGAAAATACGGCCCTTACCCCCCACCCTCACAATCCCCCCACAGCCGCAGCGGATCGCGATGAAGCGGATACCGTGCGTCGAGCCACGCTGTCAGCTTGCCCCAGTCTGGATGATGTGTGCCGGTCTTCGCAGACCAGATCGAAGATCGCTCCAGAATTTGACCCGTCTCGCGATCACGAATCAGCAAACTTCCGAGGCCGCTCGAACTGTTCTCCTGCGATTCGACCAGATACCGCGGCAGGATCCTGAGTTCCGCGTCCTCTGCCCAGCCGTACAAAGCTCGAACGATACCCGCCGGGTCGCGCAACTCCACGGGGCCGCTTTTGGGCCGAACGGCTGCCCAGCCTTCGGGGAAGTCAGAGACAACCTCGTTATTGCTCTCCCTGAGCCATTTCACGCCCCATGCGCGCGCCATCACGTCGCGCACCTGCGCCACGGACTGATAGCCGGGAGGCAACTCGACCGCTGCAGGCAACGTAACGAGATTGTCTTTCCATAGGGAAGCCTCATCACGATCACGTGGCCTGGTTACCTCGACTGCATTCTCTCCAAACGGGTTACTGGCACGGCTCGCGCGATTGGCGCCGCTTTGCTGCAAGTCGGGAAACAGGTTGTCAGCATCCTGCCGACTGAATTTTGGCTTCGCTTTTTTCATTGATCTCTCAGCTTTCGACATGTGTGCTGCCGCCTAATCTACATGATTCGGTACAACACATGGCGCATACCGACGCCAATGCGCCGACATGCATCGGCAGCATTACAATTGGTTTTCACCCACAGGAAGCCCTATGAAGATCGCCATTGCCTGCCTCGCGCTGTGTCTCGCCGGGTGCGCCAGCTGGAGCAGGCAACCGACCATCGGCGGTTACTCGGTTGGCATTTGCTGCATCAGCAACTAACACGGAAAGGGCACAACGCTCCGCATCGGAATGAATTCGGCTTGATGGCCGATTTCCGGCTGTCGAAACGTACCGACGTCCATGTGCAGACGGTCTATCAGAAAGCGTCAGTGCAGGGTGTTCTCGATGAGATCGGCGATCTCTCGTAATCGTCGTCCCATTATGAAATCGTCGCGCGCGTCGGCACACGCACGTCTTTCTAGAAACGCCAGGTAGTCGAGCTCTTCGCGCGCGAAGAGCTCACGATCGACATCGCCACGGTCACCGCAAACGGAACTATGGACGCTTGGGAATATCCAGTCCCCTCGACACCGCCGGACGCGCGAGAAACGCGGCGAGCGCACGCGCCACATTCGGAAAGTCCTGGATGCCGACCAGCTCGCCTGCTTCATAAAAGCCAACCAGGTTACGCACCCACGGGAAAGTGGCGATATCGGCGATCGAGTAAGCATCGCCCATGATCCATTCACGCCCTTCAAGGCGCTGCTCCAGCACGGCGAGCAGGCGCCTCGATTCCGCCACATAGCGATCGCGCGGCCGTTTGTCTTCGTATTCCTTGCCCGCGAACTTATTGAAGAATCCCAGCTGACCGAACATCGGACCGATGCCGCCCATCTGAAACATCACCCACTGGATCGTTTCGTAGCGGCCGGCGGCATCGTTCGGAATCAATTTGCCGGTCTTGTCCGCCAGATAAATCAGGATCGCGCCGGATTCGAACAGCGGCAGTGGCTTGCCGTCCGGGCCGTTCGGATCGATGATCGCCGGAATCTTGTTGTTCGGATTCAGCGACATGAACTCGGACGACAGCTGATCGTTCATATCGAAGCGCACGAGATGCGGCTCATACGGCAAGCCGGTCTCTTCAAGCATGATCGACACCTTCACGCCATTGGGCGTGGGCAGCGAATAGAGCTGAAGCCTGTCCGAATGCTCAGCAGGCCATTTCTTCGTGATCGGGAAGGCGGATAGATCGGTCATGGTGATGGCGGAACCCTTGTGCGAAAGCTGCGGCTGGAAGTCGGGCGAATCGGGCGCCGGAACGCAAACCGGCAATGGAACCGGCAAGAAGGACCCGAGCGCGGGACCGCCAAATATAAACCGAGTCAGCACAACGCGTACGAACCCGCCCCGCGACCACTCGCATCAGCGCGGCGACGCAATCGCCTGCCCAACACTCACCACAAGTCCTTGGTGGCGGTGCCGGCACGCAGGTTATAGCCTTCGCGCCACAAGGCCGCACCGACCGTCATCAGCAGTGCGCGCTGCTCGCCGCCGAGTTGCTCCCACGTTGCGGCGACCCAACTGGCGAAATTCGCGCAGGTGTGTTCCAGGTCGACAGGCACCTTGCCCTCCAGGTACTGCCGTTCGAACATCGCTAGCACTTTCTCGGGTGTCATGGGCGCCCTCCTGTTGGATTGCGCCAAGTCTAAAGGCAGCGCTTCCAGTGCGGCGCATCCGCGACACGGAACCCGGGTTACTCCCAGGCGGCGCGCCGTGGACACGCCCCGCCGGCCATGCAAAAAGGCCCCTCACGCACAAAAACGGCAAAAGGCGCCGCAGCGCCCCTTGCCGTCGACTCAGACATCAACGCGAGCCGAATTACGGCGCGTTGCGTTTGGCATTGTCCTTGGCATCTTCCTTTGCATCGCCATAGGCCTTCTGCACCTTGCCGGCGCCTTGCTGCAAGTCGCCCTTGAGTTCCTTGCCGGGGTTATTGGTGGCCTTGCCGACAGCTTCATTGACCTTGCCCTTGATCTGCTCGCCTACACCCTTCACCTGGTCTTTGTTCATGTTCGGCTCCGTCTCGTGGAATGCCGGCGCAACATTACGCCAGTATCCCTGTCGAGCAACGGGTGTGCCCGGCCAGGACGTTGACCGCTTGCGTCGCCAGAACCGCTATGAAGAATATTTTTACAAAAGCCTAAAGTCCCGCTGCGGTCTGCCGTAAAGGAGCCATGGAGGGGCTATGGACCGCACACTCATTACGCTGACGGGGTCATCGCAGGCAATGCTGATCGACCAGGATATCGCGCACATCGGGCGCGTCATGCGGCCGTCTTTACACGGCGACCTGGGTGGATCGATCTTGCCGGCCGACTACTGGCGCAAACGTCTGTACCAGCTGCTCGACACTGGCAACCTGTCCCACGCGCAGCTCTGCGCAGTCGACAGCCTGTTGCTGCAACTCGACGAGTTCGGCGCGCTGCTCCAACCCGCATGGGACGAACTGGCTCCGCCCGCCGCACGGTCTCAAGCGACGCACGCTGCCGCCGCCGCTCAAATCTGACAAGCAGCACCCTACCCGGGCGGCATGCCACGCCGGCTCACAGCACAATTCCCTTCACATAAAAAAAGGCCGCGAACCTCGCCGCGGCCTCAACACGTCGCAACGCGGGGAATTCGCGTCACGGCAGAAGCGTACACGCTCATCTGTGACACGTGCATTTCGTTGGCAAACACCGCGCCGAGGCTGGAGATTTTCCGCTCATCGGCCGTAAAAATAGAGAAAATGGGACGACCTTAGGTCATAATGTCCGCAAAAATTCCCAGCAAGGACACCCGTGACCCTCGCCGCACCGCTCGAACTGCTCAGGCAGGCGCGCGCCCGCTTCACACAACGAGAAATCGCCGCGCATGTCGGCAAGGACATCAAGACAGTGCGCCGCTGGGAAAAAGGCGAAACACCGTGTCCGGCGATGCTTGAACCCGCCCTGCGCGATCTGCTGCACAACAACTCCCGGACCAAGGCTGCCGCTGCGAACGGCGAGGCCCCGTTCCGTTTCATCGATCTGTTCGCCGGCATCGGCGGGATTCGCATGGGTTTCGAAGCGCATGGCGGCGAGTGCGTGTTCACAAGCGAGTGGAACGAGTTTTCCACCAGGACGTATCGCGAGAACTACCCCGCCGGCGCAGCGCATGCGCTGATCGGCGATATCGTCTCGTTTCCCGCCGAAGACGTGCCGAGCCACGACGTGCTGCTCGGCGGCTTTCCGTGCCAGCCGTTCTCGATCGCCGGCGTGAGCAAGAAAAACGCCTTGGGCCGGCCGCACGGATTCGAGTGCACGACGCAGGGCACGCTATTTTTCGACGTCGCGCGAATCATCGCGGCCAAGCGGCCGGCGGCGTTCCTGCTGGAGAACGTAAAGAATCTGCTCTCGCACGACAAAGGCCGCACCTTCGACGTGATCCTGCAAACCCTGCGCGAAGAACTCGGCTACGAAGTGCATTACCGCGTGGTCGACGGCCAGCATTTCACGCCGCAACATCGGGAGCGGATCATCATCGTCGGCTTTCGCGGCAAGACGTCCTTTTCCTGGGACGATCTGCATCTGCCGGAAAGCGGCCCGCGCCTCGGCTCCATCCTGCATCGCACGGACGGCAGCGAACCGGTTCTACCGTGGGATCACGACCGTTTCTTCGACCACGCCAGCCGGCGCGTTCAGGCGAAGTACACGCTCACCCCGAACCTGTGGACCTACCTGCAGAACTACGCGGCGAAACATCGCGCAGCGGGTAATGGCTTCGGCTTCGGCATGGCCTATCCGGACAGCGTGACGCGCACATTGTCCGCGCGCTATCACAAGGACGGCTCGGAAATTCTCGTCCATCAGAGCGACGCCTCGCGCCCGCGCCGTCTCACACCGCGCGAATGCGCGCGGCTGATGGGCTTTCCCGACACCTTCCGGATTCCCGTCAGCGACACTCAGGCTTACCGGCAATTCGGCAACAGCGTGGTCATGCCGGTGATGCGCGAAGTGGCGCGCATCATGCTGCCGCATGTGCAAACCCTGCTCGCCGAGACAAGCCGCGACGGCTCGGCGCAGGCCCTCTCGCTCTACGCCTGAGCCTCTGAGCGCCTCATCCCCCCGACCATGGTCGATATCGTCGACAGCGCGACACGCAGCCGGATGATGTCCGGCATCCGCGGCCGCAATACGAAGCCGGAAATCCTGATCCGCAGCCTGCTGCACCGCCAGGGATTCCGCTTTCGCCTGGACGCCCGCGACCTGCCGGGGCGCCCGGACATCGTGTTGCCGCGCTACCGCGCGGTGGTGCTGGTACACGGCTGCTTCTGGCACGGGCACGACTGTCACCTCTTCAAATGGCCGCAGACGCGGCCCGAATTCTGGCGCGACAAGATCGGCCGCAATCGCGCCAACGACGAGAAGGTTCGCGCCGCATTGCTCGCGCATGGCTGGCGCGTCGCGGTGGTGTGGGAATGCGCGTTGCGCGGCGCCAATCGCGATATCGAAGGTGTGCTGCAACGACTCACCGAGTGGCTGCGCAGCGACGCGCCGGACTTCGAGGCGCGCGGCTGAAAGCCGCTTGTAGCCCAGCCGGTTCGAGCAAATCCCGCAGCGGCTGGTGCTACACTCAATTGGCTCACTCGGGGATTTTCACCCGCCGCATTCGCAGCTTCACAGCATGCCGGCCGCATGAAACCACACCCCGACCATCGCCAGAACCATCCTTGAAGGGAGGCATATGATGGCTGATTTCCGTCTCTGGTCCGACGAGTTCCCCACCAATGGCTTCATGCCGAAAGCCCACGAATACCACGACAAGGCGTACGGCGTGGACGGCGAGAACATCTCACCCGCCTTGCAGTGGGACGCGCCGCCGGCCGACACTCAAAGCTTCGCCCTCACCGTTCACGACCCCGACGCGCCAACCGGCAGCGGCTTCTGGCACTGGGTCATCGTCAACATTCCGGCTGAGGCCCGTTCGCTGCCGCGCAATGCCGGCAAAGCGGATGGCACGCTGCTGCCGCAGGGGGCGCTGCAGGTGCGCAACGACTACGGCACGGTCGGCTTCGGCGGCGCCGCGCCACCCCGTGGCGACCGGGCGCACCGCTTTATCTTCCGCCTGCATGCGCTGAAGGTGCCGCATCTGCCGATCAACGCGGAAACCACCAACGCGGTCGCGCGCCTCATGACGCATCTGAACGAAATCGACTCCACCACGCACACGGGGCTGTACGAACTCAAATAATGCGTGAGACGCGGTGCCGGTGCGCTTTGGCGGCGCCGGCATTGCCGCCGCAGCGGGCGCGCATGGCTCGCCATATGGTCGCGGGCCGCCCCACTACAACTTCAAAGAACGATGCACGCACAACCATCCCGCAAGGACGGTTCGATTCCGGCCAACGCCGCCGATCCCTCGAATAACCCGCGCCCTGCCATCTCGCTCATGGACAGTCCGGAACACGGCTTGCCGCTGCCGCAACGTTACTGGGCGATGCTGGTCATTGCGCTCGCGCTCACGCTCGCGGTGCTCGACAGCGCGATTGCCAACGTGGCGCTGCCCACCATCGCGCGCAATCTGCACTCGAGCGCGGCCGGTTCGATCTGGATCGTCAACGCGTATCAACTCGCTATCACCATCTCGCTGCTGCCGCTCGCCTCGCTTGGCGATCGCATCGGCTACCGGCGCATCTATCTGGGCGGGCTGATCCTGTTCACCGTGGCGTCGTTCGGTTGCGCGCTGTCCACCTCGCTGCCGACGCTTGCGCTCGCTCGCGTGATCCAGGGTTTCGGCGCCGCGGGCATCATGAGCGTCAACACCGCGCTGGTGCGCATGATCTATCCGCCCTCGCAACTGGGGCGCGGCGTGGCGATCAACGCGATGGTGGTCGCCGTGTCGTCGGCGGTCGGGCCGACCATCGCCTCCGGCGTGCTCGCCGTCGCCACGTGGCCGTGGCTGTTCGCGATCAATGTGCCGATCGGCATCGCGGCGATTGTCGGCGGCTTCAAGGCGCTGCCGCTGCAACGCCGGCCATGAATCGCCCTACGACTACCTGAGCGCGGTCATGAACGCGTTCGTGTTCGGCCTGCTGATCTTTGCCGTCGACGGTCTCGGCCACGGCGAGCGGCTTGGCTATGTCGTGTTCGAAGCGCTCGGCGCGATCGTGATCGGCTATTTTTTCGTGCGCCGTCAGTTGACGTCAGCCCGCGCCGCTGCTGCCGATCGATTTGCTGAGGATTCCGGTGTTCGCATTGTCGATCGGCACCTCGGTCTGCTCGTTCTGCGCGCAGATGCTCGCCTTCGTGTCGTTGCCGTTTCTGTTGCAGGACACGCTCGGCCTGTCGCAGGTGCAGACCGGTTTGCTGATGACGCCCTGGCCGCTGGTGATCGTCATCGCGGCGCCGATTGCCGGCGTGCTGTCGGACAAGGTGTCGTCTGGCTGGCTCGGCGGCGTCGGGCTCGCGGCAATGACCGTGGGTTTGCTTCTGCTCGCCACGCTCGGCGCGCATCCCGAGCCGATGCAGATCGCGTGGCGCATGGCGCTGTGCGGCGCGGGCTTCGGCATCTTCCAGTCGCCGAACAACCGCACCATGCTGACGGCCGCGCCGCGCGAGCGCAGCGGCGGTGCGAGCGGCATGCTCGGCACCGCGCGCCTGACCGGCCAAACGCTCGGCGCGGCGCTGGTCGCGCTGATCTTCGGCGTCGCGCCGCAGAACGGGCCGACGGTCGTGTTATATGTGGCTGCCTGTTTTGCGGCGGTTGCAGCAATGGTCAGCACGTTGCGCGTCATGCAGCGCGTGAATACGCTGACGGCCTGACCGGTCTCCGCAAATGAAGAAGGGCGCGGATCGCCGGTTGCGATCCGCGCCCTTCTTCCGTCCTTCTCAAATACGCGTCGGACGTGACCGGCATGCGCGGATTCGAGCGCCGCGCCGCCCGCCGCCACTCCGGCGGGCTACGACGCCGTCACGTCAGCGAGCTTTACCGCCTTGGCCGTCACTGAAGAAGCCGTCGCGACATGGCGAAGGTCGGCGAGGAACGTATCGCGCCAGACCGACAGATTGTTCTCGCGCATCGGCGCCATCATGTCCGCATGACGCGCCTGCCGTTCGGCCAGCGGCATCGACAACGCGCGCTCCAGCGCCTCGGCCATCTGCGACAGATCGAACGGATTGACGACCAGTGCGCCAGGCAATTGCTCGGCCGCGCCCGCGAATTGCGACAGCACGAGCACGCCCGGATCGGCCGGATCCTGCGAGGCAACATACTCCTTCGCGACCAGGTTCATGCCGTCGCGCAGCGGCGTCACATAGCCGACCTGCGATTGGCGGAACAGCGCCATCAACAGATTGCGCTCGTACTTGCGGTTCAGATACTGGATCGGCGTCCAGTCGAGTTGCGCGAAACGGCCATTGATACGGCCCGCTTCGCCCTCCAGCGTCTGACGGATCCGCTGATAGGTCTGCACGTCCGCACGGGTAGGCGGTGCGATCTGCACCAGCGACACGCGCCCGTGCCAACCGGGGGCATTCAGCAACAGGCGTTCGAATGCCTGGAAACGTTCCACCAGACCCTTCGAATAGTCGAGGCGATCGACGCTCATGATCAGCTTGCGCCCGCGCATGCCGTCGCGCAGACTGCGCACCGGCTTGCGGTCGGTGAACTGTTCGGCGGCTTTGGCGATGGCATCGGGATAGATGCCGATCGGGTAAGCGCCCACCTTCAGGAAGCGGTTGTACGCGTGCACCATGCCGTCTTCGCTCGAGGTGCCGTGCTGGCCGCGCTCGATATAGTCGACAAACGACTGGCGGTCCGCTTCGGTCTGGAAGCCAACCACGTCATAGCTGCACATGGCCTTGAGCAATTCCTCGTGCGGCGGAATCGTGCGAAGCACTTCCGGCACCGGAAACGGAATATGCAGGAAGAAGCCAATCGGATTTTTGACGCCAAGTTCACGCAGACAGCGCGCAAACGGCAGCAGGTGATAGTCGTGCACCCAGATAATGTCGTCGGGCTTGAGCAACTCCTTGAGCTGCTTGGCGAGCGTCGCGTTCACGCGCTGATAGCCCGCGTACTCCTGCCGGTCGTAGCGCGACAGGTCATTGCGATAGTGGAACGTCGGCCACAGCGTCGCATTCGAGAAACCGCGGTAGTACTGGTCGTAATCGCGTTTGGTGAGACCTACCGTCGCGTAAGTCACGTTGCCCTGCTTTTCAATCACCGGAGCGGACGGCTCTGCAACTGTCTCGCCACTCCAGCCGAACCAGACTCCGCCCGTTTCCTTTAACGCGTCCAGCACGCCAATCGCCAGCCCGCCCGCTGCGGGACGGCCTTCCTGGGTCGGCGCGACACGATTCGATACCACGATCAGTCTGCTCATTGGTGCTCCACCTCAGTCAGTTGTTTCGTTGCATACGGATATGTGCCAGAACGGTGAACGCAATTCGCGTGCCGATTTATGAAATCGCAGAAATAAAAATGTATGAAAATGTGACAAACGAGTAAAAGCGCGCGATGACAGCGCATCGCGAAGAAGTTTTTTCTGCTTCGTATGACGAAACCGGTGGACTTCTTACCGACCGTCAATGGACTCAGGCGTCCTGCTCTGAGCCGAGGTCGCGCTGGTATTCCAGCCCTTCCTGACGCACGCCGCCCTGGTTGTGCTCGCCATCTGGCGGCGCATTGGGCGCGGCGCGGTTCTGAGCGGCCGGGTCCGGCGATGCCGGCGGCCCACTATTGCCGCTGCCCGGCCGGGAATCGCGCTTTGCATGGCGCGCGGAGCGTCGGAGTGCTGGATGTCTCATGATCGATGCCTCCAGGGGAAGCTTGCCGCCGTAGACGACGGCACCCATACAGTCTAGGGGTCGCCACGGTAAATTGCCGGTAAAAGATGCGCCGGCTTTGTAACAAGTACATAAATTCGCTGCGTCAGTATGCGGCGCAGCGCAGAAAACACGTCAGAGTTGCATGCGCAGTGGCGGCAGCTGACTGGCTTGTGGCGTTTGCGTCGGCTGCGGCGGCGGATCGCCGATTGGCGGCGCGACCGGTTCGATGGGCTCGATCGGTTGAGGGGTCGGACCGGGGATCGTGTCAGGTTCGGCAGGCGGGCCCGGCGGAGGCGGCGGCGGTGGAGAGGGCGGCTCGATCGGTTCCGGACGATGAGCGTATTTGCCGGCGGGAAGCGCGGGAGCGGCAGCGTAGTGCGGCATGTCGGTTGTCCTCGTTTTAGCGTTCCATGGGAACGCAGCAAGGCCTATGCCGTCGTCTCCCGGCTCACGGCCCGAAACGTCCGCGCGTCCCTGACGTTAGCGGGTCTGAACGCCCTCTCAGGCGTCCGCGCCGCCCAATGCGCGCGATTCGTCGGCCGCGTCGGCGTCTTCACGTGCGTCGTTGCCATACTCGACAAGACGGTTGTACAGCGTCTTGAGGCTGATGCCGAGAATCTCCGCTGCGCGCGTCTTCACGCCGCCGCATTGCTCGAGCGTCGCCAGAATCAGCTGACGGTCCGCTTCGGCGAGCGAGGTGCCGAACGGAATCGTAATCGACGTGCCCACCGCGGGCTTGGACAACGTGATCTGCAAAGGCACAGTAGCCGTGCTGTCGGAGTCGGTTCCCGACATGATGTGCGCGCGCTGCACGTAGTTCTTCAACTCACGCACGTTGCCCGGCCACGGATACGACAGCAGCATGTCCTTCAATGTCGCCGGGAAATGCTTCTTCGTGCTGTGACGCTCATTGAGTTCGTCGAGGAAGGCCTGGGCGAGCAGCTCCACGTCCGAGCCCCGCTCGCGCAGCGGCGGCAGGCTGATCGGAAACACATTCAGACGATGGTACAAGTCGAGGCGCAGCTTGCCCTCGAGCACCGCCTGCTCCGGATCGCGGTTGGTCGCGGCGATCAGGCGCACGTCGGTTTCGATTTCCTTGGTCGTGCCGACCCGCATGAACATACCGGTTTCGAGCACGCGCAACAGCTTGACCTGCAACTCGATCGGCATTTCAGTGATTTCATCGAGGAACAGCGTGCCGCCGTTCGCGCGCTCGAAATAACCCTTGTGCTGGCGGTCCGCGCCGGTGAACGAGCCGCGTTCGTGGCCGAACATTTCCGATTCGATCAGATTCGGCGAAATCGCGCCGCAGTTGACCGCGAGGAATGCGTGTTTGCGGCGCAGGCTGAGCTGATGCAGTGTTTGCGCGGCCACTTCCTTGCCTGTGCCTGACTCGCCCACCAGCATCACCGACGCGGCCGTTGGCGCCACCCGGCCGATCTGGTCGTAGACCTCCTGCATGGCCGGCGAATTGCCGAGCATCAGGCCGAAGCGCCCCATGCGGCGCAACTCGCCGCGCAACGTGCCGATTTCCGCCTTGAGGTCGCCGGCGCGCGGCAGGCGCGACAGAATCGCCTTCACGCGCTGCATGTTGATTGGCTTCACCAGGTAATCGGTGGCGCCCATTTTCAGGGCGTTGACCGCCGACTCCACCGTGGCGTGGCCGGTAATCACGATCACTTCCACGCCCGAGCGCGGATCAAGATCTTCAAACAGATCGACGCCGCTGCCGTCAGGCAGTTTCAGGTCGGTGAAGACAACATCCGGCATCTGCCGGACCAGTTGAATGCGCGCCTCGCGCAGATCGCCCGCGGTGGCGGTGGTCAGGCCGTCTTCCCCGATGATGGCGGAAAGCGCCTCGCGGGTACTTGCGTCGTCATCGACAATCAGTACGTGTGGCATCGCGTCTCGAAAGCCAGAAAGCGTGGATGGGGAACATGCAAAAGCGCATGCAGAACAAACCGTTCGACGATTCGATGCCGGTCAGCAGAGCGCCCTGATGTGAGCACACGCCAACTTTCAGCAGAAAGACGCCGAACCGCCGACTTAATGCAATATCGCAACAATGGACGGGGAAACCCCTAACTTCCACCCGTCATTGTTGTTTATTTACTTATTATACGGCCTTATCGAGACAAAAAAACAGGCTTGGCCGACGTCGCCGATTGAAGCGGGATGCCGGCCAGACGCCCGCGCGCAACGCGCTCAACTACGCGGAAACGGCCATGCACCGGCGTCGCCGTTCGGGTGCGTCGAGCCATTTGTGCCGTGCGCGGCGTCCGGCGCGGCCGGACTTGCGCTGGCTGCCGTCACGCTCCCGGCCGGCGCTGCCGGCGTCGCCACCGTGCCGCCCTCGTCTTCCCAGCGACTCAACTCGCGCGCCGCCGGACCCTGCGAACGGCTTCTTTGCACGTAGCGCACAGCGAGGAAGCCGCCGAGAGCCAGCAGCGCGCCGAAGATACCGATTTTGGGTCGTGCCATCGTGAACTCCTTATTGTCGTGAAGCAGGTCGGACGTCGAGAACAGCGCGTTAGCGCGTGGTCAGGACGCCAAGCAGGAAGCCGACGCCCGCGGCAATGCCCAGCGAGCGCCACGGGTTGTGCCGCACATACCGTTCGGTATTCACGGTCGCGGCCCGATAACGCCGCTGAACGTTCTGCTGCGCGTCGCCGAGGGCCGATTGCAGCGTTTCCACGTGCGCGCCCAGCCGGTCGCGCAAGGCGTTGACGCCTTCACCGGGTACGTTGGCGGCAAGCCGCAGCATTTCTTCCGAATCCGTTAGCAGCACTCGCAGGTCGTCGACGATCTTCTGTCCGCCGAGTGCAAGCTGTTGCGTCGTGTCAGTCATCATTCACTCCCATGTCTGGTTGCGGCGTTCGCGCGTGAATTCCGGCGCCTGTGGCGAGCCCGACGGCCACTTCATCGCCGATGCACGTCCGGCGGCGCGGCCAGAAAGCACACGCGTGTCGGGTGAACGATGCAAACGCCGTGCCCGGTAAATTTGCCATTCACTCGCCACGGGGATGCGGTTTCAGGCATTTTCGACCGACCACTCACCCCTATATTTCGCCGACCGTCACATCGATTGCCGGAACCGGCGCCAAAGTGGTTAAATCGACTTTTGAGAGATATCGCTCGCCCGCTCTGTCTCGTTATAGGCCTGCGCGCCGCAACAACGAACCACATTTGCACAGGACTTCCCGTTTATGGCGTCAATCGATCTGGACTCGCCCACCGTCTCCGCTGGCGGCAATGCTTCGGCACAGGCGAAGCAGCGTGTCGCGGACGGCATCGCGGGACTGAAATCGTACGGGCTGCTGTATGGCTCGTCGCCGGTCATGCTGGATCTGTACGAACAGATCGAACGCGTCGCCGGCACGGACGCGACCGCGCTGATCATCGGTGAATCCGGCACCGGCAAGGAACTCATCGCCCGCACGATTCACGACCAGAGCCGCCGCAAGGAGGCCGCTTTTGTCGCCGTGAACTGCGGCGCGATTCCCGACGAACTCATCGAAGCCGAATTGTTCGGTCACGAAAAAGGCAGCTTCACCGGCGCGGTCCAGGGCCGCGTCGGCTACTTTGAACACGCGAACGGCGGCACGCTATTTCTCGACGAAATTACCGAGATGGCGCCGGTGCGCCAGGTGAAACTCCTGCGCGCGCTCGAGACCGGCACGTTCTATCGGGTCGGTGGCAACGAACTGATTCGCGGCGACGTGCGCGTGATTGCCGCGACCAATCGCGACCCTGCCGTGGCCGTGAAAGAAAACGGCCTGCGTGAAGATCTGATGTACCGTCTGGCCGTTTTTCCACTGCGCGCGCCGCCGCTGCGCGAACGCGAAAGCGATCGCGAACTGCTCGCGCAACACTTCCTTGCATTGTTGAATCAGCAGGAAGGCGCGAGTAAGAGTTTCAGCAAGCGTTCGATCGAAACGCTGCGCACCTGGTCGTGGCCGGGTAATGTGCGCGAGTTGAAGAACGCGGTGTATCGCGCATTCATTCTTGCCGAAAAGACGGTTGAGTTGCCCCATCCGCATCTGGCGTCGCGCGTGAAAAAGCCGGTCACACAGGGCGACGCGATGAGCGTGTGGATCGGCACGCCCCTCGCCGATGCGCAAAAGCAGATCATTCTCGGCACGCTGAAGTTTTGCGGCGGCGACAAACGGCGCGCGGCCAAAGCGCTGGGCGTGAGTCTGAAAACGCTCTACAACCGCCTGAGCGCGTACGGCGGGGACGACGCCGCAGAAGAAGACATCGAGCAATGAGCCGCGCTGCTCCGCGGGCGTGATGTGCTGGCGGGAGCGCCGCCAACATGCGACTTAAGGCCTGATTTAGCGGTTATTTCGACATACCTCACCGCCCTTCCAATCCCTTCGTACCGCCAATCAAATCGGCTTCTGCCCAACAGAAACCGATTTGACTCGCATCATCTTTTGCAATTGCTTGCATTTTCCCACTGCCAATTACAAATCGCATCCTGCAAAATGCGGCAGCGTATTGGATCGACGTGCCACGCGTTCACAATCTGGTTTGACGCGTAAACGAAAGGCACTTGCAGGAGTAGAGACAGGGAAATGCAAAAAAGTATGGTGTGGGCTGAACGGGTAAAACACGTGGCCGGAGACGGACGTCCGAATGCAACGGCGCTCATCGCGCTGGTCGTGGCGATCTCGTCGGCGTTGAGCGGCTGCAGTTCGCTCTACACGGAAGGCGCCACCGCCGGCGCCGGTATCGCAGGCGCCGCGCTCGCGGCAAAAGTGACCAGCAACGCGGCGGTTGCCACCGGTATTGGTCTCGGCGCCGTGGCCGCGGCCCGCGCGGGCGTGCAGTACTCCGAGCGCGTGGTCCACAAGAATACGCAAGACGGTATCGCCAAAATCGCCGGACCGCTCGATGTCGGCGCGATCGCGCCATGGAGCGTGGTCCATTCGATGCCGATCGAAGACGATGAGCACGGCCGCGTCACGGTCAGCCGCGCGATCAGCACGGGGGCGCTCGACTGCAAGGAAATCGTGTTCTCGGTAGACACCACGGCCACCAAGAACGTCCCGACCAGCAGCGCGTTTTACGTCGCTTCGATCTGCCGCGACGGCGACAACTGGAAATGGGCATCGGCCGAACCCGCCACCGAACGCTGGGGCGCGCTGCAATGACGGCGCCTTCGCTTTCGTTCCGGTGCGCTCTGTCGTGTGAGCTTGCCGGCAACCGGCTGCGGCTCGTACTGGCAGGCGCACTGTGTGTCGGCGCGAGTCTGTTGACGAGCGGCTGCTCGTCGGTCGGCGCGGCGAGCGGCGCAGCGGCCGGCGTCGCGTCGGGCCTCGTGACGTCCAATCCTGCTATCGGCATCGGCGTTGGCATTGCCGTGCAGGCAGCCACCGACGAAGCTGTCGGCCGCTACATGCGCAACATGCACACAGATCAGCAAAACCTGATCGCCGCCCTGGCGGGCGCCATGCCCGTCGGCGAAACGCGGCCCTGGGTCGTCAAACACACGCTGCCCATCGAGAACGGCCACGGCGTGGTGCGCGTGACGCGTGCGTTCGGTTCGGCGCTGACGCTGTGCAAGGAGTTCGTGTTCTCGGTACAGGACGGCGACGGTCCAGGCGCGCATGAAGACTGGTATTCGGCGAGCGCATGCCAGCAGGATAAAGGCTGGAAGTGGGCGTCCGCCGAACCGGCGGTGGAACGCTGGGGCAATCTGCAATAAAAAAAGCGGCGGGGTCTCCCCTGCCGCTTCTCCTTCGAGCGCCCGCTTGCGCTCAAGACTGAAGCTTACGACTCCACGTCTTCGAGGCTGAAGATTTCCGTCTGGTCGTTGTACGAGAAAATCTCGCCATAACGGCCCCAGTTGATGACCGCGTCGAGCGTTTCTTCCGCCGCGCTGTCCGACAGAAAATCTTCCAGCTCCTGTTCGAAGCGCACGCGCGGCGCACGATGCCCCGGCCGTTCGTTCAACACCTTCTTGATCCGCGCCGCGAGCGGCACGTGCCGCAACAGATGCTCGGCGAACATCATCTTCCGTTCCTGGGTGCCGAATTCGGAGAACACGCGCGCTGGCGGCGTCAGGAAAATATCGCCTTCGCGCACGTCGGCAAAGCCCAGATGCTGCAGCACTTCGGCCACCGGGAACAGATCGTCCACCTCCAGATGCAGCGAGCGGGCAATTTCCGGCATGTCGGCACGGCCGTGGTACGGCGCGGCGGCCAGCGTTTCGATCAGACCAGCCATCAGGTTGGTCGACACGTGCGGCAGCCAGCTGTGCAGCTCCAGCCCCTTCTTGGTCTTTTCGTCGGTCTGACGCGCGGTCATCTTCGCGTAGATTTCGTCGACGAGGCGGCGGAACGCCGGGTCCAGACGGTTGCGCGGATGCTTGAACGGCACCTTGATCTCGGCGATCACCCGGCCCGGATTCGACGACAGCACCAGAATCCGGTCGCACATGAAGACCGCTTCCTCGATGTTGTGCGTGACGATCAGCACGGCTTTGATCGGCATGCGGCCTTGCGTCCACAAGTCGAGCAAGTCGGTACGCAGCGTTTCGGCGGTGAGCACGTCGAGCGCGGAGAACGGTTCGTCCATCAGCAGCAGCGTCGGGTCGACCACCAGCGCGCGCGCAAAGCCGACGCGCTGGCGCATCCCGCCGGACAACTCGCGCGGATACGCGTTTTCAAAACCGTCGAGACCAATCAGATCGATCGCGGCGAGCGCGCGTTCGCGACGCTCGCGCGCGGCCACGCCCTGCGCTTCGAGACCGGCTTCCACGTTCTGCAGCACGGTCAGCCAAGGGAACAGCGCGAAGGTCTGGAACACCATCGCGACACCCTTGGCGGGGCCGTCGAGCGGTTTGCCCATATAGGTGACTTCGCCGCCGGTCGGCTCGATCAGCCCGGCGATGATGCGCAACAGCGTCGACTTGCCCGAACCCGAGCGGCCCAGCAGACCGACGATCTCGCCTTCGCGCAAGGACAGGTTCGCGTCGTCGAGGACGAGCAGCTCGCCCTGCGACTTGTTGAACCCGCGGCACACGTCCTTGACGCGCAGAATTTCCTCACCGAGGCGCGGCGGCATCGGCGGAGTCTGGATCGGCGCGGCAGTCATAGCAGCTTTAGGATTTTGCATCGCGTTTAGCCTTCATTTTTCAATCGAGCCGGAGCTTGGCTTCGGCGTAGGCGTACATCGGACGCCACAGCAGGCGGTTGAACAGGGTCACGAACAGGGACATCACGGCGATGCCCACAATGATCTTCGGATAGTCGCCGGCCGCGGTGGTCTGCGCGATATAGGCGCCGAGACCATGGGCTGCGACCTTGGTGTCGCCCCACTGGACGAATTCCGCGACGATGCTGGCATTCCACGCACCGCCCGACGCCGTGATAGCGCCGGTCACGTAGTACGGAAAAATGCCCGGCAGGATCGCCTGACGCCACCATTGCCAGCCGCGGATGTGGAAGTTCTTGGCCGCTTCGCGGTAGTCGTTCGGATACGAACTCGCGCCGGCAATCACGTTGAACAGGATATACCACTGCGTGCCGAGCACGATCAGCGGCGAGAGCCAGATATCCGGGTTCAGATGAAAGCGCACGATGACAATGACGAACACCGGGAACAGCAGGTTCGCCGGGAACGCGGCGAGAAACTGCGCGAGCGGCTGGATCTTTTCCGCGAGCGCCGGCCGCAGCCCGATCAACACCCCGACCGGCACCCAGATCACCGAGGCGATCGCGATCAGCAACACCACGCGCAGCAGCGTAATGAGCCCGAGTACGAACACGTGGCCGACCTCGTCGAGTGACACGCCGGTGCGCACGTACATGAACACGCGATACACCACATAGACCGTGGTCACCAGCACCAATGCGGCCCAGACCATGTCGCCGATGCGCGAGTTCTTTTCCCGCTGCGGAATCTGGAAGCGCGGGGCGCTGAATGCCGGCAACTGGAAACGCACCCGTGCGGCCTTCGCGAACATCCAGCCAAGCGGCACCAGTAGACGGTGAATCAGGCGCGTGCGGCGAATCAGGTCGAGCAGCCATGATTCCGGCGCGTCGCCCGAACTGGTGTTCTCCATGCGGAATTTGTCGGCCCACGCGACAAGCGGGCGGAACAGCAACTGATCGTAGGCGAGAATCACGACCGTCATCGCCAGAATCACCCAGCCGATGGCGTGCAGGTTCTTGTCCGAGATCGCCTGGGCCAGAAAGGCGCCGATCCCCGGCAGCGTAATCGTGTTGTTGCCGACCGTGATGGCTTCCGAAGCGACCACGAAGAACCAGCCTCCCGACATCGACATCATCATGTTCCAGATGAGGCCCGGCATCGAGAACGGCACTTCGAGCTTCCAGAAGCGCTGCCATGAGGTCAGATGAAAGCCGCGTGAAACTTCGTCCAGGTCGCGCGGCACCGTGCGCAGTGACTGGTAGAAGCTGAACGTCATGTTCCACGCCTGGCTCGTGAAGATCGCGAAGATCGCCGCCAGCTCGGCGCCGAGCACGCGCCCTGGAAACAGCGCAAGGAAGAACGTGACAGTAAACGATATGTAGCCCAGCACCGGCACCGACTGCAGGATGTCGAGAATCGGCACCAGCACCATCCCGGCGCGGCGGCTCTTGGCGGCCAGCGTGCCGTACACCAGCGTGAAGGTGAGCGAGGCGACCATGGCCGCCAGCATGCGCAGCGTCGTGCGCATCGCGTATTCAGGCAGATTCGACGGGTCGAGCGAGATCGCCTGAGTCTTTAGCGTCGACATCGGCGCGAGGGTCTCGTGAAAGCCGATCGCCGCCATCGCGATCACGCAGATGATCAGCGGAAAGGCCACGAAGTCCCAGCGATTGGGCAGCACCCGCCATGCCGAGGCATTGGCGGTGCGCTTCAGGTTGAAGCTGAAATCCATCAGACACCCTCCTTCTTGAAGCAGGCATGCAAACGCACCAAGGAGGCCGCGGCTTTGGCGCGGCGGTCTGAAGATCGGTCCGGAAAGCGGAAATCAGGCATGGCAAAACGCGTGTGCGCGGTAAATCGTTAGCGTTGGAGACACGTGGACCGGTGACGGACGTGTCCGCGGGCAAGCCGCCCGGAACCGTTACCGCGAAGCCGGACTCCTGTCGCCGCGGGCGCCGCCCGGAGGCTGGCGAGCTTTCCTTGTTTTGGACGGCACGACACTACACCATCCTATGTTTCAGGCACAACCTTTCACGTCAAATAGCGGCAAACACCCGGCAACGGCTTCTGGCGCGTCCCCGCAATGCGGTGCGAGTCGTTGGCGTCGCGCGCCAACTACACCTTTGAACCACCCCGCATCGCCCGCCACCACTCGGAAAACCCGCAGAGCCATTCAGAAACCGGATGCGCTGCCGTTAAGAACCTGATGGGCCATACGGATGTATTCGGCATTCCAGCAATAACGGTGGCGTCAGGCCCTTTGACGGTTAAAATCCACCCTGGGCGCACAGGTTTGCGATTTATCCCGGGCCGCAGCGTTGGAATATCGCCACCGGCTTCCACAGGAACGACACAGCGCCGGCGCGCTGCCACGAACGAGCTAGTTGCATGTCACAGCCAGACGGATCAAAGGATCGATGAACAGGACAACCTTGCGCCAGGCAACCGGACCAATCAGCTTCGTGCTGATCGTGCTCGTTTGCTGGTTCGTGGCCGGCATGGTCGCGGACCGGATGGTACAGCAAGAGCTGGACGCGGCCTTGCGCACGCAGCGGCAAATGTCCACGTCGATCGTCGACAACATGGCCGAAGTGATCGCGAGCGACCTCGCCATGTCGCGCGCCATTCCGGCAACCATGGCCGAAATGGACGTGATCCAGCACGCGTTGGTGCAATCCCAGAATTATGCCGCGAACGGCGAAGCGGCGGAACCCGCCCAGCGCGCCGCCTTGCTAAAAGACCCGCAGATGACGGCGGTGAGCAATTTTCTGCACGACGCACAAGGTTTCTCCGGACTCGACCAGATCTGGCTCGTGAACGCCAACGGCATTTGCGTCGCATCGAGCGCCTCGATCAACAACCCGCTGGCCGCCGAACGCTCCTTTGTCGGCATCGACATGCGCGTGCGCGGCTACCTGACGAATGCACTCCTCGGCGCGTTCTCGGAAGCCTATGGCGTCGGTCGCGCGAGCGGCGAGCCGGGCATCTTCATCGCGGCGCCGGTGTATGCGGAAGGCCTGCTGGTCGGCGTGGTCGTCGCCAAGGTGGGGATTGCGCGCCTGCGCCACTGGGTCGCGCATGCCGGCACATTCGTCGCCGACGACAACGGCGTCATCATCATGGCGCACAACAGCGAACTCGAGGGGCACGCGCTGCCGGACTCGCGGGTTCAGAAAATGAGCACCGCCGACCGGCTGGTGATCTATCACCGGGAGTCGTTCCCAGACGTGCGGATTCAGGTCGACGCGCAGGTGCGCGACCAGGCGCCGTGGGTCCCTTCCGCGATTGCCGGGCAATTGTTTGGCATGGTCGAGCGGCCCATGCCCTCGCTCTATCAGTCGCGTGGCGGATTGAACTCAGGGCTCTCCGCTCACCTGGTCGATCCGCTCGCGGCCTGGCCTGAACTGTTGCGCAATCACAAGCGCGATCATCTGCTGGTGTTTCTGACGCTGGCCGGCACTGTCGCGCTCGCGTGGGTCATCACCGTGTCGTATGTGCGTGAGCGGCGTCATCATCGCGCCACGCGTGACCTTGCTGAACAACTGCAATCGGCCAACACGCTGCTGTCCGCCGAAGCGCGCCACGATGCGCTGACCGGCGCGCTCTCGCGGCGCTACTTCCTCGATCTGCTGCGCCACGAAATCGAACGCGCGCATGCGGCCAACGAGCCGCTGTGCATGGCGATCGCCGATCTCGACCACTTCAAGCAGATCAACGACCGCTTCGGCCATGCCGCCGGCGACCGCGCGCTCGAACATTTCGTCGATACCTGCCGTGCCGAACTGCGCGGCGCCGATGCGATCGGCCGGCTCGGCGGCGAAGAATTCGGCTTGCTGCTGCCAGCCACCGATCTGGCCGACGGCCGCGAAGTGGTCGAACGGTTGCGCCTGCGCCTGAAGGCGATTCCTTCGCCGAAGCTGCCGGCTTCGGTGGGATTGAGCGTGAGCATCGGCATTACTGAACTGTCACGCGACGATCTGCCCGAGCGGATCATGAGCCGCGCCGACATCGCGCTCTACGCCGCGAAGACCGGCGGGCGCGACCGCACCGAAGCACTGCCGCCTGACGACACCGCGCCGCCCGCGCGCAGCGTCGCCACCGCCTGCTAACTCCGCACCCTTCCCGCTGAACGCCGCCACCCGCAGCATGCGCGTGGCGGCTGACGCAACGCAAAGCCCCGCCTCGGGGGCGCCGCGACGAAGCAGGTATCATCGAAGCTGATATCGAAGTTGCCGCTACCGCTCTAACGGGAGATTTGCATGAAGGGAAATCTGGTCATCGTCTGTCGCGATCACGATGCTGACGCGTTCGACCATCTGCTGGCCGAATACGGCGCGTTTCAGACGCGCCTGTCGTCTACTGCGTGGTATCTGAAACTGGAAGTTGCGCCGGAGCTGATTCAGGAAGAGATACTCGCCCGGCTCGGCAAATACACCACGCACTACATCTTCGAAGCCGAAACGGTAACGTGGAATACGGTGGATGTAGACGCGGCGAATGCACTGAACACACTGTTTTCAGACTAGCGCGCCGATTGCCGAACGCGCGTTTCAGATCTGCTCCACACATCACTTCCATATAGCGGGGCAGGCACCTGCGGCCCGCACCGCCTTCAACCTACCAGACGCTTTCCGAGGCCGCCATCACGCGCGGCACCGCTTCGAATGGAAAGCTCATCAGGATCCGCAAGCCACGGTCGCCGTGGTTGCCGATCTCCCACTCCCCGCCCGCGCGCCGCACCAGCCGCTCGACGATGGCGAGCCCCAGGCCGCTGTGACCGTTGCCGCCACGCGCCGGATCGAGCCGCACGAACGGACGGCTCGCGTTGATCAGGTCCTGGGCGGCGATGCCGCTACCGTTGTCGCGCACTGAGAGCGTGAAGCCCTGCGGCGTGCGCGCCGTGGCGACGATGATCGGCGGCGCGCCATAGGCGTGCGCGTTATCGAGCAGGTTCGACAGAATCCGGTCGAGCGTGGCGGCGGGCAACAGAAAGGCCGGCCCCGCATTGAGTTCGGTCTGCACCGTGGGCGCACCGGCCGCCACCGCGCGGTAGCTGCGCACCACGCGCTCGCATTGCGCATCCACTTCGACCGCCTCGCTGCGATCGGCGCCGTCGTGAGCGAACACCAGGAACTGCTCGACGATGTGTGTCATTGAGTCGACGTCGCGCACCACGCCGTCGCGCATTTTCACTTCTTCCATCATTTCGGCGCGCAGACGCAGGCGCGCAAGCGGCGTTTTCAGATCGTGCGCGACACCGGCCAGCATCACGGCCCGATCGTTTTCAGTGCGCGCCACTTCCTGAACCATCTGATTGAAACCGTGCGTGAGCTGGCGCAACTCGCGCGGGCCGCGCTCCGGCACCGGCGGCACCGGCAGACCACGGCCGAAGCGCGCCACGGCCTGGGCGAGCGAGCGCAAGGGCTGCTGCAACGCCCACGCGGCAAAGAGCGCCGCCATGACCGCGAACGAGAAAATAATGGCAAGCCACAACACCGTACGGTCGAGCGAGCGCGGCGGACGCAACGGCTGCACCGGCACGACGATCCAGCTTTTATCGGAAACGGCGCGCACCCACAACGCGGGCGGGCGCCCCGGCGGACCGATTCGCACCTGGGTGCCGGACGGCATCCGATCGCGCACGTCTTCGATAAAACGCTCGAGCGGCGGCGGCAAATCCGCTTCCGCCTCCGGCGGCACGTCGGCACTCGACGGGTCGACCAGCTTCACGCGCGACGGCAACGGTTGATCCGGCGTACGGGCGACGTGCTGACGCACGGCGTCGGTGAGGAACACCGCTTCTTCGACCGCGTAGCGCGTTTGCAGTTGACTGCGTTCGAGTCGCATCAGCGCATACCACGCGAAATGCGACAGCAGCAGCACCGCGACGACTAGCAGCGCCAGTCGCCCGAACAGCGAATCAATGGGCCGGCGCATGCTGTTCGCCGTCGGGCACGAACACGTAACCGCGGCCGCGCACTGTCTGAATGAAGCGCGGCGTGGACGGATCGGTTTCGAGAATGCGGCGCAGACGCCACACCTGCACGTCGATGCCGCGGTCGGTGCCGTCGTATTCCGGACCGTGCAGCAGTTCGAGCAGGCGCTCGCGCGTGAGCGTGCGCATGGGGTGATTGACGAAAATCTTCAGAAGCGCGAACTCGCTGCCCGACAGCGTGAGCGGTTTGTCTTCCAGATGCAGCGTGCGCGACTGGAAGTCCAGCGTGAAGCGGCCAAAATTGAACGGCTCGCGCTGTTCCGGCGCGGCCGCGGACGGCAGCGTGCGGCGGCGGCGCAGCACGGCCTGCACGCGCGCCAACAACTCGCGCGGGTTGAACGGCTTGCCGAGGTAATCATCTGCGCCGAGCTCCAGCCCGACGATCCGGTCGACGTCATCCGCACGCGCGGTGAGCATGATCACGGGGATGTCGTCGCCCGACGCGCGCAGCTTGCGCAACGCAGTCAGCCCGTCGACACCCGGCATCATCAGATCGAGCACGATCAGGTCCGGACGCTCGCGTTCGAGCCTGCGCTCGAGCGAGCCCGCATCATGCAGCACCGAGACTTCGATGCCCTGACGGGCCAGATATTCGCGCAGCAGATCGCGCAATTCGACGTCGTCGTCGACAACAAGTATTTGAGTAGCCATGGGATCAAGTTTAACGCGCAGCAGGTGGGTTTTCGTTTCCGGATGGCCCTCAAGGGTTACCGGGTGTTACGGTGAAAGGCGTGCGTAATGCTCCGTAATGGCCGCGTTCGTCGGCGTAACACAGCGTCGGGCGCAGTTCACTACGCTGTGCCTTACCGAGTGCAGGCCGTCCTCAATACCGGTTGCATCGTCGGCTATTCCATTACAAGGAGCCTTACATGTCCACCAAAAAAATCTCGCGCGTTCTCGCCGTTGCCGCCACTGCCCTCGCCATCGGCGCGGGCGCTGCCTATGCCGCACAACCCGCCGGTCAAGGCGGCCCCGGTGGCTGGCATGGCCACTTCATGAAGGAGCTGACGCAACTGCACGACCAGTTGAAGCTGAACGCAGATCAGGAAAAGCAGTGGCAAGCCGCGCTCGACACCATGAAGCAGAATCACGAGGCCATGCACGCCAACCACGAACAGATCAAGAATCAGTTCAAGGCCGCACAGCAGCAGCCCATTCTGGATCTGAACGCCATGGCCGCCGCCCATCAGCAAGTCGAGCAGAAAGACGCTCAACTGCGTCAGCAAACCTCGGACGCCTGGCTCAAGTTCTATAACGGCCTGAACGACCAGCAGAAAACCACCGTCAGTACAGCGCTGAAGCAGCGTTTTGCGAAGATGGACGCGCGTCACGAGAAAATGCGCGAGCACTGGGAGCACCGCAAGGGCGCGGCGTCGGCGCCGGCCGCCAATCAGTAAGCGGCACGACGGATGCGGAAGGCGGCCCGCGCGGCCGTCATCCGGATGCAAAAACGCCACGGAGAATATTCCGTGGCGTTTCTGTCTGCGAGCGCCGCATGCCCGCGAACCTGGCTACTGGTTGCGTCCTCAACCATCGGTCATGAACGCCGCCTGCCTATATAGATATAGATCTAGCCGTTGAGCGGACCCAGGTCGAACAGCAGGACTTCCGCCTTGTCACCCTGTTCGAGCGTGACCTTGTCCGTGTCGCTGAGCTTGGCCGCATCGCCCGCGCGAAGCGCTTCGCCATTCACGCTCAGCGCGCCGCGTGCGACGTGCACGTAAGCCTGCCGGCCTTTGGGCAAAGCGAACTCGGCCCGCTCCGCACCATCGATCAACGCCGCGTAGATCGACGCGTCCGCATGGATCGTCACCGAGCCATCACGGCCGTCGGGCGAGGCGACCACGCGCAAGCGGCCGCGCTTGTCGGCGTCGTCGAAGCGTTTTTCCTCGTAGCCGGGCTGATCGCCCGTGCGTTGCGGGATCACCCAGATCTGCAGCAGGTGCACCGAATCGGACGGCGAGGCATTGAATTCGCTGTGCATCACCCCCGTGCCGGCGCTCATGCGTTGCACGTCGCCATGGCGGATCGTCGAGCCGTTGCCCATGCTGTCGCGGTGCGCGAGCGCGCCGTCGAGCACGTACGTGACAATCTCCATGTCGCGATGACCATGCGTGCCAAAGCCCTGGCCGCCGGCAATGCGGTCTTCGTTGATGACGCGCAGCGGCCCGAAATGGACGTGCTGCGGGTCGCGGTAATCGGCAAACGAGAAGCTGTGATACGAGTCAAGCCAGCCGTGATTGGCGTGGCCGCGTTCGTCGGAGCGGCGAATCTCGAGCATGGGGTACTCCTGGTCGGTGAATAGCGATGCCCAGAATGTATGGGCGTAACGCGCACTAGACAATCCGCACCGGCGCACCGGATCGTTCCAGAAATCCGTGCAATCGCGCGCGGACTGGCGCCCCGCTCCTGTTCGGGTAAAATACCGCGCTTTTCGAGAGAGCGTCGGCGCGCGGACTTGCCGGTGGCACCCGCCAAGCGGGCCGCAACCGGCCGGCAACGGGCATCCGCCGCGTGCACTGGCTCCTCGGCGCGTCGAAACGACGTCGGCGAAACCGGCGCACAAAGCTCGCGCGGCACGTCAATTTTGACCGCCTAGAATAGCGACGGCCCGCCACAAGCGGGCGGTCGACGAGATCGAATCACCCCGGCGATCAGTTTGATCCAGGAGAAACATGAAAAAGCTCGCACTGCGCGCGACGCCCGCTGTTATGGCGACCGGCACCGCCCAGCAGCCACGAAACTCGGGGCTCGCCCGCATGGGCTTTCCTCTGGCTTCGTAATACAGTCGGTCATAGAGTCAAAACGAGAATTGAAACGCGCGCTGCAAGGCCAGCAACGGCCATGCAGTCATGATTTGCACAGCGGTGCGCTGTGCGCCGCAGGTCACAGCGAGCTCAGGCTCGCGGCACACGCGGTGCATGGCTGGCCGCGTCTTTCGCGGTGCGTCCCGCACGCATCGTCAAGGACCCCATATGTTCCTTCAAGGCTACGGCCCGCTGCTTCTGAGCGGCACCTGGCAAACCGTCAAACTGGCGGTGTTGTCGCTGGCGTTCGCTTTCGTGCTGGGCCTGCTCGGCGCGGCGGCGAAACTGTCGAAGAATCGCATTTCATATAGTGTCGGCACCGTCTACACGACGCTCGTGCGCGGCGTGCCCGATCTCGTGCTGATGCTGCTGCTGTTCTACAGCATCCAGATCTGGCTGAACAACCTGACTGACGTGCTCGGCTGGGAACAGATCGACATCGACCCGTTCGTGGCCGGCGTCGCGGTGCTGGGCTTCATTTACGGCGCGTACTTCACCGAAACCTTCCGCGGCGCGTTTCTCGCAGTGCCGCGCGGCCAGCTCGAAGCCGGCGCGGCCTACGGCATGACCGGCTGGCAGGTGTTCACGCGGGTGATGTTCCCGCAGATGATGCGCTTCGCGTTGCCCGGCATCGGCAATAACTGGCAGGTGATGGTGAAAGCCACGGCGCTGGTGTCGATCATCGGGCTCGCCGACGTCGTCAAGGCCTCGCAGGATGCCGGCAAGGGCACGCTGCGGTTCTTCTTCTTCACCCTGTTTGCAGGGGCGATCTATCTCGTCATCACCACAGTGTCCAACTTCGTGCTGATGTACCTCGAAAAGCGTTACTCGACCGGCGTGCGAAAGGCGGATCTATGATCGAGATCATCCAGGAATATTGGCGCAACTATCTGTTCAGCGATGGCTACCGCATCACCGGCGTCGCCATCACGCTGTGGCTGCTGGTGGTGTCGATCGGACTCGGCTTCTGCCTGTCGATTCCGCTTGCCGTCGCGCGGGTCTCGAAGAAGAAGTGGCTGGCGAGACTCGTGTGGCTGTATACCTATGTGTTTCGCGGCACGCCGCTCTACGTGCAGCTGCTGCTCTGCTACACCGGCCTGTACAGCCTCGAAATCATCCGCAACCACGATCTGACCAACGCGTTCTTCCGCGACGGCATGCATTGCACGCTGCTCGCGTTCACGCTGAATACCTGCGCATACACCACCGAGATCTTCGCCGGCGCAATCAAGGCCACGCCGTATGGCGAGATCGAAGCGGCGCGCGCCTACGGCATGTCGTCGTTCACGCTGTACCGGCGGGTGATTCTACCGTCGGCGCTGCGCCGCGCGTTGCCGTACTACAGTAATGAAGTGATCCTGATGCTGCATGCCACCACCGTCGCCTTCACCGCGACCGTGCCGGACATCCTCAAGATCGCCCGCGATGTGAACTCGGCTACTTATCAGTCGTTCAACGCGTTCGGTATCGCCGCCGTCCTTTATCTGTTGATTTCGTTTGCGCTCGTGTGGCTGTTCCGCCGCGCCGAGCGCCGCTGGCTCGCCTACCTGCGGCCGCAAGGCAAGTAACCCGGCGCACCGCGCATGAGGCAAGTAAGCCCGCCAAGGATTCTGATGAACACCAAGAAGCAAAAGCTCTTCGTCGATGAGCTTCACAAACAGTACGGCGACAACGAAGTCCTCAAGGGCGTGTCGCTAAAGGCCAATGCCGGCGATGTGATCAGCGTGATCGGTTCGTCCGGTTCGGGCAAGAGCACGATGCTCCGCTGCATCAACTTCCTCGAGCAGCCGAACGCCGGGCGCATCTTCGTCGACGGTGAAGAAGTCCGCACGCAGGTCGGCAAGGCCGGCGCGTTGCGTGTCTCCGATCCCAAGCAGTTGCAGCGCGTGCGCACCAAGCTGTCGATGGTGTTCCAGCACTTCAACCTGTGGGCGCACATGAATGTGCTCGAGAACATCATCGAGGCACCGGTCAATGTGCTGGGTCTGAAACGCAAGGAAGCCGAGGAACGCGCACGCGAGTATCTTGAGAAAGTGGGCCTGGCTCCGCGTCTGGAAAAACAATACCCGTCCCATCTATCGGGCGGCCAGCAGCAACGTGTGGCGATTGCGCGCGCCTTGGCCATGCATCCTGACGTCATGCTGTTCGACGAGCCGACCTCCGCGCTCGATCCCGAACTGGTCGGCGAAGTGCTCAAGGTCATGCAAACGCTTGCCGAAGAAGGCCGCACGATGATCGTCGTCACGCACGAAATGGCGTTCGCGCGCAATGTGTCGAATCATGTGATGTTCCTGCACCAGGGCCGCGTCGAGGAAGAAGGTCATCCGGACGAAGTCTTCAGGAACACGAAGAGTGAACGGCTCAAGCAGTTCCTCTCCGGCAGCCTCAAATAACGAAGCTCTTTAAGCCCGTTATTTGGGTTGTAGTCAAAGTAGTATTACAAGGCGCTTACGAGCGCCTTTTTTGTTTCGCTCAACTGCGTATTACGGCCGTTCAGCCCTCGAAAATGTGCCTTGCCGCACACAGACTTCCTCCCCTCGCGCCCTACTCTGCCGCATTCTCAGCGTCAATAGTGACAATCCTTGAGCCTGCCCGCTTTAAACCGTGTAACCCTTATCGCATAAGGGTTTCCGGTATTTTTGGGCGCATCGCGGAAGTTCGCCGTGCACATCGGTATTGCAATTTGGAGACACCTCGGAAGGCAGGTACTAATTTCTTCTCCCATTCAAGTGTATTTTTGATAAATTAGTAACCAAAGTAGCAAAACAAAGTTCATTAAAAGTAGTTTCACTTCAAAGCACAGAGGAGAACCGGTCGGCGAGGGATCGGCATGACGACCAGATAGCCCTGAGGCTACCGTCACGGCAGGACACCCAATCCACCCGCTAATCTCCCTGGTACCGATTCCTGTTCGGCGCTACTCGCGTCCGAACACCATTCGCAGTACTGGGTTTCACTTTTTGACAGGGTATGGAGGAGAAGATGAAGAAAGCTTTGCTCGCCGCTGCGCTGATGACAGCCGGTGTTGTCGCCCACGCCCAAAGCAGCGTGACGCTGTACGGCCGCCTGGATGCTGGCATTGAGTACATGACGGGCGTTCCGCAAGGTGTCGGCGCAAACGGCCAGGCAACGGGCAGCACGAACCGTTGGCGCGCAGAAAGCGGCGACTGGGGTACCAGCCTGTGGGGTATGAAGGGTGTTGAGGACATCGGTGGTGGCAACAAGGTCCTGTTCCAGTTGGAAGGCTCCTTCAATACCATGACGGGTGCAGGCCCTGGCGGCGGCGGTCTCTTCAATCGCTGGGCAACGGTCGGCATGTCGAACGACGCGTACGGTACGTTCACGATGGGCCGCATGCTCTACATCTCGAACGGCGTGTGGGACTTCGACCCGTTCGGTCAATCGAACTGGTCGTCGGCGTCGCTGGTGCGTGGCCGCAACTGGCCGCAATCGAGCAACAACTTCGCGTACCAGTCGCCGAAGATCGCAGGCTTTGACTTCTACGGCCAGTACGCGCTGTCGAACGCAACGAGCTGGAACGGTAACGGCACGACCGCTCAAGGTCGCGAAGCTGGCGCACAAGTCACGTACACGAACTCACTGTTCCAGGTTCGCGGTATCTATGACGAAATCCGCAACCCGGCCAATGGTGCCCTGTATGGTCCGGCTGCAACCACCGTCAATACTGGCAACATCGGCAACGGCGTGTTCGCGGCATCGCGTGAATACTCGGCGCTCGTGAACGTGTTCCTCGGTCAGTTCAAGATCCAGGCTGCTTACCAGGCTGTTCGTTCGGCAAGCGCCCAAGGCGTTCTGCCGGGTCAGCCGACCACCCTCGATCACGAATGGGGCGGTGTGACGTGGCAAGCAACGCCGGCTGCGGCGCTGATCGCAGCGGTCTATCACGTGAACGGCAACAATGGCGCAGGCAATGCGACGATCTACACGGTCGGCGGCTCGTACAACCTGTCCAAGCGCACGCTGCTGGACCTCCAGGTCGCCACGACGCAAAACAGCAAGACGGCTAACTACGGCCTGAATGCCAACAACGCAGGTACGGCAACCAGCACGGACAACCCGCTGCCGGGTCACAGCCAGACTGGCGTGTACGCAGGTATTCAACACTCGTTCTAAACAAACGATGTGCCCCGAAGGAGACTTCCTTCGGGGGTAGTCACAAGATCTTCTAGAGAATCTTTTTCACGCTGCTGCGAGAGGCGCGTATCGGTGCGATGTCCGAAAGGGTATCGCACCGTTTTTTATTAGAGCGCACGGTTTTGCCCTGCCTGCGCGTACCAGCGCACCGGCTCGGTGCAGGCGTTGCAATCCCGGCGCCTGATACCTTCGTTCTAGCGTTGCGAAATCACGCTACTCAAACCGCTGCTTCGTTTTCCTCGCCCGTGCGGATCCGGATCACACGCTCGACGTCCGCGACGAAAATCTTGCCGTCGCCGATCTTGCCGGTGCGAGCCGCGCCGATAATCGCGTCGATCACCTGATCGCATTGATTGTCCGCCACCACCACTTCGATTTTGACCTTCGGCAGAAAGTCGACCACGTACTCTGCACCACGATAGAGCTCAGTGTGACCTTTTTGCCGCCCGAATCCTTTGACTTCGGTAACGGTCAGCCCGGTGAGGCCGACTTCAGCGAGCGCCTCGCGCACTTCGTCGAGTTTGAACGGTTTGATGACTGCAGTGATGCGCTTCATGGCGGACCTCGTCTCGTGATTGGAAGTTCGAAAGGAAAATGGATGATTTTTATTCTACGCCGCGCCGGATGCATTGCGGCAATCCGGCGCGTGCTTCTGGTGTCCTGCCTGTTTACCTCTGACGGAGCTTCGCAACCGCGCGCTCGCGCTCACTCCACCGGTTCGGTATAGCGCGACGTAATCGGATAACGCCAGTCGCGCCCAAACGCACGGTGCGTGACGCGAATGCCGATCGGCGCCTGGCGGCGCTTGTACTCGTTGATCTTGATGAGGCGCGTGACGCGTTTCACGTCTTCCGCCGCGTAGCCCGCCGCGATGATTTCGGCGAGCGAACGATCTTCTTCCATGTACATGCGCATGATCGCGTCGAGCACTTCGTACGGCGGCAAGCTGTCCTGATCGGTCTGGTTCTCGCGCAATTCCGCCGAAGGCGCGCGCGTCAGAATCCGCTCGGGGATCACGTTCTGTTTCGCGAAGGTTGTGGCCTGATTGCGGTAATGACAAAGCTTGTAGACCAGCGTCTTGGCGATGTCCTTGATGACCGCGAAACCACCGGCCATGTCGCCGTAAAGCGTGCAATAGCCCACGGCCATTTCGCTCTTGTTGCCGGTGGTCAGCACGATCGAACCGAATTTGTTCGACAGCGCCATCAGCAAGGTGCCACGAATGCGTGCCTGGATGTTTTCCTCGGTGGCGTCTTCGGCGCGGCCGGCGAACTCATCGGCAAGCGAGCTGCGGAACGCGTCGAACATCGGGGCAATCGCGATTTCGTCGTAGCGCACGCCGACGCGCCGCGCCATCTCGGCGGCGTCGGTGGTCGAGATGTCAGCCGTGTAGCGCGACGGCATCATCACGGCGCGCACCCGGTCGGCGCCGAGCGCGTCGCACGCGACGGCCAGCACCAGCGCCGAATCCACGCCGCCCGACAAACCGATCAGCGCGCCCGGGAAGCCGTTCTTGTTGACGTAGTCGCGCACACCCATCACGAGCGCGGCATACACCTGGGCTTCGAGTGAGAGGTCCGGGGCGATTGCTGCCGGCACCGGCTCGGCGCCGTCGAATTCGACGATCGCGTGACCTTCCTCGAATTGGGCCATTTTGGCTACCAGCTTGCCCTGCCCGTCGAGCACGAACGAGCCGCCGTCGAACACCAGTTCGTCCTGCGCGCCCACCATGTTCACGTAGACCATCGGCAAGCCGGTTTCGCGAATCCGCGCGCGCAGGATGTCGACCCGCACCGCTTCCTTATTCAGGTGATAGGGCGAACCGTTCGGAATCAGCAGCACCTGGGCGCCCGCGGCCTTCGCCATTTGCGCAGCCGAGGCATGCCAGACGTCTTCACAGATCACCACGCCGTACTTCACGCCGTCCAGTTCGAAGACGAACGGCTGCGGGTCGGAGGCGAAGTAGCGCTTCTCGTCGAAGACCTCGGTATTGGGCAAATCCTGCTTGCGATAGGTACCGAGCACTTCTCCGCCGACGATCAGCGAAGCCGCGTTGAAGGTGTCGACCGGCGGGACGCCGCGCTCGATTGGCGCGTTTGCTTTACCATGGCCGTTTGCCGCATCGCGCAGCGGATGGCCGACGATCACATGCAAGCCGGTAAAGGGCTTCAGTTGCGCGGCGAGATCGGCAAGCGCCGCGGCGCTCGCGGTGTAAAACGCGGGGCGCAATAGCAGATCTTCGGGCGGATAGCCGGAGAGCGCGAGTTCAGGCGCGATCAGCAGCTTCGCACCATCGTTGTGCGCGGCGCGCGCGGCAGCGACAATTTTCGCGACGTTACCGGCGAAGTCGCCGACGGTGACATTGATTTGAGCAAGAGCGATTCGGGTCTTCATGGCAGGATCGACAGGCAAGCCAGATAGCTTGCGAGTACCGCGGCTAGGATAGCTCGACGGAACGGACAAATCGGATAAACGAACGACGCCGCACTCAATGCGCCGCGTCGCTCATTAGGAACAGTCACACAGATTGAACCAGGAACGCTTTGATTATCGCACGGGCATTCTGGCGTCGCCCTCCGAGGTGGACGCCGCCGAATGGAACGCCTTGCTTGCGCAGCAGTCGCAGCCCACGCCATTTTTGCGGCACGAGTTTCTGAGCGCGCTGCATGCGACCCGCTGTGCGGTCGCCGACACCGGCTGGGCGCCGCAATTCGTCACGCTCACCGACCCGCGCTCGGGCAAGCTCGCTGCGGCCGCGCCGGTGTATCTGAAGGGGCACTCGTACGGCGAATATGTCTTCGACTGGGCCTGGGCCGATGCGTACAAACGCAACGGCCTGCCGTACTACCCCAAGCTGTTGTGCGCGGTGCCGTTCACGCCGGTGCAGGGCAACCGGTTGTTGTCGGCGGACACGCACGCATTACGACATCTCGCGGCCACGCTGATGGCGTTCGCCGAGCAGGCCGACGTGTCGTCGCTGCACGTGCTGTTTCCCACCGAAACCGAAGCAGGCGCGCTCACCGACATGGGCATGATGCAGCGCGAAGGCGTGCAGTTCCACTGGCTGAACGACGGTTATCGCGACTTCGACGATTTCCTCTCGACGCTCGAACAGAAGAAGCGCAAGAACATCCGCGCCGAGCGCCGCAAGGTTCAGGAAGCCGGCGTGACCATGCGCAGGATCCGCGGCGAAGACATTCAGGACGCCGACTGGCGCTTCTTCAGCAAGTGCTATCGGCAAACTTACCGCGAGCATTTCTCGAGTCCGTATCTGAACCTCGATTTCTTCCGGATGATCGGCGCGTCGATGCCGGAAAATCTGCTGCTGGTGATCGCCGAATACGACGGCAAGCCGATCGCCAGCTCGCTGGTGGTGTATCAGCGCGACGACAAAACCGGCGGCACGCTATACGGCCGCTACTGGGGCGCGCTCGAACACGTGCCGTGTCTGCACTTCGAAACCGCGTACTACCAGCCGCTCGAATTCTGCATCGAAGAAAAACTCGGCGCGTTCGAAGGCGGCGCTCAGGGCGAGCACAAGATGGCGCGCGGCTTTCTGCCCACGGTCACGCGCTCGGCGCACTGGCTCGCGCATCCGGCCTTCGCCGACGCAGTTGGGCATTTCCTCGCCAACGAAAAGAACAGCATCCACGCGTATGTGGACGAGTTGCGCGAACACAATCCGTTCAAAGGCTGAAAGCGTACCCATGGCGTGGTTTCTATATCTGCTCGAATGTTCGGACGGCAGCGTCTATACCGGCATTGCCATCGACGTCGAGGCGCGCTTCGACCAACACGTGAGTGGCACGGGCGCGCGTTATACGCGTTCGCGCAAGCCGGTGCGAGTGCTGGCGTCGTTCGAACTGGCCGACCGTTCGAGTGCATCGCGCGCGGAGTATTGGGTCAAACGCCTCTTGCCCGCCGACAAACGGGCGCTGGCCGCAGGATTGCGCACGCTCGAATCGGTGCTGCCGATGGCGCCGGCCGCCGAGGACGCCGAAGAAGAAGCCGACGCACCCTGACAGCGCCTTGGCGTCACGCAAATCCATGAAAAAACCGCGCGGCCCTTGCAGGCTCGCGCGGTTTTTTATTCGCCGGGTGACGCAGCTTACTTCTTGTAGTTCGCCGACGCCTTCGGTGATTTCCTTGTGAGCGGCTTCGATGCCCGCCCAACCTTCGACCTTCACCCACTTGCCCTTCTCGAGCGCCTTGTATTGCTCGAAGAAATGCTTGATCTGGTCTTTCAGGTACGCAGGGACGTCGTCGATCGACTTGAGGTCAGCCGTCATCGGGCAGACCTTGTCGTGCGCGACGGCGACCAGCTTGGCGTCCACGCCCGATTCGTCGGTCATTTGCAGCATGCCGAGTGCGCGTGCGCGGACCACTGAGCCAGCCAGCAGCGGGAACGGCGTGATCACTAGAACGTCGACCGGATCGCCGTCGCCCGACAGCGTTTGCGGAATGAAACCGTAGTTCGCCGGATAGCGCATGCCCGTGCTGATGAAACGGTCGACGTGGAGCAGGCCCGTTTCCTTGTCAGCTTCGTACTTCACCGGGTCGCTTTGCGCCGGGATTTCGATGATGACGTTGAAATCTTGCGGAAGGTCTTTGCCTGCGGGGACGTGATTGAAGCTCATGAGCGCTCTCTGATCAGGATGGAATTCGGAACACGGCGTGCCGCGCATGCGTTCGGCAGATATGAACCCTGCCGAACCGCGCGCCGCAGCCGGACAGTGCGGAATACGCCATTATAGCCAATCGGCCGATGGCATCTGTTTGCGGATCGGCGCGATAATCGTCTGACGTCTCTCGATTGTGACTCCCGTTTGTGAACGTTACGTCGCGAACCTCCGGTTCGTGAATCAGCAAGGAGCATGCATGGAAGAAGCCAAACACTTCATCGGTGGCGAATGGATGGCCGCATCGGGCGGCGAAACGATCGCCGTACTCGACCCGTCGGACGGCCAGCCATTCACCCAGCTGGCGCGCGGCACCGCTGCGGATATCGATAGCGCGGTCCACGCCGCCCGCCGCGCATTTGAAGGACCGTGGGGCCAGGCGAGCGCCGCCGAGCGCGGGCGCGTGCTGTACCGGCTCTCCATGCTGGTCGCCGCCCGCCAGGAAGAACTCGCGCAGCTCGAAGCGCGCGACACCGGCAAGCCGCTCAAACAGGCACGCGCGGATTCCGCCGCCCTCGCCCGCTATTTCGAGTTCTACGCGGGCGCAGCAGACAAACTGCACGGCGAAACGCTGCCTTATCAGGCCGGCTACACCGTGCTGACGCTGCGCGAACCGCATGGCGTGACCGGCCATATCGTGCCGTGGAACTATCCCATGCAGATTTTCGGCCGCAGCGTGGGCGCGGCGCTGGCCACCGGTAATGCGTGCGTCGTCAAGCCTGCCGAAGACGCGTGCCTGTCGGTGCTGCGCGTCGCCGAACTGGCCGCCGAGGCGGGTTTGCCGCCGGGCGCGCTGAACATCGTCAGCGGCTACGGGCACGAAGCGGGCGCGGCGCTCGCGCGTCATCCGGGCATCGATCACATCTCGTTTACCGGGTCGCCTGAAACCGGCAAGCTGGTCACACAAATGGCCGCTGAAAATCATGTGCCGGTCACGCTCGAACTGGGCGGTAAATCGCCGCAAATCGTGTTCGCCGACGCCGACCTCGACGCCGCGCTCCCCGTGCTGGTGTCGGCCATCGTGCAGAACGCCGGGCAAACCTGCTCGGCGGGCAGCCGCGTGCTGATCGACCGGGCCATCTACGAGCCGCTGCTCGACCGCCTGAGCGGGGCGTTCCATGCGCTGCGGGTCGGGCCCTCCCATGCCGATCTCGACTGCGGGCCGCTGATCAATGCAAAGCAGCAGCAACGCGTGTGGGATTTCCTCTCCGACGCCCAGCACGACGGCATTGCGATGGCGGCGCACGGCGAAGTGATCCCCGAAGCGCCGGAGAGCGGCTTCTATCAGGCGCCCACGCTATTACGCGACGTGCCCGCCAGCCACCGTCTCGCTCGCGACGAAGTGTTCGGACCGGTCCTCGCCGCCATGTCCTTCGCCGATGAAGACGAAGCGCTCGCGCTCGCCAACGGCACGCAGTTCGGGCTGGTGGCCGGCATCTGGACCCGCGACGGCAGCCGGCAAATGCGCCTCGCACGGCGCCTGCGCTCCGGCCAGGTGTTCATCAACAACTACGGCGCGGGGGGCGGTGTCGAATTGCCATTCGGAGGCGTCAAGCATTCGGGCCACGGCCGCGAAAAGGGGTTTGAAGCGCTATACGGCTTCACGGTGCTGAAAACCATCGCGATACGCCACGGTTAGCTTTCAGGCGTTCGGCAGCGGCGCAGCATGTGCATCACCATTCATAACAAACCATGGAGACATCATGCGGTTGACAGGTAAAACAGCCATCGTCACGGGTGGCGGCTCGGGCTTCGGTGAAGGCATTGCGAAGACCTACGCGCGCGAAGGCGCGAACGTCGTGATCAACGACCTGAACGGCGCGGCGGCCGAACGCGTGGCGAGCGAAATCGCGCTGGCGGGCGGCAAGGCCATCGCGGTGGCCGGCAACGTGGCGCAGCGCGAGGATTGGCAGCGCCTGCGCGAGGCCGCGCTCGAAGACTTCGGCAGCGTGCAGATTGTCGTCAACAACGCCGGCACCACGCATCGCAACAAGCCGGTGCTGGACGTCACCGAGGCCGAATTCGACCGCGTCTACGCGGTGAACGTCAAAAGCATCTACTGGAGCGTGCAGGAGTTCGTGCCGTATTTTCGCGAGCAGGGCGGCGGCGTGTTTATCAATATCGCGTCGACGGCGGGCGTTCGGCCTCGGCCGGGGCTCGTCTGGTACAACGGCAGCAAGGGCGCGGTGATCATCGCCAGCAAATCGCTCGCGGTCGAACTCGGCCCGGACCGCATCCGGGTGAACTGTGTGAACCCCGTGATCGGCGAGACGGCGCTGCTGTCCGAATTCATGGGCGTCGAAGACACACCGGAGAATCGCAAGCGTTTCCTTGCGGGTATTCCGCTCGGGCGTTTTTCGACGCCGCAGGACATCGCCAACGCCGCGCTGTATCTGGCATCGGATGAGGCGGAGTTCATCACGGGCGTGTGTCTTGAAGTGGACGGCGGGCGCTGCGTGTAGAACGCGTGTTGCAGATTGACGGGCCGCCGGGGTGCGGCCCATCCGCGTCAGTATTTTCCCCGGTATCGCCGTGCAAACACGGCTGGCACGGATAGAATCGCTCGACGGCGGTACTTCATTTCCACAAGAAAAGAGGAGACACCATGGCTAGTCCCGCAAATCCGCTCCACCATCCCGGCGCGGGTGCGCCACCTTCCACGTTCGAAGAGGCCACCTATCGCAAGGTCACCTTGCGGCTCGCGCCGCTGTTGATGCTCTGCTACGTGGTCGCCTACCTCGATCGCGTGAACGTCGGCTTCGCCAAGCTGCAGATGACCAGCGACCTCGGCCTGAGCGACGCGGTATATGGCTTCGGCGCGGGGATTTTCTTCCTCGGCTATTTCATCTTCGAAATTCCGAGCAACGTGATTCTGCACAAGGTGGGCGCCCGCGTGTGGATTGCGCGGATCATGGTGTCGTGGGGCGTGATCTCCATGCTGACCATGTTCATCACGACGCCGACCATGTTCTACGTGATGCGCTTCCTGCTCGGCCTTGCCGAAGCGGGCTTCTTCCCCGGCATCATTCTGTACCTCACCTACTGGTATCCGGCGCATCGGCGCGGCCGCATGACCACCTGGTTCATGACCGCGATCGCGTTGTCGGGCGTGATCGGCGGCCCGGTGTCGGGCTACATCCTGAAGAGCTTCAACGGCATGAACGGCTGGCACGGCTGGCAATGGCTGTTCCTGCTCGAAGGGATACCGTCGGTAATCGTCGGCATCATGGTGTTCCTGATGCTGGATGACCGCATCTCGAAGGCGAAGTGGCTCACCAAAGAAGAGCAGCAGTTGCTCGAAAGCCATGTATCCGCCGAAGAGGCTACCAAGCACGACATGCCGATCCGCCAGGTGCTCACCAGCGGCCGCGTGCTGATGCTGAGCCTCACCTACTTCTCGTTCGTGATGGGTCTGTATGGCGTGAGCTTCTGGCTGCCCACCATCATCAAGGCGACGGGCGTGACCGATTCATTCATGATCGGCATTCTGTCCGCGATTCCGTTTGCGGCCGCCGTGGTGGCGATGGTGTTCGTGTCGCGCAGCGCGGACCACAAGCGCGAGCGGCGCTGGCATATCGCGTTGCCGGCCTTCGCGGGGGCGATCGGCCTCGTGCTTTCGGTGGTGTGGGCGCACAACACGGTGCTGGCCATGGCCTCGCTCACGCTCGCAACCATGGGTATTCTGACCACCCTGCCGTTGTTCTGGAGTCTGCCGACCGCGATTCTCGCCGGCACGGGCGCGGCGGCCGGCATCGCGATGATCAATTCGATCGGCAACCTCGCCGGCTTTTTGAGTCCTTATGCGGTGGGCTGGCTCAAGCAGGCCACCGCCGCGAACGATTCCGGCATGTACATGCTGGCGGCGTTCATGATCCTCGGCGGTTTGCTGGCGATCAGCGTGCCGGCGAAGATGGTAAACAGGTAAAGCGCCTGACTTGATGATCGTATGCTTAGCCGCTGAATGGGCCGGTTGATAGCCGGCCCATTTTGCTCGTCGCCTGGAAACCTGACTGGGATCGGCTCGAAAGATTGCGACTAATCGAAGGGTTCCGATCGATCGCCTCTCGCGGAAGACTAGCCGACTCACTGTCCAAGTCGACTTATCCCTTTAAATTGCATATTAAGGTATAAATTACCTCGTGCACTCTTTATACCCTGCTATAAAATAACAAGGTATAAAGGACTTTTCGTCATGGCGAGCTTCCACAACGACGCGCTGCAAACGCTTTATTCTTCCGTCATCGAGCGTGCCGGCACGCAGTCACGCATCCCTCTGCATTCGCCAGGCTCCGCTGCGCAGAAGACTGTCGACGGCAAAACGTACACCTACTGGCGGGTTTATCTTGCCTCGGGCAAACATAAGGAAATCTCGCTGGGCCGCACGGGAGATCCAGATACTGAGGCCGCGCTGGAGACGAAACAGCAGGAAAGCGAAGAGATGCGCGCGATTGCTACCGACGTCCAGATTCTGCGGAAGGCTGCCTTTGCAGCGGCGGACAACTCTGCGACGCTGACCATCGCTACACTCTTTAACGCGGGTATTTTCAGCCACGGCGGGGTGCTCGTCGGCTCACATGCGTTTGGCGCACTTCTGAACAGCCTCGGAGTTCGGCTGCCGGCAAACTACCGGACCGAAGATATCGATATAGGCAGCGCCGGGACGATTTCGGTAGCCATTCCGGAAAACCGAAGCTTTCTCGATATTCTGCGCGACAGCAGCCTCCCCTTTCTCGAGGTGCCTGAGCTTGACTCGCGAAAGGCTCCCACTTCGTTCAAGGCTCGAGGGCAACCTCTCAAGGTGGATTTGCTCGTACCGGGTACCGAGGCATATGAAACAAAACCATTGCCGCAGTTACGTACGCATGCAACGGGACTTCCGCACTTCAAGTATCTGGTGTCCAGCGCATCGCAAGGCTTTATCCTTGGCAAGGAACATGTAGTACCTGTCATGCTGCCGGATCCCGCGCGCTTTGCCCTTCACAAGTTGATAGTCAGCACGTTGCGCGCTCCATCACACGCACTCAAGGCGGACAAGGACCGTCGGCAAGCCGCGGTGCTAATTGACGCTTTAATAGAAAAGTTTCCTGACTGGCTAACGACAGCGACCAACGATCTGGAGAAGAAGGCACGATCCCGTGTCGTCACTGCAGCCGGACGGGTTATGAACCTTGCTCCTGGCCTATCCGAACGCGCCAAAGATTTCCTGACCGAATTATCTACCGACGCGTATTGAAGCGCCGTACAAATAGCGTCGCCAACAAATCCCGCTGCCGTGCAATCGCGTCACGCTTCGAAAACCACGAATGCATACAAAAAATCCCGCCAACGCAATGATGCGGGCGGGATCTCGATGAGGCAAACGCGCGTAAAGCGCCACCCTCAAACCACATTCATCGCCAACGCGCTCTCGCGATAATGCTGGCTCGCCTTGTCCGCATCGCCCAGCTGTTCATGCAGACGTGCTAGCGCGCGATGCGAGCGAATCTTCAGCGTTTCGTTATCGGCCAGTTTCAGCGCGCGCTCGAGGAACGATTGCGCCTTGCCCCACAACTTCTGATGCAGGCACAGGCGGCCCAGCGCGAACAGCAGATCCGCATCTTCCGGGCGCTCCTTCTGCCACGCTTCGGCCTTCTGGATCAGCGGCAACGCGTCGCCCCCAGCGGTATCCGGATAGCGGCGCAGCAACCGCGCATCCCAGTTTTGCGCCAACGCTTCCTCGACAATCTTGCGCGCTTCGTGCGGACGGTTCAGCGCCACCAGCAGTTCCGCGGCGACGTCGGCCAAGCGCGGTGAATGACGCTCGGTGGGTGTCAGCGAATGCCACAGTTCCAGCAACGCATCAGCGTTATGGCGCCGGTCGCGCAGCAGATTTTCTGCCGCGAGCTGACGCAGACGCACCGCCACCGCCGGATGAATCGCCTCACGTTTTTCCAGCGTCTTGACGAGCTTGAGCACTTCGCCCCAGTTCTTCAATTGCTGTTGCGCGCGCAACATGATCTGCTGCGCGTGAATCCGCCGCGAGCCCTGCGACTGCATTTCGGTCAGCGCGGTCAGCGCGCCGTCCGCGTCGCGGCCGTCGGCGCGCATGTCGGCGGTTGCCATCAGGCGGGCATCCTGCCAGTCGGCTCCGTCGATCTGCGCGAGCCATTCGTCGCGTCGTGCATATTCATGCATGCGATGCGCCGCGGTCGCCGCGATCAAACCGGCCGCGCCCTTGTTGTCGCCATTCGTAAGCGCATCTTTCGCGGCTTTTTCCGCGCGCGAAAAGCGCCCGGCGTACAGGTTGCCAATCGCGTCACGCAGCGCGGCATGCGCCTTCGCGACGCGCGAGCGCGCGCGATACGCGGCCACCCGTTGCGGCATGCGCCAGATATTGCGCACGATGCGCAGCAGCGCGTACATCAGAATGAACAGCACCACCAGCCCGACCACGAACAGATTGAGCGAGATGTCGACGCGGTACGGCGGATAGATCAGCAGCACCTGCCCCATGTCGAAGCGCCCGACCACCGCCAGCACCACGGCAATGATGAACAGCAACGCGAGCCATAGAAGTCCCCGGATCGCCATGATTAACCTCGGCTCCGGTATTGGTTGACGGCTTGCAGGCTCGTATTCAGATTCGGCACCTCAACCGCGGCGGAGCCCGCATCCACCTGCTTGACCAGATCGACGACGGTTTGCGTCTTCTTCGACGTATTGTCGAAGTAGCGCGTGAGCGCGGCTTGCGCCGCCTGCAGATCGGACTTCAGCGTGGTCTGATTGCGCGAGAGCAGCGCGAGGCGCGCCGACAGCAGGCGCATCTTCAGATTCTCGCGCACGAAGTAGCCCTGATCGGGCGTGACGAGCATGGCGTCGGCGTTGTCGATGCGGCGGACCTGCACGAGGCTGGTCAGTTGCTGGCCGATGCCGGTCGTGACTTCGCGCCACCATACTTTCCAGCGCGGCTCGCCGGTAGCGGCGGCCACCTTCGCCGTGTCGGCCCATGTCGCGGCCTGCGGCGTGGCATGCGCGATCGGCGCTTCGCCGGAGAGCGGCAGCGCGTCAATCTGGTCGATGGCGTTGTCGAGCTTGATGGCCAGACCCGTGAGGTCGGTGGACGGCGCCGACTTCAGCTTGTCGATATCCTGCGCGATCGCCTTGCGCACGGCCACCACCTGCGCGCCGTCCGACGCGGCCAGCCGCGTGTCCGCGCTTTGCAGCGCGAAGAGCGCGAGCTGCGTGTTGCCGGTGAGCTGCAGTTGCTGGCTCGCGGCCGACAGCATCTGACCGACTTCGGCGAGCGTCCAGTCGTCGCGATTGCGCGCGAGATCGGCGTATTGCTGCTGCAAGGCCTGCTGCGCGCCTTGCGCGTCGGCGAGCTTGCCTTCGAGTTGCGCGACCTGCGAATCGGACTGATGAACCGTGGCCAGCGCCTGATCGGTCTTGATGCGCAGTTCGTTGGTCTGCGCGTCGTTGGCTTGCTGGCGCTGCGCGAGTTGCTGCTCGGTGCGCTCCACCTTGCGATTGAGCGCATAGCCACCCACGCCCGCCGCACAGGCGATGATCACGACGACAAACCACAGCAGCGGTCCGCTCGCGCTGCGGCGCTGTTGCGCTTCGTAGGGCGTGAAGGGTGGATTCGGCGGCAACGCAGCGGTCGCGGCCGGCCGGGGTGAAGCGTTCGTGGATGCGTTCGTTTCAGTCATGCGTGATTTAGCCGGTGAATGAGCCGGGTTGGACGGTACCGGTTGAACTACGGGCGGGACGGCGGCAAGCAAGGCGTGGGCAATGCGTTCGTCGCCCGCACCGGACACCGTAATGCTATCAAAACCCAATGCCCGCGCGGTCTGCGCGATACGGGGATGCGGCGTGACGAGCGCGGCATGCTTCAGATGCGCGATTTCGTCCGCGGTGAGATGGTCCTGCGCAAGTTCGTGCAGATTGCGCACGCCTTCCGAACTGGTGAGCAGCCAGGCGTGCGGTTCACCGGCCAGCAATGCGTGCACGCGCGCCCAGCCGCCGATCGACGGCTCCGGCACGAGACGACGATAGGCCGCCACCGTCTCGACTTCGGCGCCGGCTTCGCGCAAACGGTCCGCGAGCCACTCGCGGCCGCCGTCGCCACGCACGATCAGCACGCGCTTGCCAGCAAGCGTCGCGGCATCAAGCGCTGCGTCGATCGCGGCGAAGAGTCCTTCGGAGTCGAAACGCGCCGTGTCGTCATCGGCGACGGACGGCGGGCTGATGACCTTATACGCGGGCGTGGCAACACCGTGCCGCAGCAGCGCCTGCACACTGCCCGGCCCGACCACGCCGATCGGCAGCGCGTGCGGCCAGATCGCGCCGCTGTGGGCAAACGCGTAGTCGATCGCATTCGGCGATACGAACACCACCAGCGCATAGCGCTCGAGCGATGCCAGCGCCGCGCGCAGCGGCGCGTCGTCCGTCACGGGTGCGATGTCGATCAGCGGGAAGTCGAGCGTGGCAATGCCGGCTGCCGCGAGTCGCGCGATCAGTTCGTTCGACTGACCGGCCGGTCGCGTAATCACGACCGTGAACGCCGCCTTGCCGGCGGATGAAGATGCGTTGCCGGTGATATCGGCCGCCATCACTCGCCGGTCACCGCGCTGTCCGCCGCGCCGGCGGCCGGGTCGCCCACCGTGCCGCTGCCCGCGCCGAGCGCGCGAACGATTTCCATCGCGCCTTGGGCTTCAAGCGCGCTCGCCACTTCCTGGCCAAGCGCCAGCGCGCGTTCGACGTTCGGCGCGGGCGCCGACGCCTGCGCGCTCAACACGCGTTGACCGTCGGGCGTGGCGACGATGCCACGCAGGTGCAGTGCGCCGTCATGCCAGCTCGCATAGGCCGCGAGCGGCACTTCGCAACTGCCGCCGAGCGCGCGCGACACCATGCGCTCTGCTTCGACGGCCGCTGCCGTGTGTTCATGATGCAAAGGCGCGAGCCATGCCGCGAGGTCGGCGCGGTCGGCGCGGATCTCGATGCCGAGCGCGCCCTGCCCCGCTGCCGGCAAGCTGTCTTCGGGATCGAGCAGCGCGCGGATGCGCTCGCCGAGACCCAGGCGTTTGAGGCCGGCGGCCGCCAGAATGATCGCCGCATAGTCACCGCGATCGAGTTTCGACAGACGCGTATCCAGATTGCCGCGTAACGGCCGCACTTCGAGATGCGGGTAGCGCATGCGCAGCATCGCCTCGCGGCGCAGGCTCGAGGTGCCGACCACCGCGCCCGCGGGCAAGGCCGCGAGCGACTCGTACTGGTTGGATACCAGCGCGTCGCGTGGGTCTTCACGCTCCATGATGGTGGACAGCGCGAAGCCCGCCGGCAACATCATCGGCACGTCTTTGAGCGAATGCACGGCCAGATCGGCGCGGCCATCGGCCAGCGCGGCTTCCAGCTCCTTGACGAAGAGGCCCTTACCACCCACCTTCGACAAAGTGCGATCGAGAATTTGATCGCCACGTGTTGTCATCCCGAGGATTTTTACGTCACAAGATGGATATAATTTGTGCAGCGCACATCGCACATGCTCCGCCTGCCACATGGCAAGGCGGCTTTCTCGCGACGCAATCACAAGCGTGTGGGGTGGCGCGGATAACGTCTCGGTGTTCATTGGCTTGCTGATCGAATGACGGGATGTAATAACAATCAATGTTAGCACGCGACCCCGTGTCACCTGGCACGCAGGAGCGCCGTGTCGACGCGGTATCGATGGAGGAGACGGGCTTCGCGCAGCGCGCGCCGGCCTCATCCCCGCCTGTTCACGCACGGTCGTTCGCGCACCGGGCCGCGGCATGCGGGATGATGCAGTGCGGCGCACCGTGTGATTCGCGGCCATCCTCTCCGGCGTAGCGCCATCGGCGCATACCGCTATCGTGCAGTTTCAGGTGCAGTTCCTGGTGCAGTCCCGCAGTAGCAGTTCATCACTCAACAGACCCTGGCTTCCCTGAGGAAACCCATCGTGACGTCTTCTGGATCGGCGCGCCCTGCCCGCCGCAACACTGCATCGCCCAACGCTCGAGCGGCCGACGCCGCCGTCGCGCCCGCCGCTTCCGACGCTTCCGCCGTTCAGGCCGCATCGGCCAAACGCGCCGCCCAGGCGGCCAAAGCTACGACGTCAAGCAAGACAAGCAAGGCCACCAAGGTCGCCAAGACTGCGCAGGCCGCCAAAGCGCTCAAGCCGGCCAAGGTCAAATCCACGAAGACGAAAGCCGTGACAGGCGCGCTCGTCAGTGAAGCCAGCGCGCTGCAAGCCGCGAAAACGCCCAAGCTGCAAGCCGTGTCGAAAGACACCGTCGTGCCGGCATCCAAAAGCGGCCGTACGCGGGAAGACAAGGATCATCCGCTGTTCCAGGACATCCGTTATCTCGGGCGCCTGCTTGGCGACGTCTTGCGCGAGCAGGAAGGCGACACGGTGTTCGACGTCGTCGAGACGATCCGCCAGACGGCTGTGCGCTTTCGCCGCGAAGACGACAGCGCCGCCGCGCAGACGCTCGACAAGAAACTGCGTTCACTGAGCCCGGAGCAAACCGTCAGCGTGGTGCGCGCATTCAGCTATTTCTCGCACCTCGCGAATATCGCCGAAGACCGCCACCGCAATCGCCGTCACCGGATTCACGAGCTGGCCGGTTCGACCTCGCAGCCGGGCACGGTCGCGCATGCGCTTGAGCGGCTCGTCGAAGCGGGCGCCGCCGCGACGCCGCTGTTGCAGCAATTCTTCAACGAAGCGCTGATCGTGCCGGTGCTGACCGCTCACCCGACCGAAGTGCAGCGCAAGAGCATTCTCGATGCACAGCACGACGTCGCGCGCCTGCTCGCCGAACGCGATCAGCAACTCACCGATCGTGAACGCGCGCATAACGAAGCGATGCTGCGAGCACGCGTCACGTCGCTGTGGCAGACGCGCATGCTGCGCGACTCGCGCCTGACAGTCGGCGATGAAATCGAAAACGCGCTGTCGTATTACCGCGCCACCTTCCTCGAAGAAATCCCGGCGCTCTACGCCGACATCGAAGACGCGCTCAAAGAGCACGGCCTCGCCGCGCGCCTGCCGCCGTTCTTCCAGATGGGCAGCTGGATCGGCGGCGACCGCGACGGCAATCCGAACGTCACGGCCGAAACACTCGAACACGCGATCACCCGCCAGGCCGCGGTGATTTTCGAACACTATATGGAGCAGGTGCACACACTGGGCGCCGAGTTGTCGGTGTCGAACCTGCTGGCCGGCGCGAGCGACGCACTCAAAGAACTCGCCGCCGCCTCGCCCGACCAGTCGCCGCACCGCACCGACGAGCCGTACCGCCGCGCGTTGATCGGCATGTACACGCGGCTCGCGGCAAGCGCACGGGTGCGTCTCGGCGAAGGCAGCGTGCCGGTGCGCAGCGCGGGCCGCGGCGCGGCGCCGGTACGCGCCAAACCGTATGACGATTCCGCCGAATTCGTGCGCGACCTGCACGTACTGATCGATTCGCTCGCCGAGCATCACGGCGCGCCGCTGGCCGCGCCGCGCCTGTCGCCGCTCGCGCGCGCCGCCGAAGTGTTCGGCTTCCATCTGGCGAGCATCGACCTGCGCCAGAGCTCCGACATTCATGAAGCGGTGATCGCCGAATTGCTCAAACGCGCGGGCGTCGCGGACGACTATGCGTCGCTCTCCGAAGCCGAAAAGCTCACCGTGCTGCTAGCCGAACTGGCGCAGCCGCGTTCGCTGCGTCTGCCGTATGCCGAGTATTCGGACCTCGTGAAGAGCGAGCTCGGCGTGCTGGAAGAAGCCCGCGTCACGCGCGAAAAATTCGGCGCGCGCGCAGTGCGCAACTACATCATTTCGCACACCGAGAGCGTCAGCGATCTGGTCGAAGTGATGCTGCTGCAAAAGGAAACCGGCCTGCTGCATGGCCGTCTGGGCGATGCGCACGATCCGGCCAAAGCGGGCCTGATGGTGATCCCGCTGTTCGAAACGATTCCCGACTTGCGCAACGCGCCGCATATCATGCGCGACCTGATCGCGCTGCCGGGTGTCGATGCACTGATCGAACATCAGGGCAACGAGCAGGAAGTGATGCTCGGCTATTCGGACAGCAACAAGGACGGCGGCTTCCTCACATCGAACTGGGAGTTGTATCGCGCCGAACTGGCGCTGGTGTCGCTCTTCAACGAACGCGGCGTGACGCTGCGCCTGTTCCACGGACGCGGAGGCACGGTTGGCCGTGGCGGCGGTCCGACCTATCAGGCAATTCTGTCGCAGCCGCCCGGCACGGTGGACGGCCAGATCCGTTTGACCGAGCAGGGCGAAGTGATCGCCAGCAAGTTCGGCAATCCGGAAATCGGCCGGCGCAATCTGGAAACGGTGGTGGCCGCGACGCTCGAGGCCTCGCTCCTGCCGCACGGCAATGCGCCGACGGAACTGCCCGTGTTCGAAGAAACCATGCAGCAGTTGTCCGACGCGGCGATGGCGTCGTATCGCGCACTGGTCTACGAAACGCCTGGCTTCAAGGAGTATTTCTTCGAATCGACGCCGATCTCGGAGATCGCCGAGCTGAATATCGGCAGCCGTCCGGCGTCGCGCAAGCTGCAGGACCCGAAGCAACGCAAGATCGAAGATCTGCGCGCGATTCCGTGGGGCTTCTCGTGGGGCCAATGCCGTTTGCTGCTCACCGGCTGGTACGGGTTCGGCAGCGCGGTGGCCGCGCATCTCGACAGCGCGCCTTCCGATGCCGAGCGGGCGCGTCGTCTGTCGCTGCTCAAGAAGATGCACAGAACCTGGCCGTTCTTCTCGAATCTGCTGTCGAATATGGACATGGTGCTGGCGAAGACCGACCTCGCGGTGGCCTCGCGTTACGCGGCACTTGTGTCCGACAAGAAGCTGCGCAAGCATGTGTTCGAGCGAATCGTCGCGGAATGGGAGCGCACCTCCAAGGTGCTGTCCGAGATCACCGGCAAGAGCGAGCGTCTTGCGGAGAACCCGCTGCTCGCGCGTTCGATCAAGAATCGCTTCCCGTATCTCGATCCGCTCAATCACCTGCAAGTGGAGTTGCTCAAGCGGCATCGCGCGGGCGATACCAACGCGCGCGTGCGGCGCGGGATTCATTTGAGCATCAACGGGATTGCGGCGGGGCTGCGTAATACGGGCTGAGTCAGCCATATCAACCGGGTGCCTTACGCCACCCGGCTTAACAGGCGGCCGCTGTTGAGCCGCCCGAAACATGAAGCCGAGCGCGGATCAGTTCGCCGTGCTCGGCTTCGGCATTTCTGGCGCGGGCATGTTGAATTTGAGCGGTGGTTCGCGACGCGCCTGCATCTGCTTGTCGCGCTCGCCGAGTTCGGACTGAATACGCGCGTCATGGTCACGGCGCGCCTCGCGCGGCATGTTCACAGTAGAGCCAAGCGCTGTGCCACCGCTCATGACGCCGGTCGTGTACGGGCTGCCGGTCGGATCGGACGAGATCGTGCGCGGCAAGGTGGTGCCGCGATCACGGTAATAGTCCCGATTGGTTTGCGCCACCGCGCTGCACGGCAGCGCAACCGTAGCCACCAGACACACTATCAAACGCTGCATCTTTCCACGCCTCCAGATTGCTTAGCAAGCCGAAGCGTAGCATGACCAATCCATCCCTGAATTGTCGCGCGCGTCCACGTGTCGCGCGACCAAACCGCCCTACTGCGCCTCGACCATCAGCGCATCGAGCTTGAACGAGCCGTCTTCCTGCACGTCGAAATACTGGCGCACTTCATCGGGCGAGTTGCTCCACAGCGAACGGATTGCCACCACACGCGGCTCCGGCGTACGCATGCGCGCCACCCACGAACTGAACTCGATCTCGATGCGCCAGCGCTCGCGAATCGTCGCCTTGAAGCCGGCCGCTTCGAAAAAAGCAATCCACTCGTCGGCGCGGTAGTCGCGGATATGCGAGCCGTCGCGCAGCACTTCCACCGCCTGAATATGCGTGTCAAGCAAGGGGTGATCGGCGCCCGCGATGTCGATGAACAACACCTTGCCGCCCGGCTTGAGCACCCGGCGCACCTCGGCTAACGCGAGCGGCACGTCGTGCCAGTGATGCGCGCTCATCCGGCTGACGACCCAGTCGAACGATTGAGCGTCGAACGGCAGTGTTTCAGCGGCGCCCTGCTGCGTGCGAATATTGGCGAGGCCGCGATCCTTCGCCGCGCCAACGACGGTCGCCAGCATTTGCGGCGCGATGTCGTAGGCCACGACCTCTTTGGCGTGCGGCGCGACGGCGAAACTCGCGTGCCCCGCGCCGCAACCCATGTCGAGGACGGTCGCACCCGGCGTCGCGGCGATCGATTCCGCCAGCGTCTGCAGATCGGCGCCGGTAGCGTGCGTCTGGCTCGTCAAATACGCGGCGGCGGTCGAGCCGAAGGCGTCGGCGACCTGGTCGTGATGCTTCATGGGAAAGCTCCGGTTGAAAATATGTGGGGTCGGGCTGGAACGCCGTGCGCCGCTCCAGCCGTTACAATAGAACCCGCCGTGTACCAGTACAAGTTAAGCAATTATTCTGGTATCGAAAACACCCTTCTGCGCGCAATCCGATCAGCATGACCACGCCGTCCTCAATCGACAACCCGCCGCCGCTCGATGCCACGCCCGCGCGTGCGCTCGGCGACTTCATCCGCGCGCATCGCGAGCGGCTCTCGCCGCAGGCGGTCGGCCTGCCGCCCGGCCCGCGCCGCCGCACGCCCGGTTTGCGGCGCGAGGAAGTCGCGCAACTGTGCGGTGTCAGCCCGACCTGGTACACGTGGATCGAGCAGGGCCGGCCGGTCTCGGCTTCCGCCGACGCGCTCGCGCGGATCGCCGTCGCGTTGCAGCTGTCGCGCGCCGAGCGCGCGTATCTGTTCGAACTGGCCGCCCAGCGCGATCCGGCCGAGCCCGATCCGGCCGCCGCCGACGCCCCCGCCACGCTGCTCGAAACCGTGCAGCTCGTGAACGCGCCGGCCTACGTGCTCGATCGGCAATGGAACGCGCTCGCGTGGAACGAGCGCGCCGCCGATCTGTTCGTCGGCTGGCTGGATGGCGCGCACGACCGCAATCTGCTGCGCTACACCTTCACCGAACCGGCCGCGCGCGCATTGATCTTCGACTGGGAAACCCGCGCGCGGCGTCTAGCCGCCGAATTCCGCGCCGACTCGATCCGGCATCTGAACGACGCGCCCACGCGCGCATTGATCGACTCGCTGGCGGCCGCCAGCGATGCCTTCGCGCGCTTCTGGGCATCGCAGGACGTGGGCGGCCGTGAAGGTGGCCGGCGCGAATTCAACCATCCGCGCGACGGCCGCATCGTCTATGACCAGATCACCTTCAAACCCGCGCATCGCGAGGATCTGAAGCTCGTGGTGCTGGTGCGCGAATAGCCCGCGCCTGGCGGCAATGCCTGGCCGGAGCGCTTTCGCGCCGAACAGGGCCACGCCGGCGGCGTCTTTGGCGCTGCCGACAGGTGTTAAAATCCCTGTCTTTCCTCGCTTCGGCGGCGCCTGCGCAGCGTACTGCGCAATCACTGCCAGCCTCATCACCGCTCGCTCAACTGCCGCTTAACTGCCAAACACCATGACGTCCCAACTGCACAAAAAAGGCGAAGCCTGGTCGGCTCGCTTCTCGGAGCCGATGTCGGAGCTCGTCAAACGCTATACGTCGTCGGTTTTCTTCGACAAGCGTCTGGCGCTGGTCGATATCGAAGGGTCGCTCGCGCACGCCTCGATGCTGGCCGCGCAGAAGATCATCGCCGCCGACGACCTCGCCGCGATCCAGCGCGGCATGGCGCAGATCAAGGGTGAGATCGAGCGTGGCGAGTTCGAATGGCAACTCGATCTGGAAGACGTGCACCTGAACATCGAGGCGCGCCTCACCGCGCTGATCGGCGACGCCGGCAAGCGCCTGCATACCGGCCGCTCGCGTAACGACCAGGTCGCAACCGACATCCGTTTGTGGCTGCGCGGCGAGATCGACCGGATCGGCGGCCTGCTAACGGATCTGCGCACCGCGCTGATCGACATGGCGGAGCAGAACGCGTCGACCATCATGCCGGGCTTCACGCACCTGCAAGTCGCGCAGCCGGTCACGTTCGGCCATCATCTGCTGGCCTACGTGGAAATGTTCTCGCGCGACGCCGAGCGCATGATCGATTGCCGCAAGCGCGTGAATCGCCTGCCGCTGGGCGCGGCGGCGCTCGCTGGCACCAGCTATCCGATCGACCGTCATGCCGTGGCCAAAACGCTCGGCTTCGACGGCATCTGCGCGAATTCGCTGGACGCGGTGTCCGACCGCGACTTCGCGATCGAATTCACGGCGGCATCCGCACTCGTGATGACGCACGTGTCGCGCTTCTCGGAAGAGCTCGTGCTATGGATGAGCCCACGCGTCGGCTTTATCGATCTGGCGGACCGCTTCTGCACCGGCTCGTCGATCATGCCGCAAAAGAAAAACCCGGACGTGCCGGAACTGGCGCGCGGCAAGACCGGTCGCGTGAACGGTCATCTGATGGCCTTGCTGACGCTGATGAAAGGCCAGCCGCTCGCGTACAACAAAGACAATCAGGAAGACAAGGAACCGCTGTTCGATACTGTCGATACGGTTGCGGATACGCTGCGCATCTTCGCTGAAATGGTCGCCGGCATCTCGGTGAAGCCGCAAGCCATGCGTGACGCCGCGCTGCAGGGTTTCTCCACGGCGACCGATCTCGCCGACTACCTGGTCAAGCGCGGCCTGCCGTTCCGTGACGCGCACGAAGCGGTGGCACTGGCAGTGCGCGTGTGCGTCGATCGCGGCTGCGATCTGGCGGATCTGACGCTCGCGGAAATGCGCACCGAACTGCCGAACGTCGCGCATCTGATCGGCGAAGACGTGTTCTCGTATCTGACGCTGGAAGGTTCGGTGGCCAGCCGCAACCATGCGGGCGGCACGGCGCCGGAGCAGGTGCTCGCGGCGGCCAAAGCGGCACGCGAGGCGTTGAAGTAACGCACTGCGCATGGCGCGTTCCGTGCGCCATGAAAAAAAGGCGAACCCGGCAACGAGTTCGCCTTTTTTGCTTTCAGCGTTGCGATATGCAAAGCGCTGCGGCAAAAGAAAGCCCGCGCGAAGCGGGCTAAATGAAAGACTTCCACCGATGCCTCTCGAAAGAGGCCATTGGAGTGTAGGCCGGTTTCGGACGCAGAGGAATCCGGTCATATTTCACACGGTTACAAGGCGCCGCGCGCATTGCCCGCATGCTGAACCAGCGCTGGCGCGCAGCTCTTCGGCCTGGCTTATGAGGACGCAACCTCCTCTGCCTCCGGGACAAAAAAACCTTCGGCGCGCAGATAGCGGACATAGAGCGGGATCAACGCGCCATAGTCGGCCACGAGATCGACGCCGTGCATGGCCAGTTCGGTCAGCGTGCCACGCTGCTCGACCGGCAACGGTGCCGCGGACAGGTCGCCGGTATAAAAATCTCGAATCAGCGTCAGGCCATTCGAGGCGTCGAGACTCGCCAGGCGCCGTTGCCAGTCGGCCGGCACCTGCGGTTCGGCGTGCAGGCCGCCAGCCGCAAGCGCGGCAAACCACTGCCGCTGGCTCAGCGCATGCGGATTGCTCAGGTTCGCCACACGCAGTTCGGAACGCGGATAGAGCGCCAAAGCCGCCACCGCGCTAGCGAGCAAATCGACCGGCGTCATCTCGACTTCCTGCGCAGTGTCTGGGTGGGCGCCCAACTCCAGGCAGCCCCGGTTGAATAGCCAGAAATGGTTGTGCCGATAGTTGCTAAAACCGGTTCGGCTGTTGCCGGTGATATTGCCAGGCCGCGCGATCACCGCCGGCAAACCGAAGCGGCGCGCGCATTGCGCGACCCGCTGTTCGCCGACCCACTTGGTCAGCAGATAGCCGTTGTCCATTAACGGACGAGCATCGTCAATGGTTTCACTGATACGCACGGCGCCTTCCAGCATCGCGCCCACCGACAGCGTCGAGACGAAACAGAACAGCTTTTGCCGCTGCGTCAGCGCGAGCCTCAGCAATGCCTCCGTGCCACCGACATTCACGCACTTCATCTCCTCGTAGCTATGCAGGTGATGCACGAATGCGCCGCAATGCAGGATCGCGTCGACCTCCGCCGCAAGTTGCCGCCAGCGGGCGGCATCAAGCCCTAGATCCGGCGCGGCCAGATCCGCCGGAATGACTTCAACACGCCGGAAGTCGATGACAAGCCCCGCCTCGCGTGCTTTCTCCTGTAACGCAACCTGCCCCGCCGCCGCGCTCACGCAGCGTTGCAGGCAGATCACCTTGTCGAGCCGGTCGCACAATTCGTGCAACAGATGAATGCCGAGGAAACCGCTTGCGCCGGTCAGCAGCATGGTACGAATCGGCGCCGGCTCGGAACACGCAAATGGAGGCGGGGCATGCTCGATGACCAGCGGCGCCGCCGCGTCGGCGACCGCGCGTTCGATCATGTTTTCATGGCGGCCACCCGCAAGGGACGCGATAGTGGGCGCGCGGTAGAACGCATCCATTGCAAATTCGATGCCGAGCGCGTCGCGCACTTGGGCCTGCATCCGTACAGCGAGAATTGAGTTGCCGCCCAGCCGGAAAAAGCTGTCGTCGCGTCCGACTGCCGAGACGCGCAGCAACGTTTCCCAGACTTGCGCGATGCGCTGCTCGACGCCATTGCGCGGTGGCGTGCCACTCGCGCGCAAAGGCGCGGGCAATGCCTTGCGATCGAGCTTGCCGTTCGGCGACGCGGGCAACGCATCGAGCCTGATAAAACACGCCGGCACCATGTAGTCGGGCAACGCCGCCGCTATGTATTGATGCAGCGAGTCCTCGTCGGGCGCCGCAGCGCTGCCAGGATGAGCGACGTAATAGGCCGCCAGATAGCGGGCCTCGCCTTCGCCCCATACAGTGCAGGCGGCATGCGCGACACCCGGCGCGGCGGCGATGCAATTCTCGATCTCGCCGAGTTCGATCCGGAAACCGCGCAGTTTGATCTGGGCGTCGTTACGGCCGAAATATTCGATCGTGCCGTCGGTGAGGTAGCGACCCAGATCGCCGGTGCGGTACATCAACGCGTACGGCGCATCGCGAAACGGATCGACCACAAAACGCTCCATCGTCATGGCCGGTTGATTGAGGTAGCCCCGCGCCAGATTTTCTCCGCCGATATGGATTTCGCCGACCGTGCCCGGCGGCACCGGTTGCCGCTGCGCATTGAGCAAATAAAGGCGGTAGCCCGGCAAGGGTTTGCCGATGATGCGGCTCGGGCCTCCCGGCAGCACTTGCCCGCAAGATGCCATCACGGTAATTTCCGTCGGACCGTAAAGACTGAACAGGCGCGTATGTCTGCTCCACCACGCGGCGCTCGGTTCGTCCAGCGTATCGCCGCCGAAGCCCAGCAACTGCAGATCGGGCAGCGGTTCGCGCGGCAGACTTTGCACCAGCACCGGCGCGAGCGTTGCATGCGTGACGCGCTCCACCTTTAGCAACGCGTGCAGCAGGGACGGATCGCGGCGCACTTGCTCGGGCAACACGATCAATGTGCCGCCGTGCAGCAATGCAAGAAACAGTTCGAGCACACTGGCGTCGAAGTTGGTCGACGCCGCCAGTGTGCTGACGCTGCCCGGCGCATAGTCGAGTGCGCGGCTCGCCCCCGCCACCATTCTGACGACCGTATGGTGCTCCACCAGCACGCCTTTGGGTTTGCCCGTCGATCCGGACGTGTGGATCACGTAAGCCAGCGCCTCGGGATCGACAGCGGACATCCGGGCCGGAGGCGCGACCGCCACGACTTGCGCCAGCTGCGCCGGATCGATCTTGCGCAACGCCGCGAGTCCCGCGGCGTCCAGTGCGCAGCGGCTCGGTTCATCGGCGAGCACGGTTTCGATGGCGCAATTCTCGACGAAATAGCGCAGGCGTTCCGCGGGGTAGGCCGGGTCGAGCGGCACGTAGGCGCAACCTGCTTTCAGCACGCCAAGCACGCTGGCCACCAGCAGGACACCTTTCTGCATGCTCAAGCCCACCCGCGTGCCGGCCGGCACATAAGCCGTGATGCCATGAGCGATCGCGTCGCTGAGCGTATCGAGTTCGCCATAACTGAGCAGCTGCTCGCCGCAACGCACGGCGATGCGCGACGCGTGCGCGGCGACAACCTCGGCGAAACGTGCCGGGATCGATTGCGGCGCGTCGGCGAGCGGTTCGCCGCAGGCAAAGCTCAGACATTGCGCGTGCTGCGCGTCGCTCAGATAGGCCAGTTCCCCGACCGGCGCATCAGGATGATGAGCCGCCGCGTGGCACAGCGTGTTGAACACATCGGCCATCCGTTCGATCGACGCGGTATGCAGCACCGAGCTGTCGTATTCGAAGCGACCGTCCAGCCCGCCGTCGGCCCGCTGATAGAAAATCGCCGACAGATCAGCCTTCGACGTAAGCGAAGGACACTCCTCGGCGCAATAGCCGATTTCGCCCATGCGGCCGCTCAGGTCGATACCGCTCTGCAAACTGAAGAGCGTGTTGAGCGCGCCGAGCTGCGCGTGATCGGTATCGTAGGGCGTGGCGAGCAGATGATCGTGGTCCTCGCGCATCTGACGGTGCACCGCCTGCGCCAGCTCGCCAAAAGACTGTCTCGTTTCGACGCGCTGCACCAGCACCGCCATCGAAACGAACATGCCGTAGATCTCCTCGCTGCCGGCGATATCGCGCCCCGCGTTCGGATACGCACAGGCCAGTTGCGGCTGACCGCTCACACGCCAGAGCCAGACGAGATACAGCGCGAACAGCACCGGCGGCAAGGTCATGTCGTGCAAGTCGGCAAGCTGTTTCAGACGGCGCATGTGGGCGGGCCGCACATGGAGCGCCAGCGAGCGGTTCGCATTGCGCTCGCGATGCGGCGCGTCGAACGGCAATTCGGTGCGCAAGCTGACGGCGTCGAGTTTGCGCGTCCAGTAGTCGCGCGCATTGGCGAACGGCTTCGACGACGCCAACTGCGACGTCCAATGGCCATAGTCGAACCACGAAAAACGCCGCGGCGCGACCGGCAGACCCTGATAGCGCAACGCCAGTTCGTCGAGCAGCAGCCTGAACGACCAGCCGTCGAAAATCGCGTGATGGATGCCGAACAACAACGTCGTGCGGCTCTCTTGCGGAGACATCAGCAATTGCGCGCGCGATAGCGGCGCGCAGTCGAGCGGCAAATGCTGCGCAAGCATCGCGTCGATGCGCGCGCCGATCTCGCGGCAATCGCAACTTTCCAGCTGGACCAGTGGCATCGAAGGCGTGTCAGCAGTGCCCGGCAACAGGTGCAGCACGCCATCACGCTCCGCAAGACTCGCGCTGAACACGGGATTTTGCGCGAGCGTGGCGACCAGCGCCTGATGCAGCCGCAACGGATTCGCCTCGAGATCGAAATCCACGCGCATGACGATGGTGTACGTGTTGTCGCCGGGCTGGCTGACTGCGCGGGCGTACATCATCTGCACGAGGCGACTGGTCAACGGCGCCGGCGTCGGTTCACCATCCTGCGCGACGAGCGGCGGCAGCGCCGCACCTTCTTCCAGGCCCTGCCGCGCCTGCGAGCAGAAGTCATCGAACTGCGGATGCGCGAACAGTGTCTTCGGTCCGACTGGCGCATGGAGGCCCGCGCTCGCCCGATTGCATACCAGCGTGGCGAGCAGCGAATGGCCGCCGAGCTGGAAGAAGTGGCTGTGTCCGCCAATGGCGTCGAGCGGCACGCCCAGCACGTCAGCCCAGATTGCCTGCACCGCCTGCTCGAATGAGTCGAGCGTACGGGTCATATCGTCTGCCGGACCGGCTTGCGGCGCCGGCAATCTGGCGCGATCGATTTTGCCGTTCAGCGTCAGGGGCAACGCTTCGACCTGCAACAGGAACGCCGGCACCATGTAGTGCGCGAGGCGTTGGGCAAGCCTGCGCCGCAACGCGCTCGGCTCCAGCGCCGCGCCGACATACCAGGCGACGAGTGCCGTATCACCCTGCCGGTCGCAGGTGCCGACATAAGCGCTGCGCACCTCCGGCTGTTCGACGATACTGGCCTCGATCTCGCCGAGCTCGATCCGGTAGCCACGAATCTTGACCTGAAAATCGCTGCGCCCCAGAAACTCGATCGCGCCGTCCGGGTTGAATCGGCCCAGGTCGCCGGAACGATACAGCCGGCCGGGGCCGAACGGGTTGGTCCGGAACTTCTGCACGGTCAACTCGGGTCGCAGCAGATAGCCGCGCGACACCGCCGCGCCGCCGATGCAAATCTCGCCGATGCCTCCCAGCGGGACGGCGTCGCCGTACGCGTCGAGCAGGTGAATCTGGTAGCCGGGCAGCGGGCGGCCGAGTTGATTGGCCGGCTTGTCGCCATCGAAGGTATTTTCCGTCGCCATCACGGTAGTTTCGGTCGGCCCGTAGATATTCGACAGGCGCAGCATCGCGGACCAGAAGCGGATCGTCTCGTCGTCGCAGGCTTCGCCACCGCATAGCACCGTATCCAGATGCGGCAGCGCGCGCCGTGGCAACAGTTTAAGAATGGCCGGCGGCAGAAACGCATGCGTGATGCGCTCGGCGTCGAGGAAGCGGAACAGCGCTTCAGCGTCGGCGCGCACCGCTTCTGGTGCGATGATCAAGTGGCCGCCGTGCGTGAGCGGATTGAAAATCTCGACCACGCTCGCGTCGAAATTAACCGATGCGAACTGCAGCCAGCGCGTGCTTTCGTCCCGTCGATAGCGACCCGTCAGCGACGCAATGAAGTGCGCAAGCATGCCGCGCTCGATCACGACGCCTTTGGGATTGCCGGTCGTGCCTGACGTGTAAATGACATACGCGGTGCGCGTGGGATCGCCGGCGGGAAATCCGGCAGTCGGCAAGTCAGCCGGGCCGCCTGTTGACGGGCGGCGCAGCAGATCTTCGATCTGGTAGACCGGGCACTCGACCAACTCGCTGACGCGTTCGTGCGTCGTGGCATCGGCAATCACAGCTCGCAGTTGCGCATCCTTGACGATATAGCGCAGGCGCTCATCGGGCATGTGCGAATCGAGCGGCAAGATAGCCCGCCCCGCAGGCCAGCACACCGAGCATCGCCGGCACGGTGCGGGCTCCGCGCGAGACGCAAATGCCGATCAATGCGTCCGGCCGGTCCAGTACCGCCGGCCCGAGCGCAATGCCGATGCGCTGCGCGGCGGCCACCAGTTGCGCGTAGGTGAACACGGCATCCGGTCCGCTGATCGCCAGCCGCCCGCCGTGTTCGCCTGCAGTTCGTGCGATCAGTTCGAGGACGTCGCATGCGGGCGCCGCGAGCGGACCGCCATCGGACCAGGCCATACGACGCTGCCGCAGTGCCGGCGTGTAGAGATCGATCGCGTCGAGCCGCTCGTCGAGACACTCGCCGAGACGCGCGATCAATGCGAACAGATGTTCGAACGCAATGCACAGGCCATCGAGTTCATGAGGGTGGCGGCAATGCACGTGCAACGCGATCTGCTCGCGCACGTCGAGATAGACAGCGATATCCTCGCGCCCATGAAGGCGCGAGTACGAGGCCAGCAACGAGGCCTTCAGCGTGCCAAGTTCGAGTGCTTCGTAAGGCAGGCTGTCCGCCTCGCACACCACATTGGTTGCGCGCACGAAACCCGGCTCGCGCCGCTCGAGGTCGCGCCGCACCTCGAAGGCAGGCAGCTCGGCATGAAAATCCGCCATCTCGACACGCGCCGCCGCACGCCGCAGAAATTGCCGCAACGTCATGGTCTCGTCGAACCCGGTTTTGAGCAGCAGGCGCCGCTCGTCGAAACCGATTTCCGCACGCTCGGCGCAACGCCCGCGCCGATGATGCGCGGTGAGCACCGCGCGGCTTGCGGTCATGCGGCGCAGCAGCACGTGGAAGCATAGTTTCAGCAGCACGTCCGGCGCCGCGCCGAGCGCCTCAGCCTGGTTGCGCAATACAGCGCCGGTTTGCGCATCGAGGCGCACGGTAAAGCTGCTGTCGGCGAGCACGCTCTGGTGACGCGGCACACGCCATTCGAACGACGCGTCGCCCACCTGTTGCATCCAGAAATCGAGATCGGCCTGCAAACGGTCGCTCGTCAGCAGGTCGCGCTCGGCGTCGAGCAAGCCTTGCTGATCGATACCGAGCCGTGCCGTGGGCGCGTCGCCGCGGTACGCCTGCGAAAGCGCCGCAAATAACGGTTCGAGCGAAAAGCGGTCGAGCAGCGCGGGATGACAGGCAAACACGAGATAGCAGCGCGCGCCGGCGCGCAATAAGGTCAACGCCCACGGCAGACCGGCGTCCAGACGGAACGGGCGCGCGCATAAGTTGTCGATCAGCGACAACGCGGCGGCCTCGCCATGCGCATCTTGAATGTCGAGGTCGATGATGTCGAGTTGCGGCGCCAGGTCTCGCCGGATGGCCCAGCGCATGCCTTGCTCGGCATCGACAAGGCGATAGGCCAGTGGCGGACAGTGTGCCGCCAGTTGCGTCACAGCCGCGGATAGGCGCGTGACGTCCGGGTGCCCTTCGATCAGATAGACAGCGCACAGGTTGCGAGCGACGGTCTGTTTCACTGTGCGCGATTGTGTGCGCGTCAATGCAAAAGATGACTGTTCCAAGCGATGGCTCCGTTCTCTGGTTGACAGATTCGATCGGCTCGCGCCACGCTCTTCCAGCGACGGCTTGTGGCCGTTGCGCCGCGCTACGCCCGATTGACCCAGCCACGCTATTCGCGCCAGGCGTCGCTCCCAATAAGAGAACTCTTAGAACTCCTGCTATGTACTGGCTGGCGTGACCAGAACTTGTCGAGACCACGGTGATGTCAGGAAAACGGCATCAGACCGTATGCCGGCATGCACGCAACGGAAAGGTGATGGAAAGGCTGCGAGCAGTGAGCCGCCGCGCACCGGTGCGTTGCATCAACGAAGGGAGGCAACGCGATGCAGGGCGAACGCCAATTGCATCCTGGCGGATTTTGACTACCATCAAGTTAGATCCTGCCCCTGTTCCCACGACGATGCCAAGTCGCACGCGTCACGTCCGTTGCCTCACTGCACGCTTTGATTCCGGCGTCTGCGCTTGTGCGCCGCAAGAGCATGGGCGCGGCGCGTTGTGGGCCGCAGTGGCAACAGCATTTGCCATGGCGCTCGCCGCCTGCACCATCACGCCGCCGCAACGCCCGCTCGTCAGCACACCGGCCGCGGCAGTCAACAGCGCGACGCTAGACCAGTACCGCAGCGCCGTCGCCAAACGCATCATCGAGCGCAATCCGTCCTATGTGCTGCGCGGCACACCGCAGGCGATGCTGCGCTCGCTGGTGGTGGTGTCGTTCACAGTCGATCGCAACGGTCAGCTGGTGCAGTCGTCGGTGTATCGCACCAATGGCGACGACGAAGCCGAAAGCACCGCGCTCGCCACCTTGCGGCGTGCCGCGCCGCTGCCCCAGCCGCCTGGCAAGTTGCTGAACGGACACGGGCAGCTCGAACTGTTCGAAGACTGGCTTTTCAACGACGACGGCAAGTTCCAGCTGCGCACGTTCGCCTCGCCGCAAGCACAAACCATCGATTGAACACGGCGCCGCCTTGCTGCGCCGCGGCCGCGCTCGTTATAATTTTCCGATTCCCTCCGCCGGAACCCTCCGGCACGGCTCCTGTCGCCCGCGTACCCGTCGGCGCGGCGCGAGCCCGATTGCAGCGCCGCCGCGCCATCCACGCGCGCCGCCGGTTGCCGTTGTAAGCTGTCGCAGCTTCGCCGCGTCACGCATGGCACCCACGCCGGCGAGACGCACCGAACCATTCGAACTTAAACAAAAAATGCCGTCTGAACGCGCGCCGCCTGACTGCCAGGCACGGCGCCCAGCGGCACCACGACATAGGGAGACCCTGCATGTCCACTTCGCCGATTTCCGCGGCCCAGCCCGATGCGGCCGGGAAGAACAGCAGCACGCGGATCATCTTCGCGAGCTTTATCGGCACCGCAATCGAGTTCTACGATTTCTACGTCTACGCGACCGCTGCGGCGCTCGTGATTGGACCGGTGTTTTTCCCGCACGGCTCGGCCACCGCGCAGGCCTTGTCGGCCTTCGTCACGTTCGGCATCGCGTTCGTCGCGCGGCCGATCGGCTCGTTCCTGTTCGGCCACTTTGGCGACCGTATCGGCCGTAAATCGACGCTGGTCGCGTCGCTGCTCGTGATGGGCCTATCCACCACGCTGATCGGTCTCGTGCCCGGCTATGATTCGATCGGCAGTCTCGCGCCGATCCTGTTGTGCGTGCTGCGCTTTGGCCAGGGCATCGGCCTCGGCGGCGAATGGGGCGGCGCGGCGTTGCTCGCCACCGAGAACGCGCCGGCCGGCAAACGCGGCTGGTTCGGAATGTTCCCGCAACTCGGGCCGTCGATCGGATTTCTGGCGTCCAACGGCCTGTTCTTCGGCCTGGCCTTGTCGCTCACCGACGAGCAATTCCGCAGCTGGGGCTGGCGCGTGCCGTTCCTGGTGAGCGCGGTGCTGGTCGCGCTCGGCTTGTACGTGCGGATGAAAATCGCGGAAACGCCGGCCTTCCGGGCCGCGATCGAACGCAAGGAACGCGTGAAGGTGCCGATCGCCACCCTGCTCTCGCAGCACTGGGTGCCGACGCTTCTCGGCGCGCTGGCGATGGTGGTCTGTTACACGCTGTTTTATAACGCCACGACGTTTTCGCTGTCGTACGGTGTATCAGTACTGAAGATTCCGCGGCCCACCTTCCTTGGCCTGCTGTGTATCGCCGTGGTGTTCATGGCGCTCGCCACGCCGCTGTCGGCCTGGGCCAGCGATCGCTACGGCCGCAAACCGGTGCTGATCGTCGGCATCATCGCGGCGATTCTGTCGGGCTTCACGATGGCGCCGTTGCTCGGCAGCGGACAGACACCGCAAGTGCTGCTGTTCCTCGTGATCGAACTGTTCCTGATGGGCGTGACCTTCGCGCCGATGGGCGCGCTGCTGCCGGAACTGTTTCCGACCAACGTGCGCTATACCGGTGCAGGCGTGTCGTACAACCTCGGCGGGATTCTTGGGGCGTCGGTGGCGCCGTATATCGCCCAGGTGCTGGCGGCGCACGGCGGACTACCTTGGGTGGGCGCCTATGTATCGATCGCGGCGGCCGTCAGCATGATCGGCGTGCTGTGCATGCGCGAAACGCGCGATACGCAATTGATGTGATCAGGCGCGCTGTATCGACCGCCTGATCGTTTTATTGTTCGACGCCGCCCGGCGCGCTGGTTCGCGCTGCGGTGGCTTCGAATCACACTCCTCTGCGCTCCACTCCCCCGTTTGCCGTGTTGTCCTGAGTAAATCCCCTGCCTTGCGCGTCTTTTTGACTTGCCTATACTCGACTTCAATAACCCTAAGGCGAGCAGGGAGGCTCCGATGAATATCCATCTCCACAACGCTGACATCGTGATGATCATCGCGCTGGCGTTGCTCTGTTCGCTGCTGCTTGCATTGCGCTTTCGCCCGGCGACATGGAAGGGCATCGTCGTGGAAGCGGTGGCCGCCAACGCGGCTGCGATCGCAGCCGTGGTTGCTTTCGAAATGCTTTTAGCCTGAGCCGTTAGCGATAGTAGTAGCCACCGTGATGATAGTAACCGCCACCACCGTAGTAATAGCCAGGCGCCGGTGCAACGATGCAGCCGCCGAGGGCTGTCGCGAGTAATGTGCCGGCAATCAGAGTCAGGACAAGGCGTTTCATATTGTTCTCCTTCGAGTCAGATTCATTCGAGCCGAAACCCCGAATGACTCGATTGAACACGACGTTGCCTCGCCCGAACGTTGCGATATGTAAGGGAAGATCACCACGGTGTTACACGGCGGCGCGTCGCAATTGGATGCTGGCAAAGGGCCACATCGACAGATTTACGTCAGACAAAATCAGCGCCTATACTGGATTGATTACATGCTGTGGGCGCATGCCCTGCCGGCGGTGCTTACGCAGGTCACAGCACGAATGAAGGGCATCGAATCAGAACGCTGACGCAAGCTCGCGATCAGTCGCGAACCAGAGAACGGGCGTGTCTGAGCAATCAGGCACTCAACGAAAAGCGACAGATTTAACAGGCGTGTAATGCATGACGCCTTCCGAACACAGCACGAACGGCTGCGGGGCGCCGAAGAGCGGCACGAAAATGTGCCGGCACTCGCGCTGCATGCCATGAAGACGAACCATTGAAGCAACCGGCGAAGTGCCGGTCTTTCCACAACGGATTCGGTCACTGATCTGGCCGCTCCGTGCATGACCAGATGTGTTGATCGCAGCGATTCCTCTTCGCCCGTAGTTCCCCGACGCGGGCGTTTTTCGGAGGCGTTCCGTGGCAGCGCTCTTAGCTTGAGCGGACTGTGCGGCACGCCTCTTTTCTTTTGAGCAAACGATTGCGCGACGGCGCGAGAAGCCACGCTCAGGCGGCGGCTGCGCCGGGTGGCATTTCTGCGGCGCCTGGGTTGGAATGCACGTAGTTGATCGCGTCCAGCGCCTCGCTGACGGAAGGCACCGCACGGCCATTGCCGATCGAGATCGAGCGGAACGGCGATTCGACGCCGCAATGATCCGGCGAGGTTGCCACGAAGATCATGACGGTGCGCTTCTGCAACGCGTGCGCGAGGTGGACAAAGCCGGTATCGGTGCCGACCACCAGCGCGCAGGCGTCGATCATCTGCGCGATTTCAGTCACCGTCATTCTGGAGAGGACCTTCGCACCCGGCACCTGTGAAGCGATCTGCTCCGCTTCAGCCCGCTCGCCTTCCGAGCCCCACGGCAACACGACCTGAAAGCCGCGCTGCGCCAACTCGCGGCCAATCTCCGCCCAGTGCCCGATCGGCCACTTCTTGTCGTCTTTGGAGGTGGCGTGAAACAGCGCCGCGACCGGCCCGCTATCCGCCGCGAACGGCGCGACGGCAGGCTCGGGCAGGCGCAGATTGTAGACAGCCGGACCTTTGACCTCATAGCCCAAGGCCTCGCCCGTGCTGATACGCATGCCGTGCCACGCATTGCATAGCGGACGCGGACCGAAACGCCCAGTGTAGGCAAACGCAGCGCCCCGTTCGCCGAGGTCCTGGGACTGATAGCCGATACGCTTCGACGAGCGGGCCAGAAACGCGATGATCGCGCTCTTGTAGACGCCGTGAATGTCGACGATAAAGTCGTAGTGATACGCGCGCAATTCGGCGATCGACGCCGCAATCGCCTTGAAGTCGGCCCAACGGCGCGCTTTCTTGAAGCGGCGCAGCGGCGCGCACAGCACGCGGTCCACGCCCTGGCACCAATGCACCATTTCGGCGAATGCTTCGTCAGCGGCCCAGTCCACCTGAACGCCTGGAAACTCGCGTTTGATATCGGCGACGACCGGGAGCGCTTGCACGATATCGCCGAGTGACGTGACCTTGACGATAAGGACTCGCTTCATTGAGGACCTTTTTAGTTGTTCAAACGTCATCTCATTTTAGCCGACGATTGAAGTAATCATTGCCGAGGCACGCAGCGCGGCCACGCGATGCTGAATACGGCGCGTTACACGCATGCCTTACGGACACCCGTTTTACTATATTTCAAACCACTTTCACACGGTTATTCCCATGCCCCGGCCGCTATAATTCAGCCTTTGCCCAGCACACGCCCATGCCCCGGGAACTCCCGACTCTCTCCTACGGCGTCGTACGCCGCGCAAAACGCCTGTGGCGGCAATACGGCGTGTTCTGGCTCGGCGCGATCGCGGTCGGCCTCGTCGCCGTGCTGTATGCAAGGCTGATCGACTGGGGCTACGCCGAATTTCGCGCGATGCAACAGCAGCACGTGTGGGCGCCGTTGATCGTCACGCCCGCGGTCGCGGCGCTCGCCGTGTGGCTCACGCGCACGTTCTTTCGCGGCGCCGAAGGCAGCGGCATTCCCCAGGTCATTGCCACATTGCATTCGAAGCCCAGCGAATACGGCGCTCGGCTGCTGTCATTCCGCATTCTGTTCGGCAAGATCGCCGTGTCGTTCCTCGCGATTCTCGGCGGCTTTACGATCGGCCGCGAAGGACCGACCGTGCAGGTCGGCGCGGCGCTCATGTTCAATCTGCGGCGCCTGTACCCGCGCTCGAACGCGCAGATCGAACGCCAGATGGTGCTGGCCGGCGCGGCAGCGGGTCTGTCCGCCGCATTCAACACGCCGCTCGCCGGCATCGTGTTCGCCATCGAGGAATTGACGCGCAGCTTCGAGGCCCGTGCGAGCGGCGTGCTGATTACGGCCATCATCATCGCGGGGGTGATCGCACTCGGGCTGAACGGCAACTACACCTATTTCGGCACGATCCAGATCGGCGCGCACTTTCCCAAACTGCTGGCGCTCGCCGTGCTGCTCACCGCGATCGTCACCGGCATCGCGGGCGGCGTGTTCGGCTGGCTGCTGCTCAATACCGCGCGCTGGATTCCGGCGCCGTTGCGCCAGTTGCATGGCGAGCGGCCCGTCGTGTTCGCCGCGCTGTGCGGTTTCGTGATCGCGGTGGTCGGGCTGATCTCGGGCGGCACGACCTTCGGCAGCGGCTATGCGGAAGCGCGCGGCCTGCTCGACGGCCACGAGCACCTCTCGGTGTTCTATCCGTTTCTCAAGATGATTTCGATGGTCGGCTCATATCTGCCGGGCATTCCTGGCGGCATCTTCGCGCCGTCGCTATCGATCGGCGCGGGCTTCGGCAATCTGCTGCACATGGTGTTCGATTCGATGCAACTGCCGATGCTGATCGCGCTCGCGATGGTCGGCTATCTGGCCGCCGTCACGCAGTCGCCGATTACGTCGTTCGTGATCGTGATGGAGATGATCGATGGCCACGCACTGGTGATTTCGCTCATGGCCACCGCGTTGATTGCGAGCCGCGTGTCGCGTTTCTTTGCACCGCCTTTGTATGAATCGCTGGCAGCGCGCTATATGGCGCCGCTGCCGCAACCGGCGCCCGCGCCGGTGCCGGAGGTGCCCGAGGTTGAAGCGCCCGAGCCGGCCATCGAAGACCTCAGCGGCGACACGCCCACGCAGGACGGTACCGGCGCTGCGCGTCAGTAGACCACAACGGCCGGCGCGCGCAGGTACACCGGCCGCGCCGGCACGACCACGCAACCGGCCAGCATGATCGCCAGCACGGCGATCAGAAGCAGATTCTTTTTCATCGTTTGATTCCGGTAAGTGCAGGCGTGCTACGTCAGCCGCGTGCGCGGCGCCTGCGTCGTCAATCGGATAGCGGTGGCACCCGCGGCATCGTTTGCGCGGTGCCGCGCACTGGATGAGCCCTCGGCCTTATGCCCAGTGACCTTCGACCCAGCGATAGTTCGGGCCGTGTGCGACCCAGTGGCCCGGCACCCAGTGGTAGCCGACGCGCTCGGCTTGCCAGTGGCCGCCGATCCACACATAGCGGCCGTGATCCCAGCGCCAGTGACCGCGATCCCACACGTAGCCGACACGCGGTGCCGGCACGGCTTCATAGCGCACCGCCGGCGGTGCGGACGGCGCAACCACAATCACTTCAGCGGCCGAAGCCGAGGCCACGGCGGACGCACCGGCAGCGATCAGTACGGTCTGAGCGAGCAGCAAGCGAAAGGTCTTGTTCATGTTTTCCCTCTGTGGATGGACACCGCATGCGGCGTTATCCGTTTAATGCGTGAGGGCACACACTCGCTGACGTCGGTCGTGTAACCGGCAGCCCTGAAGTGCAACGGATTATTTCGCGCGCCGTATCGCCGTGTGGTCGACCGGCAGGGGCGCCGCAGAGAAACATCATGGAAGCAGACAGCGCGAACAACACGCCTCCACGCAGCAATGTGAACAGCAGGAAGAACGCTGGCGCACTCCACTGCGTCACGTCATACGGACGCAACACGGCGAAGCGCGCAGCAGATGCGGTGGAACCCGCAACAGAGCACGCCCTGGACAGTCAGGCCTGCGGTATTTCGATCTTGACCTCGAGCACTTCGAGATCGTCCTGGCGTTCGAGGCTCACGCGAATATCTTCATTGGAGATCTTCACGTACTTCGAAATCACGGCTACCAGTTCGCGTTGCAACGCAGGCAGGTAATCGGCGGGCGCATGGCCACCGGCGCGCTCATGCGCGATGATCAACTGCAGGCGTTCCTTCGCTACCGACGCGGACTTCTTCTTCTCGCCCAGCAAAAACGAAAGAATCGACATTACGTGCGCTCCCCTTACTTGGTGCCGAAGAGGCGCTGCAACAGGCCCGGCTTCTGGTAATCGGTAAAGCGAAGCGACTTCTGCTCGCCGAGGAAACGCGACACCACATCCTTATAGGCTTCGGCCACATCGGTGCCGTCCAGATGCACCGCCGGCAGGCCCTGATTCGACGCGTGCAGCACCGCTTCCGATTCCGGAATCACGCCGATCAGATCGATGCGCAGAATTTCCTGGATATCGGTGAGCGAGAGCATTTCGCCTTCGCTGACGCGCTTCGGGTTGTAGCGCGTGATCAGCAGGTGTTCCTTGATCGGCTCCTTGCTTTCGATTGCACGCTTGGTCTTCGACGACAGAATGCCCAGAATGCGGTCCGAATCGCGCACCGACGACACTTCCGGATTCGTCACGATCAGCGCTTCGTCGGCGAAGTGCATGGCCAGCAGCGCACCCGATTCGATACCTGCCGGCGAATCGCAGACGATGAATTCGAAGTCCATTGCGATCAGGTCGTTGATGACCTTCTCGACGCCTTCCATGGTCAGCGCGTCTTTGTCACGCGTTTGCGACGCCGGAAGGATAAAGAGGTTCTCGCACTTCTTGTCCTTGATCAGCGCCTGGTTCAGGTTGGCTTCGCCCTGGATCACGTTGATCAGGTCGTACACCACACGGCGCTCGCAGCCCATGATGAGGTCGAGGTTACGCAGGCCGACGTCGAAGTCGATCACGGCGGTTTTGCTGCCACGCAATGCGAGGGCCGATGCAAAACTCGCGCTCGTGGTCGTCTTGCCCACGCCACCCTTGCCCGAAGTCACCACAATGATTTTTGCCATTACCCTTACCTTGTGTTCGTCAAATTCGTCAATTATGTGCGGCCATATTTCGCGTGAGGTGGCGCCTTGCCGGACGCATGCAGGCATGCACGCGCTTCACGTCGATCAGGTGAGCCGCAGCGGTTCGATCATCAGCTTTTCTTCTTCGAGCCAGATCTGCACCGGCTTGCCGAGCACGTCGGCGGGCAGCGGGGTCTCCGTCGTTCGATAGATGCCCGCGATTGAGATCAGTTCCGGCTCGAGACACGTGCAGAAAATGCGCGCGTCGTGATTGCCCTGCACGCCGGCCAGTGCCCGGCCACGCAGCGGCGCGTAAATATGGATGTTGCCTTCCGCGATCACTTCCGCACCATAGCTCACCAGCCCGAGCACGACCAGGTCGCCCTTCGCATAGATACGCTGACCCGAGCGCAAGGGTTTGTCGACCACCATGGTTTGCGATGAGGTGGCAAGGCGCACGGGCTCGGCGGCGGGTGTGGGATCGACGGCCGCTGCGGTGGCCGGCGTGCCGCTTTCCGGCGTGCCGGCTAGCGGTGCGACGGCAGCGGCTTCGAACAGATCGGCTGGCGGAGTGGCCGTTGCCGAAGTAGCAACCGGTGCAGCAGCCGCCGCGTTGGCGCTGTCTTCGTCTGCGGATTTAGCCGCGGCGCCGCGGCGGTCGCGTGCTTCGAGCAACGGCAGCGCGGATTCGGCCGCCCAGGCCTGCTGCACATTAGCGACCACGCCGACCGGGCGCATGCGCACGCTGTCGAGCAATTGCGCAATGTCGGCGAGCGGCACGCGTTCGTTGTCGGCGAGGCGGCGCACATCGATCGCGACGACGTCGTTAGCGAAAAATTCGGGGGTCGCCTCAAAGCGCCGGGTCAGTTCGGCACGCATGGCGTCGAGGTCGGTTGTCTTGACCACGAACAGGAGCGTGTCGACAGAGCCGCTGCGGAGTTCGAAAAAGGGCGATTTCTTGGGCGACATAGCGTTCGGCAAAAAATTTTGCGTATTTTACAGGCGTCTACGCGGACGGCGAGCTTTTTTGCCAATAGAGCAAGCCGCCGCGGCCGCTCGGGCCGACTATTCGCCCACGGACGCTGCACAGACGCGGAAGGGAGTCGAGCGGCAGGCTGCTGCACCGCTCGCGGGATCACTGCTGAAACACCTGCGAGGTGGTCGGCACGTGGCGCACCAGCAGGCTTTCCGCCTGGTCGGGTGCACGCGCGACACGGCGATGTTCGCCGGTTGGGCCGAAGCCGAGCGCCTCATAAAAGCGCATCGCATTGCGGTTGGCGTCGGCGACCCAGGCGTAAATTTCCATCGCGCCTTCGCCGGCGAGCCAGGCGCTGGCGGTATCCACCAGCAACTCGCCGCCCCGCAGATGACGCACGGCCGGCGCCACCCACAGCTCGCAGACGAACGCGCGGGGCGCCGCGGTGTCGTCGAAATGTGCTTCGATCAGTCCGGCGGGATGGCCCTCGGTATAGAGGATGAAACTGGTGGCGGTAACGGAAGCGGCGTGGGCCGCTGCGGTGGCGTCGAAACTGGCTGCATCCACCGACAAGGCGTCCTCAAGCGTTTCGCCGAAGGCATAGGGCGCCTCCCGCAACGACGCAGTACGGAGTTCGCGAAAAACGGCGCCCTGATCAGCGGCGATGCGGCGAACGGTCAATGACGGACTCATGCAGACGAAAACCCCTTGAAATCCTAAGGCATAGCTTTAACCGAACCGGCGCGCGAGTCAAATCCTTATTTGCAGGATTGAACCAAAGCATCGCTCAAGGCACAAGGGCCGCGCGCACATTCTGCACGGCGTCCGGCGCACCTACCCTATCCGCCATGCAGCGCGCCGGTTGCCGGGGCACTTTCGCAGCCCCGCTAACCCGCATACTCAGGGCGCCTCGTAATCGCCGGTGCCGTCCGGCCACGGTGTCAGCAGCTCGTAGCCGTCTTCGGTCACGGCGATCATGTGCTCCCACTGCGCCGATAGCGAGCGGTCTTTGGTGACCACCGTCCAGCCGTCGCGCAGCACCGAGGTGCCGGCGCGGCCCGCGTTGATCATCGGCTCGATCGTGAAAACCATACCCGGCTTCAGACGCGCGCCCTGCCCCGGCTGACCATAGTGCAGCACCTGCGGGTCCTCATGATAGACCTTGCCGATGCCGTGCCCGCAGTAGTCGCGCACGATCGAGAAGCCGTCGCGCTGCGCGACCTTCTGGATCGCATAGCCGACATCGCCGAGCGTGGCGCCCGGCTTCACCTCGCGAATGCCGGCCAGCATCGCTTCATACGTCGTGTCGATGAGCTGCCGGCCCACCGTGCTCGGCTGACCGACGCAATACATGCGGCTGGTGTCGCCGAAGTAGCCATCTTTGATGATCGCGACGTCGATATTGATGATGTCGCCGTCTTTCAGGATCTCGCTGCGGCTCGGAATGCCGTGGCACACCACCTGATTGACTGAGGTGCAGATTGTCTTGGGAAACCCCAGATAGCCGACGTTTGCCGGAACCGACTTTTGCGTATTGACAATGTAGTCGTTGCACAGCGCGTCGAGTTCGTCGGTGGAGACACCGGCCTTGACGTGCTCGCCGATCATCGCAAGCACGTCGGCCGCGAGGCGGCCGGAGATGCGCAGCCTGGCGATGTCGTCGGGGGTCTTGTAGGAAATGGCCATGAATTCGATGTGAGTCGATGTTTAAAGTACGCGACGCATGCAAGTCAGCGCTGCGCGCTGCGCGTCAGATGTGCAGAGCCGGTAGTGCCGCCGTGCCATTTAGTGAGACATGTCAGGGCGCTCACGCGGGCGATCGATCGGGCAATTGTACAGAGGATCGACAAAGGGCCCGCGCGAGACCGGTCAAATCGGCTTGTCCGACGTGTTCTTTACGATGCTTTCTTACCTCTACGGCCCGTGATCAGGATGCAACTCGCCCATTCTGCTAACGCGCGCAGAAATCTTTTGCGAGCTTTGCATCTAGCCAGGCATTCGCTCCGTAAAGACCGTTGAGGACCCACTTCTTCCCCTTCATTACTTAGTTCTTCTCAGAAGAACGGGGCCTCTTTGCGTCCGCGAATTACGTCACCGCGTTGCATGAGCAGCCGCTTTTTTGCACGCGCGCGTCGCGAGTCCGCGGCATGGGCAGCGAACCATCTGAGGAGCATCGCCATGTCGGAGTCCAGCAATAAATCAGCAGAGCTCATTGACGTATTCGATCGCCGCGTCGAGCGCCGTTTGCAGCGCAGGCAGTTTTTTCGCAACGCCGGCGGCCTGGGGCTGGGTCTGGTCGGCGGCACGCTGATCAGTGCCTGCGGCGGCGGCTCCGGTTCCAGCGCGTCGGCGAGCCCCAGCGCGCCAACCGATCCGGAGATCCTGAATTTCGCACTCAATCTGGAATATCTGGAATCGCAGTTCTACACGTATGCGACAACCGGTGCGGGTCTCGCGGCCAGCATGACGACCGGCGTCGGCACGATGGGCACGGTGATTCCCGGGCAACAAGTGCCGTTCCAGGATCCGGTGGTCCAGGCCTACGCGAACGAGATCGCCAACGATGAACGTGAGCACGTCACCTTCCTGCGCAGCGCATTGGGCGCGTCCGCGGTGGCCATGCCCTCGATCGATATCGGCGGCACCAATCCGAACGGCGCATTCTCGAATGCGGCACGCGCGGCGGGTCTGGTCGGCGCGGGCGTGGCATTCAATCCGTATGCGAACGACAACAACTTCCTGCTCGGCGCATTCATCTTCGAAGACGTCGGCGTGACGGCGTACAAGGGCGCGTCACCACTCATCACCAATAAGACCTTCCTGGAAGCGGCCGCCGGCATTCTCGCGGCCGAGGCATATCACGCGGGTCTCGTGCGCACGGTGCTGTACGCGAAAGGCGTCGATACGACGAGTATCGTCACCGCGGCCAACGCGATCTCCGCCGCGCGCAACAGCCTCGACCAGAACGGACACGACGATCAGGGCATCACCGGCGCGAGCGCCGGCACCTCGAACATCGTGCCGCTCGACAGCAACGGCCTCGCCTTCAGCCGCGGCTATGGCAACGTGCTCAACATCGTCTATCTGACGAGTACCGTCGCCACCAAAGGCGGCTTTTTCCCGAACGGCGTGAACGGCACACTCAACATGAGTGCGTGAGGCACGCAACCTGCTGTGCCGGCTGCATCGGCAACGGGTCGCCGCGATGACGGTCGCGCTCACCCGTTGGCCGGACTTCATCGACGTTGCTTTGAACGCTTGACGACGGACAGGAGCAGTCATGAACGAAGTGCTGAGTCAGGCGGTCGTGCCGCAAACGCTCACCGAGCAGACCTGTTTCGATATCCGCGAGACACTGGCGGGACGGCGGCGCGGATTGCGGACGATGCTGCCGTTCGTCGGGCCGGCGGTCGTGGCGTCGATCGCGTACATGGACCCGGGCAACTTCGCCACCAACCTCCAGGCGGGCGCCGGCTACGGCTATACGTTGCTGTGGGTGGTGGCGGTCGCGAACATCGTGGCGATGCTGTTTCAATCCCTGTCGGCCAAGCTTGGACTCGTGACCGGCCAGAACCTCGCAGAATTGTGCCGCTCTGCGCTGCCGCGGCGCTGCGTGCTCGCGATGTGGGGCATCAGTGAAATCGCGGCCATGGCGACCGATCTGGCGGAGTTCGTCGGCGGCGCGATTGGCGTGTCGTTGCTCACGAATCTGCCGATGATGCCGAGCATGCTGATCACCGCAGCCGTGACCTACGGCTTGCTGCAATTCGAGAAGCGCGGCTTCCGTCCGCTTGAACTGGCGATCGCGGCGCTGATCGGCGTGATCGGACTGTCGTATCTCGCCGAGTTGCTGATCGCACCGGTGCATTGGCCCTCGGTGATCGCACAGACCTTCACGCCGAGCATGCCTGACAGCACTGCGCTGACGATTTCGGTCGGCATCATCGGCGCAACCGTGATGCCACATGTCCTGTTCCTGCATTCGGGCCTCACGCAAAATCGCGTGAAGGCACGCAACGAAAGCGAGCGCGCCAGGTTGCTGCGTTTCTCCAATATCGAAGTCGTGATCGCACTCGGTGTCGCCGGGCTCATCAACATGGCGATGGTGATCATGGCGTCGAGCGCGTTTCATGCGGGCCACGCCGAGATCGCCAGCATCGAAACCGCGTGGCGCACGCTGACGCCGCTGCTCGGCAGCGCCGCGGCGGGTCTCTTTCTCGCGGCGCTGATTGCCTCGGGCGTGTCGAGTTCGGTCGTCGGCACAATGGCCGGGCAGATGATCATGCAGGGCTTTGTCGGCTTTCATATTCCCGTGTGGGCGCGACGGCTTATCACCATGGTGCCGGCCTTCGTGGTGGTCGCGTGCGGCGTCGATGCAACACGCGCGCTGGTGCTGAGCCAGGTGGTGTTGAGCATCGCGTTGCCGGTGCCGATGGTCGCGCTCGTCTGGTTCACCTCGCGCGGCGACCTGATGGGCCGCTACCGGAACCGTCGCGCGACCACGCTTGCAGCGGTAACCGGCACGGTCGTCGTGCTGGCGCTCAATCTTGTTCTATTGCTGCAAATCGCTGGCATTTCGCCCTGGCCGCCGTTTCACGCGGGGTGAAAAAATTGAAACCGTCGGACCTGACTGAGGGGCCATGCCGGCGGTTTGACTAGCGTTCGCCGGACCACGTTCGTGGTCACGTCGCTGCATCCGCTTGCGAGCCTGGCGCGTACATTGTCCGAACGAATCATTTCGAACGAACCTGATCTCCATGCCTCGACGCCTGCTCACGCTCGCCGCAGCACTCGCACTCACCGCTCTCGGCGGTTGCAGCGCCGTGGGCGCGCTCAATGCCGCCGTTTCGCACAAGAGTTTCCGCGCCGAAAACGGTCTTGCCTACGGCCACGCGCCGCGGCAGGAACTCGATGTCTATATACCGGCCGCAAGCGCGCCGCAAACCGGTTCGCACGGCCGCCCGCTCATCGTGTTCTTTTACGGCGGCAGCTGGCAGAGCGGCTCGCGCGGCAATTATCTGTTCGTTGGCGCGGCGCTGGCCTCGCGCGGTTTTGTCGCCGTGGTTCCTGACTATCGAACGTGGCCTGAAGCGACCTTCCCCGGGTTCGTCGACGACGCAGCCGCCGCAGTGCGCTGGGCACGCGATCATGCTGCCGAGTTCGGCGGCGATCCGTCGCGCGTCTTTCTGATGGGTCACTCGGCAGGCGCGCATATCGCGATGTTGCTGGCCACCGATGGCCGCTATCTCGCCGCGCAACAGATGAGCAAGCGCGACGTGAGCGGTGTGATCGGTCTTGCCGGTCCATACGATTTTCTGCCGCTCGAAGACGCCACGCTCGAGGAGATTTTCCCGCCCGCTTTGCGCGCGGCCAGTCAGCCGATCAATTTCGTCGCAGGCGACGAACCGCCGATGTTCCTCGCGGCCGGTCAACGCGATACGACCGTCGACCCAGGCAACACCGACCGGTTCGCCGCGAAGCTGCGCGCGGCCGGCGATCGTGTCGAAGTCAAACACTATCCGCGAATCGGCCACGCGCTGCTGGTGGGGGCGTTCGCCCCGCCATTGCGGGGGTTTGCGCCGGTGCTCGACGATACGAGCGCGTTTATCGACGCCGAAATGAACCACACAAAACGGCGCGATGGTGATGCGCAACCGTCGTCGGCAGCGTCGGACGCAAGCGGGAATGTCTGTCAGATGCGGTGCTTACGTGCAAAACACGGGGCCGTGCCTTGTACTGCTGCCTTGGCGCCCGTCGTGGGCAGCGATTGCCCGGATCAGAGCGCGCTCGGTCATCACGACTGAAGCGGGCACGAGCCCGAGGCAGCACGCGTCATTGCGCCGTGCCGAGCAGTTGCTTGCGCAAGGTCGGCGCGCGTGTCGCCGGATCGAGCCAGATGCCAAAAAATGCGCGTGCGAAATCCAGGTCGTCGAATTCGCCGGTGAGTCGGTCGCCGGCATAAAAGCGCACGCCCTTGCCCGGCAGATAAACCGCGCTCAACTGATCGCCAGGCGCGACATCCACGAACGCCTGCAGCATATCCGCGCGCCAACGCTCCAGCGTATCAGGCGGAAGCGGCACGCCGGCCAGACGTTTCATCTCGCTGATTCCCGTGTCCGCGAGGCGCTCGCGCTTGATGTTACGTGCGTAGGTAAGGTGGAGCGCAAAGCGTTCGTCGTAATCGACGGGCAACCGCTCGCTCCACATCTGCGCGCGATACAGCCTGAAGCCAAGCACGCTGTAGTCGCCTTCGCCAACGAGCCTGGCGGACTGCATGTCGCCGCGCCAGTCGGCGCAGGCGACGCTGGCCCACACCAGCAGGAGGACCGCCGTGAGCGCGCGCATCTCAGTCCAGCGGTGTGAGCACGAACTGCATCACGTCCGTGCGACCTTCGTCGAAGCCGGCTTCGCAGTACGCCAGATAAAGACGCCACGTCCGCACGAAAATCTCGTCGAAGCCTTGCACGCGGATCGCTTCGAGGTGCGCTTCGAACGCACTGCGCCAACGGCGCAGCGTCTCCGCGTAATCGCGGCCGAATGTCAACGAGGTGCGCGCCGCGAGCTTGCCACGCCGCGCGGCTGCAATGAATCGTTGCGGACTCGGCAGCATGCCGCCCGGGAAAATGTATTCGCGGATGAAATCGCTGGTGGCGCGATAGGCGGCGAAGTGCGAATCGTCGATCGTGATGGTTTGCACCAGCGCGTGTGCGCCCGGCATCAAACGCTCGCGCAGAATGCGGAAATAGGTTGGCCAGAATTTTTCGCCGACCGCTTCGAACATTTCGATCGACACGATGCCATCGTAGCGCCCGGTCAATGTGCGGTAGTCGCGCAGTTCGAGCTGCACGCGATCGTCGAGACCTGCTTCGCTCACGCGCGCCTGGGCAAATTCGAGCTGCGCTGGCGAGATCGTCACGCTGTGAACGTGAATGCCCTGGCGTGCCGCATGGATCGCAAAACCGCCCCACCCACAGCCGATTTCCAGAATCCGCATGCCCGCGCACAAACCGAGCGTATCGATGATGCGCTGATACTTCGCATGCTGGGCGTCTTCGAGTGACTGATAGAAATCGCCGTCGAACACCGCACTCGAATAGGTCAAGGTCGAGTCCAGCCATTGGGCGTAAAACGCGTTGCCGATGTCGTAGTGCGCGTGGATATTGCGCTGACTGCCGGTGCGGGTATTGGGCCTCAGCCGATGCCGCAGCCCATACCAGAGTTGCGCGAGCCAGCCGCCATAGACGGTGCGTTGCAGTGCCCGTTCGTTGCGGATCGCGACGCGCAGCAGCGCGGCCAGATCGGGCGTATCGACCCAGAAGGAACGCCATGCGTCGGCGAAGCCGATGTCGCCCTTGCGCAGAATCGCGCCACACGCACGCCAGTCGCGCAACTCCAGACGCGCGCCGGGCGCCGCGTGTGAATCGCCGAACACGCGCTGCTGACCATCGGGCGTGATCAGCACCAGATGCCCCACCTGAATCCGCTCGAGCAAGGACAGAAACAGCCGGCCGGACGCGGGGACGGTTTGCTGCCCGCTCAGGGTTCTTGAAAGCGCCATGGCTGAATCTCCTCAATCGGTCGAAATGGGGCGCGCAGCGGCGGACGGTTGGCCGGCTGCGGCGGGGTCGGTGGATGCGTCGGCGGTGCGGCCAGGCGCGGGGGTCTTGCCGTAGAAAGGCGCTTTCCTGAGGGCAAGACGCAGCGCCTGCAAATGAATTCGCACGACGACGCCGACCGTCAGCAATGGCTGGCGGACGAGTGCCGCGAGGGCAGTGGCACGCGTCAATGGCATTAAGCGGCCACCGAGTGCCGTGCGAATCAGCAACCCGTCCGCGTCCGTGTAATCGATCGAAACCGACGCGCTGTTCCGCGCTTCTCTGACGCGAAACACGTAGCTGCCCTCGACGCGACAAAACGGCGACACGTGCAGCACTTTGCGACACGTGAGTGGCGTGTTCGCGGTAATCGGCGCGTTATTCGCGGTGCTCAGCAGATAGCTGTGACGCTCGCCGAAGGTGTTGCGCACTTCGGCCAGCAGCGCGCGCAAATGGCCGTCGCGGTCGTGGCAGTACCAGAGGCTGACCGGGTTGAACGCATAGCCGAACACACGCGGGAAGGCTTGCAGCCAGATCTTGCCGTCCGCCGGGATGCCGGCGGCGGATAGTTGCGCGCGCATCCATGTGTCGAGATCGCTGCTGTCGCGCGGACCATGATCGCTCGCATGCAGCGCAAGCGGCCGCCAGCGGTCGATGCCGAACCACCAGCTATCGAGCGAGGCCAGCCGCGCCAGATCGCAGCGCACGTAGAACACCGGATACGTGAAGCGATGATGCTTCGGACGCAGACGCTCGTGCATCACACGGCCAGTCAAAAGCCACGCGGCAGGATCGACTTCGGCGCGAGCGGGACTCATAGCGTCGCCCAAGCCGGCGAGGCGTCGAAATCGGCGGCGACGCGCAGCGCCGATTTCAGACCGTCTTCGTGGAAACCGTAACCCGTCCACGCGCCCGCGAACCACGTGCGGCGCTTGCCTTGCAGCGATGGCAGACGCTGCTGCGCATCGATCGCGGCCAGATCGAACAGCGGATGGTCGTAGACGAAACGGCGCAGTTCGGTGCCGTCCGCGGGTTGCGTCACGGGATTGAGCGTAACAACGAGGGGCGTTTTGAAGGGCAGCGGCTGCAGTTGATTCACCAGATAGCTGACGCACACGGGATGCGTGCCGTCGAGCCGGTGGCTGCCGAGATAATTCCACGCCGACCACACCCGCTGACGACGCGGTAGCAGATTCGTATCCGTATGCAGCACGGCGACGTTCGGTTGGTAGCGCACTGCCCTCAGTACGCCGCGTTCGTCCTGATCGGCGTCTTGCAGCAGGCGCAGCGTGGTCGGCGCGTGGGTGGCGAGCACGAGTGCGTCGAAGCGCTGCGTGCCGTGGTCGGTGAATAGATCCACGCCGCCCGCATCGCGCCGCACGCCGCGCACAGCTGTGCCGACGCGGACGTCATCGAGTGTGCCGACGATACGCCGCACATATTCGCGCCCGCCTCCGACCACCGTTTTCCACTGCGGCCGGCGATTGACCTGCAACAGTGCGTGGTTCAGACAGAAGCGCAGGAAGGTGGTTGCCGGAAAGCCGAGGATGTCCGCGGTCGCGCTCGACCAGATTGCCGCGGCCATCGGCAGCAGGTAATGGCGCTGGAACGCGCCGCTGTAGCCGCCCGCCGTCAGCAGTTCACCCATCGAGGCGCGCGTTTGCGTGGCGATCTCGAGATTGCGCTCTGCGCTGCCGTTGAACCGCACGATGTCCTTCAGCATGCCGATGAAGCTCGGCGAGAACAGGTTGCGACGCTGCGCGAACACGGTATTCAGACTGGTGCCGGCCCATTCGAGGCGGCCTTCGTCGAGCGAGACCGAGAAGGTCATGTCGCTCGGATGCGATTGAACGCCCAGCTCAGCAAATAGCGCGATCAGGTTCGGATAGGTGCGGTCGTTGAAGACCAAAAACCCGGTGTCGACCGGATGCGTATGACCGTCGAGCGTGACGTCCAAGGTGTTGGTGTGACCGCCCGCGTAGGCCGCCGATTCAAACAGGGTGACCTGGTGGTGACGCGCCAGCAGGTAGGCGCTGGCTAAACCCGAAATCCCGGCACCGATAACCGCGACTCGCGAGCCGCGCGGCGGTGGGGGTGTCGGTGCGCAATGGTTCATGGGCGCGTCTCCCGTTCTGGTGGACGCGCGGTGGATGGTGAGGTGTGGCGGGCGTTGCGCGTCCTTGAGGGGATTTACGCAACGCAGGCGCAAATGGATTCAAATCAGGCGTACTTTGCCGGGCGAGGAGAAGTGACCGATTGGCCTCGCCACGCGCTCGCTGGCGGGCGGGACCGCCCCGCCGGGCGGACCGCGGCCGCATGTTTGCAGTCGTTTGCTAGTTCCGTGATGCGAGTCCGCGAGCAAACACTGGCGGCCACCTCGCGTTACTTAACCAGCACGATATCAATAGCCCGCAATAACGGCCATGCGAAACCACGAACGAAAACCCCAAAGCAAAAGCCCCGCAAAACTTTCGTTTTGCGGGGCCTCTAAATTTGGCGGAAAGGGTGAGATTCGAACTCACGGTACCCCTAAAGGTACACTGGATTTCGAGTCCAGCGCATTCGACCACTCTGCCACCTTTCCGGGTCTTCCGACTCACAACAACCGCGCTGCCTGGTTGCTGGTGAATCAGATCCAAGCGGGTCGCTGCTTGGGAGAGAAAGATTATAGAACAGCTAAATCCGATTTCCAAGCCCCCTCGCGCAAAAATTCTTCGAGGAAGCCCAGCACCCAACAACGGCATCAAGCCGCCGGCACGTCCAGCCGTTCCAGGCCGCCGAGGTACGGACGCAGCGCCGCCGGCACCGTCACCGAACCATCGGCGTTCTGGAAGTTCTCCAGCACCGCCACCAGCGTGCGGCCAACCGCCAGACCGGAACCGTTCAGCGTATGCACCATCTCCGGCTTGCCTTGCGCATTGCGATAGCGCGCCTGCATCCGCCGCGCCTGGAACGACTCGGTATTCGAGCAGCTCGAAATCTCGCGGTATGTGTTCTGCGCGGGCAGCCACACTTCGAGGTCGTAGGTCTTCGTGGCCGAGAAACCCATGTCGCCCGTGCAAAGCGTGATCACGCGATACGGCAGTTCAAGCTTCTGCAGAATCGTCTCGGCGTGACCGACCATCTGCTCCAGCGCGTCATACGACGTTTCCGGCGCGACGATCTGCACCATCTCGACCTTGTCGAACTGATGCTGACGGATCATGCCGCGCGTGTCGCGGCCATACGAGCCCGCTTCCGAGCGGAAGCACGGTGAATGCGCAGTCAGTTTGATCGGCAGCGCGTTCGCATCGACGATGCTCTCGCGCACCGTATTCGTCAGCGAAATCTCCGACGTCGAAATCAGATATTGCGTGACCGTGTTCTCGCCACCGCCCTTCTCGACACGGAACATGTCGTCGGCGAATTTGGGCAGTTGGCCGGTGCCGTACAGGATTTCCGGATTCACGATGTACGGCGTGTAGATCTCGGTGTAGCCGTGATGCTGCGTATGCGTGTCGATCATGAACTGCGCAAGCGCGCGATGCAGCCGCGCAATCTGGCCGCGCAGCATCGTGAAGCGCGCGCCGGAGAGCTTCGCGCCGGTCTCGAAGTCGAGGCCGAGCGGCGTGCCGACATCCACGTGATCTTTCACCTCGAAGTCGAACTGGCGCGGCGTGCCCCAGCGGCGCACTTCGACGTTCTCGGTTTCGTCGCGGCCGGCCGGCACGCTTTCGTGCGGCAGGTTCGGCACGCCGAGCAGCAGGTCGGACAAGCGGTTCTGGATCTCGTCGAGCCGCGCCGCCGACGCTTTCATTTCGTCGCCGAGACCGCCCACTTCGGCCATCACTGCCGAGGTGTCCTCGCCCCGCCCTTTCATCGCGCCGATCTGCTTCGACAGGCTGTTGCGGCGCGCCTGCATTTCTTCGGTACGGGTCTGGGTGTCGCGGCGTTCCGCTTCGAGCGCGGTGAACGCCGCCACGTCGAGGCTATAGCCGCGGTCGGCGAGGCGTTTGGCGACGCCGTCGAGGTCTTTGCGCAGCAGCTGGATGTCGAGCATGGGATGGGGCGGGTATTCGTTGTATGAAGCTGGGATTTTAGCGCACCGGCGCGGGCGCCCGGTGCGTTAGATGCCCAAGGCGTGCGGAATGCCGACGGCGCGCGCGCCGTCGCATGCCAATGCTCAACTCTTTTTAGGCTTGTTCTCGCTGCGCCATTGCGCATCCAGTTCGGCCAGACGCGCCATCTTGTCGCCGATCTTGCCTTCGAGACCACGCGGCGTCGGCTCGTACCAATGCGGATCGCGCATGGTGTCCGGCAGATAGGTCTCGCCGGCTGCGTAGGCGTCGGGCTCGTCGTGTGCGTAGCGGTACTCGTGACCATAGCCGAGTTCCTTCATCAGCTTGGTCGGCGCGTTACGCAAATGCACCGGCACGCCGCGCGACTGGTCCTTGCTCACGAAACGCCGCGCCTCGTTGTACGCGTTGTACCCGGCATTCGACTTCGGCGCGACCGCCAGATAGATGATCGCCTGCGCCAACGCCAGTTCGCCTTCCGGCGTGCCGAGGCGCTCGTAGGTTTCCGCCGCATCCAGCGCGATGCGCGCGGCGCGCGGGTCGGCGAGACCGATGTCTTCCCACGCCATCCGCACGATGCGCCGCGCGAGGTAGCGCGGGTCCGCGCCGCCGTCGAGCATGCGGCAGAACCAGTACAGCGCGCCGTCCGGACTGCTGCCGCGCACCGATTTATGCAGCGCGCTGATCTGGTCGTAGAATGCGTCGCCGCCTTTGTCGAAGCGGCGCAGGTTCTCGGCAAGCGCGCTGCCAAGCAAAGCGCCGTCGATTTCGGTTTTCTTTTGCTGGGCCGCAGCGCGGGCGACGATTTCGAGGTTGTTCAGCAGCTTGCGGCCATCGCCGTCGGCGGAACCGATCAGGGCGTCGCGCGCTTCGTCGGTGAACGTGAGGCCGCCGAGCTCCTGTTGCGCACGGTCGAGCAATTCGGTCTGCTCTTCGTCGGTGAGGCTTTTGAGCACGTACACTGCGGCGCGCGAGAGCAATGCGCTATTCACTTCGAACGACGGATTCTCTGTTGTCGCGCCAACGAACACGAACAGCCCCGACTCGACGTGCGGCAAGAACGCGTCCTGCTGGCTCTTGTTGAAGCGATGCACTTCGTCGACGAAGACCAGCGTCTGATGCCCGTTCGCGCGATGGATCTGCGCGGTCTCGACGGCTTCGCGGATGTCCTTCACGCCCGAAAGCACCGCCGACAACGCGATGAACTCGGCGTGAAACGCGTCGGCCATCAGCCGCGCGAGCGTGGTCTTGCCGACGCCGGGCGGGCCCCAAAGGATCATCGAATGAGCCTCGCCGGATTCGAACGCGACCCTCAGCGGCTTGTTCGGGCCGAGCAGATGCTTCTGGCCGATGACTTCGTCGATATTTCGGGGCCGCAGGCGTTCGGCGAGCGGAACATTGGCACGGGTTTCTTCAAACATGACGTTTTGGGGATAATCTCGGCATTTCCGGACGCGGTCCGTGTGAAGGCGGCGTGCTGCCGGTGAGCCGCGCCGACACGCGGACATACCGGCGTGCGGGCAAGGACCTGCATTATGACAGCGACGACGCCCGAGCGAGGCGCGCGCGGAATCGCCCGGCCGCGTTCGCGCGGCAAAAACAGCTAAAAATCAGGCAACATCGGAAGCAACATCAACAGGGACACGACTAGATGGCACAAGATCCACTCGCCGGCGACGCCGGCTCCACCTACGCACCGCTCACGCCGGTGCCCGACGCGCGCCGCGCGTTTCGCACCGGCGACGCCTTCGCGCTGTGGTTTTCACTCGGCATCGGCCTGCTGGTCGCGCAGGCTGGCGCGCTGCTGGTGCCCGGCCTGTCGCTGCCGCACGCGTTGCTGGCGATCGTGATCGGCAGCGTGATCGGCGTGGTGTTGCTGGCGTTAGCCGGCGTGATCGGCACGGACACGGGGCTCGCGGCGATGTCGTCGCTGCGGCCCACGCTCGGCGTACGCGGCGCGTCGGTGCCGGCGGTGCTGAACGCGGTGCAACTGGTCGGCTGGGGCTCGTTCGAGGTGATCGTGATGCGCGATTCCGCCGACGCACTCGCCAGGCAGTCGTTCGGCCTCTCGATGCCTTTGATCTGGACCGTGGTATTCGGCCTGCTCGCGACGCTGCTGGCGATCAGCGGACCGTTGTCGTTCGTGCGGCGCTTCCTGCGTACGTGGGGCATCTGGCTGCTGCTGGCGGGTGCCGTGTGGCTCACGTGGAATCTGCTTGCGAAGCACGACCTGGCCGCACTGATGCGCCGTCCGGGCACGGGCGAGATGTCGTTCGGCGGCGCAATCGATCTGGTGGTCGCCATGCCGCTGTCGTGGCTGCCGCTAATCGCCGACTACACGCGCTTCGGCCGGCGCCCCGGCGAAACCTTCCGTGGCACGCTGCTCGGCTACGGCATCGCGAATATCTGGTTTTACGCACTTGGCGCGATCTACGGCCTCGCGGCGGGCGGCGGCGATGCATTGCTCACCGGCGCGCTGGCGCAAGCCGGCGGAGGGCTCGCGCTGCTGTTGATCCTGATCGACGAAGTCGATAACGCATTCGCCGACATCCACTCCGCGGCGGTCTCCACCGGCACATTCTGGACGCGCAGCAGCGTGCCGTTGTTGTCGGCGGCATTTGGCGCGTTGTGCACGGCGATCGCCTTGCTCGTGCCGATGGCGAAGTATCAGAACTTCCTGCTGCTGATCGGCTCGGTGTTCGCGCCGCTATTCGGTGTCGTGCTGGTGGATCACTTCATCGTGCGCAAGCGCCGTATCGAAGCCGCCGTGCTCGCCGATGCACGTGGCCGCTATGGCTTCTCGGGCGGCTGGCATTTGAGCGCGTTCGCCGCGTGGGCGATCGGGATCGTCGCGTACCAGGTGATCAATCAATGGCTGCCGAATCTGGGCGCGACGTTGCCCGCATTGGCGGTCGGCGCGCTGTGTTATCTGGCCTTCGTGTCAACTCGTAAGACGGCGTACGCCTAAGCTTTAAAGTCATCGTACCAAACAGAAAAGGCCTGCAAATGCAGGCCTTTTCTGTTCACGCATCATCAAAGTCCGTTAGCTCAGCGCCTCGCCGCGCGATACTCGACACCCGGCAACACGCACAGCAATTCGAACGCCAGATTCGCGCCGAGCAGCGCGGTCGTGCCGAACGGATCGTACGGCGGCGCCACTTCAACCAGATCGCAGCCGACGATATTCAAGCCGTGCGACCCGCGAATGATTTCCAGTGCTTGCGGCACCGTCAAACCGGCGATTTCCGGCGTGCCCGTGCCCGGCGCGAAGGCCGGATCAATACCGTCGATATCGAACGTGATGTACACGGGACCGTCGCCCATGCGCTCACGCACGCGCGCCATCAGCGGCACGAGCGACTGGTTCCAGCACGCCTCGGCCTGCACCACTTCGAAACCCTGGTCGCGGCACCAGTCGAAATCTTCCGCGGCGTAGCCCGTGCCGCGCAGACCGATCTGCACGACGCGCTCGCAATCGAGCAGGCCCTCTTCCACCGCGCGGCGAAACGGCGTGCCGTGGGCGATCTTCTCGCCCATCATCGTGTCGTTGACGTCGGCGTGCGCGTCGACGTGAATCAGGCCGACCTTGCCATGTTTGCGATGAATCGCGCGCAGGATCGGCAGCGCGATCGTGTGGTCGCCGCCCAGCGTGATCGGCTTGCAATCGTGTTGCAGGATTTCGTCGTACGCGGTTTCGATGCGTTTGATCGAATCGTGCAGGTTGTACGGATTGATCGCGACGTCGCCGATATCGGCCACCCGCAACGAATCGAACGGCGCGGCGCGCGTGGCCATGTTGTACGGGCGCAGCAGCACCGATTCGCTGCGGATCTGGCGCGGCCCGAAACGCGCGCCGGTTCGGTTGGAGGTGCCCAGATCGAACGGCACGCCGACGAAACAGACGTCGAGCCCTTCGGGCGAGCCCACGTTCGGCAGCCGCATCATCGTGGCGATGCCGCCGCAGCGGGGCATCGCGTTGCCGGACAGCGGCTGCGGCCGTTCACCGGCGTCGGGGGAAATGAAGGAGGAGGTATTCATCGTGTCTCGCCAATGAAATGGGGCAGCAAGCAATTCTGTGCAAACCGGCCGATGGAAAAAGCACAAGGCCGGGCGAATCTCGATTCTTGAGCAGTTTCGCGGAAGTTAAAATACCAACAGAATAAACTTAACATCGATTCCGGGCGATGTATCCTGCCGTATGTTCTCCCAACTCACCGATCTCGACCTGCGCCTGATCCGCGTTTTCCTCGCCATCGTCGATGCTGGCGGCGTCTCGCCGGCCCAGGCCACGCTCAACGTCGGCCAGTCGACCATCAGCACGCAACTCGCCACGCTGGAAACCCGCCTCGGCTACCGGCTGTGCGAGCGCGGCCGCGGCGGCTTTAGCCTCACCGCCCGGGGCGAGCAATTCATCGATGCGGCGCGCGCGCTGCTGTCCGCCGTCGACACCTTCGGCATGCAGGCGCGTAATGTCGGCCGCAAGCTGGTCGGCACGCTCGATATCGGCATGATCGGCCACACGCCGGTGTCGGCGAGCGCGCGCATCAGCGAGGCGATTGGCCGGTTTCGCGCGCGCGATCAGTCGGTTCGTTTTTCGATTCTGGTGCGCTCGCCGGGCGAGCTGGAAGAACTGCTGCTCAATGGCCGGATCCAGATCGGTATCGGCTATTTCTGGCATCGCGTGCCGTCGCTCGAATACACCGAAGTGTTCGCCGAAGACCAGTTCGCCTATTGCGCAAAAGGCCATCCGCTGTTCGCCGAGGCCGGCGAGGTGTCGCCCGCTGAAGCCGCGCAACACGAATGGGCGTGGCGCAGTTATCCGCTGCCCGAAGCGGAAAGTTCGACCACGCCGCAAAACGTCACTGCAGTCGCGGACAACATGGAAGCCGTCGCGATGCTCGTGCTGTCCGGTCATCATCTCGGCTATCTGCCGGGGCATTTCGCGGCGCCGTTCGTCAAGCAGGGTTTGCTGGCCGCGGTGAATCCGGCACTCATGCGCTACCGCGTGGCGTTTCATATGGTCACGCGCGCGCGGCAACATCGCACCGATATCGTCGAAGCGTTTATTGATGATATGAAGGCGGCGCATCCGGTGCAGGTTCAGGAAGCGGACGAGTAGCCGTTGCAGCCCAAAAGCGCAGGCCAAAAAAAAGGGCCGCGCTCGACGCGCGGCCCTTCTTCAATGAACTACAACGCCCAGCTTAGCCGTTGATCACGTCGGCGCCCTTGGGCACCGTGAACTTGAACGCATCCGCCGGCAGCGGCGGGTTCTTCTGGATGTTCGAGAAGGTCAGCAGCGTCACGTTGCCGAACACGTCGTGCAATTCCATCGCTTCGAGATTGCCGTCCTTGAAGCCGATGCCCACGCTCTGGAACTGCGTGTCTTTGGCCTTCGGCGTCAATTCGAGCCAGTCGATTCCGGCCTTCACACCCGCGTCGCGCAGCGTGAAGTTCTTGTCCAGATCGTTGCTGCCGAACAGGATCGCCGCGGGGCTTGCGCCGAGCGCGCCGCCAAGGGTGCGCACCGTGACCTGATTCAGATCCTTGTCGTACACGTAGAGCTTGTCGCCGTCGGCTTGCAGCAGTTGCGAGTACGGCTTCTCGTATTGCCAGATGAACTTGCCGGGACGCGCGAACGTGAAGGTGCCGCTCGACGTGCCGCCCTTGCCGCCGCCGGTGGACAGCACGCCGCTCGCACCTTGCTGCGCCTTGCTGGGCGCGCGCACTTCCTGTTGCACAAAGGTTCCGCGGGCCGAATGCACTTGCGCGACGAACGCCTTCAGCTGCTCGGTGCCGCTCGCAAATGCCTGCGACGCAACCAGCATCGACGCACCGATCGCTACGCTGCCGACGCCACGCGCGATGGTACGGGCGAGTTGGCTAAAACGACTGGATTGATCACGCTTTCGGGCGTGCTGCTGCAGAATTGGCTGCATAGTATTTTTCTCCCTGAATTGAATTCGTCTGGCGATGCGGCGGCTGGCGACCCGGCGATCTGGTGGCCGGCGCATCGGCGGCCGGCGCCCCGGGGATCGCGGCGGCGAGCCTGCAACCCGAGCCCTTAGCCCTTAACCCTCAGCCGATGAGCTTAAGCAACGAGCCTTAAACGAGGCTTATTTCTTCGCTCATTTCCCCGCTCACGCCGCTCGATTTATTCCGCTTCCCGCGCCGGCGCGAGAATCTCACGGTTACCGTTGGACGACATCGCCGACACCACGCCCGAGTTTTCCATCTGCTCGAGCAGGCGCGCCGCGCGGTTGTAGCCGATCCGCAAATGCCGCTGCACCAGCGAAATCGACGCACGGCGGTTTTTCAGCACCACATCGACAGCCTGGTCGTATAACGGGTCCGACTCGCCGTCGCTCGCGCCAGATCCGCCGCTCGCAGAGCCTTCGTCGCCCTCGCCTGTCACGCCGCCTTCGAGAATGCCCTCGATATAGTTCGGCTCGCCCTGTTCCTTGAGCTTGTCGACCACGCGGTGCACCTCTTCGTCAGACACGAAGGCGCCGTGCACGCGCACCGGCAAGCCGCTGCCCGGCGGCAGATAGAGCATGTCGCCCATGCCGAGCAGCGATTCCGCGCCCTGCTGGTCGAGAATCGTGCGCGAGTCGATCTTCGACGACACCTGGAAAGCCATCCGCGTCGGCACGTTCGCCTTGATCAGACCGGTGATGACGTCCACCGACGGACGCTGCGTGGCCAGAATCAGATGGATGCCGGCCGCGCGCGCTTTCTGGGCGATCCGCGCAATCAGTTCTTCCACCTTCTTGCCGACCACCATCATCAGGTCGGCCAGCTCGTCGATCACGACGACGATGTTCGGCAAGCGCGTGAGCGGGTCCGGATCGTCCGGCGTGAGGCTGAACGGGTTCGGCAGCTTCTCTTCGCGCTTGGTGGCTTCGTCGATCTTGTTGTTGTAGCCGGCGAGGTTGCGCACGCCGAGCTTGCTCATCAGTTTGTAGCGGCGTTCCATTTCGGCGACCGCCCAGTTGAGCGCGTGACCGGCCTGGCGCATATCCGTCACCACTGGGCATAGCAGATGCGGAATGCCTTCGTAGACGCTCATTTCGAGCATCTTCGGATCGATCAGGATCATGCGGACCTGGTCGGCGCTCGCCTTGTAGAGCAGCGACAGGATCATCGCGTTGATACCCACCGACTTGCCCGACCCGGTTGTACCCGCCACCAGCAGGTGCGGCATCTTGGCGAGGTCGGCGCACACCGGCTTGCCGCCGATGTCTTTGCCGAGGCCCATGGTCAGCGGCGAAGCGGCGTCCGCATACACGGCCGAGCCGAGAATCTCCGAGAGGCTCACGGTCTGGCGGCGCTGGTTCGGCAACTCCAGCGCCATGAAATTCTTGCCCGGAATCGTCTCGACCACGCGAATCGACACCAGCGACAGCGAGCGCGCCAGGTCTTTCGCGAGCCCGACGATCTGGCTGCCCTTTACGCCCGTGGCCGGCTCGATTTCGTAGCGCGTGACCACCGGCCCCGGATACGCCGCGACCACGCTGACTTCGACGCCGAAGTCCTTGAGTTTCTTCTCGATCAGACGCGAGGTGAATTCGAGCGTGTCGGCGGAAATGGTTTCCTGGGCGGCCGGCGCCGCGTCGAGCAGCGAGATTGGCGGCAGCGTGGAGTCGCCCGGCAGGTCTGTGAAGAGCGGTACCTGGCGTTCTTTTTCGACGCGTTCGGACTTGGCCGGCGTGACCACCGGCGGCACGATCATGACTGGCTCGTGTTCCTCGATCCGCACACGCCCCTTTTCGACCTTGCCTTCGCGCTTCACGGCCGCGGCTTCGCCCAGCTTGCGGTCGCGGCCGGCCTCGCGGCGAAGTTTGGCGAACGTCACCGCCGAAATGATCGATTCGCCGACCTTTTCCGACACCGACAGCCACGAAAAGCGGAAATACAGCGACAAACCGATGCCGAGGACAATCAGCAGCGCCAGGGTGCCGCCGGTGAAGCCCAGCGCGTGCGACACGCCGCGTGCCACCGCCTCGCCGATCACGCCGCCCGGCGCGCGCGGCAATTGCACCTTCAGCGACCACATGCGCAGTGCTTCGATACCGTCGCAGGCGAGCAACACCAGCACGAAGGCGAAGGCGTCCGCGAGCCAGCCGGCGTCGCGCGGCGCGTCTTCCTGCAGGTCCTCGTGATGGGTAATGCGGCGGTAATTGGCGGAGATACGACGGCCGAGCAGCACAATCCACCAGTAGGCGGACAAGCCGAACAGCAGCAGCAGGATGTCCGACGTCCATGCGCCGACGCGGCCCGCCCAGTTGGCGATGTGGTCGACCTGCGCGGCGTGGGTCCAGCTTGGATCGCGCCGGCTGTAGCTGACGAGCGCCATGAGCAGGAACACGCCGAGTGCCACCTGCAGGATCCAGCGGATTTCGGTGAAAAGGCGCGACATGCGGTGCGGCAATGCCTGCGCGCTCGCGGAATAGGGAGCTTTTGCCATTGATCCTGTTGCTTATGTGACGCTTGTGCGGCCAATCCTGGCCCGAAACGACGCCCAGCGCGGCCTCGGGCCCGGTTTCGGCTACCGGGTCCAGCGATGCGGGCTATTGTAAACGCAGTGTCGGACGCAAGGCTGTAAATGACGGTAACTTGGCTGATCGGCTGCAAGAAAGGCTGGCCGGACGCGTGGGGACGCTATCGCGGCGATCGGAAAGCTTCATGGAGCAGGCCGGCGCCCCGCCCTTTATAATGCTGGACCAATACCCATCTACAGTTTCAGCTTCAGTCGCACTGGCCTCGCATGGGCGAGCCGGGCGCCGTATAAGGAATTCGATCATGCCCGCAACTTCCACGAAACACGCCAAGGTCCTGATTCTCGGCTCCGGTCCCGCCGGCTACACGGCAGCGGTCTACGCGGCACGCGCCAATCTGTCCCCGGTGCTCGTCACGGGTCTGGCCCAAGGCGGCCAACTGATGACCACTACCGACGTCGAAAACTGGCCGGCGGACGGCAACGGCGTGCAAGGCCCGGAACTGATGCAGCGCTTCCTCGAACACGCTGAGCGCTTCAACACCGAAATCATCTTCGACCACATTCATACGGCCAAGCTGGATGAGAAGCCGATCCGCCTGATCGGCGATTCGGGCGAATACACCTGCGACTCACTGATCATCTCGACCGGCGCCTCGGCGCAGTACCTTGGCCTGCCGTCGGAAGAAGCATTCATGGGTAAAGGCGTGTCCGCTTGCGCCACCTGCGATGGCTTCTTCTACAAGCAACAACACGTGGCCGTGGTCGGCGGCGGCAATACGGCGGTCGAGGAAGCCCTCTACCTCGCCGGCATCGCCAAGAAGGTCACGGTGATCCATCGCCGCGACAAGTTCCGCGCCGAACCGATCCTGATCGACCGTCTGCTCGCCAAGGAAAAAGAAGGCGTCGTCGAAATCAAGTGGAACCACACGCTCGACGAAGTCACCGGCGATCAATCGGGCGTGACCGGCCTGCGCATCAAGAGCACGCAAACCGGCGAAACCACCAATGTCGAGTTGCAAGGCCTGTTCGTCGCGATCGGCCACAAGCCGAACACGGACATTTTCGCAGGCCAACTGGAGATGAAAAACGGCTACATCATCACCAAGGGCGGGCTGAACGGCTTTGCGACCGCCACCAGCGTGCCGGGCGTGTTTGCCGCGGGCGACGTGCAGGATCACGTGTATCGTCAGGCGATTACCAGCGCGGGCACCGGTTGTATGGCCGCACTCGACGCGCAGCGCTATCTGGAAACCGTCGAAGAGATCGGCGAGCATGTGATGAGCGCCGAAGCCGAGCGTTAATCAATCGCGCACATCCTGGCGAATCCGCAAGGGTAGGCGCAACGGTAAAATGGCGATCGGGCGTGGCCCGGCCGCCAGTGAAAAGAAAGGCCGCGGCTGCCAAGCCAGCGGCCTTTTTTGCATCCGCTTGCGCGGACGGCCTGGCATTGCGCGGCGATGCTGCGCGCCATGCTCCTACGCCGGCGTGGCGTCGCGCGATCGATCCACTTTTCTGCGTCTATTACCGATATGCCGAAGAATCAGCCTCATCCCAGCGAACCGAAGCGCGCGCGCGCCGTTGCCAGGCCCGCGCCCGAAACGGCTGCGCCCGCTGTCAAACCGAAACTCGAACCGGCGGCGGGTCTGGCGGGCCTCGGCGCATTGCGCGAGGCGTTAAAGGGCGACGCGCAACGGCGTGAGCGCGAACGCGCGGCCGCGGCGGTCGCGCAGCGCGAGGCTTCGGCGGATGCCGACCTGTTTCGCCGCGAGATCGGCTCGATCGCGCCGCTCGCGGTTCCGCCACGCGCAACCTTGCCGCGCAACCCGCCGCCGCCACTGCCGGTGCAAACCCGACTCGACGAAGAAGCCGTCCTGCACGAAGCCATCTCCGACGAGTTCGATCCCGAGATCCTGCTCGAAACCGACGAAACGCTCTCCTATTGCCGGCCGGGCATCAGTCAGGAAGTTGTGCGCAAACTGCGGCGCGGCGACTGGATCGTGCAGGCGCAAATCGACCTGCACGGCATGCGGCGCGAGGAAGCACGTGAAGCGCTGGCCGAGTTCATCCGCGAGTCGGTCAAGCGCGGCTTGCGATGCTTGCGGGTGATTCATGGCAAGGGTTTGGGATCGATCGGCAAGGAGCCGGTGCTCAAGGGCAAAGTGCGCGCCTGGCTCGTGCAGAAGGCCGAGGTGATCGCGTTCTGTCAGGCGCGTCCGCACGACGGCGGCGCTGGCGCGGTAGTCGTGCTGCTGCAGCCGGGCGCAGCGCCGGCGCACCCCAGAGCCTGACGGAGCCGCGGTGATTCATCCAAGGCTGACGCTCGCGCTGACCATCATGGAGGCGCTGGCTATTTTCGCCTACGCCATTTCAGGGTTCATCGAAGCGCGGACGCGCCGGCTCGACGCAGTGGGCACGTTTCTGGTGGCGCTCGCCACGGCCTTTGGCGGCGGCACGTTACGCGACGTGCTGCTGGAGCGGCGACCCTTCTATTGGGTCGAGAATCAGCCCTATGTGATCGCGATCTTCGGGATGTCGCTGTTCGCGCCGATGGTGCTGAAGATGACTTCGCGTCTGCTGTCCGAGCGGGTCCTGCTGGTGGCCGATGCGATCGGACTTGGCCTGTTCAGTATTTCCGGCACGTCGATCGCGCACGATGCGCAGATGCCGTGGTTCACATCGGTGATGATGGGCGTGCTGACCGGAGTGTTCGGCGGTGTGATCCGGGATGTGCTCTGCAACGAAGTCCCGTTGATCCTGCGCGACTCGAGGCCGTACGCCACCTGTGCGTTCGTAGGATGCTGGCTGTACGTCCTGCTCGACTACCTCGACGTCGATACGATTTACAGCGTGCTGATCGGCACCGGATTCATTCTGCTGGCGCGGCTCGTGACATTCAGATTCAACGTGCGCTTGCCGCACTAGCGGCACAGTGCCCGCGGGCGGGCGACGCGCCGTCACGAAGACTCGTCAGACAGGACCACGCTCACTGTCGATTTCCGGCACCTTCGCTCGTCGTCAGGTAAACGGCCGTCTGGCCGCTGCCGCACCACAACGCCCCTGAAACCCCTCGAAGGTGACCACGATGCCTCTGAAACTCTATGCCCATCCCTTTTCGTCCTACTGCCAGAAGGTCCTGACCGCGCTTTACGAAAACGGCACGCCCTTCGAGTTGCGCCTGCTCGCGCATGACGACCCGCAGGTGATGGCGGAGTTTGCCGCGCTCTGGCCGATCAAGCGCTTCCCGGTGCTCGTCGACGGCGAGCGCACGGTCATGGAGGCGAGCATCATCATCGAGTACCTGAGCTTGTATTACCCCGGGCCGGTGCCGCTGCTGCCGGCCGACGCCCGCGCCGCGCTGGAAGTGCGCAGCATGGACCGCTTCTTCGACAACTACGTCTCCACGCCGCAGCAAAAAATCGTCTATGACAGCATGCGAGCCGAGCCGGAGCGCGATCCACGCGCGGTCGCCGAAGCGCGCGGGATGCTCGACACCGCCTACGGCTGGCTCGACAAGCTCATGGCGGAGCGCGAATGGGCCGCCGGCGACGCCTTCAGCATGGCGGACTGCGCGGCGGCGCCCTTTCTGTTCTATGCCGACTGGACCCATCGCATCCGCCCGGCGTTTGCCAACGTGCTCGCCTACCGGCAACGGCTGCTGGCGCGGCCGTCGTTTGCACGCGCGGTCGACGAAGCGCGCCCCTATCGCCCGTTATTCCCGCTCGGCGCGCCCGACCGGGATTGAGCGCCGGCGGCGCTGAAAATCCTTGCGCGACAGAGCACGCCGATGCATCTCGATGCTGTATCGGGACAACAATATTTCCAACCTATACACTTCAGTTCGAAACCACCTTCCGCCCATTACTCACAAGGCAAAACATGGACCGTTTCGAAGCGATGGAGATATTTACGCGTGTGGTCGAAGCGAACAGCTTCTCCAAAGTATCCGAATCGCTCGACCTGCCCCGCGCCAAAGTCAGTCGCACGATTCAGGCGCTGGAAGAACACGTCGGCGTACGGCTGCTGAACCGCTCGACCCGCCAGGTGAGCGTCACCGAGGACGGCGCGCTGTTCTACGAGCGCTGCGTGCGCATTCTCGCCGAGGTCGCCGAGGCGGAGTCGTCGCTATCGAACAAGCGCGAGAATCCGACCGGCACGATCCGCGTCGATACTTCCGGCACGCTCGCGCGCGCGTTGCTGCTGCCCGCACTCGACGACTTCTACAGACAATATCCCGAGATCGACGTGCGGCTCGGGCTCGCGGATCGCAATATCGATCTGATTCAGGACGGCGTGGACTGCGTGATCCGCATGGGCACGCCGGAAGAGTCCAGCCTCGTCGCGCGGCGGATCGGCCAGGCGCGGATCGTCACGTGCGCGTCGCCCGCGTACCTGGAGAAATACGGCACGCCGACCACGCTCGAGGAGCTCAGCGGGCATCGCGCGGTCAACTACGTGTCGGCGCGCAGCGGCAAGACCTTTCCGTTTGAATACGAGGTGGACGGCGAGATCGTCAAGGTGTCGATGAAGGGTGTGCTGGCCGTGAACGACGGCTCGGTCTATATCGGCGCGGGCGCGCTCGGCCACGGCATCATCCAGCCGTCGCGCTTCATGGTGGCGGACCTGATCGAACAAGGCACGCTGCGGGAAATCCTCACGACCTATAACAGCCCCGGCACGCCGCTGTCCATCCTGTACGCGCATCGCCGCAATCTGAGCTCAAGGCTGCGCGCTTTCACGGAATGGGTCGGCGAACTGACGCGCAAGAATCCGGATCTGCGCATTTCCGACGCCTGAGTCCGCCGCACGCTCACTTAAACTGGCTCGCGCAGCAAAAAGCCCCATGCGTTGCGAAACGCATGGGGCTTTCTTCATTCAAACCTTCGCTCAGGCGAGCCGCTCTTCGTTGGCCGGATCGAATAACACCGCTTTCGAAGCGTCGAACAACAACGTCGTATTCGACAGAGGCTGCGGATTCGAAGCCGGGTGCACCCGGCTCACAATGCGCTTGCCGTTCACCTGCGCGAACACGAGCGTGTCCGGACCGGTCGGCTCGATCACGTCGACCTTCACTTCGATCGGCTGCAGGTTCGCGTTGTCACCATGCGCACCGCGTGCGTCCGTGATCCGCTCCGGGCGCAGGCCGAGAATCACTTCGCGCCCGACATGCGAGTTCACCTTCGCCGAATCGAACGGCAGGTTCAGCACACTGCGCGCCACACCTGTATCCAGTTCGAGGCCGACGCCTGAGCCCTGCTCCACCAGCTTGCCCTGGATGAAGTTCATCGGCGGCGCGCCGATGAAGCCCGCCACGAACAGATTCGACGGCGAGTCGTAAATCTCCTGCGGGGCGCCGAACTGCTGCACCACGCCGTCTTTCATCACCGCGATGCGGTCGCCGAGGGTCATCGCTTCGATCTGATCGTGCGTCACGTAGACGATCGTCGTGCCGAGGCGCTGATGCAGCAGCTTGATTTCCGAACGCATTTCGATGCGCAGCTTGGCGTCCAGGTTCGACAGCGGTTCGTCGAACAGGAACATCACCGGATCGCGCGCGAGCGCACGGCCCATTGCCACGCGCTGGCGCTGGCCGCCGGACAGCTGACCCGGCTTGCGGTCCAGCAGGTGCGTGATCTGCAGCGTGTTCGACACGCGGTCGACGATCTGCGCCTGCTCCTGCTTCGGCACCTTGCGGATACCCAAGCCGAAGGAGATGTTCTCGCGCACCGTCATGGACGGATACAGCGCGTACGACTGGAACACCATCGCGATGTCGCGATCTTTCGGCGACAGGTTGTTCACCGTCTTGCCGTCGATCTGGATCTCGCCCTTGGTCACGGTTTCGAGGCCGGCAATCATGTTGAGCAGCGTCGATTTCCCGCAGCCCGAGCCGCCCACGAGAATCAGGAACTGGCCGTCTTCGATGTCGATGTTGACACCCTTCAGGACCGGCACCCCGTTCGGGTAAGTTTTGTACACGTCACGGATGGAAAGGCTTGCCATGCTGTGAATCCTCTTGTCTCTGGTACCGCTTGAAAACGTCTTGTCGGATGACGGCGGCGTTTCGTCTGGAAAGCGCCGCCGCGATGCGGATGATGGCTTGGTCCTTAGCCCTTCACTGCGCCCGCCGTCAGGCCGCGCACGAAATAGCGGCCGGCGATGATATAGACCAGCAGCGTAGGCAGTGCGGCAATGATCGCGCCGGCCATGTCCACGTTGTATTCCTTCACGCCGGTCGAGGTGTTCACGAGGTTGTTCAGCGCCACCGTGATCGGCATCGAATCGACGCCGGAGAACACAATCCCGAACAGGAAGTCATTCCAGATCTGCGTGAATTGCCAGATCAGGCACACCATGAAAATCGGCAGCGACACCGGCATCAGAATCTTCGTGAAGATCGTGAAGAAACCCGCGCCGTCAATACGCGCCGCTTTCACGAGTTCAGCCGGAATGCTCACGTAGAAGTTGCGGAAGAACATCGTGGTGAAAGCGATACCGTAGATCACGTGCACCACCACCAGCCCGGTGGTCGTGTTCGACAGGCCAAGGAAGCCTTCGAAGCGCGCCATCGGCAGCAGGATGGCCTGGAACGGAATGAAGCAGCCCACCAGGATCATCGTGAAGATCGGATCCGCGCCGCGAAAACGCCAGTGCGTGAGCACATAACCGTTGAACGCGCCGATGATCGACGAGATCAGCACGGCCGGAATCACCATGCGCACCGAGTTCATGAAAAACGGCTGCATGCCGTCGCAACGCACACCCGTACAGGCGCCGCTCCATGCCTTGATCCACGGATCGACGGTCCAATGCGTGGGCGGCGTAAGCAGGTTGCCGGTGCGCAGCTGGTCGACGTCCTTGAACGACGTGGACAGCATCACGTAGAGCGGAAACAGGAAGTACAGGGCGAACAGAATCAAGGCCGCATAAATGACGGCACGGCTGATCGTCATCTTAGGCTGCATTGCGGGTGCTCCTCGATTCCAGATACATCAGCGGCACGAGCACGGCCACGACAGTGGCGAGCATCATCATCGACGATGCCGCGCCGACGCCCAGCTGCCCGCGATTGAACGAAAACGTGTACATGAAAATAGCCGGCAGCGAAGACGACGTGCCCGGACCGCCTGCCGTCAATGCGACGACGAGGTCGAAGGTCTTGATCGTGATGTGGCAGAGAATCAGCAGCACGGAGAAGAACACCGGGCGCATGCTCGGAATCACTATCTTGCGATAGATGGTGGGCAAGCCCGCGCCATCCATCTGCGCCGCCTTGAAGATTTCGCCGTCGACACCGCGCAAGCCTGCAAGGAACAGCGCCATCACGAAGCCGGTGGATTGCCATACCGCCGCGATCACGACGCAGAAAATTGCCTTGTCGGGGTCGCCGAGCCAACTGAACGAGAAACTCGTCCAGCCCCAGTCGTGGAACACTTTTTCGAGGCCGATGCTCGGCGTCATGATCCATTGCCACGCCGTACCCGTGACGATGAACGACAGCGCCATCGGATACAGAAACACGGCGCGCAGCGCGCCTTCGTTGCGGATCTGCTGATCGAGCAGAATGGCAAGGAACAGACCGAGACCGATACAGATGCCAATGAACGGGATGCCGAACCAGCCGAGGTTGGCAGCCGAGGTCCAGAACACGTCGTTGTCGAACAGTTCGCGATAGCGATCGAGACCGACAAATTCATAACGTGGCATCAGTCGCGAATTGGACAGCGACAGAAAGCCGGTGATTGCAATGAAGCCATACACGAAGATCAGGCTGATCACGACGCTGGGTGCGAGCACCAGCTTCGGAATCCATTGATCGGCAAGGGCCGCCATGGGCGACGCGCGGCGGGTGGCGTTGGCCGTTTTCCCGTTTCCGCTAATAGAAGCAGTCACTACTCGACTCCTGCTGAAACTGTGCCGCCGGGAAACGCTCACGCCCGAAAACGCGAGGCCGCGACGGCATAGTGTGACTCTATGAAACCAAGGGTAAAGCCGCCTGCTAGTCACGCATGCAGCGGACCCGAAGGACGCGCCAGGCATCCACTAAGGGAAAGTCCTGGCGCGCCGCTTCGCTTGACGCTACTTACTTGGTCTTCGCTGCCTTCGCGAGCGCTGCAACTGCGCTCTTCGAATCCTGCTGCGAGTTCATGAACTTCGTGACCACGTCCGAGATCGCGCCGGCTGCTGCATCCGGTTGCGCCATACCGTGTGCCAGCGAAGGCACATAGCCGCCCGACTTGATCGCCACCTGTTCATCCGCGTACGACTTCTTCGCGCAGTCGTCGAACTTGGCCATCGACACGCCCAGACGAACCGGGATCGAGCCCTTGTTCAGGCTGAACTGTTCCTGGAAGTCCGGCGACATGATCGTCTTCGCCAATGCGAGCTGGCCCGGCGTGGCAGCCTTCTGGCCCTTCTGCTGGAAGAACACGAACGAGTCGACGTTGAACGTGTACGCCTTTTCCGTACCCGGCACAGCGGCGCAGATGTAGTCCGAGCCCGACTTCTTGCCGGCGTTGGCGAATTCGCCCTTCGCCCAGTCGCCCATGAACTGCATGCCGGCCTTGCCGTTGATGACCATCGCCGTTGCCAGGTTCCAGTCACGGCCCGTGCGGCCCGCGTCGAAGTAACCCTGGATCTTGCGGACCGTGTCGAACACACCGACCATCTTGTCCGAGGTCAGCGTCTTTTCGTCGAGGTCAACCAGCGCCTTCTTGTAGAAGTCCGAGCCTTGCGACAGCACCACGTCTTCCCACAGCGTCAGGTCTTGCCACGGCTGGCCGCCCATCGCGATCGGCTGGATGCCGGCGGCCTTCATCTTGTCGGCCACAGCGAAGAACTCAGGCCACGTGGTCGGCGCCTTGCCGCCTGCCTTGTCCAGCGCTTCCTTGTTGATGTACAGCCAGTTCACGCGGTGCACCGAGAACGGCGCTGCCACATAGTGACCGTCTGCGTGCATGATCTTGTCGATTTCCGGCGGCAGGTTCTTCTTCCAGTCGCCAGCGGCCGCGTCGATCGGCACCAGTACGCCTTGCTGCGCCCAGTCCTGGATCAGCGGGCCCTTGATCTGCGCAGCGCTCGGCGCGTTGCCGGAGATCACCTGCGTCTTGAGTGCCGTCATGGCAGCCGCACCCGCGCCGCCAGCAACCGCGAAGTCCTTCCACGTGTAACCCTGCTTCGTCATGTCGTCCTTGAGGACGCCGACGGCTTTCGATTCGCCGCCCGAAGTCCACCAGTGCAACACTTCGATCGATTCGGCAGCTTGCACAGCCGACACGCCACACATCAGACCTGCGGCGCACAAAGCGCCCATGATCGCGCGAAATTTCATTGCTTATCTCCTCCAGACACCTGAACAAAAAACAAATGGCCCCTGATGTCGCCAGGGTGCTGTGGTTGGTTCAAACAGGCAAAACACTGGGCGATCGAGCACGGTCGGGCACATGCACAAGGCACGTGCCGGCGGACCGATGTCCGGCCGCTGGAAGCTCAAGAGATGAGTGGTTCGGGATGCAACTGACTGTCTCCTCTTTTGATTTTTGCCTGCCCGCGTCGCGCGCGGCAGACTCGAGGTTCCTCGCATGCCAACTGGCAAATCGCCCGGCCACCGTAATGCCAGCCGTTCAGCCGTCCGGCTTTCCGTAAGGGCCGCCGGGCCATGCTCGTACGTGCCGACACGCAATGTCCGTTAACATGCTGGGGACGCCTACCGATTCGGGAAAACGCGCATCTTGCCGAACAGCGCACGCTTTTTTCATCGAATTAGCCCTACCTCTTGATTTGGATTGTAGTTAAACTACAATTCAGTGTCAAAAAATATTTTATCGGACTACGGTCGCCCTTTCCGGTCACCACGGCGGCCCCCAGGATATCGACGGAGACTCATGCAAACCGACTCAAGCTTCACCTTCGTTCTCTTCGGCGGAACCGGCGATCTGTCGATGCGCAAGATCCTGCCGGCACTCTTTGAAGCGCACCGTGCAGGCGGCATGCTGGCCGACAGCGGCAAGATCGTCGCGGTGGCGCGGCATGCGGCTGATCGTGGCGAGTACATCCAGTGGGTGAATGAGCACGTCAAGCCGCACGTGTCGAAGAACGGTGTGGATGAGGCCGCATGGGCGAGCTTTCTTGAACGCATCGAGTTCGTGAAGATCGATCTGGGTAACCCGGAAGACTTCGTGCATCTGCGCGATGCCATTCAGGACTTGCCGGGTATCCGCGTGTTTTACCTGGCAACGGGTCCGTCGCTGTTCGTGCCGATCTGCCACGCGCTTGCCTCCGTGGGGCTCAACGAAAATGCGCGCATCGTGCTGGAAAAGCCGCTCGGCTACGACCTGAAGTCGTCCAATGCAATCAACGACGCGGTGGGCGAAATCTTCGCTGAAGAACAGATCTACCGGATCGACCACTACCTCGGTAAGGAACCGGTGCAGAACCTGCTCGCGCTGCGTTTCGGCAACGTGCTGTTCGAGCCGATGTGGCGCCGCGAGTGGGTGGAAAGCATCCAGATCACCATCGCTGAAGAGTTGGGCGTGGAAGCGCGCGGCGACTTCTATGACAACACCGGCGCATTGCGCGACATGGTGCAGAACCATTTGCTGCAACTGCTTTCAATCGTCGCGATGGAACCGCCGCATTCGATGGATTCGGATTCAGTGCGTGACGAAAAGCTGCGCGTGCTGCGGGCGTTAAAGCCTATCGATCCGCGGGATATCGGCAAGGTTGCCGTGCGCGGCCAGTATCATGCCGGCGTGATTCGCGGCCAGGCGGTACCGGCTTACGCGACTGAAGCCGGCGTGAAGCCTGACAGCACGACCGAAACTTTCGTCGCGGTGAAGGTGGAAATCGAAAACTGGCGTTGGGCCGGCGTGCCGTTTTTCCTGCGCACCGGCAAGCGCCTCGCGGATCGCGTCGCGGAGATCGTGGTGAATTTTCGTGCGGTGCCGCATTCGGCGCTGGGCTCATCCGCGTTGCGCGGCGGTGCAAACCGCCTGGTGATCCGCTTGCAGCCGAACGAAACCATTCGCCTTTACTGCCTCGCCAAGCAGCCGGGCGAAGGCATGAACCTCGCCAGCGTGCACCTCGACCTCGCGTTCGACCAGTTCTTCCGCGAAGGGCAGATGGAGGCGTATCAACGTCTGCTGCTCGACGTGATCAATGGCCGCCTCGCGCTGTTTGTACGGCGCGACGAGCAGGAAGCGGCATGGCGTTGGGTCGAACCGATCCTCAATGAATGGGCGAGCGCCAACAAGCCGCCCAAGCCGTACGCATCCGGCACGTGGGGACCGGCCGCCGCGAGCGCGATGCTGGCGCAGCACGGCACCTGCTGGCTCGAAGAAGAGAACTGAACCACGGTGGCGACCCGCGCTCGAGCGAGCGCGGCCCGCCGCCTGCAAGACCACCGACGAACTGAACGGGATGGCGCCGGTATCTCGAAGGCGCCTGCGAGTCATCTCCCTCGCAGGCCGCGCACGGGAGCAGTACGGTACATCTCGCAGATCTAACAAGAAAGCAGCACGGAGGAGAAGTGATCGAGCTTCACGCTTTCGACGATCAACGCGCCCAATCCGACGCGTTGGCGAAGGCGGTTGGCGACGCGCTACATGCGTCGCTCGCCGCACAGGCGGGCGTGGCCACAACCGGCACGCCCGGCACGGGCCCGCGCCCGGCCATGCTTGCAGTGTCCGGCGGCACCAGTCCGCGTCCGTTCCTGCAGACGTTGTCCACGCAATCTTTCGACTGGGCGCGCATCGCCGTGACGCTGGTCGACGACCGCTGGGTGCCGGAAGCGGACAGCGCGAGCAACTCGCAACTCGTGCATGACACGCTGTTGCAGGACGCCGCGAAAAACGCTGTGTTCTGGCCGCTGGTCGACACCGCCCAGGATCTGAACGCGCACATCGCCGCGCTGAACGCCGACCCGCGCTTTGGCGCCGTGCCGGACGTCGCGATTCTCGGCATGGGCGAAGACGGCCACACCGCGTCGATCTTCGCGGACGCCCCCGAATGGGATCACGCGATTACCACCAGCGAGCGCTTTGTCGCCGTGCATCCTGGCAATGCGCCGCATGCACGCGTGAGCTGGTCGTTGTCCGCGTTGAAAGAAGTGAAGCACCTGTTTCTGCTGATCGCCGGACCGCGCAAGCTCGACGTGCTGAATGCCGCCGCCGCTGCGCCACAAAAAAATGCCATCTCGAAGTTGGCGAACGACAAGGGAGTGAGACTCGATGTCTACTGGTGTGCAAACTAAGGCTATTGCGGGCGCGGGCCAGCACGCCGATGGACCCAGGCTGCTAGCCGACATCGGCGGCACCAATGCGCGTTTCGCGCTGGAAACCGCACCCGGCGAAATCGCCTCGGTGCAGGTGTATCCGTGTGCGGACTATCCGGGCGTGGCCGAAGTCATCAAGAAGTATCTGAAGGACACCAAGATCGGCCGCGTGAATCATGCGGCGATCGCGATTGCGAACCCGGTCGATGGCGACCAGGTCAGCATGACGAATCACGACTGGAGCTTTTCGATTGAAGCCACGCGCCGCGCGCTCGGCTTCGACACGCTGCTGGTGGTGAACGACTTCACCGCGCTGGCGATGGCCCTGCCCGGCCTGACCGACATGCAGCGCGTGCAGGTAGGCGGCGGCACGCGTCGTCCGAACAGCGTGATCGGCTTACTCGGCCCCGGCACCGGCATGGGCGTTTCCGGCCTGATCCCCGCCGACGACCGCTGGATCGCGCTCGGCAGCGAAGGCGGCCACGCCACCTTCGCGCCGGCCGATGAGCGCGAAGACATCGTGCTGCAATACGCGCGCAAGAAGTGGTCGCATGTGTCGTTTGAGCGCGTGGCCGCGGGCCCCGGGATCGAGGTGATTTATCGTGCGCTGGCGGGCCGCGACAAGAAGCGTGTGGCCGCCAATGTCGACACGATTGAGATTGTCAAACGCGCGCTGGAAGGCGAGCCGCTGGCGGCTGAATCCGTCGACGTATTCTGCGGAATTCTCGGCACCTTCGCCGGCAATATTGCCGTGACGCTCGGTGCGCTGGGCGGCATTTACATTGGTGGCGGCGTTGTGCCGCGGCTCGGCGAGTTCTTCGCGCGTTCGTCGTTTCGCAAGCGCTTCGAGGCGAAGGGCCGTTTCGAGGCGTATTTGCAGAACGTGCCGACTTACGTGATTACCGCTGAGTATCCGGCGTTTCTCGGCGTGTCGGCGATTCTGGCCGAGCAGTTGTCGAACCGCGCAGGTGGCAGCTCGTCTGCCGTATTCGAGCGGATTCGTCAGATGCGCGATGCGTTGACGCCGGCTGAGCGCCGCGTGGCCGATCTCGCGTTGAATCATCCGCGTTCGATCATCAATGATCCGATTGTCGATATCGCGCGCAAGGCTGACGTGAGCCAGCCTACCGTGATCCGTTTTTGCCGTTCGCTTGGGTGTCAGGGGCTGTCCGATTTCAAGCTGAAGCTGGCGACGGGTTTGACTGGCACGATTCCGGTGAGTCATAGCCAGGTGCATCTGGGCGACACCGCCACGGACTTCGGCGCGAAGGTGCTGGACAACACCATATCGGCGATTTTGCAGTTGCGTGAGCATTTGAATTTCGAGCAGGTCGAGCGGGCGATCGATCTGTTGAACGGCGCGCGGCGAATCGAGTTTTATGGCCTCGGCAACTCGAATATTGTCGCGCAGGACGCGCATTACAAGTTCTTCCGGTTTGGCATTCCGACGATTGCCTATGGGGATCTGTATATGCAGGCTGCGTCTGCTGCCTTGCTTGGCAAGGGTGATGTGATTGTGGCGGTGTCGAAGTCAGGGCGCGCGCCTGAGTTGTTGCGGGTGCTCGATGTCGCCATGCAGGCGGGGGCCAAGGTGATTGCCATCACCTCTAGTAATACGCCTTTGGCCAAGCGGGCCACCGTCGCGCTTGAAACCGATCACATTGAGATTCGTGAGTCGCAGTTGTCGATGATTTCGCGGATTTTGCACCTGGTCATGATCGATATTCTGGCTGTTGGTGTGGCGATTCGGCGCGCTGTGCCTAGCGCGGATGTGGCGGAAACCGTTGCCAAGGCCCGGCAAGGGGCTGATGATGATGCTTCAGCCGTGCTGGATTGGCTTAGTCATGGGGTGGCTTCTTCTCCTCGAGATTAGGGTTTTTTTGCCTTTGGCGGCGGCATTTGTGGTTGTGCCTACGGCGTTTGGTGTTTCTTTTCTTATTGGTTTATTAGCGTTCCCCCTGTGCGGGGGGCACCTACTTTTCTTTGCCGCCGCAAAGAAAAGTAGGCAAAAGAAAGCGGCTCAAACCGCCAATTCTTAAGCGGCTCCCCTGGCTTGGAGGGTATCGTGGCTCCGTAGAGATTGAGCCTGCGTACCTCCCCGCCTGAGTGACCAGGCCGTCATACTTCCGGCGGCGCTGAGCGCGCCGATGCGGTACTCCATCAAACCACTTCCGTCTTTTTGCGTCCGCGCGTATTCAACACTGCGCTCGCTGCGGCAAGTCATGGCCCGACTTGCCGGCGTCGACTCTCTCAAGAACATCCCACTCGTTGGTGCTGTGCGTGCTTCGCTGCGAGACGCCGCCGCGTAACTCGCCGGAGTCGACACTTCCAGAATCTCGGCATGTTCGGTCGTCTCGCCGAGGCGAAGCCAATGGCCCCCACCGCGCCCAACCGAAGCGACCGGTTTCCGTGGTGGACCCGTCCGCGACGCACGCAGTGCGGAGTGGGAGCGGATGACGGCTGTGTCACTGGCGGTTACTGACCACGGTGTGATCCGTCAATCGGACCACAATCCCCTCCAAGCCAGGGGACCCGCTTAAGAATTGGCGGTTTGAGCCCGCTTTCTTTGCTTACTTTCTTTGCGGCGGCAAAGAAAGTAAGTGCCTGCCCCGCACAGGGGCGAACGCTAATAGACCACTAAGAAAGCGAGGAAAGGCCCACGCCGTAGGCAAACAAAAAAACCCTACCTAAAGGCAAAAAACCAAAAAAGCCGATAATACAAACCCCACCGCCGAAGGCAAAAAGCCAGCACTTCAAATGATCATCCGCCCACATCTCCATTGGTTCCGCATGCTGCTGGCCTGGCGCGGCTCCGTCCTCCCCCGCCTCATCCCCCGGCTGCTCCTGATCTTTTGCATCGCGGTCATCGCAGTGGCGGCCCACGACCACCTCATCCCGATCTCGCTCAACCTCAACACCACCGCCCCATTTTCGTTGATAGGCATAGCCCTGGCCGTATTCCTAGGCTTCCGCAACAACGCCAGCTACGACCGCTGGTGGGAAGCCCGCAAACTCTGGGGACAACTGCTGAACGACACCCGCTCGCTCATCCGCCAGGCCCTCACGCTGCCAACCAGCCCGTTGCCACAAGAAGCAATCAAGGAATTCGCCGCGGTCCTGGCCGCCCTTCCCCACGCCCTGCGCCATCAGCTTCGCAACAGCGATCCACGTGAAGACCTCGCCGCACGGCTGCCTCCGCCGCTCTTCGAACGCGTCATAACGTCGCGCTACAAACCGGCGACGCTCATGCTCTGGCTAGGCGAATGGGTGCAGCGCCAGGCACGCGCAGGCGCAATCGATCCAATGGCGGTGCTCGCCTTCGACAGGAATCTGAATGAAATATCGAATGTGATCGGCGGTTGCGAGCGCATCGCATCGACGCCGCTGCCCTTCGCCTACTCGGTGATGATCCACCGCACGGTGTACTTCTTCTGCGCGTCGCTGCCGTTCGGACTGGTCGACAGCCTCGGCATTTTTACGCCCGTGTTCGCCGTGTTCGTCGCCTACACATTCATGGCGCACGAAGCCATCGCCTCGCAAATCGAAGAACCGTTCGGCACCGACGACAACGACCTCGCGCTCAACCTGCTGTCCGTCGTCATCGAAGACGCCACGCGCGACCTGCTCGGCGAACCCGCCCTCGACTTGCCGAAGCCGCAAGCGCAGGACTACATACTCGACTAAACAGTCCCCGTGCTCAGTCGTTGCCGACTGTCTCCGACAAACGCTTCAGTGTCGCCACGCGTGCGCCAATGATATCGATCCGGCCGCGTTCGTCGGTCAATGGCGTAGTCGCATCGAGATAGGTGGTCCAGGCGTTTTGCGCGCGTGTCAGCGTACTACGCGAATGCGCCGGCATACGGGTTTGCAGGCGGCGGTAGTAGCGGTTCAGATCGAACGTCGCGTGCTCGCATTGCGCGTCGGCGCTGCAGGCGCGCGGGCGGGACGGCGGATCGCCACCGGCACTGATCCTGGCCACCGCGCTGCGCAGCGCAAGCGCGCGATCGCGCACCGGCTGCAATTGCATATCGGCTTCCGCCAGTACATACATCGAGCCGTGCGTCGTGGCGAACACGGCGCTCAGCAATTGCTTCTCGGCGTCGCGCGAAGCCTGCCAGTTCGCCTGGCTCTTTTCCCACTGCTTGCGCCGCGCCGGCGGCAGTTTCGGCTGAAGCTGCTGCCACGCGCTGTCCAACGCGGCCTTCCAGCCAATGCGCGCGTTGTCCATGCATTGCACCTGCCCGCTCGTCGACGACATGTCGCTGCGCGCCAGACACGTGCGCATCGCCGGCGTCGATCGGATCGGCGGCGGCTACTTCGGCATGTGCCGCCGAAGGCGCCAGCACCGAGCGTCACGCCGAGCATCGCCGCCGACGCCAAGGCCAGCGCGCCGAACGCGCGCCGCCAGCCGTCAGCGCCCAAGCGGAACTTCGCCTGCCGCATCGTCAGCCGCGCACGCAATCGACGAAGTATTCGATGCGCCCGTTGATCGTTTCGCCGACGAGCCCGTGGATGTCCGTGTGGAAACCCGGGAAGCGCTCGTTGAATTCACGCGCGAAACGCAAATAATTGACGATGGTCTTGTTGAAGCGCTCGCCCGGAATCAGCAGCGGAATGCCCGGCGGATACGGCGTCAACAGAATCGATGTGACACGGCCTTCGAGTTCGTCGATCGGTACCCGATCGATCTCGCGATGCGCGAGCTTGGCGAATGCGTCGGACGGCTTCATGGCCGGCTCCATGCTCGACAGGTACATCTCGGTCGTCAGACGCGCAATGTCGTTCGCACGATAAACGCTGTGGATCTGCTCGCACAGATCGCGCAGACCGACACGCTCGTACATCGGATGATGCGAGACGAATTCGGGCAGCACGCGCCACAGCGGCTGGTTGTTGTCGTAGTCGTCCTTGAACTGCTGGAGTTCGGTGACCATCGAGTTCCAGCGGCCCTTGGTAATGCCGATCGTGAACATGATGAAGAACGAATACAGACCGGTCTTCTCCACGATGATGCCGTGTTCGGCCAGATACTTCGTGACGATCGCCGCCGGAATGCCCGATTCGCCAAAGCCGCCGTCCATGTCCAGACCCGGCGTCACGATGGTCGCCTTGATCGGGTCGAGCATGTTGAAGCCTTCGGCGAGCGGGCCGAAGCCGTGCCATGCGTCGTTCGGGCGCAGCATCCAGTCTTCGCGCGAACCGATGCCTTCTTCGGCGAACTGGTCCGGGCCCCATACCTTGAAGAACCAGTCGTCGCCATATTCGGCGTCGACCTTGCGCCATCGCACGGCGGAAATCCAGCGCTTCCGCAATCGACTCTTCCACCAGCGCGGTACCGCCGGGCGCTTCCATCATCGCCGCGGCCACGTCGCAAGATGCAATGATCGCGTACTGCGGGCTGGTGGACGTATGCATCAGATACGCTTCGTTGAAACGATGCTTGTCGAAGCGGCTGTTCTTCGAATCCTGCACGACGATCTGCGAAGCCTGCGAAATGCCGGCCAGCAGCTTGTGCGTGGAGTGCGTGGCGAACACCAGCGCGCCGATGCGCGGCCGGCCCGCGCCGATCGCGTGCATGTCCTGATAGAACTCGTGGAACTCGGCGTGCGGTAGCCAGGCTTCGTCGAAGTGCAGCGTATCGAGCCAGTCGCCGAGCATTTCCTTGATCATCTCGACGTTGTAGATCACGCCGTCGTACGTGCTCTGCGTGATGGTCAGAATGCGCGGCTTGAGATCCGGATTCTTCGCGAGCGCTTCGCGGGCGAACGGGTTCGCCAGGATCTTCTTGCGTGATGTTTTCCGGCTCGAATTCGCTGCGCGGAATCGGACCGATGATGCCGAAGTTGTTGCGCGTCGGCGTCAGGAAAACCGGAATCGCGCCGGTCATCGTGATCGCGTGCAGGATCGACTTGTGGCAGTTGCGGTCTACCAGCACGATGTCGCCCGGCGCCACCGTGCCGTGCCAGACGATCTTGTTCGACGTCGACGTGCCGTTGGTCACGAAGAACACGTGGTCGGCGCTGAAAATGCGCGCGGCGTTGCGCTCGGACGCAGCCACCGGGCCGGTGTGGTCGAGCAACTGGCCGAGTTCATCGACGGCGTTGCACACGTCCGCGCGCAGCATGTTCTCGCCGAAGAACTGATGGAACATCTGGCCAAGCGGGCTCTTCAGGAACGCCACGCCGCCCGAGTGCCCCGGGCAGTGCCACGAGTAGGAGCCTTCGTCCGCGTACTGCACCAGTTCCTTGAAGAACGGCGGCGCGAGCGAATCCAGATACACCTTGGTCTCGCGGATGATGTGACGCGCGACGAACTCCGGCGTGTCCTCGAACATGTGGATGAAGCCGTGCAGTTCGCGCAGGATGTCGTTCGGCAGATGGCGCGAGGTGCGCGTTTCGCCGTACAGGAAGATCGGTATATCGGCGTTGCGGCGGCGCACCTCGGCCACGAACGCGCGCAGCGCGACGATCGCGGCCGCAAGCTCCGGTGTCTCGCCTTCCACGACGACGTTGTCTACGTACGGCAGCAACTCGTCGTCGTCGATCGACAGGATGAAGCACGACGCGCGGCTCGACTGCTGCGCGAACGAGGTCAGATCGCCATAGCTCGTCAACCCGAGCACTTCCGCGCCTTCTTTCTCGATTGCTTCGGCCAAAGCCCGGATGCCGGAACCCGAGATGTTCTCGGAGCGGAAATCTTCGTCGATGATGACGACGGGAAAACGAAACTTCATGGGCGATTCTCCAAAAAGAACGACCGCTGCATTCTGTAAATTGCAGCGGTCACCCGGTATAGCTGGTGGGTCAGTGCGCTGCCGACGTCACGTTTTAGGCAACGTGACGCCGTGCTGACCTTGATATTTGCCGCCGCGATCCGCGTACGACGTCTCACAAATTTCGTCGCTTTCGAAAAACAGCACCTGCGCGACGCCTTCGTTCGCGTAGATTTTCGCAGGCAAAGGTGTCGTATTTGAGAATTCGAGCGTGACGTGCCCTTCCCATTCCGGTTCGAACGGCGTCACGTTGACGATGATCCCGCAACGCGCATACGTGGATTTGCCCAGACACACGGTCAGGACGCTGCGCGGAATGCGGAAATACTCGACAGTGCGGGCCAGCGCGAACGAATTCGGCGGAATGATGCAGACATCGCCCTTGAAGTCGACAAACGATTTCTCGTCGAAGTTCTTCGGATCGACGATGGTCGAGTTGATGTTGGTGAAGATCTTGAATTCGTCGGCGCAGCGGATGTCGTAGCCGTAGCTCGACGTGCCGTAGCTGACAATCTTCCGGCCGTCTTCGGTGACGCGAACCTGATCGGGCGCGAACGGCTCGATCATGTTGTGCGACTGCGGCCATGCGCCGGATCCACTTGTCGGATTTGATGGTCATAGGTGAACGCTGCTCGACGTGGGTAACAGGAATGTGACAGGTAACAGCCCGGCAACTGCCGGGCGGCTGGCGGCTAACCACCGGGGCGGACTCAGGCGGCGCCGCTCGGACAGGCACGGCCGGAAGGTTCCCCGGACTGGGCGCCCCGCACGAAAGGCGCTTATTTTACGCGATCAGGAGAATGCTGCTGCGGGAAGGGTCTGACAACTGCCCGATATGTGCCCAAGGGCATGCCGTAAGACGTTCACGCGGCCGCATGCAGGACGCCAGGACGGCCGGCGCTTATTGACGAATCAGACCGCACGCAAGCGCGGGGCCCGCACCGTGCTGCGGATAAGCGTAGGGATCGGTCGCATCGTGATGCAGCAACACCGCGCGCTGCAATACGGAGCGAATACCGTCGAGCGACACGTCCGGTGCGACGATGAAACCGGTCGCCACGCCGTTCGAATCCGCATGAATGTTGCCGAGATCGCCCTCGACCCGCGCACCGGCTTTCAGACGCTCGGCAGCGGGCGAGAACACCTGGCCGGCACTCGAACCGTCTGCGGCATTGCAGTCGCCACGTTCGTGCACTTGCAGGGCGTGGTCGCTATTGGGTGGCATGCCCGAAAGGTTGTACGTGACCTGTACGCCGTCAGAGCGCTCGATGAACGTTACGAGGCCGCGCGTCTGATTGCCCACGGTGGGCAGCAACTGCGCGTCGGCACGCTTTTCCTGTGGTCTCAGGAACGCGCTACAGCCGCATAACAGCACACTGCTGGCAGCCAGGACGATGAACGCATGCACCGCCTGCCCGTCGATTCGTTTTCCCATGCGATCCTCTTGCCGGCCAGGCGAGCGCCCCTGCGTCCGCCGAGCCGAACTCGTGAAGCCGACATGATACCGCGAGACCCGCCGCAAATAGACGCCTTGGGCCCGCTTTGAGCCGGCTTTGGACTCTAGTCCGAACAGGTGCTCAGGTGTTCTGCACGACGATGTTGGGAAACTTCGAAGTCATGTCGCGGGCCCGCTCGGCGATATGGATCGCCACCTTGCGCGCGATCGACCGGTAGATCTCCGCGATACGCCCTTCCGGGTCCGCCACCACGGTCGGCCTGCCCGAGTCGGCCTGCTCGCGAATCGCGATGTCGAGCGGCAGGCTGCCGAGCACGTCGACGCCGTACTCCTTGCCCATCCGTTCGCCGCCGCCCGCGCCGAAGATATGCTCTTCGTGGCCGCAGTTCGAGCAGATATGCATACCCATGTTCTCGACGATGCCGAGAATCGGAATGCCGACCTTCTCGAACATCTTGAGACCCTTCTTCGCGTCGAGCAGCGCGATGTCCTGCGGCGTCGTGACGATCACGGCGCCCGTCACCGGCACACGCTGCGACAAGGTCAGCTGAATGTCGCCGGTGCCCGGCGGCATGTCGACGATCAGGTAGTCGAGGTCCTGCCAGTTGGTCTGCCGCAGCAGTTGTTCGAGCGCGGAAGTGGCCATCGGACCGCGCCACACCATCGGGTTGTCCTGCTCGATCAGAAAGCCGATCGAGTTGGCCTGCACGCCGTGGCCGGTCATCGGGTTCATCGACTTTTCGTCGGGCGATTCGGGGCGGCCGGTAATGCCGAGCATCATCGGCAGCGACGGGCCGTAGATGTCCGCATCGAGAATGCCGACCGAAGCGCCTTCGCTCGCCAGCGCCAGCGCCAGGTTCACGGCGGTCGTGCTCTTGCCGACGCCGCCCTTGCCCGACGCCACCGCAACGATGTTTTTAACGTTCGGCAAGAGTTTCACGCCGCGCTGCACGGTGTGTGCGGCGATGTTCTGGGACACCTCGACTCGCGCGTCGACCACGCCGGGCACGGCGCGCAGCGCGTCGCCAAACTGCGCGCGGATCGCTTCGAACTGACGTTTGGCCGGATAGCCGAGTACCACCTCGACGCTGACCGTGCCACCCTCCACGCCGACGTTCCTGATGTTCTTCGCAGCCGCGTACGGCCGGCCGGTGTTGGGGTCAGTGACGGCCGCGAGGGCGGCGTCGACCAAAGCCCGATCGATACTCATTGACACTCCGTGGGGAACACTCGCAGCGCGGCGGAATCGAAGTCTCGGCCACGCGCCGGAATTTGAAAGAAATTGTTAGGTAGCGTTGCGAAAAGCGAGGCGTGCCGGGCACCCTTCGGGCAGGCGGAACGCCATGGGGTCGCATCGCTGCGAACTCCAGTCACCATTGTAGTGGCTCACGCCCAGCCTTGCCGGAAGACCCTTCTTGACTGTCGGACCGGGAGTCAAAAAGGCGTAGGATTTTGCGTATTGGTGTTCGAGCAGTCCGCTTTACTGGCGTCACGTTCGCCGCATGAGATTTAACGTTACTTGCCGCTTTACTCGCTTCACTCAAGAGGAATCAAAAATGAATGCAAAAATCATGACTCGCCTGGCTGTTTTCGCCGTTGCCGGTACCTTGCTGGCAGGCTGCGCAACCCAACAGGGTACTAACACGGCAGTCGGCACGGGCGTCGGCGCCGGTACCGGCGCGGCGCTCGGCGCGATCTTCGGCGGCGGCAAGGGCGCGGCGATCGGCGCGGGCGTCGGCGCGGCGGTTGGCGGCGTCACGGGCTACAACTGGCAGGCCATTCACAACAAGCTGTCGGGCGCCACCAAGGGCACCGGCACGCAGATCACCGAACAGCCGGACGGCTCGCTCAAGCTGAACATCCCGAGCTCGGTCACGTTCGACACCAACAGCTACGCAATCAAGCCGTCGTTCGCGCCGGTGCTGGATCAGCTGACGCAGACGCTGCAGCAGAATCCGGAACTGATCGCCCAGGTGATCGGCTACACGGATAGCACGGGGCAGCCGGCTTACAACCAGACGCTGTCGGTCAATCGCGCGCAAAGCGTGACGGCTATCTGGGGCAGCGCGGCGTGGCGCCGCAACGCCTGTCGGCGCAAGGCATGGGTCAGAACCAGCCGATCGCCGACAACAACACGGAAGCCGGCCGCGCGGCAAACCGTCGCGTGGAAATCTATCTGCGCGCCACGGCTCAGCACACCACGCAATAAGGCAATGGCTTGAAAGAGGATGAACAGCCGGGCGCCGGGCCCCTGCAGGCCGGCGTTCGGAGCGCCGTGAGAAGCTGATGAAAGGGCTCGTCCAGAATCTCGCACGAAGACGAAAAAAATTTCGAACTCTGCCGAAAATCCGCTGTCTGTCTTTACGGTACGTGGCTGGCGATGCCGCTGCGTCACCATTCTCCTCTTGTCGTTGTTGCTCCGGGGTTAATAACCCCGGTTTTTTTTGGGCGCACGGTTTTCACGTCTCGCCGTCCAGTCGTCCGTCCCCAGCTTCCACCGCGCCCGGGCGGCCCAGTCCGCCTCCGTCGGCCGCCCTGCTAGAATCAACGTTTCGTTCCACCGCAGGCTCTCACCATCCTTATGTCAGCACCCGCAACCGATCTCTCCGCAGGCGCGCCGTCAGGCCGTCGCCAGATTCTCGTCACGTCGGCCCTTCCGTACGCGAATGGGCAAATCCATATCGGCCATCTGGTCGAATATATCCAGACGGACATCTGGGTCCGGACGCTGCGAATGCACGGGCACGAGGTCTATTACGTGGGCGCCGACGACACGCACGGCACGCCGGTCATGCTGCGCGCGGAGAAGGAAGGCCTCACGCCCAAGCAGTTGATCGACCGCGTCTGGCAAGAGCACAAGCGCGATTTCGACAGCTTCGGCATTTCGTTCGACAATTACTACTCGACCGATTCCGAGGAAAACCGCGTCCTGAGCGAGTCGGTCTATCTCGCGCTTGAAGGAAGCCGGCCTGATCGAAGCACGCGATATCGAACAGGCGTACGACCCGGTCAAGGAAATGTTCCTGCCGGACCGCTTCATCAAGGGCGAATGCCCGAAATGCGGCGCGAAAGACCAGTACGGCGACAGCTGCGAAGTATGCGGTTCGACTTATCTGCCGACCGAACTGATCAATCCGTATTCGGTCGTCTCGGGCGCCACGCCGATTCGTAAGACCTCGACGCACTACTTCTTCCGCCTCTCCGATCCGCGTTGCGAGAATTTCCTGCGCGCCTGGGTGAGCGGTCTGGCTCAGCCCGAAGCCACCAACAAGATGCGCGAATGGCTCGGCGACGCAGGCGAAGCCAAGCTCGCCGACTGGGATATCTCACGCGACGCGCCGTATTTCGGCTTCGAAATTCCGGGCGCGCCGGGCAAGTATTTCTACGTGTGGCTGGATGCGCCAGTCGGCTACTACGCGAGCTTCAAGAACCTGGCTGTTAAGCGCGGCCTCGACTTCGAAGCGTGGATTCGCAAAGGGTCGACCGCCGAGCAGTATCACTTCATCGGCAAAGACATTCTGTATTTCCACACGCTGTTCTGGCCGGCCATGCTCGAATTTTCGGGCCACCGCACGCCGACCAACGTGTTCGCGCACGGCTTCCTGACGGTGGACGGCGCGAAGATGTCGAAGTCGCGCGGCACCTTCATTACGGCGCAAAGTGTGATCGACACCGGTCTGAATCCGGAATGGCTGCGCTATTACTTCGCTGCCAAGCTGAACAGCACAATGGAAGACCTCGACCTGAACCTCGACGACTTCCAGGCGCGCGTGAACAGCGATCTGGTCGGCAAGTACGTGAACATCGCGAGCCGCGCAGCCGGTTTCCTGATCAAGCGTTTCGACGGCCGCGTGCAGGACAGCGCCATGCAGCATCCGTTGCTCGCCACACTGCGCGCCGCGGTGCCGCAGATCGCCGCGAACTACGAGGCACGCGAGTACAACCGTGCGTTGCGTCAGACCATGGAACTCGCCGACGCGGTCAACGCCTACGTCGACACCGCCAAGCCGTGGGATCAGGCGAAAGACCCGGTCAACGCGGTCGCGCTGCACGAGACCTGCAGCGTGAGCGTCGAGGCGTTCCGTCTTTTGTCGCTGGCCCTGAAGCCGGTGTTGCCGAAGCTGGCCGAAGCGGTCGAAGCCTTCCTCGCCATCGAGCCGCTGGTGTGGGCCGACGCCAACGTGCCGCTCGAGTTCCACGCGCCCGATCAACGCGTACAAGCATCTGATGACGCGCGTCGATCCGAAACAGATCGAAGCGCTCATCGCGGCGAATCGCGATTCGCTGCAAGCCACGCCGGAAGCCGCCGCACCAGCCGACGCCAAGGCGAAGTCGAAGGCAGCCAAAGCAGCGGCCGCCGCGAAGGAAGAAGAAGCACCGGCATCATCTCGATCGACGATTTCGCCAAGGTCGATCTGCGCATTGCGAAGATCGTCGATTGCAAGGCGGTCGAAGGGTCGGACAAGCTGCTGCAACTGACGCTCGACATCGGCGAAGAAAAGACGCGCAACGTGTTCTCGGGCATCAAATCGGCGTATCAGCCGGAGCAACTGGTCGGCAAGCTGACGGTAATGGTCGCGAACCTGGCGCCGCGCAAGATGAAATTCGGTCTCTCCGAAGGCATGGTGCTGGCCGCATCCGCTACGGACGAAAAAGCCGAACCGGGTCTGTATGTGCTCGAGCCGGATAGCGGCGCGAAACCGGGTATGCGCGTGAAGTAAGCCCGCCACAGATTCCCGGCTTTCGTAAAAAAGCACGTCTTCGGACGTGCTTTTTTCTTTGGTGCGCGCCGCCTTCCATCTAAAGCGCGGCGGCAAGCATTGCAGCGATGCGCGCTATAACGCACGGTATGTCATCCCCCTCTTTTGACTGTGCAAGACTAATCGGTTTGAAGCCGGTCCAGTGTCGCCAGTCGCTGCCCCGGAAGTTGCCCACAACCCGAGGTACCCGATCATGCGAGTTGAAGGATATCGCGCAAGCGCACCGCTCTCGTCTCACCGAGGAAGACTCACTCGTCGTCGCCTCTCCGGGACATCGCACAAACTGCGAAGCAAAAACCGACCTGACGCGGCCACGCAGGCGCCGCCTCGCCCACGCATCGCGACTTCGGCGCTCGCAAATCGCGTGCGGCATCTACTTGCGCCCCTGGCGAAAGAAACTGCACGTTCACGTCTGTCACCGGAAAGCAGGCAGATCAAGTCGCCAGATTCCGCAAACGATCAACCGCCGCAGCAAGTCAGGACACGACGCGGAGGACGACTGCCCTCCTACGGGCGTGGCCGGTCTTCCGCCAGGGGCTACGCAGGTCCCGTATCGGGGGGCGGTCATCAATCTGAGGCCAAGCGCCGCGCCCGACAACTCGCCGGAAGCCCGGGAATCCTATGCCACCTTCGATAGCATGCATCGCCCTTCCTACGAAAGTAGAGCACAAGTCACTGCGGAGCGCCTCGCTCCGGCGGCAGGGCCAAACGTACCGCGGGACTTCGGCACGACGATGGCGATCATGGAAACAGCCGCCATTAATTCGGGGCCGCACGGTAGCAACCTGCTCGAAGCGGCGACGAAATTAACCATGGGTATGACAACGGGGGCACGGACAGGGAACAGGTGCTCACCCGCATCGAGGGCTATCAACACGACGGCGAGTGGAACGGCGACGCAAGACGAACTGCCGGCACTACATCAGACATCCAGGCGCCGAGGGACTGGAAAACGAGACCGCTGTGGTGGATGACCTGGCTCGCCATTTTTCCACGCCCTATAACCCTCATGGCGAAGCAATGGGACATCCCGAGACGTTTGCACTGATAGGCTACGCGCCCGCCAGCGATAACATTCCAGGGCGTGACGACTGGTCTCCGTCCACGGTGTTTGCCGTGCAGCGATTCCACACAACCGGCGATTACCGCAACGACAGCTATGCGCTCTACAGCCCCTACGACGGCGCCTTTCTCTACGACAATTTCAATCAGTTAGCCTACGCGACTGATCGGCAACACTCGGTGAAACGAACCGAACGCGCCGGACTCACGTTCGTGCAAGCACGTCGTACTACGCGATGCAAAATGTGCTGCAGCACCCCATGGCAGAACAACGCCTCGGCGACAGTCGGCCGACAGCTACGGAATTCCAGCCCTGTCCGACATGTCCGCCCACAGTCGTCAGCCGGCGGCGCCGGGCGCCGCCTATAGCCGGTGCCGATCGCTGACGCCGCCGCGGACGGACTTGCCGCGGCTACCCGAGTTCGACCGACCGGGCCCGTCGGGTTACCAACCGGACCGCACGACGACCTCAAGCGCAGCGCCGACATCGAAGGCGAGCGTCAGCCAATGGCGCTGTACCGCCCGTCCAATGTCACGCCGGCAGACCTGAAGAAACTCGGCGGCTTCAGCGCCGAGCAGACGCCGCTCGGTCAAGGTCAACCTCGACATGCACAATTTCGACGTCAGCGACGAATCCCTCGGTGATCGACGGCGCCGGCTATCTCGGCACCTTCCGCGAGCTCGAGACGGCGCAGCAGAACCCGGCCCTCGCCGCCGCAAAGAACGGTTACGTCTACGCGGTCGCGCCCACGCCCAACATGGTCGATGTCAATGCCACGCTCGGTACGCGAGTGCCCGCCGCCCCGACACTGGCGAGGTCGCCGCGATGGGCCGCATCGACTACACGCAGATTCGGGGCTGGCAGAAAATGGAAAACGGCAAGCTCGGGACAGTTCACCGCCAACCCCGACTATCGCTGGGACGTCTACGACCAGACCCGTACCGCCGGCGCGCAGCCGCAACTGTCGCGCTTCGCCGCCGACGACCCGGCCTGGAGCGACAGCGCACGTCGACCGTTCGCCACTGCGCAGACGCAAGACGGCAAAACAGTCTATGCGCCGACGCAGGAACCAAACCTGAGCCAGGCGAGCTTCTACAACCACGCGCTGGAAAAAATCCGCTACCTGAGCGACCAGCAGGCCAAGGGCCAGGACTATCGCGGGCCGGTGAAACTCGTCGCTCACAACGGCGCCTACGGCACACTACAGGCCAACGTCTAAACGCCGGCAGGACAGGTCTTCTCGCTTAACGGCCCCGAGCATACCGACGTCACGGTAACGAACAGCGCAGCCGACGTGGGCGGCTACCACACGTTCCGCATGGGCGACGACGGCCGTTTTCACACCAATCTACTCGGCGAGGACGAAGTCTTGCGGGTGGGCGGCAACGGCTATCTGTATCTCGACTATGCGCCCAAGGATCCGTACAGCAAGAACGGCGTGTTCCGCTACTAGGACAACCATCTGATTCACGAAGAAGACCACAAGGTACTGAGCTATTCCTACGCAGGCTATGCGTATGTGAGCAGCGTGGACTATGACAGCAGCTATTCGCAGTGGAAGCTGACCGACAGCAACAACAAGTCCCACGCGCCGGTGAAAAGCATCAACCTGTACTGCGACAACACCGCGGGCAGCGCGCGAACGCAGTATGAGTTCGACAAGGATCCGGATTCGGTGTTGCCGGCCGGCGTCACCTACTTCGCGACGCATATTCCCAGCGCATCCACAACGTATAAAGACACCGGCTCGTTCATGCGCCAGGCCACTCGGGACCAGCAGCAGCAGACCGAGCAACTGGCTCAATCGCAACCACGCGGCACTGCTGTTCAAGGACGGCTTCTATCTCACCGCGACCGGCGACCACACGCTGGAGGTACGCAATCTGCAAGGCGATACAATCAGGACCGTGCACACCGATGCGCCGTCGCAAGGCGACACATCCGGGATCAAGGTCCGTTACCTGATGGACGATCGGACATGGGCACGCCTGCAGAGCTGAACAGGACCGCCGGAACGAAGTTTGAAGAACTGAGCAAGACGCGCATATGCCGCGCAATGAAACGCGGATGATCGACGTATGAGAATGCCGCGCCTGTGCGTTACCGCGGCGCGGCACTCCAGATGTCACCACCGAATCCGGTCGAAGCGCCGCGTATAAAGCAGATCGACACCGTCGAACGTACCGCCATACGCCGCAACCGACCAATAACGTGTGAGGTTGACCGTTGCCTTGATCGCATTGCTCGCCGACTGCAAACCCTGTTCGTAGCCGATCACCAGCCATTCGTTGATCGCCTTCGACACCATCACCACCTGCGGATCGGTCAGCCCGACTTCGCTTCGGCCAATCGAAAACTCGTCCAGCCCGAAGGTCTGCGCAATCCGCTTGCCGCTGGCGCTGCCGAGCAACGCGAGCGCGGTGGTCATCGTGCTTTGCTGACCGAGGTTATTGCCCTGATCCGTGCCGTGCCCGAACAGCAGCCACGACAGCTTTTCGTTGTCCGGCACGGACGGCTCCGACACCAGCTTGGCAACCGGGAACTGAACCGTGCCAGTGACCTGCACGCCCGCCTCGACCTGCTGGTTGCGGCGCATGGCCAGGATGTTGATACCCGGATTGGCCACCGGACCGTTGAACGTGAAGAAGCCATTCTCGATGCCGAGCTTGCGGCCGAACGCGGTGTAGGTCGAACCGGGCGTCACGCGCACATTGCCGACCGCGCGCAACGGCAGATTCGGCGCGCTCATCGCGGTGATCGTGCCGGTCAGGCCGAGATCGGCGCCCTGTCCGCGGAAACGGAAGTTGTCGCCAAGGCTGATGTCGATATTGGCGCGCGGCGCGAACGGCCCGATCGGCTTGTTGGTGCCGGGCACGGGCGGCGGCTTTTCGCCCGCCACCGTGCCGTCCGGACGCACCACCACGACGTCGTCGCCGAGCGACGGAGCGGATTGCTCCGGCATATCGAACAAAGCGTGATCGACCACGAACTTGCCGTTGATCGCCATGCCGCCCTCGGCGCCCGCGTTCGCCACGCTCGCGCTGCCCGACAGCGACAGGTTGCGGTCCGGCGCGGCGAACAGTTCCAGCTTGTCCGCGACGATGCTCGCCGTCAGATCAGGCTGTGCGCCGTCCAGACGCACACGGCCGGTGGCCCGCAGCGTGCCGCTCGCTCCGTGAAACTCGACCTGCTGGAAATCCACCAGGTTTTCCGACAGCGCGATGCGCACCACGCCGTCCTTCAACTGCACGCCCTGATTGACCATCGTCGCCGACAAACCGTCACCGAGAAGCGAGCCCGTCAGGTTCGGCTTGGCCACCGTGCCGCCGATTGCGAGCTTGAGCGCGAGGTGGCCGTCGAGCAGATAGCTCGGACCGAACAGGCCGCCGGTCGTCTTCAGCGACGGGACGTTGGCGTCCACATTGCCGGTCAACGCACCCTCTTCGTTGACGGTCATGAAGCCGTCGCGCAGCACGAGCGTGGTATGGGCGTTGGCATCGATCACGCCGATGCGGCTCGCCTGCGCATGCACGGTCGCGTTGAGCCGGTTGCCGCCGCTGAATTCGGCACGTGCGGTGATGTCCGTAATCCCCAGCGACGCCAGACCGCGGCCGATTTCGACCGTGACGTCGCCAGCGCGGCGTTTTAACTGCACGTGGCCGCTCGCGGTATTGCCAAGCGTGAAGTCCCAGTCGCCGTCGAACACCAGATCGGTTTTGACGGCCGGTGGCGTGCCGGTTATCTCGTGCCGCAGATCCTGCAGGCGCGCGACGGAAATGTCAGTCAAGGTGCCCGCGGACTGAATCTTGCCGTGATCGAAGGCAAACGATTTCAGGTTCAGCACGGCACCTTCGAGCGTGAGACGCGTCGCGCCGAGCGTCACGCGCTCCGGCGCGGCGCTAACGGTGAGCGGCGACTCGAGATTCAAGGCCGGTATGCCGCGATTCTGCAAGCGGCTCACGGTGCCGTCCCAGCGCGTGCCGTCGCGTGCTTCGGTCAGCTTGCCGTTGGCGGCGAGCGTCAGATCGAGCGGACGATCCTGCAGTTTGCCGGTAGCCGCTGCCTCCAGCGTATGGTTCGCACGCGTGCCGGACAGACGCGCCGTGAGCGTGGTCAGATCGACGCCACCCGCGCTCAGGTTGCGCGCGTCGGTGGTGAAGACGAGCGCGCCGTTCGCGCCGTCGCGCAGTTCGGCGTGACCTTCCGCATGGCCGATCCGGTTGGTGCTGAACGTCACGCTGTCGGCCTTGTAATTCAGCACGACATTCGGATGCGCGAATGAACCGGTCACGTCGCCGTCCGCCTCGACCAGGCCCGCGAGACCGAAGCCGAGGCGCTCCAGTTGCGGCGCGTCGACGCGAAAACGCAGCCGGTCGCCGCGCCCGCCGAAGCTGCCTTGCAGATCCACCTGGTTGCCGGCCACCGACAGATTCGCGCGGCTCGGCAAAATTCGCGAGCCGGCGAGCTGGACCGTGCCGCCGCCTGTGAGCGGCAGGCCGTCGTAGACGCTCGGACCGAGTTTGAATTCAGCCTTGGTGGTAAAGACCGGGCCAAGCATGCCGGCTGCAGTCAGCGTACCGGTGACGCGTGCTTCGATCTTGCGCGCGGGCGGGGCCGCTCGCGAGGGTCTTGGCGGCGCTTTGCGCTGTAGCACTTCCGTTTTCACCGCAGCCTTGGCGGTGTTCTTCACCACCGCCGCGGCCTGATCGCCAGGCGCCGCGCTTTTCGCGCCGGCAGTGCTGCCCGCGCCAGCCAGCGCGGCGGGCGCCTTCGCTGCCCGCGTTGCGTTAGTCCGTCGCGTTGGCGTTGCTTGCGGGGCCGGTCACCGGCGCGCGCGACGGCATCTGCGAAGTCAGCGTCAACGGGTCGAAATCGGTCAGTTGCGCTTTCAGGTTGTAGGTGGAGTTCGCGTCGTGTTTGAGCGCGCCGGACAGATCGATGCGGCCCTTGCCCGACGTGACGCGCACGTCGTTGAAACTCATCCGCGCGGGATCGAACGTCACCTTGCCCTGCACGCGCAGCGCGGCTTTCGGATCGGCGAGATCGAGCGTGAGGCTCTGCACGTCGTCGTTCAGGCGGATGCCGATCGGACCGGAAAGCTGCGTGGGCCGGACGGTCGCTTCAAGCGCGCTCAGGTCGAGTCCAGCGACCTTCAGGTCGAACTGGCCGCGCTTGCCGGTCAACGCCCCCCCGCCCGTCAGCGTGGCGCTTTTCACGAGCCGCACGTTCAGGTTCGAGACGCGCTGCGCGAGGGCGTCGAGGCGAATGTCGGCTTGTGCATCGATCAGCGGCAGCAGGTTCTGGTCGATCGCGCCGGGCCTTGCGTTGACGATCGACACATGGCCGCCGACAGCGAGACTGTCAGCGGATTTCTTCGCCGCCGTGTCCCGCTCGACCGGCTGCAACTCCGCGCGCACCGCCAGGTCCGCCAACGGAGCGCCTGGCGCAAATGCCTGCGGGTTGATGTGATCGAAAGTCAGCGTGGCGCGTTGTAATGGCACGTCGCCAAATGGCGACGCCTCGACTCGCGCGTGACCGGCCAGTTTCATGCCGCTGGCGTCAAGTTCAGCGACGAGATTTTCCAGAGTGCCCGTCAGATGACCGCCAACCTGCACAGGCTCGTCGTTGACCTTGCCTGAATAGCCGATGTCGCCGGTCAGCGGAAACGGCCGCACGCCGTCGAGCTTCGCCGCAGCGGTCACCGCGCCGAACGGGGTGTCGAGCCGTTCGATCGCCGCCTCGTGATGGCGCCCGTCGCTGCGGCCATGAAACATGAAGCGTGAGAACTCGGTGGTCGAGCCGCCTTGTCGCAACAGCAGCTTGTCGACCTGCACGTCGCGGACCTCGAGTTGCAACGGCAGGCGCAAGTCATGCGGCAAGGTCAGCGGTCCGCTGCTGGTCGAAGAGGACGAGCCGATTCGCGCGTCGATGGTACCGACGTGCAGATAGTCGACCGCGAAGCGCCACGGCTTATGCGTGAGCGCCCAGCGGCCGGCCACGCGGTCCACCTGAATATCCGTGCCGCTGCCGTCGAGGCTGCGCCAGCGCACTTGCCGCAATTGCAGGCCGTGCGCGAGCGCACCGCTTTCGAGGGTGCCCGTCAGCCTGCCGCCGAGCAGCCTGACCGCCGCCTGCCACGCGTACGCGGTGCCGCGCTCGGTGGTCAGTGCGCCGTACAGCAGGCCGAGCGCCAGCGAGACCAGCAGCACCAGCACGGCGAGCGTCCACGCAAGCGTTTTCAGCAGCACACGGCCGGTCCGGCGCCGGGGCGGCGGCGACTCGGGTGGCGGCTGTCCGGGCGGCTCGCCTGGCGGACGAGCGCCAGGCGGTTGCGCGGAAGGCGGGTCGGAAACGTCCGTGGTCATGCGTCGATCATGTCAAAGCAGGTTTTCATCAGAAGGCGATGCCCAGTGTCAGGTATGGCCGCACGCTGTTGTTGCGAATCCCGTACGCAATGTCCACATTGACCGGGCCGACCGGACTGCGCCAGCGCGCACCGACGCCGACGCCCGGATAAAAGACTTTCTCGCCCCATGTGTCGGTGGCGGTACCCACGTCGAAGAACGCCGCTGCGCCCCAGTCGTGGCTAAACCAGTGTTGATACTCGGCTGCCGCCGTCAAGAGGTATTTGGTCGGCAGCACCGAGCCGGCGACGTTATTACCAATGCTCTGATAGCTGTAGCCACGGATCGAATTGGAACCGCCCGCGCGAAACAGCAGCGAAGCCGGAACACCGCTCGAACTGCCGCTCGTGAACACGCCGCCGAGTTCCGCGCGGAACAGCACGAGGTCTTCCTTGCCGATTGGCAGATATTGCTGGCCGCGGGCGTAGCCGCGTATGAACGTCTGGTCGGTCACCACGCCCTTGACGGCGAAACCCGCCTCGACGTGAATCAGATTGCCCTTGCGCGGGAACAACGGGTCGTCGGTATTGCGGCGCGTCCATGACCAGGACGGCACCAGCGCGCGGCTGGTGGTCGGCGCGGCCGCGTTCTGGTCGAGCCGGTCCTGGTAGTAGAGGATCGAATAGTTGTAGTCGATGAACTGCGAAGTACGGGCTCGTTGCACGCCGCCACGGATACTGTAAATGCGCGTGTCGGACACATCTGTCGTGGTGTAGGACGCAAGGACGCTGTTAGTCCATGCACGCGGACCCGGCGGCATGGCGAGCTGGATTTGCCCGTATTGCTGGATCTGGTCAATGCGCCCCTCGATCGTAAACGGCCACGCTTTGCCGAAGGTGTCGAGATACGAATACGAGCCCTGAATCAGCGGACCGTTGTCGGTCGAGTAACCGACCCCGCCGCGGATACTGTTGTATGGATACTCCGACACCTTGACGTGGATGGGCGTATTAACCGGTTTGTCCGGATCGCTATCCACGTCGATCGCCACGCTCGCGTAGTACGGCGTGTTCTGCAACTGACGCTGCAATTCGGTGATGCGCTGCACGTCGTAGACGTCGCCGACCGAAATCGGATTCACGTTGTCGACGATCTGCTCCGGATAGCGGCGCGTGCCGGACACGTCGAGCTTGCCCATCGTGAAGGTCGGGCCGCTGTCATAGGTCACCGACAGTTTCGCCTCGCGCGTACGCGGATCGATGCGCGCCTCGGAATGGTAAATCTTCGCCCCGAGATAGCGGTGTGCCTGCAAGGCCTTGAGCGAGGCATTTTTCGCGTTGTCCCAGTCGCCCTGCGTGAACGGTTCGCCTTCGTGCAGCGAAAACGCGAAGCGCGCCGTGTTTTCCTGAGCCGGATCTTCGGTCAGCACCGGGCCGCGGAACGACAGCGAAATCGACGTGATGACGGTGAGCGGGCCCGGATCGACGCTTACCGTGACCTGCTTTTTTTCGTCGACGAGTCTTACATCAGTGCGCACGACCGGCGAGAAATACCCCTGGGTAGCGGCCAGATCGCGCACCTGCTGGGGCGTGGCGGTAATGAGGAACTCGAACTGGTCCTCGCTGATGTCGGCGCGTTTGGCAAAGCGCGCAATGTCCAGATGCGCTTCGAGCAGCTTGCGCAGCGAGCGCGGCGTGGCTTCGATCTCGACCTTGTAGCTGGCGCTGGCTGCGCGCGCGGCCTGCGCGTCGGCCGCGACCAGCGTCAACATGACGATGCCCACTGCCAGCCAAGCGCGCAGCCAGCGCCGCATGGACGCGAAGCGCCCTCGCCCGGCTCCGGCTTCAGCGTGCCGCACATGCGGCGTTTCGATCGCGCACCCCGCCAAACAGGACCTCCGGCCGTGATTGATGAATTCTGTCGCCCAGGCTCGCCGCAGCGGCCGAAGCTCGCTATTTGACCACATCGGCGAGGCCGCGCGATCTCTTAAACATGCGTTTGGAGCATGCCGGGGCGGCTGCCCCTTCAGCCTGTGCGCGCCGCGTCCTGCCCTGTCCACAATGATGCGGATGCCGTCGAGCCGACGACGCGCCCGCCTTTGACGCGCCGCCGCAGCATGGGTTCCAGGCGTTTCCTAAAGCGGGTTGCCCAAACCCGCCGCCCGATTTTCGACCGCGCGCAGCGCATGCGGTAAAATCAGGAAATAGCAGCGATGCCCCGCGGATTCCTGCCGGGCAGACGCCATTTCACCCATCACGGACGTCGAGCCATGTATCAATCGGACATCACCCAGTTCCTGAACCAGCTCAAGCAACAAAAACCGACTCTGGAAGCTGAACAGCGCCGCGGCCGCGCGCTGCTGTGGGACAAACAGCCGATCGACCTGGAAGAACGCGCCGAGCAGAAAGCCTCGCGCGTCGAGCAGACGCCTTACTCGTACTATCAAAACTTCTAAGCGCGTGAGTCACGCCGACGAGGCAAAGGGCGCCGCGCCGGTCCCCGCCGACGCCGCGCTGACCGCGCCCGCCACCGATTCGACGCCGAACATCGTCGACGGCATTGCGTTCGCACGCCTGTACGGCGAGCCGCTCTTCAAGCTGCCGACGGATCTGTACATTCCGCCAGACGCGCTCGAGGTATTTCTCGAAACGTTCGAAGGTCCGCTGGATCTGTTGCTGTACTTGATCCGCAAACAGAACTTCAACGTGCTCGACATCCCGATGGCGGATGTCACCGTGCAGTACCTCGGCTACGTCGACCAGTTGCGTCAGACCAATCTCGAACTCGCGTCCGAGTATCTGCTGATGGCCGCCATGCTGATCGAGATCAAGTCGCGCATGCTGCTGCCGGTGAAAAAGGCCGACAGCGGCGACGAAGTTGAAGATCCCCGCGCGGAACTGGTGCGCCGCCTGCTGGAATACGAGCAGATGAAGCTCGCCGCACAGCGCATCGACCATCTGCCGCAATTGGGCCGCGACTTTCTGCGTGCCGACGTCTATATCGAACAAAGCATTACGCCACGCTTTCCGGACGTGAACAGCGAAGACCTGCGCGCCGCGTGGGCCGACGTGATCAAGCGCGCGAAGCTGGTCCAGCATCACAAGATTTCGCGTGAAGAACTGTCGGTGCGCGAACACATGAGCACCATCCTGCGGCGTCTGCAGAACGCGCGTTTCATGGAGTTCTCCGATCTCTTCGACACCAGCAAGGGCGTGCCTGTGGTCGTGGTGAATTTCATTGCCATGCTCGAGTTGTGCCGTGAATCGCTTGTCGAAATTACCCAGGCCGAGCCGTTCGCACCGATTTATGTGCGTCTCGCCTACCTGCCGGCGTGACGTTGCATCGCAGCGTTTGCGTGTGCCGGAACAGCCGCAGGCGCCTCGTTTTGGTGCGCCTGCAGCACAAATCCACTACAATCCCGCGCTCCGAACCTGTCATTGCCGGTGAGGCGGCGGGCCGCCCGAAAACCTGAGTTTTTGCGCCAACCGAGTTTCACGCCGCGCGAGGAAATCCCTGTCCGATCATGAAAGTCATCAGCTCGATCCATGAATTGCGCGACCAGTTGCGCGGCCAGAATCGCACCGCCTTCGTGCCCACCATGGGCAACCTGCATGAGGGCCATCTGTCGCTGATGCGTCTGGCACGCCAGCACGGCGATCCGGTGGTGGCGAGTATTTTCGTCAACCGCCTGCAGTTCGGCCCGAACGAGGATTTCGACAAATACCCGCGCACGCTCGAAGCTGACATCGAGAAGCTGCAGAAAGAAGGCGTGTATGTGCTGTTCGCGCCAACTGAAAGGGATCTGTATCCGGAGCCGCAGGAATATCGCGTGCATCCGCCGCACGATCTGGGCGACATCCTCGAAGGCGAGTTCAGGCCTGGCTTCTTTCAGGGCGTATGTACCGTGGTCATGAAGCTGATGTCGTGCGTGCAGCCGCGCGTCGCGGTGTTCGGCAAGAAGGACTACCAGCAGTTGATGATCGTGCGCAGCATGTGCCACCAGTTCGCGCTGCCGACCGACATCATCGCCGCCGAAACGGTGCGTGACTCCGACGGTCTCGCGCTCAGCTCGCGCAATCGCTTTCTGCAGGCGGCCGAGCGCGCCGAAGCGCCGATGCTGGCGGCCGAGCTCAATCGCGTGCGCGACGCAGTCCTCGCCGGCGAGCGCGACTTCGCGAAACTCGAACAGGCGGCGATGGCGTCACTGGCCGCACGCGGCTGGCAACCCGATTACATCGCCGTGCGCAAACGCTCGAATCTGCTGCCGCCGGGCGCACCGGACACGAAAGCGGAACTGGTCGTCCTCGCTGCCGCCAAGCTCGGCGCGACTCGTCTTATCGACAACCTCGAAATCTGAAGCCGTCTTAGTACGCCTGGTCGATACGTTCAGGAAGTACGCTCGGGAAGCCACAAGGGATTTGGTCATGCAACGCAACATGCTGAAGTCGAAGATCCACCGCGTCGCGGTCACGCACTGCGAGCTGCACTACGAAGGCTCGTGCGCGATCGACGAAGACTTGCTGGAAGCGGCAAATATCGTCGAAAACGAGCGGATCGACATCTGGAACATTAACAACGGCGAGCGTTTCTCGACCTATGCGATCAAGGGCGAACGCGGCAGCGGCATGATTTCGCTGAACGGGTCGGCCGCGCGGCGCGCGCAGCTGGGCGACCTGGTGATCATTGCGGCATTCGCGGTGGTCGATGAAGCGGAACTGAAGGCAGGCTGGAAGCCGGATCTGGTGTTCGTCGACGACAACAACAAGATCAAGGGCAGCCGCGACCACGTGCCTACCCAGAACTGGACCTGAGCGCACGCACCGCGCGCTTGTTGCAGCGTTATTGCACAGGCCGCGCGCTTGTCGCGCAGTTGTCGCAAACCATCGTGCAGTCCACGCAGCGGGCGGCCCGGCCGTCTGCTTCTGCGCGTCAGGCCTTTTTACCGTTCGCCACGCTGGTCCAGTCGATGATCGGCTGCCACTGCTCCAGATCCTTCTCCACCCGGCTTTTCGCCACATCCCACAGCGTCAGGCCGTGCGCCGCCAACTGCACGTAGTTCTGCGTATCGCGCAAAAATCCGAGCACGGGCAGCTTCAAACCCTCGACAAAGCGATGCAGTTGCTCCGCGGAGCGCGTACGCGCATCGACGCGCATGCCGACCACGCCGATCTCGATCGCGCCCTTTCTGACCGCTTTTTCCTTTGCCAGACGTTCAAGAAAGTCCTGGGTGGCGAGAATATCGAACATGGACGGCTGTAACGGCACGATCACTTTGTCGGCGAGATCCAGCGCGATACTCAGGCGGTTGCCGTGCAAGCCGGCCGGCGTATCGATAACGGCATGCTCCAGCCCCCGGGGCGGTTTGGCCGGCGTTTCCTGGTCGATCTCCCAGGTTTCGATGGCGGGCAACGTGGAGGGTCGCAGCGCGAGCCACGCGTGCGCGGACTGCTGTTTGTCCAGATCCGCCAGCGCGACCCATTCGCCAGACGCCGCGAAATAGCCCGCCAGATTGGTCGACAGCGTGCTTTTGCCCACGCCGCCCTTTGGATTCGCCACCACGATCACCGTCATGAATTCTCCCGGGAAGAAGGCTGGCGCCGCCAGCCGGTTTGCCGCGCCGTTTACTCAGACTTGTGCCGATGGCGCCTGATCCGTTGCGGTTTCAGGCCCACCTGCCGATCCAGCCGTTGATAATATCGACAAATGCACCGGGGCCGAAGCCCCCGAACGGCTAATTGGGCGCCCGGCATCACCTATTTCTTCATCAAGGACCCGAATTCATGACCAAACTCAACCCGGAATACACCCTCGAGCGCCTGCGCGAACGCCAGAAGGGCACGCTGCCCGAATTGCTGGGCGTGCATGCCCTCGAACTGGAGCAAGGCATCCTGATCGCGGAATTGACGGTGCGCGCCGAGTTGCTGGCGCCGAACGGCTTTTTGCACGCCGCCACCGTGATCGGCCTTGCCGACACGGCCTGCGGCTATGCGTGTCTCGCGCATCTGCCGGAAACGGCGCGCAATTTCACCACCATCGAACTGAAGAGCAATTTTCTCGGCACGGCGACGGAAGGCACGATTCGCGCGGTCGCCAAGGGCGTCCACCTGGGCCGCAGCACACAGGTGTGGGACGCTACGGTCACCGATCCGAACGGCAGGACGATCGCCCTCTTTCGCTGCACGCAGATGGTGTTGTACTGACGGGATAGTGTGGGTGTGCGGCAGTGCGCCGGCAAAAAAATATGCGACTTGACGCTGCCCTTTCCACAAAGCTGCTGATAACTGACCGGCGCACGTGGCGCAGTTGTATTCGGCGATACATCTCACGGCAGGAGCTTGCGCAGTTCCGGCGTCGAGATGTCATCGATGTGGCGAAACGCTGGTGCGACTCTATCCATCTCCTCGGCGTCGACACCGAACTCCTCGAAGTAGACCCTCCACTCCCGCACCACGCGCCAGATGTCTGCAATCATCTGGGCGGCGATGCGCTGCGATAGCGTGAACTTGCTGTGCCAGCTGAGGGCGTTGTCCAGAGTGGCCAGCCTCCCGTCCTTGCCTATGCTCAGATGGAGATAGCGCTCGGTGGCATTGCTGGGGCGAGGCAGTACATCGTAAAGCGGGCTCAGCCGCCAGCCAGGCAACGCGGCATCCCATATAAAGCCGTGATTGCGCAGGTGGTCATCGTCGTTGCTAACGAAGATGTTATAGACCATGCGTTTGAACAGCTCCGCGTTGTCGTTACGAATCACGCTCGGGTGGCAATATTTCCGAATGGCGTCGGCCAGATCGGCATATGACTTGTTGCGCGACTCGGTCTCATCGCACGCCACAAGCGTGAGGCCACTGACAAATCCCGAGCGATGTTCGACTCGTCCATCACCAGACCCGAGCGTCAGGAGATCGGCACGCTGCGCCGGGACGCCCTCTGGCGCCATCCAGTAGCGGTCGAATCGCTGAATGAGCATAGTGCGGCGATTGCCAAGCAACAGCGTTTTCACTGGCGGCACCGTCAGCCCTGCTTTCCCCGCCATCCTGAGCGCAGCGCACTCGATGCCCGGAATATCAAACCGGTCGTGATGACTTGCGAATTTGGCGAGCCACAGCACCTCTTGCTCATCTCGAACGGAGGCCTTCGGGCGCGCGCCACCCAGAGCAGTGCCCTCCACAAAAATGGCATCCAGATGGGCCGGAACGGGTAGACCATCCTCAATGCGCTGCGCAGCCTCCATCAGGTGGCTCAGGGTGTGCCAGTTGCTCACGCCCGCCGCGGGCAACGCCGTCCGGCTAGAACGGATGTCGAGTGCTCCCACGCGCTCGCCTCCCGCATGCAGGAGATATTCCGATTCAGCCAGGCTGTTCGGCGGCACCTTGAGCTTGGCCTCGATAACTCGCCGCCCCCATGAGTCAGGCGCTGCATCGCGGATGCCGCCAAAGAAATGAAGGGCATTGACTGGCAGCAGGTACTTGCCCGAAATGGACGTCCGGTCCGCAATGCTCAGGCTGACCGGGTCCACCTCAAGCGCGTCGCCGCGCTTGAGGTAGTTCAGACCATAGGCGAAGCTCGATGCGATAAGGTTCGAGCCTTCCTCGGTCAAGACGAGTTGCCCGCACGGTGCCCATTGCGCGCCAATGTTGGCGAAAGCTATCAGTCTTGATTCGCGAGTTGCCATCGGGGTCCTTTTTTAAGCCAGGCAGGCCAAAACGGATAGTTAGAAGTTCAGTTCGTCGCGTTCAGATGCGCTCATGTCGCGAACCCGGGATTTACGCTCGCGCGCCGCCAGCGCCGCCAGCGCCGGGTCTTTTTCCGAATACAGAAGTTCGAGCGATGTGCCGGGTGCGATGGCGTCCAGATACCGTAGCACCTGACCGATGGCAAGGCCGGGGTCCCCATGTTCGAGTCGGTACACCGTGTTACGCGACAGACCGGCGCGCAAAGCCGCGTCGGTCTGTTTGACGCCGCGCGCGATGCGCAGACGCGCCAGCAATTCCCCGAGGCGCCGGCTCTGCTCGAGGAGGGGTGGCGCAAGATTGGACGCTTGGGCGACCTTCATGTTCGTTAAAACGCTCATTACGCGCTTAATGTTCGATATATCAAACACGTTAAACGATCAATGACCGTGCGTCAAATTTTCGCCCATAAGCAATGCTCGTAAAATCGAGCATAATCTGAATAATGTTCGATTTTACGAGCATTTAGCAGCCACGCCGCGCGAAGCTTTTGTGCTGAAGAGTGCCAGCGCGCCGCTGCCGAGCCTCGACCGAAGTACGGCCAGCATTGCCGCCCAAAGCGCCGGATATTCCCAGCCTTCGTTAGTCGACGCCGATCAACCAATCGCCCCAAAAACCTTCCGCAGATCGAGGTGCGCCGCAAGCGTATCGGCGAGACGATCCAGCGACGCCTCTCGCAGCGCCGGGTAGTCGATTGCCTCGGCGTCACTGAGTCCCGCCCACGCCAGAAGCGCCGCGCACGCAGAGGGCGTGTCGAACAGGCCGTGCACGTAGGTCGCGAGAATCTGGCCGTCGGCGGACATCGCGCCGTCGGGATGCGCGTGCGGCCCATCACCCAGCCGCAGCGCGGGCGTGGCGAGCGCCGGGCCTTGCGTCTCACCCATATGAATCTCATAACCCGCCACCTCGGGCGCGCCTGGCAATGCGAGCCGCCCGGTCACGTTCTTCAGGGTCTTTTCGCGTGTGAGCACCGTCGAATAATCGAGCCACCCGAGCCCCGCGAAGCTGCCCGGCGCACCCTCCACCCCATGCGGGTCGGCCACCTCGCGCCCAAGCATCTGCATGCCGCCGCAAATGCCGACCACTCGCCCGCCGTAACGCAGATGCCGTTGCAGCACCGCATCCCAGCCTTGCGCGCGCAGAAACGCCAGATCGCCTGGCACATTCTTCGAGCCGGGCAGGATGATCAGATCGGCCGGCGGCGGCGTACCGCTTCTGACGTAATGAAAATCGACTTGCGGATGCGCGCGCAGCGGATCGAAATCCGTGTGATTGCTGATGTGAGGCAGCACCGGCACAACCACCCGCAACGTGCGCGCCGTGTCGCCACGGTGCGCCGCGCGCAACTCCGGCGGCAACATGTCTTCGGCGTCCAGCGTGAGACCGTGCAGATACGGCACCACCCCGAGCACCGGTTTGCCTGTTTTCGCTTCGAGCCAGTCGAGCCCGGGCTTCAACAAACTGACGTCGCCGCGAAACCGGTTGATGATGAAACCGCGCACGCGCGCCTGCTCGCTCGCCGACAGACACGCCAGCGTGCCGGTCAGATGCGCGAACACGCCGCCGCGGTCGATGTCGGCCACCAGCACGACCGGGCAATCGACCGCTTCCGCGAAACCCATGTTGGCGATATCGCGATCGCGCAGGTTGATCTCGGCGGGGCTGCCCGCGCCTTCGACGAAAATCGTGTCGTAGGCCGCCTGCAGGCGCGCATACGATTCCAGCACCGCCTCGAAGGCGATGGGTTTGTAGTCGTGATACGCACGCGCGTCGAGATTCATGCGCGCCTTGCCGTGGATGATCACTTGCGCGCCGCGGTCGCTGGTCGGCTTGAGCAACACCGGGTTCAGATCGGTGTGCGCGGGGATCCCAGCGGCAACGGCCTGCAACGCCTGGGCGCGGCCGATTTCACCGCCGTCGATAGTCACCGCGCTGTTGAGCGCCATGTTCTGCGGTTTGAACGGCGCGACCCGCACGCCGGCGCGCCGCGCCAGCCGGCACAAACCGGCGACCAGCGTGCTCTTGCCCGCGTCGGACGTGGTGCCCTGAATCATCAGCGTGCCGCGCGGCACGGGTACGGCGTCAAGCGGGGTCGAAGTGGTAGTCACGGAATGTCAGACTCAGCGGTGAGATAGCGGTCAGGCGGCGATGCGGCGTTTTGAACGCGGCATTATCCCATCGCGCCGGCACGTGCTGCACGCCGGTACAATCACGCGATGATTTCCCGCGACCTCACCTTCGTTCTCGGCGGCGCCCGTTCGGGCAAGAGCGTGCATGCCGAACAGCTGGCGAACGACAGCGCGCTCGCCGTCACGTATATCGCCACGGCACGCGTGGCGAACGACGCCGAATTCAGCGCGCGCATCGCGCATCATCGCGAGCGCCGTCCAGCGCGTTGGCAATTGCTCGAAGCGCCGGTCGATCTCGCCGGCGCCGTCATGCAGGCCGACGCAAAAGAACACTGCATTCTGATCGACTGCCTGACGCTGTGGCTCGCGAATCTGCTATGCCCGCCCGACGGCGAGAGCTTGCCGGCCGAACACCATCATGCGCACTTTGCGGCTTTCGAAGCGGCGCTTGCCAACGCTAAAGGCAAAATCATCGTGGTCAGCAATGAAATCGGTCTTGGCGTGGTGCCACTCGGCGCCGCCACGCGTCTCTATGTCGACGAACTCGGGCGGCTCAATCAACGCATCGCCGCGTTGAGCACCCACGTCACGATGATGGTCGCGGGCTTGCCGCTCGCATTGAAAACAGCGGGCGTCTCGTGATGCTCTCGCTTCCGCTGCTCGTGACGCTGGCGACGGCCGGCGTGGCCGTCGACCGCTGGCTCGGCGAGCCGCGCTCCGCGCATCCGCTGGTCGGCTTCGGCAAATGGGCGACGCGTCTCGAAACGCGCTATAACACCGGGCGGCGCTTGCGGCTCAAAGGATTGCTTGCGTGGTCGCTGGCGGTCATGCCGCCGGTGTTGATCGCGTGGTGGCTGGTCTCCATCCTGCCGTTTTTCGCGGCCTGCGCCGTGCATGTCGTGCTGCTGTGGTTCTCGCTCGGCGCGCGCAGTCTGCACGATCACATCGCGCCGATTGCACAGGCGTTGACGCAACGCGATCTCGCGCAGGCGCGTTTGCTGACCGCGCGCATCGTGTCGCGCGAAACCGCGCATGCCGACGAAGGCGCGCTCTCGCGTGCCGCGGTCGAATCGGCATTGGAGAACGGTAACGATGCGATCTTCGGCGCGCTCTTCTGGTTCGCGATCGCGGGTGGTCCGGGTGCGCTGGGGTTTCGTCTGGCCAATACGCTCGATGCCATGTGGGGCTATCGCACGCCGCGCTACCTGCGCTTCGGCTGGGCGGCCGCGCGCCTCGACGACGTACTCAACTGGATTCCTGCCCGGCTCACCGCGGCGAGCTACGCGCTGCTCGGCGACACGCGCACCGCGTGGCGCTGCTGGCATGAGCAGGCGCCGCGCTGGGACAGCCCGAACGCCGGACCGGTCATGGCGTCCGGCGCGGGCAGCCTCAACGTGCTGATCGGCGGACCGGCGGTTTATCACGGCGAGCCCGAATACCGGCCGACGCTCGGCTTCGGCCATCCCGCCAAAGCCAGTCATGTGACGGCGGCGTTGATGCTGGTCGAACGCACGCTCATTCTCTGGCTCGCAGTGCTGATCGTGCTGGCTTTGCTGAGTGTGCCGTTCCATGGCTGATCGCATCGCTCAAGCTGACGGCGTGGTGCATGGCGGCAATCTGCACGAAGCGGCCGTGCGTTACGGCATTCCATATTCGCAGTGGCTCGATCTGTCGACCGGTATCAATCCGCACGGCTATCCGGTCCCGCCCGTTCCCGCCGATGCCTGGCGCCGTCTTCCCGACGAAGGCGACGGCTTCGCCGCTTGCGCCGCGCGTTACTACGGCGCGCCCGATGCGGCCCATACGCTTCCCGTCGCGGGAAGCCAGGCGGCGATTCGCGCACTGCCTGCGCTGCTGCCGCGCGCCACGGTCGGCATCGCGCCGCTCACCTACAGCGAATATGCGCCTGCATTCGAACGGGCCGGACATAGCGTGATGCCGCTTGACGTGCGCTGGGAAACGCTGCCTGAAACGCTCACTCACGCGGTCATCGTGAACCCGAACAATCCGACCGCCGAGCACCTCAGCCCCGCCAGGCTGTTGCACTGGCATGCGCAACTCAGCGCGCGCGGCGGCACACTGCTGGTCGACGAAGCCTTTGCCGATACGATGCCCGCGGCGTCGCTCGCGGCATCGTCTCATCTCGACGGGTTGATCGTGTTGCGCTCGCCGGGGAAGTTCTTCGGTCTTGCCGGCGTGCGTGCGGGTTTCGTACTCGCTGCGCCGGCATTGCTGGATGCGTTGCGTCGTTCGCTCGGCGCGTGGACGGTCAGCGGACCCGCTCGTCATGCCGTGCAGGCTGCATTTGAAGACGCATCGTGGCAACAGCAGATGCGTACCCGGTTAGCAGCAGACAGCGCGCGTCTCGTGGACCTGCTGCACTCGCAAGGTCTTGTCACGCAAAGCACGCCGCTCTTCGCCTGGAGCGCCGATGCGCGCGCCGCTGCTTTGCATGGCGAATTGGCGCGGCGCGGTATCTGGACGCGACTCTTCACGGCGTCGGGCAGCGTGCGTTTCGGCTTGCCCGCGAACGAGGCAGAGTGGGTGCGTTTCTCCGCCAGTCTCTGCGACGGCATGCGGGCGATTGCATGATCTGGATGAGTCGACTGCCGTTTTTCGCTAGCGCTGCCGCCTTGTTCATTACCGCGACGCACGCACAGGCCGCGATCACCGTCACCGACGATACCGGCGCAACCGTCACCTTGTCCGCGCCCGCGCAACGCGTCATCAGCCTCGCTCCGCACGTCACCGAGTTGCTCTATGCCGCGGGTGGCGGCGCAAAGCTGATCGGCGCCGTGTCCTACAGCGACTATCCACCGCAAGCGCAGCAGTTACCGCGCGTCGGCGATAACAAGGCGCTCGATCTCGAACGCATCGTCGCCTTGAAGCCCGACCTGATCGTGGTGTGGCGGCATGGCAATGCGCAGCGTCAGCTCGAGCGTTTGCGCGATATGCATGTGCCGCTGTTCTTCAGCGAGCCGCATCGTCTGGACGATGTCGCGGTGTCGCTCACGAAGCTTGGGCAATTGCTCGGCACGTCGCCGGTAGCCGATGCCGCAGCGGCACAATACCGTCAGAGCATTGCGCAATTGCGAACGCAGTACGCGAACCGTTCGCCTGTGAGCGTGTTTTACCAGGTGTGGGATCAACCCTTGATGACACTCAACGGCGAACACATGATCAGCGACGTGATCGCGCTGTGCGGCGGCCGTAACGTGTTCGCGAAGCTCGAACCGCTGGTGCCGACGGTCTCGACGGAAGCGGTGCTCGCCGCGAACCCCGAAGCCATTGTCACCGCCGCGCCGGGCGCGACCGCACCGGACACGAAGCTGCCGCAGCTCAGCACTTGGCGCGCGTGGCCGAGCCTCAAAGCGGTGGCGAATAACAACCTGTTCGCGATCGACGGCGATCTGATCAATCGCCCGGCGCCGCGAATCGCGCAAGGTGCGAAGCAGCTATGCGAAGACCTGGAGCTGGCGCGCTCGCGAAGGAAAAGCGGCGCGCAGTGACGGTGCCGGCGTGCAACGTCAACGGCACTTGCTAATTGCGCCACTTTTATCGTTCGATGTGGCGCAATTACTCGATTCGCGCCATTTTTCAGCTGAAAAAGTGGCGCGAATAGCGGTTTTCATGACAAATCGCAAATAAAAGTGGCGCGAATACTGACTTTCGTGACAAATTGCCAAGAGAAATGGCACGAATAACTGATGTTTCAACGCTGGTCAGGCACTTACGCATTCCACCGCACCAGCGACCACACTTGCGCCTCATCATCTCTGCGCAACCAGACAATCCCCGCCATCTCGAGCGACCATCGCAGACAGCGTTCGAGCGGCACCTCCAGCACCAGCGACGCGATGGCCCGAATCACACCCGCGTGCGTCACGACATACGCCGGCGTCAATTCACGCGTCTGTGCGAATGCCTCGAACCACGCCCGCACCCGTCCGACGAATTGCGCCACACTCTCGCCGCCATGCGCACGCGCGTGGTCGAAGTTGGCCGCCCATTCGTCGAGCTCCGCGCGATCGATCGCGTCCCAGCGCTGCTGCTCCCACGTGCCGAAGTCCATCTCCTTCAGACGGTCGTCGTGACTCAGCGCGCAACCGAAATCGTTGGCCATGACGGCGGCAAGCGTCGCGCAACGCGTCAACGGACTCGACATCAACACGCGTGGTGGCGGCACCTGCAAGGTGGCGAGCCGCAAGGCAAGCGCGCTTGCGGACGCTTCTGCGTCACCGGCAAGCGCCACATCGCTATAGCCATAACATACGCCTGCATCGAGCGCGACGGCCGGATGACGAATCAGGACGATATCCATGCGAGCCCCACCAGATAGATGCTCAATTCGAAAATCTGTTGCGCAAAGCCGAGACAATCGCCGGTGTATCCGCCGATGCGTCTAACGAAATATCGGCCCAGCGCAAATCGCAACACCGCCAATAGCGCGAGCGTGACGCATGCAAAGCGCCAATCCGGCAAACCCGCCATGTTCGGCCACAACACCCACGGCAAACCGAACACGGCAGCGCACGCCAATGCCGGGTAGCTCAAGCGTTGGGCGACCGGTTTGGCCTTGCCTTCGGCGCGCACGTAGTCGAGTGTGGTCAGATAGCTGATCGCGTATGCACGGCTCACTGCATGTGCAGCAATCATTAGACCCGCCGCACGCATTGGCGGCAACACGACCAGCGCTTGCCACTTCAACGCGAGTGCGATCACAAGTGCGATGGCGCCGAAAGCGCCGATGCGCGAGTCATGCATGATGCGTAACGCATCTTCACGCGTATAGGCGCCACCGAACGCATCGACGCAATCCGCCAGGCCGTCTTCGTGAAACGCACCTGTGACGAGCAATGATGCCGCCATCGACAGCAGCACCGCAACGCCGCCCGGAAACACGCGCAGCGCCGCAAGATAAACCAGCGCGCTCAATCCGCCGACCAATACGCCGACGAGCGGAAAATAGCGCGCCGCAGCGTTCAGGTAGTGCGGCTCATAGCCGACCCAGCGCGGCACCGGCACACGGGTGAAATAGCCGAGCGCCGTGAAGAAATACCGCAGTTCCGCGAGTGGATTCATGAGCGAGCCGAGCGCACGTATTGGATGACGTTGCTGTCCGATCGATCAGGCATCGCGATTCGCGACGCCCGCCGATTCGAAGCTCGCCATCTCATTGACGAATGCCACCGCCGCGCGCAGCAGCGGCACCGCGAGCGCCGCGCCGGTACCTTCGCCAAGACGCATATCGAGCGACAGCAACGGCAGCGCGCCGAAATAGTCGAGCATGCGCCGATGCCCCGCTTCGTTCGACGCATGCGCGAACACGCAGTACTCGCGCACGTTCGGCGCGAACGCATCGGCGACCAGCAACGCCGAAGTCGCGATGAAGCCGTCGACCAGAATCGTCATGCGCGCTTCGGCGGCCGCGAGAAACGCGCCCGCCATCATGGCGATTTCGAAGCCGCCGAAGGTGGACAGCACGTCGAGCGGTTCGGTGGAAACCGCGTGACGCGCGAGCGCCGATGCCAGCACGTTGCGCTTTTTCGCAAGGCCCGCGTTGTCGAGACCGGTGCCGCGGCCGACGCATTCGTCGATCGGCATGCCGCACAGGCGGCTCATCAGACACGCCGCCGCCGACGTGTTCGCGATCCCCATCTCGCCGAAGCCGATCACATTGCTGCCGAGCGCCGCGTGATGCCGCACGCGCGCGGCGCCGGCTTGCATCGCAGCGAGCGCCTGATCGTGCGTCATCGCGGGTTCGTGCGCGAAGTTGCGCGTGCCGGCCGCGATGGGTATGTCGACGAGACCTTCATGCGCCGGCAACGGTGTCGCGATACCGGCGTTGACCACTTCGAGTTCGATCCCGGCGACACGGCTCAGCGCATTGATCGCTGCGCCGCCGGCCACGAAATTGGCCACCATTTGCGCGGTGACGGCTTGCGGATACGGACTCACGCCTTCGTGCGCAATGCCGTGGTCGCCGGCGAATACGATCATCGCCGGACGCTCGACAGTGGGATGCGTCGTGCGCTGGATCAGACCCATCTGCCGCGCGAGCGTTTCGAGCCGGCCCAGACTGCCGGGCGGCTTGGTCTTGGTATCGATGACGTGCTGGAGTTCGGCACGCAGCGTCTGATCGAGCGGTTCGACTTCGGGCAATCCCGGCAAACGTGGCAAGGAGGTCATAGGCGCTTCTGAAAAGAGAATGTTTGAATGGAACGGCTAGCTTGCCGATGTGTCATGGTTCGCAAGCGATTCGTGACGCGCACGCGGCGCGGGAATCAACGCCTCGTATTCGCCGTCGCGAATCAGGATCAACGGATAGCCGAATGCGCGGCTTGTCAGCGCCGGCGTCAGCACGTCGCGCACCGGTCCGGCATAGGCATTGCCCTCGCCGTCCAGCAACAGCGCATGCGTCGCGAAGCGGCGCGCCAGATTCATGTCGTGGCACGAAAACATCACTGTACGCCGAGGCTCGCGCGTCCAGGCACTCAACGCGTCGAGGCAGTCGATCTGATGATGCAAATCCAGATGCGACAGCGGTTCGTCGAGTAACAGCAACGGCGCGTCCTGACACAACACCGCGGCCAGCGCGACGCGTTGACGTTCACCGCCCGAGAGCGACAGCACGTCCCGCGCGGCGAATCCGGCGAGGCCCAGCGCATCCAGTGCGGCATGCGCGGCGGCGCGGTCGCCCTCGCCCTCCCAACCCCAGCCGTTCAGATGCGGAAAGCGGTTCAGCATCACGATGTCGAGCACGCTCGCGCTGAATGCGTCATGTGCGCTTTGCGGCATCAGCGCACGACGCTGCGCAAGCGGCAGCGGCTGCCAGTCGGCGAGCCGCACGCCATCGAGTTCGACGTGCCCCACCGACGGTGGGGACAAACCAGCCAGCGCGGATATCAATGTTGTCTTGCCCGCACCGTTCGGGCCGGCAATGCACCAGATTTCGCCTGGATAGAACGTGTGCGTGAATGTATCGAGCAGGGTGCGCGTGCCGGCACGCAACGTGAGACGTTGCGCGCTGAGCGCCGTGCCGTCGGTATGGGACGCATGGTGTGCTTTCATGATCGGCGCCTGCGCAGCAGCATCCACAGAAACACCGGTACGCCGATGATCGACGTGATCACGCCGACCGGCAATTGCGCCGGTGCGATCACCGTTCGCGCGATCAGGTCGGCGCCCATCACCGCGACGCCGCCGCCGAGTGCCGCCGCCGGCAACAGCATGCGCTGATCGTTGCCGAACGCGAGCCGCAACATATGCGGCACCACAAGGCCGACAAAACCAATCGTGCCGGCGGTCGTCACCGCCGCGGCCGCCGCGAGCGAAGCCACCAGGTACACGCGCAGACGCAACGGCATCACCGCGACGCCAAGCGCCTGTGCGGCGGTGTCACCGCGTAGAAGCACATTGAGCCGTGGCGCAGCGGGCACGATTGCCAACAACGCGACGACGAGTGCGCCGAGCGCCGTCCATGGCATCGCGCCGCCATTGAGGTCGCCCGTCAGCCAGAACAGCATGCCACGCAGACGGTTGTCGGGCGCGAGGTTGAGCAGCAAGGTGATGAGCGCGCCCCAACCCGCCGCGATCACCGCGCCAGTCAGCAGCAAACGCGGCGACGTGTCCTGCGGCTCACCGCGCCACAACTCGCGGCGCGCCAGGCCGAGCACCAGCAGGATCGACACGAACGCACCCGCGAACGCACTTGCATCGACAATCCACCACGCGCAGCCGGCGATCATCGCCATGAGCGCGAAGCTCGCCGCGCCACCCGACACGCCCAATATATAAGGCTCGGCCAACGGGTTGCGCAAAAGCACTTGCAGCAGCGCACCGGCCAACGCGAGCAGCGCGCCGCACGCAAACCCCGCCACCGCACGCGGCAAACGCAGCGTACGCACGATTTCACCCGCGAGGTCGGCCGACTCGACATGCGACGGCACCAGGGCCGCCAGCACGCGCGCGGGTGCGAGCGAGACGCTGCCGAGCGCGAGCGACGCCATCAGCACCGCCAGTGCGAGCACGGCGAGCGCGAGCCAGATCGCGGCCGCGCGCTTCGCGCTCATCACGCGCAGTGTCGCGGGCATGGGCGGGGTGTGGCGGTTCATTCGCGCGATCTCAACGCGGCACACCCGTCACTGCTGCTGCCAGCCGACCGTGACATACGCACCGCGCCGTGGTGAGTTATAAGCGTAGGCCGTTTCATAGTCCTTGTTCAACAGGTTCTGGATTTGCGCGGCCACGTACCACGCCTTCGTGATGTTATAGCGCGCCGACAGATTCACTACGCCGTAGCCACCCAATGAGCCGCTGCTATCGTCGCGCGCGCCGCTGACGATCCACTCGCCGCCCACACGCCACCCCGCGATGCTGCGATTGATCGTCAATGAAGCGAAGCGCCGCGCACGCCGCACGAGGTCCGCATCGTTGTCGAGATCGACGGGATTTTGCAGCGTGAACGAGGCGCGTACATCCGTCTTGCCGACATGGCCGCTCCACGATCCCTCGAGTCCCTGCACCTTCGCGTGGCCGACGTTCTCCGCCAGAAAGACGCCCGGCATCACCTGCGGATAGTCGATCAGATTCGAATAGCGCGTCTGGAACGCGGTCAGGCGCATCACGCCGAGCGCGTTGGACGCGTACTGCAATGCCGCTTCGATCGAATGACTGCGCTCAGGCTGGATCGACGGATTGCCGCTGAACGGATAGTACAGATCGTCGAAGCTCGGTGCGCGAAATGAATCCGAGTAGCTTGCAGTCGCCTTCCAATGCCCGGTGATGTCGAAACCGTAGCCGAGATAGTAACTGTTCGCTCCACCGAAATCGGAATACTGGTCGCGCCTCAGATTGGCCTGAATCTGATTGCGCCCAAAGCGTCCCGTATAGCCGACGAACCCCGAATCCACGTGCCGCTCGGGCGCCGCAAACGTATCCGAGTCGAGGCTCTGGTCGAGATGCTCGTAGCCGACCTGCAGTTTCTGCTGCGCAGCGATGGCGAAATCGTTCTGCCATGTGTACTGGCGATTGTCGGTATCGAAGCGGCCGTTGTAGATGCCATTGGTGTTCGATACGCTGCGATCGTCGCCTTCGGCAACGACGAAGTGCGTGGTCCACCAGTCGGTCAGCTTGCCGTTCGCGAACACCGACACCTGGCGCACTTTGCTGTACAGGTTGTTCAGATCACTCGGCATACCGTACGCGTTGTCGTAACTATTGTTGCCGTTCGACTGGAGATAGCTGATGCCCGCATCCCACTTCTCGTTGAACTTGTGACGCAGCGAAGCCGAGATGCTCTCGTTCAGATAGCCGTTCGCATTCGGATTGGCCTGCGGCGCCTGCGCCGGATTAAGCGACGAGAAGCCATCGTCTTTCGAGCGCGCGAGTGTGATACTGAAGGTGGTGTTGCCGTCTTTATCCAGCGCGCCGTTCACGCCGGCCTGTTGCGTCTGCGTGTGGTAACTGCCGTAACCCACGGAGAAATTGAAGCGCGGTGGATGATCGCCACCGTCCTTCGTGAACACCTGCACCACGCCGCCGATCGCGCCCGACCCATATAACGCCGACACGTTGCCGTTCACGACTTCAACGTGATCGATCTGGTCGAGCGGAAGCTGCGCGAGTTGTGGCGCGCCGAGACTCACCGAATCGACGCGCACGCCGTCGATCAGCAGCAGCGATTGTGTCGACGATGCGCCGCGCAGGAACAGGCTGGCCGTCGAACCTGGGCCGCCGGTGCGTGAAATCTGCGCACCGGGCGCGAGTTGCAGCAGGCCAGGCAGATCGGTGGCGGTCGTGTCGGCGATGTCCTGCTGATCGAATAGCGCGGTCTGCGGGATCGCATCGGCGAGCGGTTGCGCTCCGCGCTCCGCGGTGACGACGACGGGTGAGAACACCGTCGGCGATGCACCGGCAGTGGCGGCATCCGTTGCTGGAGAAGAAGATGGTGACGACGAAGATGAATCCGCAGCCTGAGCGTGCACGACCAGCGGCAGGCCCGCAAACGCGAGCAACGCCGCGCGGGCGAAGGGGGACAGCATGAGGTGACATTCCTGTGGATAGCGTGCGCAGCCCGCTTCCCCGCAGGCCGATGCGTAACGAGGCACCCGCGCTTTTTTATGAATTCGCGCGGGATCTCCCTCTCCCTCTGGCCGGTATCCGGGCTGGCGACACATCGATCCCGCCTTCCCACGCGTGACGCGCAGTGGCACACTCGCGTGTTGAACCTCAAACACGCGATCAGAATCGACCTGCATGACGAATGCGGTCGCTTACCGTTGCGGGGGCAGCGCAGGTTTGCGTGTTCTGTCGAACGCCGCGCCCTGCTTCCCGTTTAACTGCGCGCACTGTTGATCAGCGCGCGCGGGCACCAAAGTGCGGCCAGTTTAGGAGCGGCCCCGCGGGTCGTCAAGAATGGTCAATCCATGCCGCTGAATGCAGGTTATTGTCCGATGCATGAGTGCTTTTTCATCATATGGTCGGTAAAAGCCTGCACAAAGCGATGTTGTTACGTCTCGAAACGAGACAATTGTCGGAACCTGCGATATTCCGCGCTAAAATGCGATGTCTTTAGAGGACGCAGCACATGCTCACCGAACTCGAAACACTTTCACAGAATATCGGCAAGCTGATCGCGATCAGCCAGCGCCACAATGAGGCGCGGGCCGCGCTCGAAGAGCAACTCGCCCAATCGCGCGCCGAGGCGCAAGCCACGCATACGGAACTCGCGTTGCTGCGCGAGGAACGCGATGCGCTGCAAGCGGAACGCGACGCGCTGTCGGCAAAGATCGACGACGCCCAGGTACGCCTGAATGCGATCCTCGAAAAATTGCCGCGGGCTCGCGCGCATAGCGAGCCGGACAATCAGCTCGATCTGCTTGAAGCCGCGCCGCATGAGGTCGAAGCGGAGAGCGACGCCACCCGCCACGGAGAAAATGCATGACCACCAAGCAGATCGAAGTATCGATTCTCGGCGTGCCCTATCGCCTCGCCTGCTCGCCCGAAACTGAAGGCGCGCTGCTTGAAACGGTCGCGCGTGTAGACGCTGAAATGTCGAAGATCCGCAACAACAGTAACGTGCGCGGCACAGATCGCATTGCTGTCATGGCTGCGCTGTCGCTGGCATCAGAACTGCTTAAGCTGCAAACGAGCGTGCGCCACGGAGAAGCATTTCCCGCTGAGGAAATCCGGCGTACAATGCATCAAATGAACGAACAACTAGGTACTGTGATTCAGCAGTACAGCATGCAATAATGATTGTGTGGCCGGTCCTGAGACCGGCTGCGAATTCAAACGCAGTGCATAAGCGAAGACTTGGCAAACGTTTGTATTCAATCGGTTTAGCTTCCCTGCCTGGTTCGCCAAGGTCATATATTCCTTGAACCAATGCCATGTGCACGGTTGTGGAAATTTGTAGCACGGGTGTGCGCGTCACTCTGTCTGATGTACCCGAAGTGCTGCTAACTGCGACCAATTCTGAACCCCCGGTTCAGGATGCCGGCCTAGCGGCTAAGGCGGGGACCTTATTTAGAACGGCATCGGACTCTGGTTCGATGCCGTTTTTCTTTGGGTCTCACGTTTTTTGGGCCTCACGTTCTCTCAGGTTTCTTTCGCAACTTCACCTTCTCAACGTTCAATTCGATTCATGCGCTACTGGCTAATGAAGTCCGAACCGGACGAAGCAAGCATCGACCATCTCGCGAACGCACCGCAACGCACATTGCCGTGGACGGGCGTGCGCAACTATCAGGCACGCAACTTCATGCGCGACATGATGCAGGTTGGCGATGGCGTGCTCTTCTATCATTCGAGTTGCCCCGAACCGGGCATTGCGGGCATCGCCGAAGTGTCGTCCACGGCGTACCCCGATCCCACGCAATTCGACAAGAAGAGTCCCTATTACGATCCGAAGTCATCGCAGGAAACGCCGCGCTGGCTGCTGGTCGACGTCGTGTTCAAAAAGAAGATCCCGCTGATTCCGCTTGCCGCGTTACGCGAGCATGAAGAACTGCAGGATATGCGCGTGCTCGCCAAAGGCAACCGTTTGTCGATTACGCCAGTGACCGAAGCCGAATGGCGCTTCATCACGAAGCGGCTTGTTTGACGCGCTAGCGCTGTATCGCGCGCGCACGAGCAGATGCATGCAGCGAGCGAAAGCAAACGTTTAAACGAACGTCAAATTGGGGAACCAAGCGCAGGTTACAAGCGCCTAACGGACGCGCAATTGGACCCGCAAACGCCATGCCACTCCACGGAACGGCGTTTGCCCCAATCGTGCACAACCTGTTCCAGCAAGGAGTTCAACAATGACAAAAAATACCGCACGTGCACTCGCGCTCGCTCTCGTGTGCGTCGCACCTGCCGCGCTTGCGCTCACGCCGGCCGTCGCCAGCGCACAGAGCGTGACGCAATATCAGCCCGCCGGCGTGCTGTCACTGAACGCACAGGCCAGCGCGGAAGTAGCACAAGACGTGGTCGACATCACGCTGTTTTACGAGCAGGAAGCGAGCGACCCGTCGGCGCTCACGTCAACGCTGAATCAGCGTGCGGACGCAGCGCTGCAAAAAGCCAAGGGCGTGAATGGTGTGACCGCCCGCACGGGTTCGTTCTCCATCTATCCGTCCACTGATCGCGACGGCCGCATTTCCGCCTGGCGCGGCCGTACGGAAATCGTGCTCGAATCGCACGACTTCGCCGCGGCGTCGAAGCTCGCGGGGCAGATGGCATCGATCATGCAGGTTGGCAACGTGCAGTTCTCGTTGTCGCCGGAAGCGCAACGCGCCGCTGAACAAAAGCTCACCGGCGAAGCGATCAAGTCGTTCCGCGAACAGGCCACGTCGTCGGCGCAAGCGTTCGGCTACAGCGGCTATTCGATTCGCGAGGTCAACGTCGGGCATAACGGCGTCATGCCGCGTCCGATGATGATGATGAGCGCGCGCGCCGTGGGCGCGGATGCGAAGGCCTCGGCGCCGGTGCCGCTCGAAGGCGGCACGTCAACTGTGACGGTCAACGTATCGGGCTCGGTGCAGATGAAGTAACGCGCTTTGTCGCTCGCTGCATCCGCTGAAACAAGAAACGCCACGGCATGCCGTGGCGTTTCTCATTGATTACGGTAAATCGTAGTGTCAGTTCACACCGACGGCCTGCGCCGGTTCGCGGCGCCCACGGCGATATGCCCACACCAGCATCACGATGCCCGCGAGGATCATCGGCAGCGACAACCATTGCCCCATCGAGAGACCCATGGCCAGGAGTCCGAGGAAATCGTCCGGCTCACGCGCGAATTCCACCGTGAAACGGGCGAGGCCGTAGCCGATCAGGAACACAGCAGAAATCGCGCCCATGGGCTTCGGTTTGCGCGAAAAGAAAAACATCACGAAAAATAACGCGACGCCTTCGAGCGCAATCTCATACAGCTCCGACGGATGGCGCGGCAGCATGTGATATTGCGCGAACACTTCGTTCAGATGCCATTGCGCGGCCAGTTGCGGATGCGCGGCAAGCCAGGCGGCGTCGTCTGGCGCGGCACCTGGAAACAGCATGGCCCACGGCGCCGACGGGTCGGTCACACGCCCCCACAACTCGCCGTTGATGAAGTTGCCAAGGCGCCCTGCAGCGAGGCCGGTTGGCACCATCGGCGCGACGAAGTCGGTGACCTGCAGCCACGAGCGCTTGCGTTGCCAGGCGAACAGCACCATCGCCAGCGTCACGCCGAGAAAGCCGCCGTGAAACGACATGCCGCCTTCCCATACCTTGAAGATGTCGAGCGGATGCGCGAAGTAAAAGCTCGCCTTATAGAACAGCACGTAGCCAAGCCGGCCGCCGAGAATCGTACCGAGCACGCCGTAGAACAGCATGTCGTCGATATCCTTGGCGGTCCAGCCTTGCGCGGCCACGAACGGCAAACGCAGCCGCAACCGGCCGACGACGATCGCCGCGATGAACGCGACGAGGTACATCAGTCCATACCAGCGCACAGCGAGCGGCCCCAGATGAATGGCAACGGGGTCGAAATTCGGGTGAATGAGCATCGTGTTGTTATGGGCAGTTCAGGTTCAGAAGCGGATTGTCAGGTGCGGGAGACGTGCATAGAGCGACCTGCACATCGTGCAGCGCCTGGATTGGACGGCTTCGCCCGCCATGCGTTCACGGCGCACCGCGCGACGCCAGATGCGGCGCCGCGAGCGGCACCTCGACCGTGGCTGCGTGCGCGCGCACGATATCGATAAACCCCGCCAGCACCGGGCTCACCTCCGCCGTGCGCCAGACCAGCCCGGTCTCGATCGCCGGCACCGATTCACGCAACGGCCGGTACACGACGCCAGTGCGGCGCAGATTACGCAACGATTGCGGCACGAGTGCGACACCCATTCCGGCCGACACCAGGCTGACGATCGTCTGCATCTGGATCGCCTCCTGGCCAATCCTGGGCGCAAGCCCCGCCACGCCGTAGCAATCCATAATGATGTCATAAAAGCCCGGCGCCAAACGTCTTGGGAAAATCACGAGCGGCGCGTCGGCGACATCGCGCAGGCTGACCGGCGCATCGAGCCACTCGGTTCGCGCGTCCGCGGGGTCTCCTACACGCGCCGCCATATCGGTGGACATTGCGATCACTAGCGGCTCGCGGGCGATCGGCAGCCACGAGAGTTGCGTGGCGTGGCGCGAGGGCAGCGGCGCGATCACAAGACCGGCATCGATACGGCCGGCCACCAGTTCGTCGACCTGCACGTCGCTGGTTGCCTCGGTCAGTTCGAGCCGCACGCGTGGGTGGCGTGCGCCGAAATCGCGCAGCAACAGCGGCAGCAAGCCGTAATCTGCGGTCGACACGAACGCCAGCGACAACACCCCCGCCTCGCCACGCGCGAGGCTTTGCGCCAACGGCCGCAGCCCCTCGGCGCTCGCCAGCAGACGTTGCACTTCAGGCAGCAGATCGGCGCCCACCGGGGTCAGTTCGACCGAGCGCTTGGTGCGCGCGAACAGCTCGACGCCGAGCGTCTCCTCGAGCGCCCGGATGGCTTGCGAGAGCGGCGGCTGCGTCATCGAAAGGCGCACGGCCGCCCGTCCGAAGTGTTTTTCTTCGGCAACGGTGACGAAATAGCGCAACTGGCGCAAATCAGGAATAGCGGGCAGCATGATTAATACATTTTACGACCTAATCGAGCCTGAATAATATATTGGACACGCGCTTCGCAAAACTGCATCCTTGCGCAACGCGTCAGAACTACACTGGACTGATGCAGCCGGCAGCGACAGCCGCACCCGAATTCGACCCACAGATCAAAACAAAACAGATTGGAGTTCCCCATGGCATACAACCGTCGTTCGAAGAACATCACGCAAGGCGTGGCGCGTTCGCCGAACCGCTCGATGTACTACGCGCTCGGCTACGAAAAGGCCGACTTCGACAAGCCGATGATCGGCATCGCCAACGGCCATTCGACCATTACGCCGTGTAACGCCGGCCTGCAGCGTCTGGCCGACGCGGCGGTCGCCGCGGTCAAGGGCGCCGACGCGAATCCGCAGATCTTCGGCACGCCGACGATTTCGGACGGCATGTCGATGGGCACCGAAGGCATGAAGTACTCGCTCGTGTCGCGCGAAGTCATCTCCGACTGTATCGAGACGTGCGTGCAAGGCCAGTGGATGGACGGCGTGGTCGTGATCGGCGGCTGCGACAAGAACATGCCGGGCGGCATGATCGGCATGCTGCGCACCAACGTGCCGAGCATCTACGTGTATGGCGGCACGATCCGTCCGGGCAACTGGAAAGGCGTCGATTTGACGATCGTGTCGTCGTTCGAAGCGGTGGGCGAATTCACGGCCGGCCGGATGTCGCAGGAAGATTTTGAAGGGGTCGAAAAGAACGCATGCCCGTCCACGGGTTCGTGCGGCGGCATGTACACCGCCAATACGATGAGCTCGTCGTTCGAGGCACTGGGCATGTCGCTGTTTTATTCGTCGACGATGGCCAACCCGGACCAGGAAAAGGTCGACTCGGCAGCCGAATCGGCCCGTGTGCTGGTCGAAGCGGTCAAGAAGGACCTCAAGCCGCGCGACATCGTCACGAAGAAGGCGATCGAAAACGCCGTGGCCGTGCTGATGGCCACGGGTGGCTCGACCAACGCCGTGCTGCACTTCCTCGCCATCGCGCACGCGGCTGAAGTCGAATGGACCATCGAAGATTTCGAGCGCATGCGCAAGAAAGTGCCGGTGATCTGCAACCTGAAGCCGTCGGGCCAGTTCGTGGCGACCGATCTGCACAAGGCCGGCGGCATTCCGCAAGTCATGAAGATTCTGCTCGACGCGGGCCTCCTGCACGGCGATTGCATGACGATCACCGGCAAGACGATCGCTGAAGAACTCAAGGACGTGCCGAGCAAGCCGCGCGCCGACCAGCAGGTGATTTTCCCGATCGAGCAGGCGCTGTACAAGGAAGGCCACCTGGCGATCCTGAAGGGCAACCTCGCGGTCGACGGCGCGGTCGCCAAGATCACCGGCCTGAAGAACCCGGTCATCACCGGCCCGGCCCGCGTGTTCGACGACGAGCAAAGCGCGCTGGAAGCGATTCTGGCCGACAAGATCGTCGCCGGCGACGTGGTCGTGCTGCGCTACCTCGGGCCGAAGGGCGGCCCCGGCATGCCGGAAATGCTCGCGCCTACTTCGGCGATCATCGGCAAGGGTCTCGGCGAAAGCGTCGGCCTGATCACCGACGGCCGTTTCTCGGGCGGCACGTGGGGCATGGTGGTCGGTCACGTCGCGCCGGAAGCGTTCGTGGGCGGCACGATTGCGTTCGTGCAGGAAGGCGACTCGATCACCATCGACGCGCACAAGCTGCTCCTGCAACTGAACATCGACGACGCCGAACTGGAACGCCGCCGCGCCGCATGGCAAGCACCGAAGCCGCGTTACACGCGCGGTGTGCTGGCGAAGTACTCCGCGCTGGCGCTGCCGGCCAACAAGGGTGCGGTGACGGGCTAAGGGCAGCTTTAGCGCAAGCCGATTCGTCTCGGGGCGGATCGGTGTATCGCTCGAGGCCGCGTCATGTACTACGTAAAAGCGCAAAGGGGCGCACGGGAAACCGTGCGCCCCTTTCCTTTTATAATGCGTGCACCACGAGTCGGGCACCCGCACCGACGGAGACCAGAATGAAATCAATGTCGTATGCAGCACTTGCGATCGCCGGTGTGCTGGGCGTTGTTTTGAGCGCCGGCAGCCCGGCAGCGCATGCGGAGGCCTCGGCCGGCCTCGTGCTTGCCCAGCAGAAGAACTGCATGAGCTGCCATTCGGTAACCCGTTCCTTCATGGGACCGGCGTTCCATGACGTGGCCGCGAAATACGCCGCGCGCGAGGACGCCGCAGCCTACTTAAAGCACAAGATTCTGGATGGCAGCACGGGCGTGTGGGGACCGGTGCCGATGCCAGCGAACACGCAGCTCACGCCTGATCAGGCGGCCACGCTCGCAAGCTGGGTATTGACGCTCAAATAAAGACGCGGCGATAGGCGCCGGAATCAGGCCGCCGCCCCTCCCCGGTCAGGCGCTGCCCGAGCGCCGCGCGATTTCTTCTTCCACCGCTTCCCGCACCCAGCCGGTCATCTCGGTTTCCAGCGCCAACGCCACTTCGCGCGTGATCTGGTTGACGAGCCACGAAGTGTGATCCTGCAATGCATCGCGGCAACGTGCCTCGATAATCCCACGCCCTTCCCCGGTCAGGAAACCGGCAAACCGGCCCCGCAGACGCTCGGCGATCACATCGGCATTGAGACTCGACTGCGCCGACGCGGCAGGCGCGAGATCCGGCGGCACGATCGTGCCTGCCTCGACCGGCGCGTGCGGTTCGACCCGGTCGAACACTCCTGCTGACGGCGCAAACGCCGGCTCATGCGCATGCCGCGCGTCGGCGTGCGGATGGTGGGACCTCGAGCGTTTTTTCGGATGCGTCGGCTCCGGCGCATGCACAGGTTCCTGCGCGAAGCTGGGTTCCTGTGCGCTCACCGGATCCGGCGCCGCTTCTGCAACTGGTGCCGCCGGTGCCACTGCACTGTCCGGCGCGAGGCGCGCGTGGGCAGGGTCGCCCGGTACGAGAACCTCATGCAGGACCGGGATCGAATTATCGTTGGGGTCGGACACGTGCACCCTCCGGGTTGGGGTCCAAGCTGAAGCGAGCCACGTCCACGTCGAATCCGGCACGCCGGGTGACAACGCGACGCGGCGGGACACGGCGGGACGAGGCCTAGCCGCCTTGCTTGTAGTTGTTCAAAGCATAGCCGCGATCGCGATAGAAACGATAGCGTTCGCGGCCCGCAGCGAGTTCGTCGTGTGCGTTACCGACCACTTCGAGCAATCTTTCGAAGCGCGCGAACTGGGCCGGCACGGCGGCGCCGAGATTGAGCAGCACCTGATAATGCGGCACATCGTCGAGGCTGGAGGCCAGTACGATCGGCGTTTGCGCCGCGAGCGGCGTGCCCGCCATGCAGTGCGGCACGAAGTCGAGTGGCGAGAACGTCCACAATTGCTCGTCGAACGCCCGCAGGCGCTCGGGCTCGGCCAGCACGATGGTCGGCTGCCCCGCCAGATACGCCTTGCGGATCAGGCGGCACGCATACAGCAGCGAATCGCCGACGTTCGAGTGAAAGTCGATTCTCGTCATCGGCGACCCTGCCTTGCGCTCGCTTTACTGCAACGCGTCATTGGGCGGCGCGACCGTCCGCGGCCCGACCGTCAGCGGCCCTGTCGATCAGGAACTGCGCGAGCAATGGCACCGGCCGGCCGGTGGCGCCCTTGGCCGCGCCACTCTTCCACGCCGTGCCGGCCACGTCCAGATGCGCCCACGGATACGCTTCGGTGAAGCGCGACAGGAAGCACGCCGCGGTCACGCTGCCCGCCGGACGGCCGCCGATGTTGGCGAGGTCGGCGAAGTTCGACTTGAGCTGATCCTGATACTCGTCGTCGAGCGGCATGCGCCAGGCCGGGTCGGACGCCTCACGCGAGGCGTCGAGCAACTCGCCCGCCAGCGCGTCGTCTTTCGAGAAGAGACCGCTGTTGTGATGGCCGAGCGCGATGATGCAGGCGCCCGTCAGCGTGGCGATATCGACCACCGCGGCCGGCTTGAAGCGCTCGGCGTAGGTCAGCGCGTCGCACAGGATCAGCCGGCCTTCGGCGTCCGTGTTCAGCACTTCGATTGTCAGGCCCTTCATGCTGGTGACGATGTCGCCCGGCTTGGTGGCGGTGGCCGACGGCATGTTCTCGACCGCGGGAATGATGCCGACCACGTTGATTTTCAGGCCCATTTCCGCGACGGCGCGCAACGTGCCCAGCACCGAACCGGCGCCGCACATGTCGTACTTCATCTCGTCCATGCCTTCGCCCGGCTTGAGCGAGATGCCGCCGGTGTCGAACGTGACGCCCTTGCCGACCAGCACCACCGGCGCGGCTTTCGCGGCGCCGCCCTGGTATTGCAGCACGATGAACTGCGCCGGCTCGACCGAGCCCGCCGTGACCGACAGGAACGAGCCCATCTTGAGCGCTTCACATTGCTTCTCGCCCAGCACTTCGACCTTCAGCTTCCAGTCCTTGGCGAGCTTCTTGGCCGTGTTGGCGAGGTAAGTGGGCGTGCAGACGTTGCTTGGCAAATTGCCGAGGTCGCGCGTCAGGTCCATGCCGTTGGCAAGCGCCGCGCCCTGCTTCGCAGCGAGCTTGGCGGCTTTTTCGTCGCCAGTATTGACGCTGAACACGATGCGCTTCAGGGCGCGCACCGAGTTGTCCGGCTTGCTCTTCATCTGCGTGAAACGGTAGGTCAGTTCGCGCAGCGCGAGGATGGCGGCGCGCACGCCCCAATCGGCCGAGCGTTCGATGACCGGCAGTTGGGCGAGCGTGAAGGTGACCTGGACAATCTTGGTGGCGAGCAAGGCGCGCCAGGCGGCCCGCACGGCTTCGCCGTAGGCTTTCTGGCTGAACGCGTCCTGCTTGCCGAGTCCTACCAGCAGGACCCGCGAGGCGCCGATACCGGACACTTCATGCAGGAACAGCGTGGTACCGGCCTTGCCGTCCATGTCTCCCGCCTTGATGATGCGGGTCAGCAGGCCCTTGGTGGCCGCATCGATCTCCAGCGCGGCGCCCGAGAGCGTTTGCGACTCGAACACGCCGATTACGATGCAATCGGATTTCCCGGTCAGGAAACCGTTTGACGAGCCTTTGGTCCAATCACAGGCTTTTATGCTAAAGTCCATCGCGCTTGTCCTCGGATAAAATCTGGGCTTAGGATGAAAGCCGCAATTATCCGCTATTTTTCCCGCGGCGGCTGCACTGGAGGCGTGACGGGAACCAACCCGCGCGCCGCTGAGAGCGCCCCCTCTCATCATCAATAATGATCTTCGAACGCTCCCTCCAGCGCGAACTCGCGTATACGGCTGGTGCCGTGTTCATGGTTCTCCTCACGCTCGTGCTGACGACGATGATGATCCGCATCGTCGGCTTCGCAGCCTCGGGCGAGATCGACCCGCGCGACGTGCTGGTCCTGATCGGCCTCACCGTGATCGGCTATCTGGCCATCATGCTCGTCGCGACGCTGTTCGTGTCGATCCTGTTCGTCCTCACCCGCTGGTACAAAGACTCCGAGATGGTCGTGTGGCTGTCGTCGGGCGTCAGCCTGACCCGCTTCATCAAGCCCATCGGTATTTTCGCCACGCCGATCGTGATTCTCATCATGTTCTTCGTGTTCGTCGGCTGGCCGTGGTCGAACCAGCAGAACAAGCTGATCCGCGCGCGCTTCCAGCAGCGCGACGAGGTCTCGCTGCTCGCACCGGGTCAATTCCGCGAATCCGCCACTAGCCACCGGGTGTTCTTCATCGAGAAGATGTCACCCGACCAGGGCCACGTGGAAAACGTGTTCGTGACCAGCACCGAAAACGGCAAGGTCAACGTGGTGGTGTCGAAGAACGGTCACACGGAAACGCACAAGAACGGCGACCGCTTCGTCGTGCTGGAAAATGGGCGCCGCTATGACGGCGAACCGGGGCATTCCGATTTCCGCATCATGGAATTCGAGCGTTATGGCGTGAAGATACAGAGCCAGCCGGTGGTCAACACCCCGAGTACGACCGGCACGCCCACGCTCACGCTGCTGCGCAACCCGACCCGCGAGAACCTTGCCGAATTCGCGTGGCGCGCCGGGCTGCCGCTGATTGCGATCAACCTGATGCTGCTGGCGATTCCGCTCGCGCACCAGAACCCGCGGCGCAGCCGCACCATCAATCTGGTGATGGCGGTCCTGATCTATCTGACGTATTCGAACCTGTTGAACGTGGTGCAGTCGTGGATCGAGCAAGGCAAGATGTCGTTCGGAGTTGGGCTCGTGGGCCTGCATATCGTTGTGGCGATCATCGTCGCGTTCATCTTCTGGCTGCGCGTGCGCAACCGGCCGCTGTTCACGCGGGCGATGTTCAGCCGTTCGCAGGGAGCCTGATCGATGCGCATCTATGAAAAGTATTTTGCGCGTCAGGTCTACCTTACGTTCATCTTCATTCTGTTCGCGTTTTCGGGTCTGTTCTTTTTCTTCGATCTGATCAACGAACTCAACTCGGTCGGCCACGGCAACTACAAGTTCCAGTACGCGGTGCTGCGCGTCGCACTGCAAACGCCGTCGCGCTTCTACGAGATCATTCCGGTGGCGGCGCTGATCAGCGCGATCTATGTGTTCGCGCAGATGGCGGCGAACTCCGAGTACACGATTTTCCGCGTGTCGGGTCTCGCGACCAATCAGGCGCTGCGCTCGTTGCTGAAGATCGGCATTCCGCTGGTGTTCCTGACCTACCTGATCGGCGAAGTGGTGGGTCCGTACACGGATCAGCTGTCGGAACGCGTACGGCTCGAGGCGCTGGGTTCGTCGGTCTCGACCAATTTTGAATCCGGCGTGTGGGTAAAGGACACGCTCACTGCGCGTGCGGATGGCGAGCAGGTGACGCGCTTTGTGAACGTCGGCGAGTTGAAGCCTGACGCGACCATCAGCAATGTGCGTATCTACGAATTCGATTCGAAGTTCCGCTTGTCCAATGTGCGGATTGCGAAGAGCGGCAAGTACCAGCCGCCGGGCCACTGGCAGTTGACTGGCGTAACCGACACGCAGTTGATCGACGTGCCCCCGCCTCCGGGCACTCCGGCCGACGCGCTGAACCCCGTGTACCGGGCAACGCAGGTGGCGGTGCCGGAGTATTCATTGCGCTCCGAGCTGACGCCGCAGATTTTGTCGGTGCTGCTGGTGTCGCCTGACCGGATGTCGATGTTCAACCTGTTCCGCTACATCCAGCATTTGACTGAGAATCATCAGGACACCCAGCGGTATGAAATTGCGTTGTGGCGCAAGTTGCTGTATCCGTTTGCGGTGTTCGTGATGCTGGTGTTGTCGTTGCCGTTTGCGTATCTGCATACGCGGGCTGGCGTGGTGGGTATGAAAGTTTTCGGCGGGATTATGCTGGGGATGAGTTTCCAGCTGTTCAACACGCTCTTCTCGCATATCGGCACGTTGAATACGTGGCCCGCGCCTTTGACCGCGGCTACGCCGGGGCTGGTGTATCTGGTGTTGGGGCTGGTTGGATTGAAGTGGGTTGATCGCCATTAGGAGCCTCTTTATGGCTACGCATGGGATTGTGCTGTTTGCGCATGGCGCGAGGGATGTTCGCTGGCGCGAGCCGTTTGAGAGACTCGCCAATAAGGTTGGCGCTGCGCGCGCCGCTCGTGGTGATGACGGGCCGGTCTTGTTGGCGTTTCTTGAGTTGATGGAGCCGGATCTGGCTACTGCTGTTGGAGATCTTGTCTCCGACGGGTGTTCTGATGTCACCGTTGTGCCCGTCTTTTTTGGGCAAGGGGGGCATGTGCGGAAGGATTTGCCGGATGCGGTTGAGCGCTGCCGCGGGTTGTTTCCTTCTGTCAGGATTCAATGCGCTGGCGCTGTTGGGGAGGATGAGGGGGTTTTGGACGCTGTCGCTAGTTATTGCCTTCGGCAGGTTTGATTTTTTTTGTTTTTTTGCCGTTGACTGTGTTTTTTATGTTTGCCTACGGCGTTGGCCTTTTCCTGCATTCTTATTGGTCTATTAGCGTTCCCCCTGTGCGGGGGGCACTCACTTTCTTTGCCGCCGCAAAGAAAGTAAGCAAAGAAAGCGGGCTCAAACCGCTAACTCTTAAGCGGCTCCCCTGGCTTGGAGGGGCTCGTGGTCCGATTAACGGATCACACCGTGATTCATTAGTGTCTGTGACACAGCCGTCATCCGCTCCCACTCCGCACTGCGTGCGTCGCGGACGGGTTCACCACGGAAACCGAGTGCTTCGATTGCGCGCGGCGGGGCCGTCGGCTTCGCCTCGGCGAGGCGCTGAAACAAACTGGACGTTTTCGACGTGCTGGCGCCGACACCGAAGCCAGCGCGTCAGCGAGACTATGCCATGGCGAGTGGCCGCGTTGGGCAAGCCACAGCATAAAATTTGGTGGGTGGTTTGATGAAGTACCGCATCGGCGCGCGCAGCGCCGCCGGAAGAATGACAGCCTGGTCACTCAGGCCAGAAGGTGCGCAGGCTCACTCTCTACTGGGCCACGGTCCCCTCCAAGCCAGGAGAGCCGCTTAAGAATTGGCGGTTTGAGCCGCTTTCTTTTGCCTACTTTTCTTTGCGGCGGCAAAGAAAAGTAGGTGCCCCCCGCACAGGGGGAACGCTAATAAACCAATAAGCAAAGAAACACCAAACGCCGTAGGCAAAACCAAAACCACAACCAAAACAATGCCGCCGCCAAAGGCAAAAAAAATCAAGCAGCGACCAAAAACCCACCCGCGGAGCGAACCCCCTGCTGCCGGGCAGCAAACGCCTCCCCGATCATCAGCAAGCTAGGCTGCGACCCATCAACCCACTGCTGCGCATCGCCAGCAGCCAGCTCCTCAAGCGTGAGCGTAAGCATCCGTTCCCGCTCGGTACTACAAGCCTCAACAATCGCCACGGGCGTAGAACCAGGCTTCCCAGCATCAATCAACTGCTGCCCAATCTCCACCCCACTATCGCGGCCCATATAAAACACCAGCGAATCCGCATTAACCTGCTCGCGAATCTCCTCAGACCCCGGAGCACGACTAAAAGTAGCCAGCGCGACACTGCGCGAAACACCCCGCAAAGTCAAAGACCGCTTCAACGAAGCAGCACTAGCCAGCGCAGCAGTAATTCCAGGCACCACCTCATACTCGATGCCCGCAGCCTCAAGCGCCCGCATCTCTTCATCGGCACGGCCGAACAACATGGGATCGCCACCCTTCAGGCGAACCACGACGTCGTGCTCCAACGCGGCATCGACAATCTGCTTGTTGATGAACTGCTGCGCAGTGGAAAGCTGCCCACACCGCTTACCCACGGCAATCCGCCGCGCACGCGAAGGCGCATAGTCGAGCATGGCCGGCTCGACCAACGCATCGTGCAACACCACATCAGCAGCGCCCAATAGCCGCGCCCCGCGTACCGTGATGAGGTCCGCGGCACCCGGCCCTGCGCCGATCAGATAAACCTTGCCCATTTGCATCAACCTGTTCGTGATGGCGCGTGCGATACACCGCCACGCGCCGTCCCGCTTACGCCGAAAACGCCCGAATCATGCCGGCCGCGACGGTGTGATGCGTCGCCTCGTCGATCAGCACGAATGCACCCGTGCCCTGATGCGAGTCGTACACGTCGCACACCAGCGGCTTTTGCAGCGTCAACGCCACGCGGCCGATGTCGTTCATCGTCAGTTCCTTGCGGTCGGTCGCCTGCGACAGCGTATGCACGTCCAGCACTTCCCTGATCGAACCAATACGCGCGAACACGGTGTTGGTGGTCTGCTTCAAAAGATACTTGCGTTGCGTCGACAGCGGCGTGTCGTCGAACCAGCACAAGTCGGCCTCGAGCTTCTTCGCCGGCTCCGGCGCTGCTTCACGCAGCACGAACGTGTCGCCACGCGAAACGTCCACATCTTCCGCCAGACGGATCGTCACGGTTTGACCGGCAAACGCGCGGTCCACCGCCGCCGTGCCGCCCGTCACCGGTGCGATGATCTCGGCAACCGTTGCTTCGCGGTTCGCCGGCAGCACGACGATAGTGTCGCCGACCTTTACCTCACCCGCTTCGACACGCCCCATGTAGCCGCGGAAATCGTCGGCCTGGCTGCCGTCCTGGCGCGCCACCCATTGCACCGGGAAACGCAGCGCCTGACCCGTCGGCACTTCGACCGGCAAGGCTTCGAGCACGTCAAGCAGCGGCTCGCCCGCATACCACGGCATGCGTTCGCTCGCGGTCACGATGTTGTCGCCCTTGAGCGCCGACACCGGCACGAAGCGCACATCGTTCAAACCCAGTTGACGCGCGAGTTCGACGTACGCATCGCGAATCTCGTTGAAACGCGTTTCGCTGTAGTCGACCAGGTCCATTTTGTTGATCGCGACAATCGCGTGCTGCAAGCCGAGCAGCTTCACGATCGCGCTGTGACGCTTGGTTTGCGGCAACAGTTGCGCGACGCCATCCACAAAGGTCACGCGCGTTGCGTCGACGAGGATGATCGCCGCGTGCGCCGTTGATGCACCCGTCACCATATTGCGCGTGTATTGCTCATGGCCCGGCGTATCGGCGATGATGAACTTGCGCTTGGCTGTGGCGAAGTAGCGGTACGCGACGTCGATCGTGATGCCCTGCTCGCGTTCGGCTTCGAGGCCGTCGGTCAGCAGCGACAGATCGATTTCGTCGCCCACGGTACGCTTGTTCTTGGCGCGCGAGAGTGCCGAAAGTTGATCGGAAAGCACAGCCTTGCTGTCGTACAGCAGGCGGCCGATCAACGTGCTCTTGCCATCGTCGACGCTACCGGCAGTAATGAATCGCAGCACGCCGAGGTCTTCTGGTTGGTGAATACCGCTCATGATTGTCTTACCCTCGTTCGTGTGCTTAGAAATAACCTTGCTTCTTACGCTGTTCCATCGCGGCTTCGGAAACCTGATCGTCCATCCGGGTCGCGCCGCGTTCCGTGATTTCGGTCACGGCCGTTTCGGCGATGATCTTCTCGAGATCGTCCGCATCGCTTTCCACCGGGCACGTGCAGCTGATGTCGCCCACGGTGCGGAAGCGCACCAGCGCGGTTTCGCTGGTCTCGCCTTCACGCATCGGCGTAATCGGCGTAACCGGCACCAACAGGCCGTTGCGGCGCACGATCTCGCGCTGATGCGCGTAATAGATCGACGGCAGTTCAAGCTGTTCGCGAGCGATGTATTGCCACACGTCGAGTTCGGTCCAGTTCGAAATCGGGAACACGCGCAGATGTTCGCCGTTGTGCAGACGCGCGTTATAGAGGCTCCACAGTTCCGGGCGCTGCGCCTTGGGATCCCATTGGCCGAACTCGTCGCGGAACGAGAAGATCCGTTCTTTCGCACGGGCCTTTTCTTCATCGCGGCGCGCGCCGCCGATCAGCGCGGTGTATTCATGTTCGGCGATCGTTTCAAGCAGCGTGACAGCCTGCGCGGCATTGCGCGAATCCAGTTCGCGACGCAGGCGCACGGTGCCGCGCTTGATCGAATCTTCAACGTGACCCACCACGAGCTCAGCGCCGATCTCTTTCGCACGGCGATCGCGGAAGTCGATCACTTCGTCGTAGTTGTGGCCGGTGTCGATATGCACCAGCGGGAACGGCAGCACGGTCTTGCGATTTGCGCCGATGCCGAAGGCCTTCAGCGCAAGGTGCAGCACCACGACCGAATCCTTGCCGCCCGAGAACAGCAGCGCAGGCTTGCTGCATTCGGCGACCAGTTCGCGCAGGATGTGAATCGACTCGGCTTCGAGCCAATCGAGGTGATCCATCCGGTTCGCCGTGTTGGCGAGCGGTGCATTGACAGTGGAATCGAGCGTGGTGCTCATATCTGGGTCCTTCGTTGGTTCGCGTCACAAGCGGTTGCCTGTGTCGCGGAAGTATTCAAATCGGTATGTGCGGCGTTCGGTGCAAAAGCCAAGGCCTGAATCGCCCGGGCTTTGCCGATACCTTTGCCGAACCGTCAGGCAGAGGCGCTTTCGCTACTGCTAACGGGAATCGGTGTAATCGTCGTGATGTGCAGCCCGCATTCCTTCGTATCGCGCGACTCCCACCACCAGCGCCCCGCCCGGCTGTCTTCGCCAGGACGGATCGCGCGGGTACAGGGCTCGCAGCCGATGCTCGGATAACCACGTGCATGCAGCGGATTGACCGGTACGTCGAAGGCCTTGAGGTAGTCCCACACATCGGTCTCGGTCCAGTCCGTCAACGGATTGAACTTGGCGATGCTGCGCGCGGCGTCGTGTTCTTCCTCGTGCAACTCGGCACGCGTCACCGACTGTTCGCGGCGTTGACCCGTCACCCATGCGCTGACATCCGAGAGCGCACGGTTCAGCGGCTCGACCTTGCGGATTTCGCAGCAGCGCTTGCGCAGATCGACGCTTTCGTAGAACGCATTCAAACCATGCGAAGCAACGTATTCATCGACCGCCGCGGCTTGCGGATGAAACTGCTCGATCTCGTAGCCGTAGCGCTCTTTCACACGATCGAGCATGCCGAGCGTTTCCGCATGCAGACGGCCCGTGTTCAGCGAAAAAATGCCGATCTTCACGCCGCGCGAGAGAATCGCGTGCGTGAGCAGCATGTCTTCCGCTGCGAGGCTGCTGGCGAGCTTCACATTCGCGTGACGCGCGGCGATTGAATCGAGCAGCGCGTCGAGGCGCTCGACCTTCGCAGCGAGATCCGGCGTGAGCGATTGAGCGTTGCTCATGCCGAAGCCTTGGTTGCGGCAGCAGCCACAGCAGCCGCGCGGCGGCGGAACAGCGGCGAAGGATCGTCCACCGCGCCCTGATACTGCACGCTGAAGTCGTCGAACGCTTTCAATGCGTCGGCGGGGTCTTTATCCGCGCGCACCGCGTAAGCGTCGAAACCGCAGCGGAACATCAATCTGACCTGATCGCGCAGCACGTCGCCGATCGCGCGCAGTTCGCCCTTGTAACCATAGCGCTCGCGCAACAGGCGGCCGATGCTATAGCCACGGCCGTCGCGGAACACCGGGAAGTCCACGCCGATCAGCGCCAGCTTGTCGAAGTCGCCGACGATATCCGCCGGTTCGCTATCCGGCGCGAGCCACACGCCGATTTCGGCGGCGCTGCGCGAAGCGATCAATGCGTCGCGCGCGACCTGCCACAACGCGAGCGGCACCAGCACCTTGCCGTCCGGGAGCGCATCCACTGCGGGCAAGCTGCCGTCTTCCGCTGCGCGCACCACCGTCCAGTCATCGTTGACGATCGCGCGGTTCTTGATAATCGAAGCCATCTGCTAGTTCCTTGTATCGCGACGCTTACGCGTGAGCCGGTTGACGCGAGGCGTACACCCGTTCCTTGAACGGGGTGATGCCGATGCGGTTGTACGTTTCGATGAAGCGCTCGCCTTCGTGGCGGTTCTCCACGAACGTATCGATCACCTTACTCATCACGTCCGGCATTTCTTCGGCCGAGAACGACGGGCCGATCACGCGGCCGAGATGCGCGCCGGTTGCGCCCGAGCTTTGCTCGCCGCCGAGCGTCACCTGATACCACTCCGAGCCGTCCTTATCGACGCCCAGAATGCCGATGTTGCCGACGTGGTGGTGACCGCACGCGTTGATACAGCCCGAAATGTTCAGCGACACGTCGCCCAGGTCGTACACGTAGTCGAGATCGTTGAAACGTTCCTGAATCGCCAGCGCGATCGGAATCGACTTCGCATTCGCGAGCGAGCAGAAATCGCCGCCCGGGCACGCGATGATGTCGGTCAGCAAACCAATGTTCGGCGTCGCGAAACCTTGTGCCTTGGCTTTTTCCCACAGGGCGAACAGATCGCGCTTCTTCACGTTCGCGAGAATCAGGTTCTGCTCGTGCGACACGCGGATTTCGCCAAACGAGTACTCGTCGGCCCAGTCGGCGACCGCTTCCATCTGCGCGTCGGTTGCATCGCCCGGAGCGATCGTGGTCGGCTTCAGCGACAACGTGACCGATGCATAACCCGTCACCTTGTGCGGACGCACGTTACGTTCGACCCAGCGCGCAAACCCGCGGCTTTCCAGCAGATGCTTTTCGAACGAGGCGTCGGTATCAGCCAGCTTTTCGTACACGGGCGGCTGGAAGTATTGCGACACGCGCTCGACTTCGGCTTGCGTGAGGGTCGAAGCACCGTCTTTCAGGTGTTGCCATTCTTCTTCGACCTGCGCGGAGAATTTCTCCGGGCTCAGCGCCTTCACGAGAATCTTGATACGCGCCTTGTACATGTTGTCGCGGCGACCGTAGCGGTTGTACACGCGCAGCACGGCTTCGCAGTACGTCAGCAGATGTTGCCATGGCAGATCGCGGCGGATGATCGCACCGACGATCGGCGTACGGCCCAGGCCGCCACCGGCGAGAATGTCGGCCACCAGTTCGCCCTGCTCGTTCTTCTTCAGATACACGCCCATGTCGTGAACCTGCACCGCAGCACGGTCTTCCTTTGAACCCGACACAGCGATCTTGAACTTACGCGGCAGCCATGCGAATTCCGGATGGAATGTCGACCACTGGCGCAGAATTTCCGCCCACGGACGCGGATCGACCACTTCGTCCGGCGCCACGCCGGCGAACTGATCGGCCGTGATGTTGCGGATACAGTTGCCCGAGGTCTGGATGGCGTGCATCTGCACCGCGGCGAGCTTGCGCAGGATTTCCGGCGTTTCTTCGAGCTTGATCCAGTTGTACTGGATGTTCGAGCGCGTCGAAAAGTGGCCGTAACCGCGGTCGTGCTCGCGTGCGATCTGCGCCAGCACGCGCATCTGGTCGCTGCGCAGGTTGCCGTACGGAATCGCGATGCGGTGCATGTACGCGTGGCGCTGCAGGTACAGGCCATTCTGCAGGCGCAACGGACGGAACTCCTCTTCGCTCAATTCGCCCGACAAGCGGCGGCGAACCTGATCGGCGTATTGCGCGACCCGTTCATCGACGATGGTCTGGTCGTACTGATCGTATTGGTACATTCGGGGACCCCAATTTTTTGCGTTACACAGACGTTCCGGGGGCCGGCCACCCGGTTACGCCGCGCTACGGATACCCTCTTTGTCAGCGCTCGAGAGTCAGGGTTTAGACCTATCTCTCATTTGCTTATGACAAATACAGATATCCATATTGAAAAAGATGGACAGATCGTAATAAACTCGCCTTATATTTCAAACGACTAAAAAATTCTTTTGATATGCGGAGAGGTTATATATGAACCTGCACCAATTCCGCTTCGTCCGCGAGGCCGTGCGGCAGAATTTCAACCTCACCGAGGCGGCCAAAGCCCTGTTCACGAGCCAGCCGGGCGTCTCCAAGGCGATCATCGAGCTGGAGGACGAGCTGGGCGTGGAAATCTTCACGCGGCACGGTAAGCGCGTGCGTTCGCTCACCGAGCCGGGGCGCATCATTCTGCAGTCGGTCGAGAAGATCTTGCAGGAAGTCGAGAGTCTCAAGCGAGTCGGTAAAGATTACGCGGCGCAGGATCAGGGCAATCTGGTGATCGCCGCCACGCACACCCAGGCACGCTACTCACTTCCGGCCGCCATCGCCGAATTCAAGAAGCGCTTCCCGAAAGTTCACCTTTCAATTCTGCAAGGCAGCCCGACGCAAGTGGCCGAGATGGTGCTGCACGATCAGGCGGATCTCGCCATTGCCACCGAGGCGATCGCCAACTACAAGGAACTGGTGTCGCTGCCGTGCTTCCAGTGGCACCACGTCGCCGTGATGCAGCCGGATCATCCGCTGGCCGACCGCAAGCTGTTGTCGCTGGACGATCTGACCCAGTATCCACTGATCACCTACGACAACGCGTTCGCCGGCCGCACCAAGATCAACGAGGCGTTCCGCCTGCGCGGGCTGCATCCGGACATCGTGCTGGAGGCGATCGACGCCGACGTGATCAAGACCTACGTCGAACTGGGTATGGGCGTCGGCATCATGGCGGACATCGCGTTCAATGCCGAACGCGATCGCCATTTGCGGGCGATGCCGGTCGGCCACCTGTTCGGCAGCAACGTGACGCGCGTCGCGCTGAAACAGGGCGCCTATCTGCGCAGCTATGTGTATACGCTCGTCGAACTGCTGTCGCCGAGCATGAACCGCAAGCTGATCGAGCAGGCGCTAAAAGGCGAACACGAAACCTACGAACTTTGACATCACCACCGCTTCTCGCCATCCCCGCTACGGAGACCCCGATGACGTCGCATAAAAACAGACTTCGCGGCCTGGCCGCCGCTTTTGCTTCTGGCGCGCTTTTGCTCGCCACCGCAGCACATGCCGATATCAAGGTTGGCATCGATCTGTCGAGCACCGGCCCGGCCGCCGTGATCGGCATCACCAGCAAGAACGCCATGCTGATGTGGCCGGCGACGATCGCCGGCCAGAAAGCCGACTATATTTTCCTCGACGACGGTTCGGATCCGGGCAATGCGGTGCGCAACATCCGCAAGCTGATCAATGAAGATCACGTCGACGTGATCGTCGGCCCGAATATCACGCCGGCGGCGATGGCGGCGCTCGACCCGGTTGCCGAAAGCCAGACGCCGATGATCACGCTGGTCGGCTCGGCGAGCGTGGTCGAGCCGCAGGAAGGCAAGAAGGTGTGGGCCTACAAGATGGCGCAGACCGACAGCGCGATGGCCGACGTGATGACGCGCTACATGTCGAACCACAACGTGAAGACGGTGGGCTTCATCGGTTTCGCGGACGGCTACGGCGAAAGCTGGCTCAACGAGTTCAGCAAGTTCGCGGCGCTGCGGCATATTCAACTGGTGGCGACGGAACGCTATAACCGTACCGATGCCAGCGTCACCGGCCAGATTCTCAAACTGATGGCCGCCAAACCGGATGCGATCCTGATTGCCGGGGCCGGCACGCCGACCGTGCTGCCGCAGCGCACGCTGATCGAGCGCGGCTTCAAAGGCCCGATTTACCAGACGCACGGTATCGCCACGCCGGAATTCATCAAGCTGGGCGGCAAGGACGTGGAAGGCACGCTGTTCCCCACCCAGCCGGTGGTGGTGGCGCGCACGCTGCCGGCCGATCATCCGGCGAGGAAAGCGGCGCTCGCGTTCACCAACGAGTATGAGGCGAAGTACGGCCCGGGCAGCGTCACCCAATTCGCGGGCGATGCGGCCGGCGTGTATCCGCGTCTCCAGGACGCGGTGGCGCGCGCGTTGAAGACGGCGCAGCCAGGCACACCGGCATTCCGCGTGGCGCTGCGCGACGAACTGGAGCACGCGCATGAACTGGTCGTGCCCAATGGCGTGGTCAACACGAGCGCCAAAGATCACGTCGGCCTCGATCAGCGCGCGAGTGTGATGGGCGTCATCAGGAACGGCAAGTTCACGTATCTGAGTCAATAAGCGTCAAGATAAGTATGCGCGCCGCCTGACTACGCCGTTCGGGTGCCGCGCATCGCGCAGGCTGCGTGTACCATGCTGACGGCCGGCTTGCGGTGAACGCAGGCGCAGGCTAATTTGCCGATTCCGTGCGAACGCGCGGCGCCCCGACCGGGTGCCGCCGCGCACCGCCAGTCCGTGAAGTCCGTCAGACCGCGCATGCAAACAACCAGAAAACGCATCATCATCGCCGCCGTGGTGGCTGTCGTGATCCTCGCCATCGCGATTGCCCAGGCCATCAGAAAGCGCAGCGCCCCCGCTGCCGCAACCGATACCGCCGCCTCAATCGTCGAATTCGCGCCCGAAGACCTCACCACCGTCAGCCGCCGTACGCTCTCCGAAACGCTGCCGCTCACGGGTTCGCTGCGCGCGGTCACGCAAGCCGCGGTGAAATCGAAAGTAGCCGGCTCCGCACTCGAAGTCGAGGTGCGTGAAGGCGATTCGGTCAAGACCGGCCAGATTCTCGCCAAAATCGATGCGCGCGACTATGTGGCGCGCGCCGAGCAGACCCGCGGACAGATGGCGGCCATGGCCGGCCAGCTCGACATCGCCAAACAGACGCTCGACAACAACCGCGTGCTGGTCGAGAAAGGCTTCATTTCGAAGAACGCGTTCGACACCGCGCAAAGCCAGTATGAAATCGCCCGCGCGAACCTCGACGCGGCGAAGGCGGCGCTCGCTTCGTCGAATCTGTCATTGGCCGATACCGTCGTGCGCTCGCCACTGGACGGTCAGATTGCCTCGCGCTCGGTCGAGCCCGGCGAGAAAGTCGCCGTGGATACCAAGCTGTTCGACGTGGTCGATCTGCGCACGCTCGAACTGGAAGCGCCGGTGCCGGTCGGCGAGATCGGCCGGGTGCGGATCGGCCAGCCGGTGCGGATCGCCTTCGACGGCATCGACACGCCCGTGCTCGGCGCGATCACGCGCATCAATCCGGCCGCGCAAGCCGGCTCGCGTTCGATCATGGTGTATGTGCAGGTCGCCAATCCGTCGGCCACGCTGCGGGTCGGCATGTTCGGCACCGGCACGATCGCGGTCGGCAGCCGGCAGAACGTGCTGGTCGTGCCCACTACCGCGGTGCGCACCGACGGCGCGCGTCGCAGCGTCTACGCACTGGTCGACGGCAAGCTGATCGAACAGCCCGTGCAGACCGGCGCGACCGGCGACGCCGACGGCAACACCTGGACCGAGATCAGCGACGGACCGTTGGCGCTCGGCCAGCAGATTGTCAGGAACAATCTCGGCTCGTTGCGCATCGGCAGCACCGTGCATGTGGTGAAGCCCGCGCAAGCTGGGCCATCCGGGCCGCAAGCGGCCGGCGCCACTCGCTGACCGGAGCCCTGCCCTATGTGGTTCACCCGCATCAGCATCGGCAACCCGGTGCTCGCCACGATGATGATGATGGCGTTTCTCGTCATCGGTCTGTTTTCGTATCAGCGGCTGAAGGTCGATCAGTTCCCCGACATCGCCTTCCCGATCGTGGTGGTGCAGACCGCTTATCCGGGCGCGTCGCCGGAATCGGTCGAGTCCGACGTGACGCGCAAGATCGAAGAGGCGGTCAACACCATCAGCGGTATCGACGAAATCACGTCGCGCTCGTATGACGCGCAGTCGGTCGTGATCGTGCAGTTCGATTTGTCCGTGGATGCGGTGCAGGCCGCTCAGGACGTGCGCGACAAAATCGCGCTGATCCGCCCCGATCTGCGCGATGGCGTGAAGGAGCCGCGCGTGCTGCGTTACGACCCGGCGGATTATCCGATCGTCACGGTGGCCGTATCGAACGCGCCGGGCGCGTCGCTCTCCACGCGCGATCTCACGACCGTCGCCGATCAGATCGTGCGCAAGCGGCTCGAAACGGTGCGTGGCGTCGGCTCGGTCACGCTCGTGGGCGGCGTGAAGCGCCAGGTGCAGATCGATGTGAATCCGCAGAAGCTGCAGGCCTTGTCGATCGGCGTCGATCAGGTGATCCGCGCGGTGCAAAACGAGAATCAGGAGATTCCCGCCGGGCCGCTCACTTCGAGCAACGTCGAGCAGACCGTGCAGGTCAAGGGCCGCTTCGAGAAGCCGGACGACTTCAAACGCATCATCGTCGCGCGGCGTGGCGCGCAGTCGGCGATTCCGAGCGCGTCTTCCGCCACGCAGCCGGTCACGCTCGATCAGGTCGCGGACGTCGTGGACGGTCAGCAGGAACCCGACAGCATGGCGTTGCTGAACGGCCGGCGCGCGTTGTTCCTGTCGATCGTCAAGGCGCAAGGCGAAAACACCGTGGACGTGGCTCACGGCGTACGCGACGAAGTCGCGCGTTTGCAGCCGCAATTGCCGCCCGGCGTGCAACTCAGCATCACCGACGATTCGTCGATCAACATCGAAGACAGCGTCAACGAAGTGAAGCGCACGCTGTTCGAAGGCGCGCTGCTGACGGTGCTGATCGTGTTCCTGTTCCTCGGCTCGTGGCGCAGCACGGTGATCACCGGCCTCACGTTGCCAATCGCGCTGATCGGCACGTTTGCCGTGATGTACGCGTGCGGCTTCACGATCAACGTGATCACGCTGATGGCGCTATCGCTGTGCGTAGGCTTGCTGATCGACGACGCGATCGTGGTGCGCGAGAACATCGTGCGCCACGTGCAACTCGGCGCGGACCATCGCACGGCCGCGCTCGACGGCACCAAGGAAATCGCGCTCGCCGTGCTGGCGACCACCTTCTCGATCGTCGCCGTGTTCCTGCCGGTGGGTTTCATGGGCGGGATCATCGGCCGCTTCTTCCATCAGTTCGGCATTACGGTGGCCGCCGCCGTGCTGATCTCGATGTTCGTGTCGTTCACGCTCGACCCGATGTTGTCGTCGATCTGGCCGGACCCCGACCTGCATGACGCCGACACCGGCCGCAAGGGCTATCGTTACGGCCGCACCATCGCGCGTTTTCTGCATCTGTTCGATACGCAGATCGACCGGCTCACCGGGTTTTATCAGCGCCTGCTCGGCTGGTCGCTCAGGCATCGCGCGATCACCCTTGTGGTGGCCGCGGCGACCTTCTTCGGCAGCCTGTTTCTGGTGCCGTTCGTCGGCACGGAATTCGTGCCGAACGCGGACTTCTCCGAAACGCAGATCGGTTTGAACACGCCGGTGGGCACCTCGCTCGAAGCCACATCGGACAAGGTCAAACAGGTGCAGGCGATTCTCGCCACCTACCCCGAGGTGCGCTTCACGTATGCGACTGTCAATTCCGGCAACACGCAAGGCAAGAACACCGCGCTGATCACCGTGCGGCTGAAAGACCGGCGCGATCGCAGCCGCGGCATGCTGGAACTGAATCAGCTGTTTCGCGCTCGCCTTGCTTCCGTGGCGGGCGTGGAGGTGACCCAGATTGGCGTGCCGGACGGCGCCGGCAGTACGAAAGCGATCCAGTTGAGCCTGCAGGGCGACAACATCGACGAACTGCGCCGGCTCTCAGACGTGGCGCAGGCGCGCATGGCGAAGATTCCCGGTCTGGTCGATCTCGATTCGAGCCTCAAGGCGGATAAACCGATCGTGGCGATCAACGTGAAGCGCGAACTGGCGTCCGATCTGGGCGTGGGCGTCGCCGATATCGGCACGGCGCTGCGGCCGCTGCTCTCCGGCGACGCCATCAGCACATGGCGCGCGCCCGACGACCAGGACTACGACGTCAGCGTGCGTTTGCCGCGCGCGCAACGCCAGGACGTCGACGATCTGGCGAAGCTGATGATCGCGACCAATCGCACCGATGCGAACGGCGCGCCGGTGCTGGTGCCGTTGCGGCAGATCGCGGATATCGTCAAGACGACCGGGCCGGACGTATTGAACCGGCGCGATCTGCAGCGCGAGGTGATGCTGTCGGCGAACGTGAATGGCCGCTCGCCGGGCGAAGTCGCTTCGGATATCGCAAAGACGCTCGACGCCATGCATCTGCCGGCGGGCTATCACTACCGCTTTGAAGGCTCGACCAAGAGCATGAACGAATCGTTCGTGTACGCGGTGGAGGCGTTGGCGCTGGCGGTGGTGTTCATTTACATGATTCTCGCCTCGCAGTTCGCTAGCTTCGCGCAGCCGCTCGCGATCATGGCGTCGCTGCCGCTCACGCTGATCGGCGTGCTGATCGCGCTGCTGCTGTTCGGCAGCACGCTGAACATGTTTTCGATCATCGGCTTCGTGATGCTGATGGGTCTCGTCACGAAGAACGCGATTCTGCTGGTGGACTTCGCGAATCAGGCCCGCCGTGGCACCTTGCTCGACGCGTCCGGCAAGGGTCGCATGATGGAGCGGCGCGAGGCGCTGCTTGAGGCCGCGCGCGTGCGTCTGCGGCCGATTCTGATGACCACGCTGGCGATGATCTTCGGCATGCTGCCGCTGGCCTCCGGTCTCGGCGAAGGCGGCGAACAGCGCGGGCCGCTCGGGCAGACGGTGATCGGCGGCGTGATTACGTCTTCGATTTTGACACTGGTGGTGGTGCCGGTGGTGTATACCGTGCTGGAAGATTGGGGGGGCTGGCTGCGGCGCAAGTTCCGGCGCTCAGCGGAATGACGCGCGCTGGTGGCGAAGTTGCTACAGTAGAAGTCTTTCTCCGACCCGGCAGTCCCCCATCATGCGCACCACCCGAGCCATCCATGCCGTCGAGCGCCTGAAAACGCGCAGCGGCAACCCGCAGTTCGCCGCGATCAGCCTCTCCGGCGGCCTGTTCTATCTGGTCGACAAATCGAGCGGCACCGACAAAAAAGTATCCGATCCGCTCACCCTCGACGATTTCGTGAAATTTGTGGACGGTTTCGGGCCGCCGAAGCCACGCAAGGCAAGCAAGCTGGATATTGCGTTCGAAGAGCAGATCAAGAAGAGCAAGGGCGGCTGAATCACGCAGTATCGGGATCGGCAGACCTACACTGGCTCATCGCTTGCCGATCTCCCGCCACTGCCCATCCGCCGCACTACTCGCCAGCACGGCATCGATAAAACGCAAACCGGCCACGCCATCGTCCACGGTAGTGAGTAACAGGCTTTCGGCGGGCAACGCGTGGCCCTCGTTCAACGCCTCGATCTGCAACGCCGCATCCTTGTACAACTGCGCAAACGCCTCGAGATAACCTTCAGGATGCCCGGGCGGAACGCGCGTGGCATGCGCCGCGATTGCGCCTTTCACGCGCCCGCGCGTCAGGCGCTCAGCCGAGCCGCCCAGCGGCGTGAACCACAATTCATTCGGGTTCTCCTGGTCGAAGCTCAAACCCGCCTTCGTCCCATACACCCGTAGGCGCAACGCGTTTTCCGCGCCGCTCGCCACCTGGCTGGCCCACAACATGCCTCGCGCGCCGTTCGCATAACGCAGCATGGCCTGCACGTGATCGTCGATGCGGCGTCCCGGAACGAACGTATGCAACTCTGCCGAAAGCGCCGACGGCGTCATCCCCGTGATGAACGCGGCGAGATGATACGCGTGCGTGCCGATATCACCGAGGCAACCGGCCGGCCCCGCCAGAGACGGGTCCGTTCGCCAGCCCGCCTGCTTGTTCGTGCCGCTCGTCTCCAGCGGCTCGGAGAGCCAGTCTTGCGCATACTCGACTTGCACCACGCGTATTTCACCCAGCTCACCTGCTTCGACGAGTTCCCGCGCATGACGCACCAGTGGATACCCGGAATAGGTATGCGTCAGCGCGAACAGCTTGTTCTTCTCGCGCGCGAGCTTTGCCAACGCCTCGCCCTCGGCGAGTGAAATCGCCAGCGGCTTGTCGCAGATCACGTGAATGCCGGCCTCGAGAAACGCGGTTGCCACCGGCGCGTGCAGATGATTCGGCGTGACGATCGCCACCGCATCGATACCGTCGTTACGCGCGGCTTCGGCGCGCGCCATCTCGCGCCAGTCCGCATAGCTGCGCGCGATGCCGGCTTCGGCGGCGCTCGACTGCGCGCGTTGCGGATCGGACGACAACGCGCCCGCCACCAGTTCGAAACGATCGTCGAGCCGTGCCGCGATCCGATGCACCGCGCCGATAAACGCGCCCTGCCCGCCGCCAACCATGCCCAACCTGAGCCTTCTGTGTGCCATCGCCCTCACTCCTGTGCGATCGATCGTGATCAGATGCCTAGCACGTGCTTCAACTGCGCAGCATCAGCGCCGCTGCCGGCAAAATCGTCGAATGCATGTTCGGCGACACGAATGATGTGCCGGCGAATGAACTCCGCGCCTTCGCTCGCGCCGTCCTCTGGATGCTTCAACGCGCACTCCCATTCGAGCACCGCCCAGCCGGGGAAATCGTATTGCGCCATCTTCGAGAAGATCGCGCCGAAATCGATCTGCCCGTCGCCGAGCGAACGGAAGCGCCCAGGGCGCTCCGTCCAGCCGCTATAACTGCCGTACACGCCTGCCCGGCCGCTCGGACGAAACTCCGCATCCTTCACGTGAAAGACCTTGATACGCTCGTGATAAATATCGATGAAGGACAGGTAATCGAGTTGTTGCAGCACGTAGTGGCTCGGATCGAACAGGATGTTCGCGCGCCGGTGCCCATCCACCCGCTCGAGAAAACGCTCGAACGTCACGCCATCGTGCAGGTCCTCGCCCGGATGCAACTCGTAGGCGACGTCGACGCCGACTTCGTCGAACGCATCGAGAATCGGCCGCCAGCGGCGCGCGAGTTCATCGAACGCGGCTTCGACCAGACCAGCGGGACGCTGCGGCCACGGATACACGTAGGGCCACGCAAGCGCGCCAGAAAACGACACATGGGTATCAAGCCCAAGCCGCCGCGACGCCTGCGCGCACAGCTTCAACTGCTGGATTGCCCACTCGGTGCGCGCTTGCGGATTGCCGCGCACGTGCGGCGCGGCGAACCCGTCGAATAACAGGTCATACGCGGGATGCACTGCAACCAGTTGCCCTTGCAGATGCGAAGCCAGCTCGGTGATCTGCACGCCCGCGTCGGCCACCGTGCCGAGCAATTCATCGCAATACGTCTGACTCGACGCCGCCTGTTCGATGTCGATCAGCCGCGCATCCACCGGCACCTGAATGCCTTTGTAGCCCAGGCTCGCGGCCCATGTGGCCATGTTTTCGAGCGTGTCGAAAGGCGCCTTGTCGCCCAGAAACTGGGCCAGGTAAATCGCCGGCCCCTTGATGGTCTTCATCGTATGGCTCCTCGATCAAAGGATAGGACGCCCGCCGTCAGGTGGGCGCCATCACGCGTTAGAACGGCGAAGCGGGGAAGTAGTATTCCTTGGCATTTTCCTTGGTAACGAGCACCGACGGCACGATCGTCGTCGCCGGCAGCTTTTCGCCCTTCAGGCGCGCCTCAGCCGTGAGTTTGATTGCGTCGTAGATGAACTTCGGCGAATACGTGACGTCGGCGTTGATCAGCTTGTCGCCATCCATCACACGCTTGATCATCTCTTTCGAACCCGCGCCGCCCAGCACTTCCTTGATGTCGGTGCGCTTGGCCTGATCGATCGCCTTGAGCACGCCCACCGACATGTCGTCATCCGCGGACCACACTGCGTCGATATGCTTGAAGCGCGTCAGGTAATCCTGCATCACCTTGAATGCGTCATCGCGGTTCCAGTTGGCGTATTTGGCATCGAGCACCTTCACGCCAGGGCACGCCTTCAACGCGGTGGTAAACGCGGTATAGCGTTCGTTGTCGAGCGTGGTCGGAATGCCGCGCAACGCGACGATGTCGCCCTTGCCGTTCAGCGATTTGCAGAAGTACTCGCCGGCGAGCCGGCCAAACGCGGTGTTGTCGCCCGCCACATACGCATCCTGCGCGCTGGTGTCGGTGAGCCCGCGATCGACCACCGTCACGTAGATCCCCTTCTTCTTCACCTGCGCAACCGGTTGCGTCAGCGAGGCCGATTCATGCGGGAAGATCACGAGCGCGTTGATCTTGTTGACGGTCACCATGTCCTGCAGCTGGTTCGCCTGTTCCGGTGCGCTCGCGGAGGTCTTCAGGATCACTTTCAGGTCAGGGTGCGCCTTCTCCATATCCTCTTTGGCTTTATTGGCCCACCAGTCGATGCCGCCCGTAAAACCGTGATCCGCGGTCGGTATCGCCACGCCCAGAATCACCTTGTCGTCGGCGCGCGCCGCGCCCGCGGTGCCCAGTATCCCCAACGCCAGCACGCCGGCGCTGATCGCTCGAATGACCTGCTTCATGTTGTGTCTCCTGTGTCAACCAGAGTTGGCCTTGTAGCGGTTACTCCGGAACCATGCGAGATGGTTGCTGGTTATGAGGCGCTCACGCGCCCCGCATTGCCGGACTGCTTTTCTACTCACCCACTTCCACCACTTACCGTCGTCCGCGCTGCAGAAACGCCACGACGATAATCACGGCGCCCTGCACCGCAGCGTTCAGATACACGCTGATGATGCTGGTCAGATTGAGAATGTTGGCGATCACGGACAGCAGGATCGCGCCGATCACGGTGCCCACCACGCGCCCTTCGCCGCCTTTCAGCGCGGTACCGCCGACCACTACTGCCGCGATCGCTTCCAGTTCCCACAAAAGTCCGGTGGTGGGTGTCGCGGAACCGAGACGCGGCACATACAGCACCGTCGCGACGCCCACGCAGATACCCAGGAGTACGTACGTGACGATCTTTACCGTATCGACACGAATGGCCGCGTAGCGCGCCACCTGTTCATTTGAGCCAATTGCCTGCACATGCCGGCCAAACGCGGTGCGATTCAGGATCAACGCACCACCGGTGGCAACCACCAGAAAAACCCAGATCGGCACCGGCACGCCGAGCAAACTGGCGTAATAGACGGGGCTGTAGAGATCGGTCAACGAATTATTGAGCGTGAGCGCGCCGCCATCCGCGAGCCACGTCAGCACCGCGCGAAAAATGCCGAGCGTGCCTAACGTGACGATGAACGGCTCGATCCGCCCTTTGGTGATCAGCAGGCCGTGCGCCCAGCCAAACAGTCCACCCAGCACCAGCGCGAGCACAATGCCGAGCGTCACGATCACCAAAGGCGCGAAGTTGTGTCCGCCGATGCCCGCCGCCAGGCCATTCATCAGCCAGATCATGCTGCCCGCGATCAGCGCCGCCATCGAACCGACCGACAGATCGATGCCGCCCGAAATGATCACAAAGGTCATGCCGACCGCGATGATGCCGATGAACGACGTGCGCGTGAGCACGTTCATCATGTTGTCGAGCGTCGCGAAATCGTGGTTGAGCAGCGTGCCGACGATGCACAGCGCGATCAGCCCGACAAGCGGCCCGAGCGCATACAGCCGATGCGCGAAACGCAACGCGCGGCCCGATTGGACGGCTTCAGTGGGTGCCGGTCGCATGGGCGATCAACTCCTCTTCGGTGAGATGGTCGAGCGTCAGCGTGGCTTGCAGCCGTCCCGCGCGCATCACGACGACGCGGTGGCACAGGCCGATCAACTCGATCAGTTCGGATGAAATGACGATCACCGCGCGCCCCTGGGCGGCCAGACGATGGATCAGGAAATAGATGTCGCGTTTCGCACCGACATCGACGCCGCGCGTCGGCTCGTCGAGCACGATCACATTCGGGTCGGGCTGCAGGAATTTGGCGAGTGCGAGTTTCTGCTGGTTGCCGCCGGAGAGCATGCGCGCGCGGCTCGACAGATCGCCGGTGCGGATGCCGAAATCGCTCACGGCTTTGGTCAACGCCGCGCGCCCCGCTTTCAGATCGAGCAACGGATGCGCGTAGCGCTCAAGCGTCATCAGCGTGACGTTGTCCTGCAGGCTCAGGTTCACATGCAGGCCTTTGCCTTTGCGGTCTTCGCTCAGATACGTGAGACCGTGGCGCATCGCGTCACGCGGGCTTTTCAGGTCGGCAAGACGGCCGGCGATTTCGATGCGGCCCGCCGTGCGTTTGCGCAGTCCGATGATCGCTTCGAACGCTTCGGTGCGGCCCGCGCCGACTAGTCCCGCAAAGCCGAGCACTTCGCCGGCGCGCACGTCGAAGCTTAGGTCTTCGACCCAATCCGGCACCGTGAGACCTGTCACTTTAAGCGCGAGCGGCGCGTCGGCGGGGACGGTGAGCTTGTCGGGAAACATATCGGACACGTCGCGCCCGACCATCAGGTTCGCCATCTGCTGCCGCGCGAGCCCCGCGGTTTCGCTGCGCGCGACGAAACGGCCGTCGCGCATCACGATCACTTCATCGGTAATGCGCTCCACTTCATCGAGCTTGTGCGAGATATAGACGATGGTCACGCCGTCTGCCTTCAGCTTCAGCATCAGCGCGAACAGGCGCTCGGTTTCCGATGGCGTGAGCGTGGCGGTCGGTTCGTCCATGATGAGCAGCCGCGCGCGGCGCGACAGCGCCTTGGCGATCTCCACCATCTGCTTTTCGGCGACGATCAATTCGCGCACCTTCGTATCCGGCGCTTTCTCGAGCCCGACCTGCGCGAGATAGCGCGCGGCTTCGGTGCGCATGGCGGCGTCGTCCACGAACCAGCCGCGCCGCTTTTCGTGGCCGAGATACATGTTCTGCGCGATCGTCAGATGCTCGGCGAGATTGAACTCCTGGTGAATCAGCACGATGCCTTGCGCTTCCGCGTCACGCGAGCCGATAAATTGCTGCGCGTGGCCGTCGACGAGCAAGGTGCCCGAAGTCGCCGTTTCGTAGCCGGCGAGGATTTTCATCAGCGTCGATTTGCCCGCGCCGTTTTCGCCGAGCAGGCCGTAAATACGTCCCGGCGCGAGGTCGAAACTCACGCCATGCAGCACACGCACCGGCCCGAAGTCTTTGCGAATATCGTCGAAGCGGACGGCGAGGCTCATGGCTTAAGCGCTCCTGCGGATCACAAGCCGATGCGGCAGCAGCACGCCCGGCACATTCGCCAAAGGATTCGCGAGCCGTTGCAGCAGCAGGCGCGCGGCCGTTTCGCCGAGTTCGCGCATCGGCTGGGCGATGGTGGTGAGCGGCGGATCGATTTGCGCGGCGAGCGAAATATCGTCGAAACCGACCACAGCAACATCGTCCGGCACGCGTTTGCCGACACTGCGCAGGCCGTGAATCACGCCGATTGCGAGCGTGTCGGACACCGCGAAGATCGCGCTCGGCGCATGCGGTTGCTGCACCAGTACGGCCGCGGCCGACGCGCCCGCTTCGTAGTCGAGGCTGTTCAGATTCATCCGCCAGCGCTCGTGCGGGGTGATGCCGGCTTCAGCCAGCGCGTCCAGATAACCCTGCTGACGTTGCCGCGCATAGAGGTAATCGACATCCGAATTGATCAGCCCGATGCGCTGGTGACCACGCGCGAGCAGATGCCGCACGGCGTCGCCCGCCGCCCGGTAGTTGTCGATGCCGACATAGGGCACGCCCATCGCCGGGTCGAACTCGCAGCACGCCACCCACGGCAGCGCGCTGGACGCCTCGCCGAGCGCCTGCTGGATGGTCGCCGGATCGAGACAGATCGCGCCGTCCGCGCGGCGCCGCCGCAGCAGGTCGAAGTAGCTGCGCTCGCGGCCCGGATCGGCGCCCGTGTCGCATAGCAGCATGAAATAGCCGTGCTGGCGCGCGACGCTGTCGATGCCGCGCACGATCTCGGCATAGAACGGGTTGCCGACGTCGGGCACCATGGTCAGCAGCAGGCGGCTTTCCGCCGTGCGCAGATTGCGCGCGAGTTCGTTGACGCGATAGCCGCTGGCGTCGACGGCGGCCAGCACCTTGTCGCGGGTTGCGGGCCGCACGTTTTCGTGGCCGTTCAGCACGCGCGATACGGTCGCCACCGACACCCCCGCCTGCCGCGCCACGCCGGCAATCGAAATGCCTTCGGCCACACGCGGCGACTGAACCTCGGTCAGCCGGTGCGTCCCGGACGCGACTTCAGACACCGCTTTGGGCAACGATTTGGACAAGTGACCCCGCCTCCGAAATGTAATCGATTACATTTTTGAGCGATGGTAACGGGAATCGCAAGGACAGATCGCTAGGGATTAACACGGGGGCGATGGGGGTGCCGGAGGTACAACGGGGATGCGTCGAAGCCGCGCGGTGCCCGCGACAGCATGGGTTGACGCCGCCATTTGGTACAATCCCGCAGTTACCCTGCGTGGCCCTCGTGCTGAGTAATGCGCCGAGGCCGCCGGTCAGTGGCAAAAATCGCCAAACTCGCCAAACCAAACCGCCGAACCCCACCATGAACATCGAGCAAGCGCGTTTCAACATGATCGAACAGCAGATCCGCCCCTGGGAAGTGCTCGACCAGGACGTGCTGAATCTGCTCTCGATCGTCAAGCGTGAAAACTTCGTCCCCACCGTCTATCGCGAACTGGCTTTCGTCGACTTCGAAGTGCCGCTGCCGACGGGTCAGCATATGCTGGCGCCGCGCGTCGAGGCACGCGTGCTACAGGAACTGGCGGTGAAGAAGCACGAGAGCGTGCTTGAAATCGGCGCGGGCTCGGGCTACATGGCCGCGTTGCTCGCGCATCGCGCGCAGCACGTGCTGACGGTCGATATCGAACCGGAACTGGCCGAACTGGCTCGCAACAACCTGATCGCCAACGGTGTGTTGAACGCCGAAGTCGCCACCGGCGACGCCTCGCGCGGCTGGGCCGACGCTGCGCCTTACGACGTGATCTGCGTGTCGGGCGGCATGCCCGTGCTGCCGCAGGAAATCCTCGAACATCTGAAGGTCGGCGGCCGTCTGGCGGCCTTCGTCGGCGCGGCGCCGGTCATGAAGGCGCAGATCATCACGCGTATCGACGAAAAGCAATTCCGTATCGCCGACGTCTTCGAAACCTATGTCGAGCCGCTGCTGAACGCCGTGCAGCCGCCGCGCTTCAAGTTCTGATTTGCGTATTTCGCACGTTTCACGTTTATCTGTGCGGCGGGTCTGCCGCCGCAACCTGAACCGGATGTCCTGCTGATGCAAAATCTGACCGCTCCCGCGCTCGCCGAATGGCTCGCCGATCAATCGCGTACCGCGCCCGTGCTGCTCGACGTGCGCGAGCCGTGGGAAATCCAGACGGCGTCGATCGCCGGTGCTGTGTCGATTCCGATGCGCGAGATTCCCGCGCGCAGCGAAGAACTCGACGACGACGCGCAGATCGTCTGCGTGTGCCATCACGGCGCGCGCAGCGCCCAGGTCGCGATGTTCCTCGAATCGCGCGGCCACACCAACGTCTTCAATCTGCAAGGCGGGATCGACGCGTGGTCGCGTCAGGTCGATCCGTCGGTTCCCACTTACTGACCGCACGGTCCCCATGATGCGCCAGCAGGTGCCGGTCTTCGCGGCCGCTCTGGCGCTTTCCTGCTCGCTTGCCTGTGCGCTTTTTTGTCCCCTCCCCGCGCAGGCCGTCGGACTCTCCCAGCTCTACGACGAAGCGCTCTCGAACGACGCGCAACTGCAAAGCGCGCGCGCCGCACTTGCGGCCAACAGCGAAGAGCTGCCGCTCGCCCGCGCCAAACTGCTGCCGCAAGTCTCCGCGTCGCTCAGCGCGAATCGCCAGAACACCGATTTCGGCGGCGGCTTTCCGGCGTCCTATGGCAATAGCAACGGCTACGTGATTTCGCTCACGCAGCCGCTGATTCATGTGGATAGCTGGTACGGCTACGCGCAGGGCAAGCTCGCGGTCGATTCGGCGCAGGCCTCGTTTGGACAAGCACGTCAGGATCTGATCGTGCGACTCGGCCAGGCTTACTTCGACGCGCTCGCCGCGCAGGACAGTCTGGCGATCGTGCGCTCGCAGAAGGCCTCGATCGCGCAGCAACTCGAAGCGGCGAAGCGGTCCTTTGAAGTCGGCAATACGACGATCACCGACACCAACGAAGCCCAGGCCAAATACGATCAGGCGGTTTCGCAGGAAATCGCCGCGCAGAACGACTTCGCGGTGAAGCTGGCCGCGTTGCAGCAGATCGTCGGGCATCCGGTCGAGCGTATCGACGGTCTCGCCGCCGGGGCGCCTCTGCCGCCGCCCGTGCCCGCGGACATCAACCTGTGGGTCGACGCGGCAAGCGACGCCAACTATCAGGTCGTGCTCAAGCAGATCGCGCTGGACAGCGCACAACGCGAGACGTCGAAGGCCAAGGCCGGCCATCTGCCGACCGTCGATCTGGTCGCGAGCCGCTCGCGCAGCAGCCTTGGCGCGGCCGGTGCGGGCAACTTCGGCGGCAATTTCGGCGGCGGTTTCGGCAGCGGCGCCAATACCCCGGCGCCCGGTACGCCGGCGCTCGCCGCCGAACTAGGCAACCTCGGCTCGACGTACAGCAACAGCACAATCGGCGTACAGGTCACGATTCCGATCTTCGCGGGCGGGGCGACGCAAAGCCGCGTGCGCCAAACCCTCGCGCTGGAAGACCAGGCCGCCGCCGATCTCGACACGGCCCGGCGCAACGCGGCGCTGACGGCGCGCCAGGCGTTTCTCGGCGTGGTCAGTGGATTGGCGCAGGTGCGCGCGCTGCAGACCGCCGAGCAATCCGCGCGCACTTCCCTCGAATCGAATCTGCTGGGTTATCAGGTCGGCGTGCGCATCAATATCGATGTGCTCAATGCGCAAGACCAGCTGTTTTCAGCGCGCCGCGATCTGGCGAAGGCGCGCTACGACACGCTGATCAATAGCCTCAAGCTGAAGGCCTCGACCGCCAATCTCACCGATCAGGACGTGTTGCAGTTGAGCGCGTTGCTATCGCCCGTTGACGACGGCGCGTTGATCGCGCTGCCACAAGTGCCTGCCGTGCCGCATCCGGGTGTCGCGGCGAAAGGCGGTGCCGGCAAACTCGGGCGGCGAGCGATGCCGAATGCGGTGGCGCCTCAGTAGCCCGCGGTTGACCTTCCAGCTGTTGGTCCATTTGGACGGATCAAATTTCCCCAAGCGGCTGCTCATGGCTTTGTCACTTCGCGTCATGTCTGCGCGTCGCGGCTTACGTCAGTTCGTGATAATCCCGACACCCCACTTTCATTGAGCCCCTTCCCGTTGCAATCAAGGAAATTTCCTACGGTTTCCTGATCGTCTCGCGGGCAACATGCTCCGACCGTTTCCCCCCGGAGCAGTGTGATGAGATTTGTAAAGATCGCGATGCTGACGGCCATGCTGTCGCCGCTTGCGTCGCATGCGACTCTGGGCGGCGCCCCGAGCGGCGGCGCGCCTGCCCAAACCATGCTGCGCGCCACGCCGCAAACCGCCGCGGGCTCGGTGCCCACTACCGCCGCCACGTCGTACACCACGCGTGAATCTCGCGACGCCAACGGCGTCACGATCCGCGAATACGTGCTGCCTTCCAACACCGTGTTCGCGGTTGCATGGGAAGGCCCGATCCGTCCGGACATGACTGCGCTGCTCGGCAGCTACTTCCCCAACTTCGTCGCCGCCGGCGAGAGTCGCGCGCGCGGCACCGGACCGCTCATCGAAGGCAACGGCGACTTCCGCATCGAGTCAGCCGGGCGTCTCGGGCATTTCTTCGGCATGGCGTATCTGCCGCGCCTGATGCCGGCAAACGTCCGTCCAGGCGATCTGAAGTAATACGGCACATCGATTTCGCGAAAAAACACAAGATGACAACAATCAACAAGGCACTCTGGGTCGTGCTCGCAGCACTTGGCCTGACGCTGTCCGCGTGCGGCGGCGGAGGCGATGGCAACGGCGGCAAAAATGGCAACTCCATCGGCTGGTCCGCCGATCCCGACTGGATCAGGAAGCCGGACAGCTCGGGCAATTCGGGCGATGCGGGTAATGCGTCGAACAGCGGCGGTAATACCGTGCCGATTCGTGTCGACAATTCGATGGGCAGCATCAATATGCTGTCCGCGACGATCACCGTGTGCGTCCCCGGCACACAAGGCGCAAGCCAGTGCGCAACCGTCGATCGCATGCTGGTGGATACCGGATCGGTAGGCGTGCGCATCATGGCCAGCGCGTTGCCGGCGCTCGCCCCACAGTTGCTCACGCAGGTCGGCGCGCCCGATGACGCGAGCGGTGTCGCACCGATCGCCGAATGCATGCCGTTCGGCTCCGGCATCACGTGGGGCTCGGTGAAACGCGCCGATGTCAAAATCGGCGGCCGCACGGCAAGCAACATCCCGATCCAGCTGGTCGGCGACGGCGCGTACAGCATTCCGCCCGACTGCGTTGCGCACGGCGGACCGGATCTCAGCGCTGTCGAAAAACTCGGCGCCAACGGCATTCTTGGCATCGGCTACGGCACATACGACTCGAAAGGTGCGCTGACCACCGCGTTGCCGGGGAATTACTACTATTGCACGAGCGCCGGCGCCTGCTTCAACACACGCATGTCGATGAACAAGCAGGTGGTGAACCCGGTCGCCGCTTTTTCGCGCGATAACAACGGCACGATCATCCGTTTGCCCAGGCTGCCTGCTGGCGGTCAGGCAAGCGTCACGGGGGAACTGGTGTTCGGTATCGGCACGCAATCGAACAACGCGTTGCCGTCGAATGTGGACATTCTGGCGATAGACGAATACGGCGAATTTACGACGCAGTATCAAGGCCGGGTGTTCAACTGGAGCATGATCGACAGCGGCACCAATGGGTTCGCGTTCCAGGACGATTCGATTCCCACCACCTCGAACTGGTACACGCCATCAACCGCGTTGAACCTGGCCGCCACGATGGAAACCACTAACGGTAAGGGCACGCCCGTTAGTCTTCCCTTCACGATCGACAATGCTTTCCGCGTGTCGGCAAGCGGATACGCTGCTTACGACAACATCGGCTGGTATCAGTCCGGTTCGAAAATGTTCATGTGGGGTCTGCCGTTCTTCTATGGCCGCAGTGTCTATACGACGGTCGGTAACGGCATGATCGGCAAGCAGAGTGGGCCGTTCGTTGCGTTCTAACGATTTCTAACGGGCAGATGTCGCTGAGAGGCGCCGTTTGCCCGAGGTCGTTTCTGACGTCTCGTTAGGACTTTTCGACACCTCTCATTATTCACCCGCAGGCACCATGCTCCGACCTGTTTTCTGGAGCAATGTGATGCAATTTGTGAAGATCGTACTGGCCGCGGCAGCGCTGCTGCCGCTAGCGTCGTATGCGGCGTTGGGTGGGGCACCAGGCGCGGGTTCGGCGCCGAAATCCTTGCTCCAGTCGGCGGCGCCGGCCTCCTCTCCCGCATCTACCGCAGCTTATACCGTGCGTGAGTCGCGCAACGCCGACGGCGTCACGATCCGCGAGTATGTGCTGCCTACCAACGTCGTGTTTGCCGTCACCTGGCAAGGGCCTGTGCGTCCCGACATGACCGCGTTGCTTGGCAGCTACTTTCAGACCGCGATTTCAGCATCCCAAAGCCGCGTGCGCGGCACCGGTCCGTTGATCGAACGCGATGGCAACTTTCAGATCGAGTCGGTGGGCCGAGCGGGGAGTTTCTCCGGCAAGGCAGTTTTGCCGCGCCTCGTCCCCGCCAATGTCCGTGCCGACGATCTGCAGTGATGCGGCACATCGATTTCACGAAACACAAGAATCATGAAGACTCTCAATAAGAAACTTTGCTGCGCGGTGCTGACGGCCAGCGTGGCGCTTGCCGCCTGCGGTGGCGGCGGTGGCGACGACAACAACTCGAACGCGCCCAAGGACAAGGAAAAACCGGTGACGCCGAGTCCTACGCCGACTCCAATCCCAACTCCAACTCCAACTCCAACTCCAACACCAACTCACCCAACACCAACACCAACACCAACACCAACACCAACTCCGACTCCAACACCAACACCAACGCCGACTCCAACACCAACACCAACACCAACGCCAACTCCGACGCCAACTCCAACACCAACTCCAACTCCAACTCCAACACCAACACCAACTCCAACGCCAACGCCCACACCCGTGCCTGACGTCAACACTGTTCCAATCACCGTTGAACAGTGGACAGGGAATTTCCCCAATCAGCCGTACGCCACCGTCACGATCTGTATGCCGGGCGTACAGGGCGCAAACCAATGCGCAACGATTGACCACATGCTGGTGGACACAGGTTCAGCAGGCGTGCGTGTGCTGGCGAGCGCATTGGGCTCGGCGCTCGCGGGTCGTCTGCCGGCGCAGACCGGCGCCACCGACGACCCAACCAACGGCGCGCCGATTGCAGAATGCACGCAGTTTCTGTCCGGCTACACGTGGGGGCCGATCAAGCGGGCCGACGTAACCATAGGCGGCAAGGTCGCGAACAACCTGCCGATCCAGGTCATCAGCGACGGCGCGTATGCCGTGCCGTCGGATTGCCAAGCGAGTGGACTCGGGAATCTGGGCACAGCGGCCTATCTCGGTGCCAACGGTGTGATCGGCATCAGTTCCGCGCTGCGCGACTGGCCGCTCGCCGCCCAATACGCCTTATCGGCGACTTACTACTATTGCCCGTCCAGCGGCTCGTGCAGGGGCACGCGCGTACCGCTCGACACACAGGTCATGAATCCTGTCGCCAGCTTCACGTCCGACAACAACGGCACGATCATCCGTCTACCTGCGCTGCCGGCAGGCGGCCAGGCAAGCGTCAAGGGCGAACTGGTGTTTGGAATCGGCACGCAGCAGAACAATGCGTTGCCGTCGAATGCCAATATTATTCCGCTCGACGGCGATGGCTTCTTCACGACTGTGTACAAGGGCGGCACGTTCACCAGAGGCGCGATCGATAGCGGTTCGAACACGAACACTTTCCGGGACGCAACGATCCCGTTCGACCTGTGGTACCGCTACAGTCCATCGACGATACTGAGCCTGTCCGCAGCACTCAAATCCAGCAGTGGCGTGATGGCTCCCGTAACCGTGCCATTCCAGGTGGGCAACATGGCCAGCCTGATGGCAGGCCAGTACGCCGCGCATGACAATCTTGGCGTCTATACGTCATCGTCCAGTTACTTTCTGTTTGGCCTGCCGTTCTTCTTCGGCCGCGACGTGTACACGGTATTGAACGGCGTCCGCGCGGGATCTCAAACCGGGCCGTTTGTCGCGTTCTGATTTTGCACGATAGGACCCGAGTGACATACAGGGGCGGCGCCTCACGGCGCCGCCAGCCCCACCCCGCCCACCATCCCCGGATTACGCACATCGATCACCTGTCGCGCATCGCGCAGTGTGTGAATCTCTCCTTCAAAAGATCGGCGCACGCGGTGCATGCACAAAGGGGCGGCGGTCATGCACCGCCAGCGCCCGCTGGCGGATAGACACGCTTCGTTGCGGCGCGATACGCACCTGAATAAGGCGCTCGGCCCGCCACTGCACCAATCTTGCGCTCCATGCCGTGGGACCTGCGCAGCCATCTACCGCGCCGCAGCACGCAAGACGCGGAGTTTGCGTCGAAATCGCAACATGGCATGTGGCTTGCAGTACACAACCGGCAAGTCATACGGGATAAGCCCTGCTGGCTGAAATCGACGCCCATAAACACTCACCATCAATGGCAAGGGGATGCACATGAAACGTCGCAGTCTGTTGAAGTTTGGCTCCATGTCGGGCGCACTGGCACTCGCCGGCCGAGTTCCGTTTGCCCAGGCGCAGGATAGCGGTCCGATCAAGGTGGGTATTCTGCATTCCCTGTCCGGGACGATGGCGATTTCGGAGACGTCGCTCAAGGACACCGCGTTGATGACCATCGCGGACATCAACAAGAACGGCGGCATCATGGGTCGCCAGTTGCAGCCGGTGGTGGTCGATCCGGCGTCGAACTGGCCACTGTTCGCCGAAAAGGCGCGCCAGTTGATCACCCAGGAGAAGTGCGCCGTGGTGTTCGGTTGCTGGACCTCGGTATCGCGCAAATCCGTGTTGCCCGTGTTCGAAGAGCTCAATGGGCTGCTCTTTTACCCGGTGCAGTACGAAGGCGAAGAAATGTCGCGTAACGTGTTCTACACGGGCGCGGCGCCGAATCAGCAGGCAATTCCGGCGACCGAATACCTGATGAGCGCCGAAGGCGGCGGCGCCAAGCGCTTCTTCCTGCTCGGCACCGACTACGTCTATCCGCGCACGACCAACAAGATCCTGCGCGCGTTCCTCAAGTCCAAGGGCGTCCAGGATGCGGACATTCAGGAGGTCTACACGCCGTTCGGCCACAGCGACTATCAGACCATCGTCGCGAACATCAAGACCTTCTCGCAAGGCGGCAAGACCGCGGTGATCTCGACTGTCAACGGCGACTCCAACGTGCCGTTCTACAAGGAACTCGGCAACCAGGGGCTGAAGGCATCCGATGTGCCGGTTGTCGCGTTCTCGGTGGGCGAAGAGGAGCTGCGCGGCATCGACACGAAGCCGCTGGTCGGCAACCTCGCGGCATGGAACTACTTCATGTCGCTGAAGAACCCGGCCAACACCAAATTCAAGGCGCAGTGGGCCGAATGGGTCAAATCGCAGAATCTGCCTGGCGGCACCAAGCGCGTCACCAATGACCCGATGGAAGCCACCTTTGTCGGCATCCATCTGTGGAAGCAGGCAGTGGAAAAGGCGAAGAGCACAGACGTGGACAAGGTGCGCGTCGCGATGGTCGGCCAGCAGTTCGCCGCGCCGTCAGGCTTTGTTCTGGAGATGGACGGCAATCACCATCTGCACAAGCCGGTGATGATCGGTGAAGTGCGCGCCGACGGCCAGTTCAATGTGGTGTGGCGGACCAAGACCGCGATTCGCGCGCAGCCGTGGAGCCCGTTCATTGCCGGCAATTCGAGCAAGCCGGACGTGGTCAGTTCGATTCCGGCGTTCCTGAAGCGCTCGCGAGTCGCCTGACAGGACTGCAGCACTCCGACGGCGCGGCCGCGGCGCTTACTTAATCAGCAAGTAAGCGCGATGCCGCGCCGGCCTGCCAGTACTTCTTCAAAGGCCACCATGGCGCTTTCACTCCTCACATTCGCCCGGCGCAACATCGGCAGCCTCGCGCTTGCGCTCTTCGCTAGCGCGCCGCTTGCCGCGTTTGCGCTGACGCCGGCCGAGGTCGCGCCGCTCGCCGGCGACGACTTCGACGCGAAATCCGCCGCAATCGACAAGCTGATTGCCAATCACGACAAGGAATCGCTCGCCGTGCTGAAAGCCCTGTCCGAGGACAGCGCGCTTGCCACGGATGCCGGCGCGGTGCTGCTGCAGGATGGCGACACGGCCCGCGATGCCGTCACCGGCAAAACCGTCGCAGCGGGCGACGCGCAACCGGTCACGCTGAACAATCTGCTGCGCTCGAAAGTCGCGGGCGCGCTGTCGGGTCTCCAACTCGATTCGCCCGATACAACCACGCGCGCCGCCGCCATTACCGCACTGCTGCAAAACCCCGATCCGTCGATCAAACCGCTCGTCGATGCAGCTCGCGCGAAGGAAACCGATCCGGCGCTGAAGAAGCGCCTCGATACGCTGTGGGCCATGACCGCGTTGCACGACGCCGATCCGGCCAAGCGTCTCGAAGCCGTGCAACTGGTTGCCGCGCGGCACGATCTCGACATGAACGAACTGTTGCGCCCGCTCGTCGCGAAGAAGCCCGATGGCAGCTTCAACGAAGCCGACGCGCGCGTGCGGGCCGCCGCGCAAAGCGGCCTCGACGAACTCGACGCGATCCAGCGCCGCAGTCAGATTGCGGGCACCCTGTTCGCCGGCTTGTCGCTCGGCAGCGTACTGCTGCTCGCCGCGCTGGGCCTCGCGATCACGTACGGCCTGATCGGCGTCATCAACATGGCGCATGGCGAATTCCTGATGATCGGCGCGTACGCCACGTACGTCGTGCAGAACCTGTTCCAACGCTTTGCGCCCGGCGCATTCGACTGGTATCCCCTGCTCGCGGTGCCGGCATCGTTCGCCGCGGCCGGGCTGGTCGGCATCGTGCTCGAACGGCTGGTGCTCAAGCATCTATACGGCCGTCCGCTCGAAACCCTGCTGACAACCTTCGGCGTCAGCCTGATCCTGATTCAGGCGACGCGCATGCTGTTCGGCGCGCAGAACGTGCAGGTGATCAACCCGGCATGGATGAGCGGCGGCGTCACGGTCCTGCCGAATCTGATCCTGCCGTACAACCGCCTCGCGATTCTGGCGTTTTCGTTGATCGTGGTGGGGATTGCCTGGGCGGTGCTGACGAAGACGCGCCTCGGCCTGTTTGTACGCGCCGTGACGCAGAACCGGCGCATGGCGGCGTGCGTCGGCGTGAAGACCGCGCGGGTCGATTCGTATGCGTTTGCGTTCGGCGCGGGTATTGCCGGCCTCGGTGGCTGTGCGCTGTCGCAGATCGGCAATGTCGGACCCGACCTCGGCCAGAGCTACATCATCGATTCGTTCATGGCCGTGGTGCTCGGCGGTGTGGGACAACTCGCCGGCACGGTGATCGGCGGCTTCGGCCTCGGACTCGTCAGCAAGGCGATCGAACCGTTCTGGGGCGCGGTGCTCGCGAAGATCGCGGTGCTCGTGCTGATCGTGTTGTTCATCCAGAAGCGTCCGCAGGGCATGTTCGCCCTCAAGGGCCGTAGCGCGGAGGCATGAGATGACATCTGCAACCTCATCGGCTCATATCGGCGCAGCGAGCGCGGGCGCCGCCGCCGGACGCGACGTGCAGTCGGGCTTCGCGCTCGGCTTGCCAGCGCGTCCCGCGTTGCTGTCGCGCCGCGCATGGCTCGCGCTGATCGCGCTCATCATCGTATTCGGCCTCGGCGTGCCGTTCGCCACGCTGGTGGTGCCGGAGACCAGCGCACTCCATCTCTCCGCTTACGCCACCACGATCACCGGCAAGTTCATGTGCTATGCGATTGCCGCGCTCGCGCTCGATCTGGTGTGGGGTTACTGCGGCATCCTGAGTCTCGGGCACGCGTTGTTCTTCGCGTTGGGCGGTTACGCGATCGGTATGTATCTGATGCGTGCGATCGGCCACGACGGCAAATACGGCAGCGACCTGCCCGACTTCATGGTGTTTCTCGACTGGCATCAGTTGCCGTGGTACTGGCAAGGCACGCAGCATCTCGGCTATGCGCTGCTGCTGGTGGTGCTCGTGCCGGCGGTAGTCGCATGGGTGTTCGGCTTCTTCACGTTCCGCTCGCGGGTGAAGGGCGTGTATCTGTCGATCATCACGCAGGCCATGACGTTCGCCGCGATGCTGCTGTTCTATCGCAACGAAACCGGCTTCGGCGGCAATAACGGCTTCACCGACTTCAAGCGCATCGGTGGCTTTCCAATTACACATCCGGGCACGCGCGCTGCCCTTTTGCTGATTACGTTCGCGGTGTTGATCCTGGCGTTCATCGGTGCGCGGGCGATCGTCACGTCCAAGCTCGGACGCGTGGTGACCGCGGTGCGCGACGGTGAGACGCGCCTGATGTTCCTCGGCTATAGCCCTCTAGCGTACAAGCTGTTCGTGTGGACCGTATCCGCCGTGTTGTGCGGCATTGCCGGCGCGTTGTATGTGCCGCAGGTCGGCATCATCAACCCGGGTGAAATGTCGCCGGGCAACTCGATTGAAATGGCGATCTGGGTTGCCGTGGGTGGTCGCGGCACCTTGATTGGACCGATCATCGGCGCGTTCGCGGTGAATGGCGCGAAGAGCTTTTTCACGGCGAATTTCCCGGAATACTGGCTGTTCTTTCTTGGCCTGATTTTCGTGCTGGTCCCGTTGTTATTGCCGAACGGCATCATGGGGCTGATTGAGGTTGTGATGCGCAAGGGCAAACGCTCATGAACGAAACCCCGATGGTTCCTGATCTTGCGTTGCCTGAAGAACCTGCCGAGCATTCATTGAGCGGTGTCGCCAGCATGGGGCACGCCGTGGTGCCGGGCGAGATCGATATTTCGCACGGGACGATTCTGTACCTTGAAGACGTGACCGTGAGTTTCGATGGGTTTCGCGCGTTGAACGCGCTGACTTTATCTATCGATGCGGGAGAATTGCGCTGCATTATCGGCCCTAACGGCGCGGGCAAGACGACGATGATGGATGTCATCACCGGGAAGACTGAGCCCGATTCGGGCAAGGTTTTTCTGGGGCAGTCTATCGATCTGACGCGGATGAATGAGCCTTCTATTGCGCGTGCCGGGATTGGGCGCAAGTTTCAGAAGCCGACTGTTTTTGAGCAGCATCCCGTTTGGGAGAATCTCGAGTTGGCTATGAAGGCCGACAAAGGTTGGTGGGCTTCTTTGCGCGCGAAGTTGGATCGTGAGGCGCAGGCGCGGATTGAAGAGACCTTGGCTTTGATCGGGTTGGAGAGCGAGGCTCGGCGACTTGCTGGGGAGTTGTCGCATGGACAGAAGCAGCGACTCGAGATTGGGATGTTGTTGATGCAACAACCGGCGCTGCTATTGCTGGATGAGCCTGCGGCTGGGATGACTGATGATGAGACCATGCAGTTGGCTGAATTGCTTAATCATTTGCGCGGGACTTGTTCGATGATGGTTGTTGAGCATGATATGGAGTTTGTGGCGGCTTTGTCGGGTGATGCAGGGAAGGTGACTGTGATGGCTGAAGGGCGGGTTTTGGCTCATGGCACGCTGGATGCCGTTAAGAAGGATGAGACTGTTATTGAGTCTTATCTTGGGCGGTAGGTTTTTTTTGCCTTTGGCGGCGGCATTGTTTTGGTGTGCCTACGGCGTTGGTTGTTTCTTTTGTTATTGGTCTATTAGCGTTCCCCCTGTGCGGGGGGGCACCTACTTTTCTTTGCCGCCGCAAAGAAAAGTAGGCAAAAGAAAGCGGCTCAAACCGCTAACTCTTAAGCGGGTCCCCTGGCCTGGAGGGGCTGGTGGTTCGATTAACGGATCACACCGTGGTCCGCTAGTGTCTGTGACACAGCCGTCATCCGCTCCCACTCCGCACTGCGTGCGTCGCGGATGGGTCTGCCAGGGAAACCAGTGGTGATTCATTTTTCGGTGGGGCCATCGGCTTCGCCTCGGCGAGGCGCTAAAACGTGCTGGCAGTTTTGAACGGCTGGTCGCCGTGCCGAACTCGGCAGTTGGCAATGGCATGCCGTTGCCAACTGCTGCGCGGCGTCAACCGCGAGCGGCAGAAGAGGGAGCGGTTCGATGAAGTACCGCCTCGGCGCGCGCAGCGCCGCCGGAAGCATGACAGCCTGGTCACTCAGGCGGGCGGGTGCGCAGGCTCGATCTCTACGGAGCCACTACACCCTCCAAGCCAGGGGAGCCGCTTAAGAATTGGCGGTTTGAGCCCGCTTTCTTTGCTTACTTTCTTTGCGGCGGCAAAGAAAGTGAGTGCCGCCCCGCATAGGGGCGAACGCGAATAGACCAATAAGAACGCAAGGAAAGGCCAAAAAAGCCAAAACAGGGAAACAACACCGCCGTAGGCATCACACCGAATAGGACAGACCCAAATGCTAGAAGTAGAAAACCTCAACCAATACTACGGCGGCAGCCACATCCTCCGCGACGTCAAACTAACCGTACCGGACGGTAAGTTGACCGTCCTATTAGGCCGCAACGGCGTAGGCAAAACCACGCTCCTGCGCTGCCTGATGGGCGTCGTCCAGACAAAAAGCGGCTCCATCGCCTGGCGCGGCGCGCCCATCACCAAACTCCCCACCTACTCGCGAGTAGAACAAGGCCTGGCCTACGTCCCGCAAGGTCGGGACATCTTCCCAAGGCTGACGGTCGAAGAAAACCTATTGGTCGGCGCCGCCAGCAAAAAGGCTCCCAAAAAAATCCCAGACCGCATCTACGAACTCTTCCCGGTCCTGAAAGACATGCGCAGCCGCCGCGGCGGCGATCTCTCCGGTGGTCAGCAGCAACAACTGGCAATCGGCCGCGCACTCATGAGCGATCCGCAATTGCTCATCCTCGATGAACCCACCGAAGGTATCCAGCCGTCGATCATTCAGGACATCGGCCGCACCCTGCGTCAACTCGTCGAGGAAATGGGCATGACCGTGCTGCTCGTCGAACAGTATTACGACTTCGCCAAGGACATCGCCGACCGCTATTGGGTCATGAGCCGAGGCGAAATCGTCGCGGGCGGCGAAGGCGCCAACATGGATACGGATGGCGTGCGCGCCCTCATCGCGGTCTGACAAACCCACGCAAGACGCCGTGCTATTCTCGCTGCATCCCGCAGCAGGATGGCCCGGCATACGCAGGCACGTTGCGCATCAGTAAGTCGGCTGGCGCGGTCATTACTGTGTTCGTTACCGCGTCCGTTCCCGCGCTCACCCGTTCGTTCAATCGCACGTCCATTCGCATGTCGCTTCACGAAAATCACGCCGCACTTTCTATCGCGCGACCCACCGCGCATTCGCAATGGCACGCACGCCTCGAACTCGGCTTCGTCAAGGATGACGGGCGGACCACGCTCAAGCATCGGCGCCATGATGGGCCGTTGCGCGTGCAACGGCCGCTCTATCCGGAAGGTCAGGCGATCTGTCATGCGGTAATCGTGCATCCGCCTGGCGGGATCGCCGGCGGTGATCAACTGGATATCGAGGTCGCCGTCGGCGACGATGCCCATGCGGTGATTACCACGCCTGGCGCGACCAAATGGTACAAATCGAATGGCCGTGCGGCGCAGCAGAATATTGCGGTGCGCGTCGGCGAACGCGCCAGGCTTGATTGGCTGCCGCAAAACAATATCGTGTTCGATCACGCCAATGCAGCGCTCGATTTTTCGCTAACGCTCGAGGAAGGCGCTACGGCAATCGGCTGGGATGCGACTCAGCTTGGGCGGCAGGCCGCCGGTGAGCGGTGGTCGGCGGGGAGTCTGCGTGCTGTGTCGCGGATCGTGGGTCCCAATGGGCAGTTGTTTTGGTTCGAGCGCAGTGTTCTAGCTGCTGATGATCCGCTACGCGATGCGGCGCAGGGGCTTGATGGTTTTGCCGCTTATGGGACGTTATGGGCCGTCGGTGCTGCTTGTGATGATGCGCTTGCCGAGGCGCTGACTTCGCAGCTGCCGTTTGACGGTTCGCTACGTGCAGCGGCTTCGTGTGTCACGCCAGGGGTGTTGCTGGTGCGGGCGGTGTCGCGGTCCATGGAAACGCTGCAAAGTGCTTTAACGCGGTGCTGGCTTCAGTTGCGGCCAGTCGTGCATGGGGTTGAGGCAGTGCCGCTGCGGATCTGGTCGACTTGAGTTGTTTGATTGCGTCGGGTTGTCGTGGTCGTCAATGAACGGGAGTTCGAGTAAACGCGTGCACTGTACGGGGTCATGACACCTGACACGAAGGGCGTAGCTCACAATCGCATTACGACGAACCCTGCCGGGAAGTTTGTACCCGAAACTGTGACAGTGAAGGCGGCACAGGCCAAAGACTACGACGACGAGGAAGGCGGAAAAGTGATGGTCACGAAGATGGGGGCACGTGCCAACACTGCGTACCGGCGAGGCACAGCACTAACTTGAGATAGCGGTTTATGAGCCGCAGTAAAGAAAAGGCACGATTAATCGCGCCTTTTCTATTTGTTACCGCTTACCCTTTTTCTTCTTGGGTGGATCCGGGATCACCCCATCAGGAGCAAGTTCCGGATAGTCTTTCCACAGAGGTAGCAAAAGCAGAGTGATGCCACCCGCCACCCTCCCGGCCTCAGTGCGAAAAAACTCAAACTCTTCCACCGAGCAGCGCTCCTGAACCAGTCTAATGGAACTCTCAACTGATCGAAAAGCGTCAAGCAGTAGCCTGTCGAGTTCCGTGGCAATTTCTTTATTCATTGTGTTTCCTTAACAGTCTTTATCTGCCAAGCACATAACAAGGCATTTGTGGAAGTTTCGCCCATCGTTCGCTGCAGGGGTCGGGAGCGTCTGCATCGTGCATTTGTCGATACATTTCTCGCGTACTTCTCGACAACGTTTTGTCGCCGGCCGACCATAACTGCACTTGACGACACCCGCATCAGGGTCGCCGTTGTCGTGGAAAATTTGAGCGTATAGTATTGCGCGTTTCGATTGCGTGGACTGCTCTGGCATCAAGATAGGAAACGGCACCTGTTCCTGTTCAGCCACTTGCAATTCAGGAACGTCTCCCCTTACTGGCTGACACGTTCCGTGTGATGGTGAAATCGCGGTAAAAGAGCTTCCACGCCAGTTTGGCCTTGGCGAATACGTAGCACTCTGCGCATACGGGGGTAATAGCTACGGGTGTGGTTGTCTTGAGGCTCTTACGAGAGCCAGATAGATTGGGTGCTGGCCCCACAGGGTCGGCACCATTCTCATAGTTGCTAATCCACTGGTCAATCTCCTCGTCGGTGATTGCTTGCGTCGTCCCACCGTTCCTGGCTATCGCACCTGTGCGGCTCGCCACGCGACCATCGGGTGTATAGCTATAGTCCACAGTTAGAAAACGCCTTAGACCGCCCGTCAGTGCAGTTGCATCTTCGTTGTAGGTGAACCGGCTGACGCGACCGCGCTTATCATAAGTAAAGCGTGCTTCACGGTAGTTTCCGGTAGCTCGCGTTACACGATTCGAAGCGTCGCGATCCACTGTGCCGAACAGCCAATGTGAGACTAGTTCCTGAGCCGTCTGCAGATTGCCGGTTTCATCTGGAAAGTAAACCCAATCTTCCGTTTTGACGCCATTCACATAGACAGCTGCTTGCGCCAGCCGGTTGTTGGCATCGTAGCGCGCGCCGACCGTGAGCTTGTTTCCCGCACCGATCGCATCGAAGCCGTTAGCTCCGGTCATATCGATCGTGTCGAACTCGCTGTAGCCAGTAACGTTACCGCTCGCGTCATAGACGAATGCACGCATCTTGCCCGGGGTTGCGACCAGCGACGGATGCAGGCTCGTTGCGTCCGCATAGCGCACTGTCGTTATGACTGTGCCACTAGCGCTGCTCACAGCCGCGCTCAGCGGTCTGCCCGCCGCATCATATGAATATGTGGCGCTTCCGTCCTGCGCCGTTTTCTGGAGAAGGTTGCCGGCCGCGTCCAATGTCCGGGTCTCGGCGCCGTCAGCGGTACTCCCGCCCGTCAGACGCAACATGCCCGCGATGGACGCAAAGCTAACCGAGCCGGAACCCTCAACCCAAGACAGGGTGGTTGACCCCTTGCCATACGAGAATTGCACGTTCCGCGTCGTATCCGGATGCGTTGCGGCGGTAGCACGCCCCCTGTCGTCATATGTCCACGTCGCGATCCGCGAGCCGGACTCGTCAATCACACCGGTTAGTGCGTTCTTGAAGCGCGAGTCGTCATAGACGTAACGGCGCACATAACCATCGGGCCATGTGACCGACACCAGGTTGCTGCTGCCGTCATAGCCGTATTGCGTGAGACCGCCGCTTGGGTCGGTCATTCGGTAGATACGCCCGAAGCTGTCGTACTCGAGTTTGATTGTCAGCAGTTCAAATTTCGGCCCGGCACCTGCAGCCCGCTGACTGATGGCCGTGAGCCGCCCCGTTCCATCATAAGTGAGCGTGCGAGTGAAACCGGTATGGGTGGCTTCGGATAGCAGCACACCTTGCGCCGAATATGACTCAACGGCATCCGTGGTGAGATCCGTCAACGCCCAACCGCCGCCCGTCTGAGCGAGCGTTAGTCCGCTAAAGGCAGAAGTTCTCCATCGGCCGCCGATCAACTGGAACGTCATTGGTTGACCGTTTGCACGGTATGCAATGACCTTCGGCGAACTGCCGCTTGAACCAGAAACGTTCAATTGCCGTTGCCAGTTATTGAGCCACACCGGCCCCATGATTTTTGCTGAGATGAGAAATGGCGACGAGAGATAACTTCACGTGAATGTAAATGGCATCCCATCACCGCTGCGGAAATCACCCTCCGTCATCGTCACTTTGCCATTGGCGGGGTAGACAGGGTCAGCGACCGGACAGGAGTCGTCCGGGTCTGTGGGCGTCGCGCACCACGCGTCGATCAATGCCAGATCATTCCTGCATCCATAACTCCCCATGCCGCCTGGGGTATTGCTTGCAACGTCCAGACGACAGCTAGGGCTGCCTGGCGAGGCGCCGGATTCTCCGTACAGTGTCCAGCAGCTTTCTGCGCGCGCGGTAGATGCCATCAGCAGTAAGACACACGCCGCCGTTATACGAATCAGCTTTCCTGCAAGCCGACAAAACGGATATTTTCTTTGCATACTCCTCCCTTTGTTAAAGCGTCGTTAGAAATGCCTAAAAAATCGACACTGCATCAGAGAGGGTTGCGACCAGAATAGGAAAAATCGGAAAGCGCCATTCCAGCGACACATCTTCACAAACGCGATGAACTAAGATGCTTTGACGCATGACGGGCGCGAGGCACGACATCAATACCCAATCGCCCGCTGCCCATTGAACGGTGATGTACCTCAATGAAATGAGAGCGACGACCTCCAGCAAGCCAAACCCCGCAGTGCCCGCAACCGCAAACAAGAAAGCATTTATTTGGTGCACACCTGCGCGCCATCGCGGTGCACATCCCCTCTACCCTCCCCGTCCGCCCCAGTTGCCGCGCCATGGCACGCACCTTGCTGCAAACACTCCCACGATGCTGCCGCGCCCTGACGGCAGCCGACCGCTCGCCGTCACCACCGCTCAACACAACATGAACCGATCGATCCTTCGCCCCGCGCGTCGCGCGTGGCTCGCCGCGCTGCTGCTCTCGCCCGTCCTCGCGATCCACGCGCCCGCCGCGCACGCGGACACGCTCGACAACATCGCCAAGGCAGGCGTGCTTAAGGTCGCCGTCCCCGAAGACTATCCGCCGTTCGGTTCGGTCGGCGCGGATATGCAGCCGCAAGGCTATGACATCGATACCGCCGCCCTGCTCGCGAAGTCGATGAACGTGAAGCTCCAACTCGTGCCGGTCAACAGCGCAAACCGCATCCCGTATCTGCAAACCGGCAAGGTCGATCTGGTGATCTCGTCGCTCGGTAAAACGCCGGATCGCGAGAAGGTCATCGATTTCTCGACCGCCTACGCACCGTACTATCAAGGCGTGTTCGGTCCCGCCGACATCAAGGTCACCGGCCCCGCGGATCTCACCGGCAAGACGGTCGGCGCCACGCGCGGTGCGCTCGAGGAAATCGGTCTCACGCAAATGGCGCCAAATGCCACCATCAAGCGCTTCGAAGACAACAACGCGACCATCGCCGCGTTCCTGTCCGGTCAGGTGCAGTTGATCGCCGCCGGCAATATCGTCGCCGCCGCAATCCTCGCGAAGAATCCGCCGCGTCGTCCGGAACCGAAGTTCGTCATCAAGAACTCGCCGTGCTTCGTCGGCATGAACAAGAATGAAGGGCGCCTGCAGCAGAAAGTGAACGCGGCCATCGCCCAGGCCAAACAGGACGGCACGCTCAATACGATGTCGAAAAAGTGGTTCGGCGCGCCGTTGCCAACGGATCTGTAAGCGCATCGTTAGCCGGGCTTGATACCGTGGCTGGCTTAGTCGGCATTGCCTCTGTCGTCGACCCGTCCCGTGCGTCGCATGCGAACGCGGTCATCGTGGTCGTGATATGCAGCGCCCCTCATTGTCGCAGCCGGCCCCGCTCGGGACCGGCGCAACCGTACCCACACATTCGATGAAGCTGACACCTCGCGAGAAGGACAAGCTGCTGATTTTCACCGCCGCGCTGCTCGCCGAACGGCGCCGCGCGCGCGGCCTCAAACTGAATTACCCGGAAGCGATCGCCTTCATCACGGCCGCGCTGATGGAAGCGGCCCGCGATGGCAAGACCGTCGCCGAGGTCATGCACTACGGCACCACGCTGCTCACGCGCGCCGATGTGATGGAAGGCGTACCGGAAATGATTCCCGACATCCAGGTCGAAGCCACCTTCCCCGACGGCACCAAGCTCGTCACCGTTCACCATCCAATCCCTTGATCCTTAATCCCGCAAGGCAGGCCCCATGATTCCCGGCGAATTCCTCATCGACGACGGTGAACACGAACTCAACGCGGGCCGCGCCACCGTCACGGTGGTCGTGTCGAACACCGGCGATCGGCCGGTGCAGATCGGCTCGCACTATCACTTCTATGAAGTGAACGAGGCGCTCGCGTTCGACCGCGAAGCGGCGCGCGGCTTCCGGCTCAATATCGCGGCAGGCACCGCCGTGCGTTTCGAGCCCGGCCAGGAACGCACCGTCGAGCTGGTCGAACTGGCGGGCGAGCGCGTCGTCTACGGCTTCAACGGCAAGGTGATGGGCAAGCTTTGATGCGCCACCCGCGCGCGCCTGCTCCGAGCCCTCTGCACATTTCCGGACCCACACCATGACATTACGCATTGGCCGCCGCGCATACGCGGAAATGTTCGGCCCCACGACCGGCGACCGTGTGCGCCTCGCCGACACCGAGTTGCTGATCGAAGTCGAACGCGACTTCACGACCTACGGCGAAGAAGTGAAATTCGGCGGCGGCAAAGTGATTCGCGACGGCATGGGCCAGTCGCAACGCGTGCACGCCGACGTGGTCGATACCGTGGTCACGAACGCGGTGATTCTCGATCACTGGGGCATCGTCAAAGCGGACATCGGCATCAAGAACGGTCGCATCCACGCGATCGGCAAAGCGGGCAATCCCGACATTCAACCGAATGTGACGATCGCGATCGGCGCGTCCACTGAAGTAATCGCAGGCGAAGGCCTGATCGTGACGGCGGGCGGCATCGACACGCATATCCACTTCATCAGCCCGCAGCAGATCGAAGAGGCGCTCGCGAGCGGCGTCACGACGATGCTCGGCGGCGGCACCGGTCCAGCGACGGGCACCAACGCGACCACCTGCACACCGGGTCCGTGGCATCTCGAACGCATGCTGCAGGCGGCAGACGGTTATCCGATGAACCTCGGCTTTCTCGGCAAAGGCAATGTGAGCCAACCGCAGCCTGCCCTGGAGCAGATCGCAGCGGGTGCAATCGGCTTGAAGCTGCACGAAGACTGGGGCACGACGCCCGCCGCGATCGACAACTGTCTTTCAGTCGCCGAGGACACCGACACGCAGGTTGCGATCCACACGGATACGCTCAACGAAGCGGGTTTCGTCGAAGCGACCGTAGCGGCCTTCAAGGGTCGCACGATCCACACGTATCACACCGAAGGCGCGGGCGGCGGCCACGCGCCGGACATCATCAAGGTGTGCGGCGAAGCGAACGTGTTGCCCTCGTCCACCAATCCGACACGCCCCTACACCATCAACACGCTCGAAGAGCATCTCGACATGCTGATGGTATGCCACCATCTGGACCCGTCGATTGCGGAGGATATCGCGTTCGCCGAATCGCGGATTCGCCGCGAAACCATCGCAGCGGAAGACATCCTGCACGACCTCGGCGCGCTATCGATGCTGTCGTCGGATTCGCAGGCGATGGGCCGCGTGGGCGAGGTGATCATCCGCACGTGGCAGACCGCGCACAAGATGAAGGTGCAACGCGGCGCGCTGCCAGAAGACAACGCGCGGCACGACAATTACCGCGCGAAACGCTACGTCGCCAAGTACACGATCAACCCGGCCATCACGCATGGCATCGCGCATGAAGTCGGCTCGATCGAGCCTGGCAAATGGGCGGATCTGGTGTTCTGGGAACCGGCGTTTTTCGGCATCAAGCCGTCGCTCATTCTGAAGGGCGGCATGATCGCGATGGCGCAGATGGGCGACCCCAACGCCTCGATTCCGACACCGCAGCCGGTGCACTATCGCGAGATGTTCGCCACGCGCGGCGGCGCATTGGGGCGGACGTCGCTGACCTTCGTTTCGCAACTGGCCGCCGATGCGGGCGTCGGCGAACGTTATGGCCTCAACAAGCGTATCGTGGCCGTGAAGAACTGCCGCAACATCACAAAGGCCGACATGATTCACAATGCCTGGCGGCCGGCGATCAGCGTCGATCCGGAAACCTATCAGGTGATTGCCGACGGCCAGTTGCTGACCTGCGAACCGGCAACAGTCCTGCCGATGGCGCAACGCTATTTCCTGTTCTAAACCATGCGCACACTCGACAAACTGATCGCACCGCATCTGAAGCTCGCCCCTGTTCTGGTAAAGCGCGCGCCAACCCTGACGCTCGCATTCGACGACCGCCGCAAGAGCCGCTTCGCCGCAACGCTCGATAACGGCGAGGAAGTTGCGCTTCTGTTACCGCGCGGCACGGTGCTGCGCGACGGCGACGTGCTGGTCGCCGACGACGGCGGCCTGGTGCGCGTGGTCGCGGCACCTGAAGCCGTGCTCTATGTCCGCGCGAGAGATGCGTTGACGCTGACGCGCGCCGCGTATCACCTCGGCAATCGGCATACACCGGTTGAAGTCGGTGCAGACTATCTGAAGCTCGAATACGATCCGGTGCTGGCCGATATGCTCAAGCGCATCGGCACGACGGTCGACCAGGTGTCGATGCCGTTTCAACCGGAATCCGGCGCGTATGGCGGCGGTCACAAGCACGGCCACGATGAGACCTTTGCTGAAGACTATGCGATCGCGCAGCAGGTGTTTGGCGAACATCATGGGCATGAGCATTCGGACGAGCCTTCGCATGAACCTGAGCATGGGCACGCACACGCTCACGCGCATGGGCACGACGATCATTCGCACGATCACAAAGACGGCGATCACGTTCACGACGAATCGTGCGGCCACGGGCATCACCACCATCATGCGCATCGCTGAACTCACGGCGCTGCTGCATCTCGCGTCGCCGGCGCTGCCGATCGGTGCGTTCAGCTACTCGCAGGGCCTCGAAGCGGCCATCGAAGCGCAACTCATCACCGACGCCGATTCCGCCCGCGCGTGGATCGCCAGCGGTTTGAGCGACGTGCTCGCGCACGGCGAACTGCCGTTTCTCGCGCATCAGATGGAACGTTGGCACGCGCATGACGCGGCCGGTTTGAGCGCGGCGAATGGCGAGTTTCTGGCGAGCCGCGAGTCGGCGGAGTTAAGACGCGAGACCGAACAGATGGGTTGGTCGCTGCGGCAGTTGTGCGCGTCTCTGGAATGGGGCGATGCTGAACGGCGCGCATCGCTGGCTTCGATGACACCGTTGGCACAACCGACCGCCTTCGCATTTGCAGCGTACGCGCACGATGCAGCGCCCGATGCCGCTCTCGCCGCCTACGCCTTCAGTTGGGTCGAGAATCAGGCCGCTGCCGCATTGAAAGCGGTGCCCTTAGGCCAACTCGCCGGACAACGCATCATCGTGTCGCTGCGCGAGCCGATCGAGGCCGCCGTCACGCGCGCGCTGGCCACTTCGCCCGAGAACATCAACACCTTCGCGCCGCAACTGGGCATCCTGTCGGCGCGTCACGAGTCGCAGTATTCGCGGCTCTTTCGCTCATAAGAAGATCCCTCATGAACGCACCTCATCACCCCGCTCACCCGCCTGTTCGCACGAAGAAACTGCCGCCGTTGCGCGTGGGCGTCGGCGGCCCGGTCGGCTCGGGCAAGACCACGCTGCTCGAAATGCTCTGCAAGGCGATGCGCGAACAGTACGACCTCGTCGCGATCACCAACGACATCTATACGAAGGAAGATCAGCGTCTGTTGACCGTGGCGGGCGCGTTGCCGGCCGAACGGATCATGGGCGTCGAAACGGGCGGCTGCCCGCATACGGCGATCCGCGAAGACGCATCGATCAACCTGGAAGCGGTCGATCGCATGCTGTCACGGTTTCCCGATGCGGACATCGTGTTCATCGAATCGGGCGGCGACAATCTCGCAGCGACGTTTAGCCCGGAATTATCGGACCTGACGATTTACGTGATCGACGTCGCGGGCGGCGAGAAGATTCCGCGCAAAGGCGGTCCGGGGATTACGAAGTCAGACCTGCTCGTGATCAACAAGACAGATCTGGCGCCGATGGTCGGCGCGAATCTCGATGTCATGGCTTCGGATGCGAAGAAGATGCGCGGCGAACGGCCCTTCGTCATGTCCAATCTGAAGGCGCTCGATGGCCTGGATGAGGTGGTGAGGTTTATCGAAGAGAAAGGGTTGTTGAAGGTTTGAAACTTCACTCACCCGGATGGCATTCGAGCAGGAATGCCATCATTTCGGTCCCATCTTTCGTTAGATAGAAGCGCACCATTTTTTCATTGAAGTCGCCCGCTCGTTGGGCGGGCACACTGAGCGCGTCGATGCCGTTCGACATCAGCACGCCATTCATCATGAAACGCGACGTACGCTTGTTGCCGTCGAAGAAAAACTGCTGCAACGCCCCGAACAGGAAGAAAGCGCAACCACGTTCGAAAGCATTGGAGACATGGTCGGTTAGCGCACGTGTACCAGCAGCGAAAACCCGGTTGAGTTCAGGGGCGCCGTCTACGGTCGGCAGCGGAGTATGTCGCCCTGCTTCACCCAACGCGGCGTCGGGGGTATAGCGCTTTTCGTCTCCTTCGCCCCGGAATACGCCCCACTCGAGCGCTTCATTTCGTGCAACAAGACGATGCAGATCGCAAAACATCGCTTTGTCGAGCGCAAACCTGCCGTTCTGCACGATCGCCAGCAGATGCTTCGAACTTTCCGCCAGATTGAGGACCTGCTCCTGATCGGAAATCTTCCGTCCACCGACTGTCACGCCGTCCAGCAGCGTTTTTACCTCGGGAAACGTGAACGGATTGCCCTCAAGCACGCTTGCGTCCCAGACGAACTCCGGCAGCATCCGATGAAAACGAAAGCACACTCGTTTGATCGAATGAGTCGGCATGTCTTGCGGGATCGCGGCGCGATTCCATTGAAAGCCGAGGTCAGTGAAAAGCGTCATGGACGGATCGTTGAAAGCAAATCGTTTTGCGGCGGCCTGAACGGCGTAGGCCAGATGTCCGCAGAATATACGATGTATCTGCGCGGAACGCGATAGGCCCAGGAGGCGCGAGCTTGCCCCCCACCCCTCACTCCGGCAACACCGCCATCAACACATCGACCGTGCGCGCCGTCGCTCCCCGATGGCGCGCAGCGAACGCTGCGGCCGCGCCGCCCATTGCCAGCCGCCGTGCCTTGTCGCCGAACAGCTCGCGCAGCGCGCGTGCCAGGTCGGCCGGATCCTGCACCTGCACCGCCGCGCCGGCCGCCACCGCGTCAGCCGTAGCCTGCGTGAAGTTGAATACATGCGGCCCAATCAGCACCGGCACGCCGACCGCACACGCCTCGATCAGATTCTGCCCGCCCAGCGGCAGCAGACTGCCGCCGATAAACGCCAGATCCGAAGCGGCATAGTAGGCACCCAACTCGCCCATCGAATCGCCGAGCAACACGTTTACGGTCGACGGCAAAGCAGGCACCCCGCCGCCCGCCCCCGCAGCAGCAGCTACCGTCGCCGCAGGCGCCCATGCCGAGCGCCGCTCGACCCGCATCCCGGCCTTTTCCGCCAATCCCGCCACTTCGTTGAACCGTTGCGGATGGCGCGGCACCAGAATCAGCAACGCATCGTCGACACCCAGCGCGGCGAACGCCTGCAGCACCAGTTCTTCTTCGCCTTCACGCGTGCTCGCCGCGACCCACACCGGCCGCGTGCCAATCGCCGCGCGCCACGCATGACCACGCGCCGCCAGTTCCGGCGGCGTGCTCATATCGAACTTGAGATTGCCCAGCACCGCCACATTGCGTGCGCCAAGCGCCGTGAGCCGCTCCGCATCCGACGGACTCTGCGCCAGCACCCGCGCAAACCCGCCGAACACATCCCGGGTGGCGTTGCCGAACTTCGCCGCGCGCTTGTACGAGCGTGCCGACATTCGCGCATTGGTGAGCACCAGCGGCACATCCGCGCGACGGCATTCGTCGATCAGCGTCGGCCACACTTCGGTTTCCATCACCAGCCCGAGCGACGGCCGCCAGGTCCGCAGGAAGCGCCGCACGGCATGCGGCATGTCGTACGGCAAATAACCGCGCAACACGCGGTCGCCGAAAATCTGCTCGCCGGTTGCGCGGCCACTCGGCGTCATGTGCGTAAGGAGAATGCGCGCATCGGGACGCGCCTTGAGCAGCGCGTCGATCAACGGCTGCGCGGCGCGCGTCTCGCCGACCGACACTGCATGCACCCAGATCAGCGGCGCATCGTCTTCCAGCAGCCGGCCGTGTGAATAGCCGAAACGCTCGCCGATATGCTCGCGATAGCCGCGCTCCTTGCGCGAACGGATCAGCAGACGCAGCACCGCAAGCGGCGCGACGATCCACCAGAGCGCGTTATAAATCGCCCTCAGCATCGGGACTCCGCACGCTGCTTCGCATTTTTCAGCGCAACTGGCCCATGAACGGCGGCGCTCAAACCAGCGCCCTGCCCTTCAGGCGCTCGAGAATGCCGAGCGGCGCGCAGGCAGGCTGCGCCATCGCCTTGACCGGCAGGAAAAAGGTCTGCTCCAGCATGAACTGGCCGGACATCACCGCATGCGAGGTCTGGTCGGAGAAACAGACCCACACGCTGCCCGGCGGAAACGGCACGGTCTCCTGCGGGCTCGACTTCTGATAGTCGAGGTCGGCCTTCATGCCGTCGTGCAGATTCAGCATCAGATGGTCGTATTCGCTGCGTGGCGATTTGGTCACGTGCAGCAGATTCAGCAACCAGGCTGAGCCCGGCATTTGCGGCTTGATGCGTGGCAGAAAACGCTTGGCCATGTCTTCGAACGGTTCGCCGACACGCCACACACGCGGAGCGCCTTGCGGATTGATGTTGGTGAACACGCGCAGAATGCGTTCGCCGTAATTCGGCCGTGACGGGAATGCGTCGACATGCAAACGGCTGTCGTCCTTGCGCCAGGAAGTCTGGCGCGTCTCCACCTGATGCAGCCGCAAACTGGTCGGCGCGACGCGCAGCTTGCCGTTGTATTCGGGGAAAAGTCCATCGACCAGCGTGCGCGCGTTCGCCTGGTAACGCGCGATCAACGCGCGCACCGCCGACTGCGTGACGGCGTCGCCGGCCACGCCGTGCAACGCGCCGCCATTCGGTTCGAGGCTGATGTTCTTGCGGTTCGGATCGGCGAGCGCGGGATCGAGCAATGCCTGCTCGCCGCCTTCGATCGCAAAGCGCAGATTCGGGAAGTACAGCACCTTGCCGCGTTCGACGCCGGCCAGCAGCGTTTCGCGCGGCACGGACAGGTTGCGTGCGTGCCAGTCGGCGTTCGCTACTTCAATGATCTGGGTTTCGTTCATGGTCGCCCTTGAAAACGGATGGAGCGTAAGGCGAAGCGCGCCGCGTCACAGCAGACCGAAACCGGCCAGCGCGGATTTGACTTCTTGCAGCGTGGGCGGTTTGCCTGCCGTGCCGAGATTCAGGACATTCGGCGACCAGTAACCGCCGGTGCGCCACGCAGTGGCGAAATTGTACAACTCGACCGTCGGTCGCTTCAGCGCCGCTGCGATGTGGACCAGACCCGTGTCAACCCCGACCGTCGCCGCCGCGCCTTCGATCAACCCAACCACGGCCGGCAACGAGAGCTTCGGCGGCACGATGGCCGCCGCACCGAATTCTTTGGCGAGGCGCTCGCTGGTCGCGCGCTCCGCGTCGCTGCCCCAGGGCAACACGATCGACGCGCCGCGCCGCACCAATGACTGGCCGAGTTCGATCCAGGCGGTATCGGGCCATTGCTTGTCGGCGCGCGAGGTGGCATGCACGAACACCACGTACGGCACCGGCAGGTTCACATTGGCCTCCGACAAAGCCAGTGCCGCGCGACCGGTATCGAGGCCGAAGTCGATGTCGTCGGTGGGTTGCGGCTGTGGGTCGTCGAGCGCCGCGGCCACCAGTTGGCGCGTGCGCTCGACCACGTGCGTGCGCGGCGCGATCGGCACGCGCTTGTCGTAGAAGAAGCGCACCGGCCATTCGAAGCCTGCGCCATCGGTACGGTTCGCGAGCCCGACCAGCGGCCCGCGCGCCATGCTGGCAACCCATGCGGTCTTGATGAGCCCCTGGCAGTCGATCACGAGGTCGTAGTGCTCGGCGGCGAGCGCGCGGCGAAACGCGCCGATCTCGCGCCAGTTGTCGAGCGCAAAGAGACGCTTGCGCCAGCGCCGCAGCGACACCGGAATCGCCCGATGCACACCGGCGACGAGCTGCACGAGCCCCACGAAGCTCTCTTCGACGAGCCAGTCGATCTGGGCATCGGGATGGCGGCGTCGAATGTCGGCGATCACCGGCATGTTGTGAACCACGTCGCCCAACGACGACACCCGCACGATCAGTATCTTTTGCACGCTCAAGAGTGGGAAAACCGGCTATCCGGCCCGAAGATGCGTTGAGAGAGCCCCGAACCTGTCGCTTCGCGCAGGCCCCCCGAGGGGCGAGGGACGGCAATTCTAGCGCGCCACGCGCAAATGGCATAAAAAACGCGGCGCGGTAAGTGAAACCCGCGCCGCGTTGGACGGCGGCTGCGGCTCACACCGAGCCGCGCGCCGCCGCTCGTGCCGTCAGAACGGCAGTTTGGCGTCCGCTTTCTCCGCGAGAATCACGCGCCGGAAGTCTTCCTGGATGCGTTTGAGCGCGGCGTCGTTATCGGCCTCGAAACGCATCACCACCACCGGCGTGGTGTTCGACGAACGCGCCAGACCGAAACCGTCCGGATACTCGACCCGCAGGCCGTCGATCTTGATGACCTCGTCCGCGCCGGTAAACTTCGCGCTTTGCTGCAAACGCGCGATCAGTTCGAAGTTTTCGCCTTCTTCGAGCTTCAGTTGCAGTTCCGGAGTGGAATGCGAATTCGGCAGCGAATTCAGCAGCTTGCTCGGATCAGACACGCGCGTGAGGATTTCGAGCAGCCGCGCGCCCGTGTACAGGCCGTCGTCGAAACCGTACCAGCGGTCCTTGAAGAACACGTGGCCGCTCATTTCGCCAGCCAGCGGCGCGCCGGTTTCACGCAGCTTCGCCTTGACCAGCGAGTGGCCGGTTTTCCACATCAGCGGCTCGCCGCCCTTTTCCTTGACCCACTTGGCCAGATTGCGGGTGCATTTCACGTCGTAAATGATCTGCGCGCCCTTGTTGCGCGACAGCACTTCTTCGGCGAACAGCATCAGCTGGCGGTCCGGGTAGATGATCTGGCCATCTTTGGTGACGACGCCGAGGCGGTCGCCGTCGCCGTCGAACGCGAAGCCGATCTCCGCATCGGTTTCCTTCAGCGCGCGAATTACGTCCTGAAGGTTTTCCGGGTGAGCCGGGTCGGGATGATGGTTCGGAAAGTTGCCGTCGATCTCGGTGAACAGTTCGACCAGTTCGCAGCCGAGCTTTTTGAAGAGCTTGGGCGCGAGGCCACCCGCAACACCATTGCCGGTATCGACCACGATCTTGATGGGACGCGCGAGTTTGATGTCGCTGATAATGCGCTCGAGATACGCGTCGGCGATGTCGTACTCGGTGTACGTGCCGTCGCCGGCGGAGAAATTCTCGTCGACGATACGCTGATGCAGCTCGAGGATCTGCTCGCCGTAAATGGCCGCGCCGCGCAACACCATCTTGAAGCCGTTGTAGTCGGGCGGATTGTGGCTGCCCGTCACGACGATGCACGAATCGACCCGGCGCTCGCCGCCGTCGAGATGCAACGGCACACTGGCCGCGAAGTAGCCGACCGGCGTGGGCACCATGCCGACATTGACCACGTCGACACCGGCCGCACGCAGACCGTCGGACAACGCCTGAACCAACTCGGGACCCGACAGGCGGCCGTCACGCGCAACCACCACGGCATCGCCGCCTTGCGCCCGCACTTCGCTACCGAAGGCACGACCGATGGAACGCGCGGTATCGGCGTCGAGCGTCTTGCCGATTACACCGCGAATGTCATACGCCTTGAATATGGATTTGGAGATCATGTTGGCTCACTTGCGTGCAATGGAAAATTTTGACCGGCGCTTTGCTGGTTGATCGGTAAAACTATCTGCCAACCCGGCGCCGCGCCCTTGCCGGAAGCGATCCGGTTCCAACTTATAATTGCGTTTTTCTGACCAGCCTTCTAACGCCATTCTAATGCTTAGACGCCCTCCTTTTGGAAAGTTGCCGCGACAGCCGGCTCGCGGGTGGGCGCTCGCGCACTTTACCGCCGCGCGCATGACAACACATGCCCAGGCGGCACGCGTGCATCGGCGAGCGGCGACCGGATGCTGACGCTCAAACGCTTCGCCAATCCCGACGTCACGCGCGCTTTCACCAATATCGTCTGGCTCGGGCTGGAGCGGCTCACGCAGATCGGCGTGGCGATCGTGATCAGCGGCATGCTGGCGCGCTACTTCGGGCCGGACACCTTCGGTAAATGGCAATACGCGAACACGCTATTGCTGGTGCTCTCGCCGATCACCTGGGTGTGCGGCGCGGAAATCCTGGTTCCCACCATTGTCGGCCGCACGACCGCCCAACTGGGCACGGTGCTCGGCAGCGCCTTCGCGCTGCGCTTTGCCGTTTCCGTGGCGGCGCTGCTGCTCACATGGCTCGGCATTGCCGTCCATCTCTTCGAGCCGCTGGTCGGCGCCATGCTCGCGGGTCTCGCGGTGACGATGCTGTTTCGCGAACCGTTCGTCGGCGTGATCAACGCGTGGCTGCAGAGCATGACGTTCAGCAAGCCGCAATTGCTCACCAGTATGAGCACGGCCGTTCTGAAGGCCGGCTTCGTCTATCTGCTGGTGCGCGCGATGGCGACGCCCGCACGCTTCGGCTGGCTTTGGGCCGCCGAATCCGCGCTGATCGGCGCGGTTCTGCTGATCTATTACATACGACGGCATGGCGGCAAGCTCGGCTGGCAGGTCGACCGCTCGTTGTTCAGGCACTTCGCCACTGCGGGCACGGTGTTCTGGCTCGGGCTGATCTGTATGTACCTGTTCCTGAAACTGGACCGCCTGATGCTCGAACGCGCGATCTCGTTCGCCGATCTCGGGCGGTATTCCGCCGCCCAGCAACTGAACGAAAACTGGATCACGCTCGCGTTGATGCTCGCGCAGACGATTGCTCCCGCCTTTGTGTATCGCGTGCAGGAGGCGGCTCAGTTGCGCCGCAACATGTGGCGGCTCACCGCGATGACCGCGGCGTTGATGGTCGGCGGCGCACTCGTGCTCGATCTGCTGGCCGGGTTTATCATCAGCCGCGTGTTTGGGCCGGACTATGAAGGCGCCATCGAGATTTTCCGCTGGGCTGTCTGGCTTTCCGTGCCGGCCGGCATCGAGGCGATCGGCAATCTGATCGTGCTCAAATACCAGGCCAAGTTCGTGTTGCTGGCGAAATGGCTGCTGGCGCTGGCCGTCGCGTTCATCGTCAATCTGCTGGCGATTCCACGGCTGGGCGCTTATGGCGCGCTGGTCGGTCTCGCAGCCGGCTATCTGGCCGCCGCGTCGGTTAATCTTTATTACATCCGTTTCAAATTGCGCCCATGACGAATGCATCCGCCGCCGCGCAAATGTCCGCCGTGTCGCTCGACGACGTCGCGGTTCTGCTGCCCGCCTACAACGGCCAGGCCGACGTCGATCTCACGCTCGCGTCGTTTAGCGAGAGCGCGCCGATTCACGTATTGATCGTCGACGACGGCAGCACGCCGCCGATCGTCGCGCCGCTCATCGCCAACATGCAAATCGACGTGCTGCGGATGCCGCAGAACGGCGGCATCGAGCGCGCGCTGCAAACCGGCATCGACACTCTCGCTGAACGCGGCTTTCGCTACGCGGCCCGCATCGACGCGGGCGACCGCAGCGTGCCGCAACGTCTTGCCAAACAACGCATGTTCATGGAATTGCATCCGCAGGTGGCCGGCCTCGGCATGTGGACCCAGGTGGTCACGCGGGAAGGCAAGCCGCTTTTCGTGCTGACGCCGCCCGCCGAGCCGGCCGCGATTCGCCGGCTGCGCTTTTTCCGTTCGGCTCTCGCGCACCCTTCTATGATGCTGCGGATCGACGCCGTGCGCGCCGTCGGCAACTATCGCGTGCGTTATCCGTCGGCCGAAGACCTCGATCTGTTCCTGCGTCTGATGGAGCGGTACGACTGCGCGAACCTGCCGGAACTCGGCCTCTACTACGAGTTGAATGAAGGCGGCATCAGCGCGACCCGGCGGCGCCGCCAGGTGAAGTCGACGTTGCAGTTGCAACTGCACTACTTCAACGCCGCCAATCCGTACGACTGGCTGGGCCTCGCTAAAAACCTTCTGCACCTCGTAATCCCTTACCGTGCTCTCGCGCGGGTCAAACGCACCTTGCTCGCGCCGCGCGCGAGTCACTAACTCTTCACCGTCGAGCCCGTTCCTGCATGAAGCCTGCCTTGAAGTCGACGCCCGCGTTGCGTATCTCACTTGTCTGTAACACAGCCTGGGCAATCTATACCTATCGGCAAGGGCTGATCCGTACACTGATCGGACGCGGCGTCGACGTAACGGTGCTCGCGCCGCGCGACCGCACGTTCGAGCTGCTTACCGCGATGGGTTGCCGCTGCATCGAATTGCCGATGGCATCCAAAGGCACCAACCCACGCGACGACCTGCGCACGCTGTGGGCGCTCTATCGCCAATACCGGACGATCCGTCCGCACGTCGTGTTTCACTACACGATCAAGCCGAACATCTATGGCTCGATCGCCGCGAAACTGGCGGGCGTGCAGTCGGTGGCGGTGACTACCGGGCTGGGTTATGTGTTCATCCAGCACAGCCGCGCTGCGCAAGTGGCGAAAAAGCTGTACCGTTTTGCTTTCCGCTTTCCGCGCGAAATCTGGTTTCTGAACCGCGACGACCAGGCCGCTTTCGTCGATCAGAATCTGCTGGCGCATCCCGAGCGCGCGCGTCTGTTGCATGGCGAGGGCGTCGATCTCGAACAGTTTGCGTTCACGCCGCTGCCAGAGCGCAGCGCCTTCAAGTTCGTGCTGATCGGCCGGCTGCTGTGGGACAAAGGCGTGGCCGAATATGTCGAAGCCGCGCGGCGTTTGCATCAGCGTTATCCGCAGGCGCATTTTCAGTTGCTTGGGCCGGTCGGGGTCGACAATCCGAGCGCGATCACGCGTGACGATGTGGCCGGCTGGGAACAGGAAGGCATCATCGAGTATCTTGGCGAGGCGCACGATGTGCGGCCTCTCATCGCCGATGCGGACTGCGTTGTGTTGCCGTCGTATCGCGAAGGTGTGCCGCGCACGCTGATGGAAGCTTCGGCAATGGGCCGCCCGATCGTGGCGACCGACGTGCCGGGATGCCGTGAAGTGGTGGCGGACGGCGTCAATGGATTGCTGTGCGAAGTGCGCAATGCCGACAGTCTTGCGGAGAAAATGGCGCGTATGCTCGACATGAGCGGCGCCGAACGCCGGGCCATGGCTGAACGCGGCCGACAGAAAGTCGCGTCGGAATTCGACGAGCGGGTGGTCGTCGACACGTATAAAGACCTGGTGCAAAAAATGACGGGCGTTTTACTTTAACGGAGCAACAGCATGACCACGAAGGGCACGATTCTGGTAACGGGCGGCGCAGGCTTTATCGGCTCGCACACATGTGTCGAACTGCTCAACGGCGGTTACGACGTCGTGGTGATCGACAATCTCGTGAACAGCAATCCCGAATCGCTGCGGCGCGTGGAACGCATCACCGGCAAAGCGGTGAGCTTCTACGAAAACGACGTACGCGACGAAGCTGCGCTCAAGAGGATTTTCGACGCTCATCCGATCACCGGCGCGATTCACTTCGCCGCGTTGAAGGCCGTGGGCGAATCGGTCGCCAAGCCGATCGAGTATTACAGCAACAATGTCGGCAGTCTGCTGACGCTGCTCGGCGTGATGCGCGATCGCAACGTGAAGCAGTTCGTGTTCAGTTCATCGGCAACCGTGTATGGCGTGCCGAAGAGTTCGCCGATCGATGAGTCTTTCCCGCTTTCGGCGACCAATCCGTATGGCCAGTCCAAACTGATCGCCGAGCAGGTCTTGCGCGACCTCGAACTGGCCGATCCGTCCTGGCGCATCGCGACGCTGCGCTATTTCAATCCGGTCGGCGCACATGAGAGCGGCTTGATCGGCGAAGATCCGGCCGGCATTCCCAACAACCTGATGCCCTACGTGGCGCAGGTCGCGGTCGGCAAACTCGAGAAGCTGCGCGTATTCGGCGGCGATTATGAAACGCCTGACGGCACCGGCGTGCGCGACTATATCCACGTCGTAGATCTGGCGCGCGGGCACCTGGCCGCGCTCGATGCGCTCGTCACGCGCGATGCGAGCTTCGTGGTGAATCTGGGTACGGGCCAGGGCTACAGCGTGCTGGACGTGGTGCGCTCATTCGAGAAAGCATCGGGCAAGCCGGTGCCTTACGAAATCGTCGCCCGGCGCCCGGGTGACGTGGCGTCATGTTTCGCCGATCCGGCGGCGGCTGAGAAGATCATCGGCTGGCGCGCGCAGTTCGGGATCGAGCGCATGTGCACGGACCACTGGCGTTGGCAATCGACGAATCCGAACGGATTCGCCTGAGTCGATTGAAGCCGACGGCGGCAGTGAGGAATCTCCAGACGGGATTCCCCGCTGCCGCCGTCGATTGCGGAATTGACGCGGCGAATGTCTTACGCCACCGCGGCGACTGCCCTGGTGACCGGCGCGGCCGCGGCAAACGGCGCTTTGCCTTGCTGCGACGCCGCTGACGCCGCCGGTGCGTCGATCCGGAATACCGCCACCGCATCGCGCAGCAACTGCGCCTGCTCTTCGAGCGATTTCGCTGCCGCAGCCGCTTCCTCCACCAGTGCCGCGTTGTGCTGCGTCACCTGGTCGATCTGTGTGATCGCGTGATTCACCTGTTCGATGCCGTCGCTCTGTTGCAACGCGGCGGCTTCGATCTCGCCCATGATGCCGGTCACGCGCTCCACCGACTGCATGGCTTCGCTCATCGTCTTGCCGGCTTCGGCGACCAGCGTCGCGCCTTCGTCGACCTTCGCCACCGACTCGCCGATCAACTCCTTGATTTCCTTGGCGGCGCCGCCCGAACGTTGAGCGAGGTTGCGCACCTCCGCCGCCACGACCGCGAAACCGCGCCCCTGCTCGCCCGCGCGCGCCGCTTCGACCGCCGCGTTGAGCGCAAGAATGTTGGTCTGGAACGCGATGCCTTCGATCATGCCGATGATTTCCGCCATCTTGCGCGACGAACCGGTGATGCCGTCCATCGTCGCGACCACGCGCGTGACCACCGAGCCGCCACGCGTCACCGTTTCCAGCGCATTGTGCGCGAGGCGGTTGGCCTGCTTGGCGTTGTCCGCGTTCTGCTTCACCGTGGCCGACAACTGCTCCATGCTGGCCGCCGTTTCCTGCAGCGCCGCCGCCTGCTGCTCGGTGCGTGCCGACAGGTCCGCGTTGCCCGCGGCAATCTCGTTCGCGCCTTGCGTGATCGCGCCGGTGCTGCCGCGCACCTTCGCCACCGTCTCCACCAGGCCGTCGCGCATCTTCATCAGCGCGGCCAGCAACTGCCCCATTTCGTTGCGCGACTTGCTCCTGATCGCGATCGTCAGATCGCCTGCGGCGATGCGCTCGAAATGCTTGATCGTGGCGTTGACCGGCTTGATCACCGCCGCTGACAACCCGACCCGCGCCAGGATGCCGGTCACGATCGACAGCGCACCGATGGTGCGAAACAGCAGCTTCGCCAGTTGAAAGCGCTCCGCGGCGGTTTCGGCCTGCTGATGCTGGTTCTCGACCTGCTGGTGTTCGAGCGCGTCGATAGCCTTCGCGTAGCTCGCGTAAAAGCTGTTCGCGGTGTCGCCCTGGATGTTACGGAAGGTGTTGAAGTCGAAATCGGTGAGCGCCTTGAACTCCGGCTCGATAGCCCGATCGACTAGCGCGATGCGCGCCTGTTCGACCGCTTGCGCGAGCCGCTTTTCATCTTCGTTGACGAACGGGCCGGCCATATAGTTGCCGAAGTCCTTGTTCGACTCGGCCAGCACCTTGTGCGCGGCCGGCAACAGATCGTCGGTTTGCTTGCCGACGCTAAAGAGCGTCTGATAGGTACCCAGCGCGAGCTGCACCTGCAGCAGCTTCTCCGAACTCGCCTTCAGATGCGACAACGCGGCCGCGCTGCGTTGCGTGTCATCGAGGCTGCTATTCGTGAGCTTGAGCGCGCCGTAACCGACACCGATCACAGTCAGCAGGAAAGCGACGAAGACGCTGATGACCAGCGTCAGCCCGCCACGAATGGTGATGTTGTTTAGCATTGGGTCTCCGGAACGGCTTGTCGAACGGCGGCAAAGACGCTGAAACGTCGATGTATGTCGTTTTTCGTGAGCTGCTTACACTTCGCCGCATCCAGATTAACGACCTGCCGCGTGGCCCGCTAAATAGGTGGAATCCATGACTGGCAAGGCTTTGCAAGCGGTTTTTGCCTCACTATGTGGGATATTTTGGGCGGCTCGCGCATAGGCCGGTTTTCCGGGGCCTAAGCGTTTCGTTTGTATAATTCGGCGTCCTCGTTCAGGCCCACCTTCATGCTTAGTTTTGCGCTCGGCTTTCTCGTTTCACTGCTGATCACGCTGTTGATCGTGCGCTATGCGCATCTGCATGAGAAATTTTCCACCGACTCCGATCTTGGCGGCGTGCAGAAATTCCATGCGCGGCCGGTGCCGCGGATCGGCGGAACCGGAATTCTGCTGGGGCTGATCGTCTCCGCGGTGCAGTTGCATCATGCCTATCCCGCCGTGTCGGGCGGGATTCTCGGCCTGATTGCGTGCGGCATGCCGGCGTTCGGCTCGGGACTCGTCGAGGATCTCACCAAGCGCGTGTCGCCGCTCACGCGCCTTGTCTGCACGATGGGGGCGGCCGCCCTCGCCTACTTCCTGTTGAATATCGCCGTCACGCGCATCAGCGTGCCGCCGCTCGACTTCCTGCTCTCGTATGCGGCGATTTCCTGCGCGGTCACCGTGCTGGCGGTGGCGGCGCTCGCCAACGCGATCAATATCATCGACGGCTTCAACGGCCTGGCTTCGATGGTCGCATTCATGATGTTTGCCTCGCTCGCCTATGTGGCGTTCCAGGTATCCGATCCGATCGTGCTGTCAGCGTCGTTCATGATGATGGGCGCGGTGCTCGGCTTCTTCATCTGGAATTTCCCGGCGGGACTGATTTTCCTCGGCGACGGCGGCGCCTATTTCATCGGCTTCATGCTCGCCGAGCTGTCGATCATGCTGGTGATGCGCAATCGCGATGTATCGGCGTGGTATCCGGTGCTGCTCTTCATGTATCCGATCTTCGAGACCTGCTTCTCGATCTACCGGAAGAAGTTCATACGCGGCATATCACCCGGGATTCCTGACGGCGTGCATCTGCATATGCTGGTTTACAAACGGTTGATGCGCTGGGCGGTTGGCGTGCGCACGGCGCGGGAGTTGACGCGGCGCAATTCGCTGACATCGCCTTATCTTTGGTTGCTGTGCCTCGTCGCGGTGGTGCCGGCAACGTTGTTCTGGCGGCATACGCTGCATCTGTTCTGCTTTGTGATGGTGTTTGCGCTCACTTATGTCTGGCTCTATATGAGCATTGTGCGTTTCAAATCGCCGCGCTGGATGGTGGTGAGGAAGGGGCCGCGTCGCCGCTGATTCACGAGGCCTGCCGGATAAAACACCCGGGAACGCCTGCCCTGTCAGGGTGCCGGCTGTCAGGGCGAAGATGTAGCCCCGTGCGGAGCAGGTACAATATAGGGACTATATATCCGGCCGCGCACGTCACTCTGACATCGTGAAGGTCGGCTCAAAGTCTAAAGACATGTCGACGCCCGCTACGAATTCTTCCCCGCGTTTCAGCCCGCGAAGCCTGTTGCCAGCGTTTTTCCTGCTTACATTTCCCGCTCTCACTTTGCTCGTACATGGCGGCGCGAGCGCAATATCGATTGCCGCTGCGGTGATCTCGCTTGCACTGCTGCTTTCGCCGAAACCTTGGACTGGCCTCAGCCCGGTTCAATGGGACCACGTGAATACGAGGTTTTGCCTCGCGATGACGAGCGTGCTTGCTGCGGTGCTGATCGGCGAGATCTGGCATGGCAAGGTGATACCCAGTACGCTAGATTCGCCGTCGCGGTTCCTGGCTGCGGCTCCGCTATTTCTGGTCCTGCGACAGGGGTTGCCTCGCACGCTCGCGTGGAGCGACCTTTCGTTTGCACTAGGCGCGCTGGCCTCGCTGGGCATACTGTTGATTGCGCCGCAAAGCTTAGCCAATGGTCGGGTCAGCAGCCCGCTCCTGAATGCGATCCACTATGGCGATATCGCACTGATACTTGGCGCGCTTTCCATCCTTTCGCTGAACTGGTGGCGAAAGGACGGTTTGCCGGTACGGATCATCAAGATCGCCGGATTGATTGCCGGTCTCGCCGCGTCGGTGCTGACCGGCTCACGCGGCGGCTGGATCGCCGTACCAGTCGTCGCGGTGCTGATCCTGTATGTCCGCGGCCGTGGCAAGTCCCGCCGATGGAAAGTGCTCTTGCCGCTTGCCATCGTGGCCATACCGGTCGGCATCTTTGTCTTCTCACCTGCGGCACGCGACCGGGTCGGCGATCTATCGTCGGACTTTATGCTCTATGAGCATGGGCAGAGGGATACGTCACTCGGTATCCGTCTCCAGTTGTATGAGACAGCGGTGAAGATCGTAAAGAGCCATCCGCTTCTCGGCCTGGGCGCCCATGGTTTTCGCGACAGCATGCAGTCGTTCGCCGACGCGGGCGTGCTCACACCCATGGCCGCGCAACTGGGCAAAGGCGAGACACACAATCAGCTTTTCGCCTATCTGACGGACTACGGTATTGTCGGCGGCCTCGCATTACTTTCCATCTATGTGGTGCCTGGCGTGATCTTCTGGAAGCGGCTCAATGCGCCGACCGGCCCTGCCCGTCGCGCCGCGCTGATGGGCTTGACGTTCGTCGTGGCCTTCTGGATTTTCGGCCTCACGGTCGAGACGTTTGACCTCAAAATGACGGTCTCCTTCTACGTCACGATAGTCGCGATACTGACGGCGCTGGCCACCTATGACTACAAGGCCAGCCGCGCAGTGCGCATTCCTCCTCAATGACAAGGACTACGACAGCGCTGCGCGAGCCGATCAGACGCCGCCGGTTTGGGGCGCTGCGTTCGTTTGACACGCCGGAAGTACGCGGTGCCAGCATGCATTGCAGCAACGGCGCCATCGTTGTCTGATACTCCGGTACCCAGCGGCACAGATCGCGGCGCACGTCGTCGGCAAGGACGCGCCGCTGCATGAGCCACGGCAACAGGGTGGTATCCTCGCGCTGATCGCGTGCGGCATGCCGGCGTTCGGCTCGGAATTGGTCGAGGATCTGACCAAGCGCGCGCCGCCGATCGACTTTCTGCTCTCGTATGCGGCGATTTCCTGCGCGGTCACCGTGCTGGCAGTGGCGGCGCTCGCCAACGCGATCAATATCATCGACGGCTTCAACGGCCTGGCTTCGATGGTCGCGTTCATGATGTTTGCCTCGCTCGCCTATGTGGCGTTCCAGGTGTCCGAGCCGATCGCGCTGTCAGCGTCGTTCATGATGATGGGCGCGGTGCTCGGCTTCTTCATCTGGAATTTCCCGGCGGGCCTGATTTTCCTCGGCGACGGTGGCGCCAATTTCATCGGCTTCATGCTCCAGCAAGCGCTCGCGGTTCTTCGAGAACACCGAGTGGTCCCACCCGGCGCCCTCAATCGCAAGCCCGACGAACCAGCGGAACAGCAGGTTGTAGCGCATCTGCTCCATGAGCATGCGCTCGCTGCGCACCGAGTAGAACACCTGCAACAGCAGCGCCCGCATCAGCTTCTCGGGCGCAATCGAGGCACGGCCGGTGACCGCGTAGATGACGCTGAATAGCCCGTTGAGCCGTTTCAACGCATCATTCACCAGCAACCGGATCGGTCCCAACGGGTGATCTGCCGGGATGAAGTCCTCCAGCTTGACCGTGGCAATTCGAGGTCGACTTGTCTTGCAGGCAGACCACAATGTGCCTCCAAGCGGTGAAGACGAGCGAGCCGCAAGAAATGTACGCGTGCTATGCCAGATGCGCCCAAACAGCGGGGACTAGCATGGAACTCACATGGCCGTTACTTGGATTCAATGCAATACTCATAGGGATAGGTTGGTCGATGAACCGCAGTGCGCGCGAGCGGAAAGAACAGCGCACCCGGCGACGATCATCGGCCATCGCTTCGCCCAGGTCAGAAGTGCAAAAAGCCGCTGCCTTGCATTCCAGAGAGCTCCATTGTCCGCATTGTGGTCATATCATCGGCGACCAGGATTTCACACGGCAGCAGGCGTGGCGGACCTATGGGTCGGCACGCCAATCGCCGCTTTTTCGTCGGTCGAACATCTGACCTGACTAGGCTGGTGGGCGTGAAAACCGGCTGATATGGCACGTTGAATCCGCGCGGAAGGGCTAGCATCGAAACCGCAGCGCGGTGGGTTATTTCCACGCGATAACTGTTCGGGGGCTTCGCAGCTGTGCGTGAATCGCGGCGGCATATGGTCACGCGGCGTGTGTTGAGTCCCCGCAGGCGGTCACCCACGCCGGTGACCGAGGCCGGGTTTGAGGAAGTCTGCGTTGATTGGACGCAGCCATCCACCGCCATTTTGCGCCTTATCGTCCGCCCCCAGACGCAGCGCGTTTTCGGTAGCTGGGAAGACACAGCTATTTTTGCAAGTATGGCTGCAACAGTCCGGAACAGGAATCGAACGGATGACTGTATGCGATCAAGCACCGCGTACGAAGGCGAGAACATGCTTGCCCAACGCGCCGGTTGACCGGACGACGATTTAGCCGGTTCGGACAGCTAACCCGGTAAGCTCCGGCAAATCGGACACCTTTGCGTCGCGCGCCCCCTGTGCGCATCGTTGGTAGAAAGCTTCCGCCCGGCCTTGCCGCTTGGTCTCGGGGACACCGGCCCGTCCATAAGACACGCTAGGGCGCGCTGGACCCAGCCGCGACGAGCGGCGTGGCAGCGAACTCACACCGCAGCTTCCCGGTGCACTTTTCTCCAGATCTTGCAAACGCCCCATACCGCTTTCTTATCCTTGCGCGTAACAAAACGACCGTTTCGCGCGCAGATCCACTGGGATAATTACCGAGGGCCAAAAAAGGTGTCTGAACAGGTTCAGCCACCTTCTGTCCGGGTAGATACCCTAACCCACTGAATAAAAAGCAGAACACCGGACGGAGCGACGATGTTTGCACGTGCAACTTCGCCCGCTGCTGCCTCTTCGACGCAGAAGAAAAGCGAAAGCTCGCGTGTGCCCAGCGAGCGCGCGCACTCAAAGATATCGTCCCTCTGTTCAAAATAGCGCAGGTCCAACGCAGCGGATCAATCATCAATCTCGCTGGCCAGCCGCGCGATCCCAAAAAAGCCTAAGCCCCCGCCTGGCGCGCTGGCGATCTGCTGTATCGTCGCCAAGGTCATCGCTGACGCATTCGATGATATCCGCGATTCCGACTTCTCACATACGGTGACAAGCGCATCCGTGAACTCGCGTCTCGCACAGGCATGGACTGTTCGGTCCGGTCGGACTGGCTCATGCCGCGCGATTCTTACGTCGGCCAACTGATCGCAGCCAGCCAGTGCCGCTTGATGGGCAAGTGTCCCCGGCTTACGAGAAAGGGCTTACGGATGCGGTCTTCATTTGAGGCGTTGCTTCGCCCGAGCCGCCTCTACGATAATCATTGTTGGCACACCGACAGGTCAAAACCGAAATCTCCACTTGGACAGGACTTAAGGCCTCAGCATGACCGAAAAATTGCGCCCAAGCGCCCATAACCCTGCGAACATTTTTATCCCCACCCAGGCAACCCTCGGTTATCCAAACCGATTCAGGAAACTGCGCGCTGTGACGCAACGTCGGCGCAAATTCATTGAATTTTCGCAAAAGCTACACAGCATACTCGCTCCTCTATTGGGCGAGTGCTACGCCATCTACGAAGAGTTGACTGTCTTGACGATTGACGGATTCGCAGGCCGGACGATCAGGGCTGACTGTGTCGTACTGACCGACTTTGGAGTGTTTATTGTCCGAGATGTACCGTGCTCGGGACGGGTACGTCGGGGTAGCGATGCAAACACGCTGCGCATCGAAACGGCAACCGGCGAAGCAAAGATTTACGCATGTCCGGTCGCGGACTCTGCGCCCGCAGTTCACTTCCTCAGCGCGTTGCTCGCCGGCTTTCGATGTCCGATTGAAACCATCGTCATCATCGACGACGAACTTTGCGATCTCGGATTCGGCGTCTCAACATCAATGCTCAAGCTAAGCGAACTCCATCACTTCTTTCGCGTGAGGCGTGAGCGCGCCTGGACCGGGAATCAGTCATTCGACATCCACGCAATCGGTGAGCGTCTGCGGAACGGCTGCCGACTAGTCACGGGCTTCCGTCCAGAACCCGTGGAGGCGGACAATTGAGAGGAAGGAACCATCTCAGCGTTCCAAGCGACCACCCAGCAGGGAACTTTCCCTTCGGTAAGGCTCGCTACAAAAAAACCTAAGTCAATGCGCCGGCCAAGATGATTGGCGCTGCGCGGCTTTCCGAACAGGCCGCAGATATGCGGGGCGCAGTACGTCCGCGGTTCGTGGAGAGCGGGGGCGGCCGGGAACCGCGTCGATCATCTCCGACAGATTCAAGGCCGAGACCTGGAAGGCTGCGGATGAACTTGCCCCACGTGATTACCGACGTTGCAAATCAGACACCTGACGGGACTACCGGAAGTCACTCGTTACATACGCGGCACCTATGCGGACACGCCGCCGGTTTTGACGGTCCTGCGCCCACAAGCATTGTCCGCAACGCGGTGAGACGTCGCTGCTGGGCAGGAACGAGATGAAACTGCTCACCGATGCCTGCGACACGAGCGAGCCAATATGATGGGCCGAAGTATTCCGAAGCGTCGCGCGTGCGACTCTTGACGAAGTAACAGACCACCGTTTCAAGATGCGCTATTTCAGAGTCAGCGAGCGCTGCGGGCCGCTTCAATCGATGTTGTTCATGCGCAATCGTTGCTTTCGGCTTCATCGGAGGACGCCCTCCGACTGGCTCGAAGCCGGATTAAGCAACGCACAGCCAGACGCACCGCGATCTCGAATGAAAACGCGGCCACGGGGTAAAGCGGCGACGCGCGCAGAATCGCGGATGTTGTTGCGAAGGTCATCGGGAGGGTTGTCGCGAACGTCCTTATGACCGCCTCTGCGTTCGGCATAACCTTCGCTCACGCCAAGACCGCGGCAATACAGTATTTTGAAGTGCATGGCTCAATGAAATCGCTTTCGGTGATTTCATCTTGCCGAGATCAATGAGAAGTCAAGACAGCTCGGTCGTTCGACCGTCACACGGAATATAAAGAACTGCAATTTGGCATCGAAGCCGAAAAACCGTAGCCCGGTCGAGCATGCAACCGCAATAAGCGACGAATCATGACGTCGCCATCTGCCGGGTGTCCAAGTCCGTGCCCCCGACGCGCGCTCCCACCGTCTGAGAAAATGCTGGCGGCAGTGGTCTTGTCGCAGCGGTCAGCTTGACGGCGAAGCGCTCCGTATGTCGCAGAAAGTGCGCGAGCGCTGCTGCGACCATCGTGGAGGGGAAATGGACGGGCGCGTTGACCTACGTCGCAGAGGCTTGCGCAAAGAGGGCAGCGGAGTCTTCCACACGAGTTCCTCCAGCAGATGTGTGAGCGACTGTCCGGCGTAGCGGCATCGCTCATGCTTACCGAATTGTCGGTCATGCTGGTCATGCGCAAACGCGACGTGTCTGTGTGGCATCCGGTGCAGCTCTTAGCGTGTCCGATCGTCGAGGCTTGCTTCACGATCTACCGGAAGAAGTTCAGTCGCGGGTGTCGCCGGGGACTCCTGACGGCGTCATCTGCATATGCTGGTTTATAAGCGGCTGATGCGCTGGGCAGTGGGTACGCGGACTGCGCGTGAATACCCGGCGGAACTCGCTGACGTCAGCCTATCTCTGGTGTGTCTGATTGCGGTTGTGCCGGCGACGTTGTTCTGGCGGCATACGCTGCATTTGTTTTGTGGTGGTGTTTGCGGTTGCGTATGTCTGGCTGTATGTGAGTATTGTGTGGTTTAAGTCGCCTAAGTGGATGGTGGTAAGGAAGGAGAAGCGGTGAGCGCGATTCATCCCTCCCTCCCCATATTCGCAGCGCTAGGTCCGGCTCAGCCTTGTCCGCGCGCGCGGGCCTCCTGTATGCGCCGCCGGTGCTCAACAAGGGCTTCTGGACGCGTGTCTGCATGTTGCAGGATCACGTCGGCGATCGTGCGAATGGGCAGGCGCCCCGTCCCGGTGCGCGCAAACTGCTGCTGGCGTACCCTCAGGTGCCGGTAAAGTTCGCTACGCTCAAGCAACGCCGCTGGAAGTGTAGGAGCCACCATTGCCGTCTCATGCGAAAAGACACCTAGCCCTTCGACGATCCACAGGCGAGGCGGGAGCAAACCGCGCAGAAATCGCACCTTTGCCGCGTTCTGCCTGATTGGCGACGTCCGCACAAGCCGCTGACCATCAACCGCCGTAAGCGTCAGCGTCTCATCGGTTTCGCCATGTGTCACCACACCGGTCCAATCCTTCGGTTCGATCACGAAGATTCCAAACGGAGTGATTGCCAGATGATCTATTTCAGCGGTCGGAAACGCGCTCCCCGGCGCGTGAATCAGAATAAGACCGTCCAGTACTAAGCAGTCGTCGCCGCACAAGCGCGTGAGGTACCACCGCAACCCGGCTGACACCTGCCTCTCGCCCTCCTCCCCCCGCTCTCGGGAAGAGGTCGGTCGCCCTTTCGAAGCGTCGTCATCGGGCAAACGTTTATCGTTGAAGCTTAGATACGCGCAGAACAACGCGCCCGTCAGCCCGAAGACTGTCTGAATCAGCATGCTGGTTTCTCCTTTATTGACGTAGGAGAAACCAGCGTATCGAGTGCCAGGAGAAGTCAAGCATCAGGTCACGATCGTGAGCCCAGGAACAAGCTGCATGTCTTGTGGACGACCTTCTCTGAGGGCCTCACATACGGAATGCGTGGTTGCCCCAGCCGCGGGCCGCCTTGCGCAGGTTGCCACGGTGTTCCATGATGGCCTCCATGGCCCGATCACGTGTTAGCACCGGAATTCCGGTCGAGAACAGGCAGCCGCGTGTGAGGGTCAAGATTCCGTGTAAATCAACACTATCGCTGCAGCTATGTTCTAATAATGGTACTAACGTTCGCTCACGTCACGAGCATCGATCATTACACTCCCTATTGTGGGGGTTGGGGGTTTTTTCGCCCAATTTTCTTATGTGCCTTGCTCGACCTCACCGAAAGCAAGGCATTTGCGAAATTCGCGTTAGCACCAGTGAAGTGAAATGAAACCTGCGCGGCTCACTCAGAGCCCAAGCCTGTCCAAGGCCCTGAAGTTCCCGAAGCGTCACTCGCGTAGTGATGCCTCTCTCACTGTTTTCAAACGGGACACGCAGTCGGTGTCGCGTCTCAGCCAGTCACTGACCCGGCGATAACTGATCGCCCTTCAAGCAAAATTCCAACGAGGCGAATTTTTTAACGCGTCAGGGGCTTGCTCCCTGGCGTCCCTCCCGCCGCAAATGCGGGCGATTTTTGACCGTGCGACGAAGCCGTCAACGTATTTCCGACGGCGACGATATATCTTCCTCGCGCGATACACGTCGCGGTATCCATCAAAGCATACCTTGCGTTTCATTCATCCTCAGATGTCGATGATGGCCGCAAGCGCTCCAATCGCGACTCCTGCCCCCGCAACGGGTGCGGGCGAAGTGTCTTTATCAGACACCAGCCGCTCACCGCTCCAGCACTAACGCAGCTTCTGCTCGCGAGCTTCCCTTTCCCATCCAGAACCTGTATTCCCCGAGGGCTTATCCGTAACTGGATCCCACAGCTCAACGCACTACCCAGCCCTCTCCCGAATTCACTTGCTTACGTACGCGCTGACCCCGCCCCGGCCAGCCCGTCATTGCAGACATCCGACATATGCCGGATCTGTCACGAGCTCTTCGTGGCTGGGGCCATGTTCGCCTTTCCCCCGTGGGCGAACATAAGTTGACATCGGGGTAACAGCCGGGAGTTAGCCAATGAGCATGATGTCCAAAGCCATACACAATTCCGCAGCGAGCAGCAAAAAGGCAGGCGGCAGCTTTGCAACACAACAGAACAGGCGGCTCGACACAACGGGCCTTTTGCGCTTTGCCAGGCAGGTGGGTGAGTTGCGCGCATCGCTCAGCGAAATTCCGACATGGGTGATTCATGCCTATGCTCAATACTGCATGGCACAGGACAAAGCCGCGGGCACGCTCGCGAATATATTTTCGGCTGTCCGCGTCACATCCCACCATGCCGGCCGGAACATTCACGACGCGTGCAACAACAAGGAACTTCGACTGGTCCGACGAACACGGAAAGGAACAAAACGGGCCATGAACGCGACGGAATTTGATCAGTTGATGGCGAGAGCGAAGGGAATAGACCAAGGGTTAGCGCACATGATATCGCTCGCAGTGCATCTTGGACTTCGACGCAAGGAGGCACTGATGTGCGGGCGCGATCTCGAGATGTGGCTTGACGCACTCGGGCGCGGCGATTCCTCGCTTCCGCTTATGCGTGGCTCGAAAAACGCAAGGCCGAGGCAGGTGCGGATCATCCAGGGCGCGCGGGCGCAGACGCTCGAAGCAATACGTTCCGCGCTCGCTTACGCTCGCGAGCACAATCTCGAACTGATTACGGGCAATGGCAAGACACTCAAATCTGCAAAGAATCGACTCACAGCACTGCTGCGCCGGGCAGGTATGGTTGGGCCAATCAGCTTTCATTCGCTTCGCTACACCTATGCGCTCAGGAGTGCACTCGAAATGCTGGAGGCAGGAATAGCCCCCTATGAGGTTCTTGTGGAACTCAGCGAATCCCTCGGACACGGCCCTACACGCATTCAGATGATTCTCGGACACTACTGTCAGCCGATCCGGGACAGGTTTGACGGGCATATATCGCTGCACAATGTCGAAGCCGGTCGTCGTCGCCCACCAAGCAAACAACCGCGTGCGACAGCGCGTCTACTAGCAAAACGTCGACATAGCGAGTTAAGTGGCTATCCTATTGGCAGACCCATTGCGGAGCACGACCTGGCGTCGGCAGGCGACGCGCGAATCGAAGAGCATCCTGTCAAACCTTGAGGCCCCCTATGTCCGATTCTTCACTGCTGGAGCAAGTCAAGCGTTGCGCGGACAAAATCGAATGCAACGACATGATGCGCGCCATCATGGCCAAAGTCTGGCTCGAATTTGAACAGTCTATCGCCCCTTTTTCGTCGCATCCACTTCGGCTGCAGGAGCTGAATCTCGAATTGCTTGCGGGGTTTATCCAAGTGCGCTCGAAGCGATGCGTTGATATCGAGCTACTTCTACTGGAAATCACCTGCATCAGGATGGTCCTACTCGAGTCAGGTTTTCTCCACAACCAGCTAAGTGGGCTTAGAGTTCGCATAAAACGGGAACGGCTCGCCAATGACGAGAACGGTAAATATCGATTCGCAAAAAGACTTTGTACCTGACCTGAAGCCATCAGGCGTGGGAAGCCGATGACCTGGGCGGCCCCGATGACAATGTGCCGAAAGCGAGTGGGAGAGCCAAGACAGGGTTCCTCATAACCTCAACGGGTGTATCGCATGCGACTCGGGCGACGCTTATCGAAAGTGGGTCACTGTGCCGCCATGGGCGGCATCGGCATACAGCTATGTGCTGCGGCCGGTGGCGATCCGCGCCCGCGTTTCTGACCACCTCGTTTCTCGTTGCGATGCAGAATGCGCTTACGCGCTGACGTCGCACGGGTCACGCCGGCCTGCGGCGAACAGCCAGATGGAGATGACGGGAGCCATAACGGGGCTTTGTCACGTGACATGAAACGCACGATTCTCAAAAACATAGGTATCCTAATGATACGAGGCGAAATGAATGGCTTACGAAGAACCGCCGATACGCGCCTTGGAATTACCGCACGTTTGCTACGGATATCGTCTTAGCCGTTCGTCGCGCCCGACCCGCCGCTCCCGGTGCATTAATGACATGCCGCAGAAGCTCCTAGAGATCTTGAAGCGTCACCAGGTTGTCTAATGACGAAGTTAAAAAGCGTCTCGCGACGAACAGCGGCATTGAAATCGATGAAATATCCGCGTCCAGAATCGTGCTTTATCGCGAATCGAACGCTCCCGTATTCAGCAATAAATGATTTTCGTCGGTCGAACTAATCAAGGACCCCTATTAGCGATATCAAACGTGTCGGCAACGTCACCTGCGCTGATTCGGGGCTCAGTAAAGCACGATCAGCAAGTACAGTCCCATCCTCATGGGACACGACAACACCTATTAATTTCACGACTACTCCACTGTTGAATGATTGATGGTTTTCTTCGTAAGGCCAATCGCCCGATGACGATGAATGATCCGAAAAAAAACGTTTTTCCAGAAGAGGCTGCCACCTTCCGGTGGTCAAAAAAACAGCGAGAATCTCGACAATCGCAAGCCGGTTTCCGAGTCCAGAGCAGCGTCAGACGCTGATGGACAAGAGAAAAGGCCTTCAATGAATCGTACGATTCGTTCCAGTCGATGCGTTGAAAACGCGGTGTGTAAGGTGACTATAGCGCCCCTACGCACTAAGCTCCACGCAGAAAGCTAAGGAAAAGAAGGGGTCTTTTCCTCGTCCAACGAAATAGCAGGTGCCGTTCACCGCGTGCTCGTGTTACGGCGGCCGAACCATCATCAGGCGTCTCACCCGGCCCGCAGTCTCGGCATACGGGTTTTGCTGGTTTCACGTGAGTGCCCGAAACGTCCGCGCCGCATTGACTGGGACTTCCAGCCCCCGCCATTCCCGGCCATCTGCCAAGCAACAATTGGCAATTTCAGCTTTTTCCCCAATCCGCACAGCGCGATTGCAAATGCGCTGAGAGGCTGTCGGAATCAAGATATCGGGAATGGGTCTCGCGATAGTGCTTTAACCTAGTTCGCATGAAATGGTGCAGCTCAGCCGCTTGCAGGATGGTTTCCGGCAACGCGGGATCAAGCACACAGTGCGAGGCAGAAAATACGGCGATGCTTTCAACGGGGCAATTGTATGCGCCAAGTATCATGCGCAGGTGTCGCAGTGCAGGCTTTGCCCTGCGTGATGGAGATGTCTGCACGGAAACAACGCCAGGCCGTTCATGCAAAAGAAGCTCGTCAGCATTCATTGAGCTCTTGACCGTGCCCATCCAGTCGTATCGATCGATGGCAAACGCTCCGTACGCGCAGACAGCAAGACAATCTATCCATGTTACGGGATTGCGTGTGCCCGGCGCGTGCTCCAACACAACTCCACGGCGTACAACGAACGCACTGTCGGTCATCACCTTGAGCACCGATGCAACATGTTTTGCTAATGGAGAACATAGCCGACGTCGCTGCGCCATCCATCCGGCGCGTTCACAATCCAGCCGCCTGAAATCCATGGCTAGACCCGTGGGGCACGCAGCAATGTTGAATGCCTCGTTGTCCGCTGAAGGAAGCAGCACCTTAACCTTTTCCATCTGTTCTCCTTTTCGCTCGCGGCTGTTTTCGATACCTTGAGCTTGCCCTGTGCAGCTGGAAGTCAAGGTAACAGCGCAATGAAAAGGAGATCTGGAGCCTGGTAGCCATTGGTCGAGTTACCTGGCACCAAGGGCGCGGCTGTGACGCGCGGGAACTCAAACTTAAGTCCAACGGAGAGCAGGAATGTGACGCCTGCCGAAGAAGGGGGGTCTGGGACGAATCGACGGGAGGATTGCGACCAGGGCAGTGTTCAGAAGCAGAGCTTCAATGGAGACCTGATGCCTCCGAATATCCGAATACAACTCCCGAGCGAGAAAATCTCGACGATCATCCCGCCTTGCGGGGGAGCGCAGACTGGCCGCTGGGACGAGGTCGCTCCATATCAGGACGGTGTTGATGCGCGTGGTCTTTCAAAGGCTGGACCCTGATGCCCGCTGCCTAGGCGATGCGCCGTGCGCAGCGTGTCAGGTAGCGGAAAACCGGGGAGTTCGATTCGCTCGAGCGGATCGGCGAGGAGCGCAGCGAGACGCTGCAATACGAGCCGTCGAGGCTCACCGTCATTGAGCATATCCGTTTCAAGTACGCGGCGAAAAAGGATGGCGAGTCGACCATCGTGACCGCAAACGCCGAGCCTTCACCACTGCCGAAGAGCAACGCGAGCGCGAGCCTGCTGGCCAACATCCTGGTCAACACCTACGTCGATCATCTGCCCTTGAACCGGCAGGAGATGCGCTATGCACGACGTGGTGTGCATCTGCCAGGGGCAACGCTGTGCGAATGGAAGCTGGCAGCAGCGGAACTGCTCGAAGCGCTACTGCCACCGCTACGGGCTCACCAGTTGCGGGCACCCCGCATGCACGTGGGACGACACGACGCTGCCGTTGCTCGAGAAGGGTCGTACGGCGACGCGCACAGCGCGATTATAGGGATATCTTGGTGCAGGCCAGCGCGAGGAGAACGGCGTCTGGGTTGACCACCCGCCGGCGGTCGTGTTCGAGTTCGCCGAATCGCGCTCCGGTTCGCATCCGCTGCGGTACCTGCAGAGGTACAAAGGTTATCTGCAGGCGGACGCGTACAGTGGACATGGTGCGCTCTACGAAACCGGAGACATCGTCGAGGTCGGATGTTGGGCCCATTGCCGCCGACGCTTCTTCGAAATCGCGAAGGCGCAGAGCAAACCGGGACTTGCGGCGCAGGCGCTGCAGTGGATTGCCAGCCTGTACGCGATCGAGTCGCGGATCCGGGACCAAACACCTGATCTCAAATATGCGGCGCGGCAGACTGAGGCATTGCCGGTACTCGTCCTGTTCCGGCAATGGCTGGAAGGCAACGTCATCGGTTTGCCAGCTCAGGCGCCGCTCGCGAAAGCCTTCGGCTATGCGTTACGTCATTGGCCAGCGCTCGTTCGCTATACCGAGAGCGGTATCCTGCTGCCGGATAACAACGCTCTCGTGCGTCAAATTCGCCCTATCGCCCTGGGGAGAGCCAACTGGACATTCGCGGGCTCGCCGCGTGGCGCCAAGGCCGCCGCCACGATGTACTCGCTGCTCGGCACGGCCCGCCTGAACGGTTTCGAACCTTATGCGTGGCTCAAGGACACGCTCGAGAAGCTGCCGTCGTATCCTGTCAATCGCGCGCACGAACTATTGCCGCTCGCCCGTTAAACGCCTTCACGTTCATGGACATTCTCGACTCGCTTCGGCAGGCGCCCAGCGCCGAACTGTATCGCCTTTATCTCGCCATCGGAAAAATGCTCGATGACCCGCGACGCATTCTGGAAGTACGTCAGCGCCTGCACCTCGGAATGGCCGTCAGTTATATCGACGACAATCCGCTGGGACCTCCGTCGCAGGGCACCATCGTCGAGCTTCGACACGCACAGGCAATCGTTCAGGACAGTGTGAGCCGGCGGCGCTGGGCGCTACCGTATGCGGCGATCGTTGCCGATAGCAAGGTCGCCCCGATTCATCCCGAACCGGCGCCGCCACCGCGCGCACGACGCGAAGAGTTCTTCGTCGGCGACACCGTTGGTTTCACCGACAAACACCTGAGCGAGCGGGTCGGCACCATCGTCAGGCTGAACTCGAAAACTGCCTCGATTGCCGTGACAGACTCCGAAGGATACTGGCGCGTTTCCTACGGCCTGCTGCGGCGTATCGTTGACCTATAACCCCATCCATGCCGATCACCGTGCAACATCATGGCCAAGACCAGAATCAACGCGGAACGTGAACATCGCATCGAGATGGAGGTGGTCGTCGACGCCTACACCGAGGAAGAGCGGGCGACGTCGTGGTACTGCTATATGGAAGAGCAGCTCTCGTTTCCGTTCGAGGCCGGCATTCGCAAAGCAATGGCCTCTTCACCGCTGCGCCCGGGTGAACACGTCTCGGTCACAGGACTCGCTCATGAAGACCTGTGCCGGGTTGGCATCTTCGTCTGGGTTCGGCGGGGCCAACGTGACGTGGTGGCACCCCTGGCCCAGATCGTTCCCGTGAGCTGCGATGAACCGACACAAGTAGCCGTCGCTGACTGGCACTACTGGCATGATCAAGGTTACGCGTTCTGACATCCAGAAAGCCGTCGCGCTGTCGCAGTGGGATCTCGCTCATCTCGTCCTGATCTCTCGCAGCGTTGTTGGTCCCGTACTAGATTCCAACTTCTGACGGGTTACGCTGACGGATACGTTAAAAGCCATGCCGCACAGAAAGCGTCGCCGAGGTACTGTGCGCCCCAAGAGCCGCGACACGCGCCGTGCCAGAAAAGACCCAATCATCGACCGTCAACGAAAGCTTTCGCTGCGGTTGCGCACGGAGGGTAAGAGTCGGGTTTGGCAACTCGACGATGGAGAGTATGGGTGCCGTCGACTGACCCGGATGTAGAAAATTCGATACTTGCGCTGGTGCCGGCTCGGGCATTGGTATCCCTTTCCCGGTGCCGATTTGAAACTCGTGCATTACCTGCGCACTATAGAAGCCCTCTATTTGCCCGTAAAACGGCGCTCCCTGACTTGCCTGGAATTCCATTTCATTGCGGTGCCAATAGCGTAGCGGCTCCGGAATGGGCGGAACAAGTTCCATGGGTATAGGCTCGATGTTCGCAACTGTCATCTCTATGGGCGAACTGATGACAAGGCCGTCCGCGAACGCATATCCGCTCAGGGCAAAAAATACTACGCCGACAATCCTTTCGTTCAGGCTCGCCACGGCATGCCTCCAATCGGGGAACTGACCGTTACTTCTGAAGAAATCGGTGTTGCGGCTGCGCTTGCACCCAAACATTCTAGTCAGTCTTTCGCATCTGGCTACCACGATTTGTGCAGTGCGAGGGGCAACACCGCACCGAACAAGGAGGGCAGCATATGTGGCGGCCACCGTCTGGGAGCGTTTCGAGCGGGAGCTTGATGCCGAGCCATGCCTCACTGATCCGCCAACACCGAGACAGCAGAAGCTGACGGACGAACGGATGAGAATGCTGGAGGAGTGGCGGAAGAATGGGAGGAAGAGCTGACCAGTCCGTTTGAGTCCTTACTCACTGCATGCAATCACAGGTTTTGGGCGTGCCGTGCACGGCGGCATAAGGGTTTGCGGGCGCCGCGATACTGTATATGTGACCAGTGATTGGACGGTTTACAGCAGAAAAAACCCACCCCCCTTTTCCCGACCGACAACCGAACGAGTTTGCGAGTTTGAGCGAACTGCGGCATTCTCTACGCTCAAAAAACCTACGCATAGCGCACCTGTCTTTTAACACTGTAATGGGCACCTTGTTGCGCCTATCTGTCTAAAGCATTGAATGTAAAGGGAATAGAATGTTCTGTGAATGTTGCCAAGTGAGCCAAAAATGGCTACACCTGTGAGCTTTGCCCATATGGCGGATTACCGTCAAGCAAACGATGCAGCGATGGCGTGATCTTCTGGAAGCGGATCAATGCGCCGACCGGTCCTGCCAATCGAGCCGCGCTGATGGCGTTGACGTTCGTGGTGGCCTTCTGAATTTTCGGCCTCACGGTGGAGACATTCGATCTCAAATCGACAGTCTCCTTCTACGCCACCTTGATCGCGATACTGGCTGGGCTAGCAACCCGCGCCGACAAACCCGGCTATACGGTGCGCGTTCCTCCCCGACAACAAAGTCCAGAATGAAGATCCTGCCACCGCGCTTCATGCTGGATGCCTGACACACCAGTTGTGACGTGTCCGGAATCGCCATGAAAAGGTGGGGGGGTTACAATGGGATGCCCACTCACGTCAGCAGATACGCCGACCACGCGTGTGACCGACGGAGGCGGCTGGTGGGTTAAGACCGCGCCAGCGGCAATGCTGCCCATGACAAAGCTCACGAGCACCCAGCGATTCTTCTCGACCTTAAGCTTCGTGCTGGTTTCGAAATCACAGTGCTCGGACCTTCCTCGGCATACAGGCCGGGGGCCGTGGATAGCGCGGCCTGACGCTTGTTCCTGAAAAGACGCATGGCAACCCTTTCAGAATGGCTACCATTGAAACAATTTCGAAAGCGCTATTTGAGACGAAAGCCACAGAGTTTAAGCGCCTTTGTGGGCGTAGCGCTTAATTGAACAGGGCCAGTTGGTTGCCCGGTTCTTTAACGTGATATGGTCAGTTTTCAGGAAAGAAGATGATTTTCGCGGTCTTTCAAGTCGCACGTCCCTTAGCCGCCGTGCTTACGTTTGATCCTGACGCTGAGTCTCGCTGTAGCCAATTAGGGTAATGTGCTTATTTGGCTACAAATCACAACACGACAAATCACTTTGTTTCAGGCGCTTACGCGATCCTCGAAGATTGAGTGCCCATTACGCGTAAAAAACGAGGTGTGCAGCCGCGCGGCCCTTCAGGAAGCTCGCATGACCTGCGTCACGCTATGCAAAGCCGGCGCGGCAGCCGGTTGATACTCCGGCACCCAGCGCCGTAGATCTCGCCGGACCTCCTGGTCGCTCGGCACACGATACTGCATCAACCAGGGAAGCAGTTCGTCCAGCAGACCGTCGGGGGCTTCACGCGCCTGCGCGATGCGCAGCTTCGGATGCGGCGTGCGGGTGGTCGCTTCGTCGTCAGCCAGCAGTTCTTCGTACAACTTCTCGCCCGGCCGCAAGCCCGTAAAGACGATCCGAATTTGCTCTTCACCGAATCCGTAAAGACGGATCAAGTCTCGCGCGAGATCGACAATTTTCACAGGCTCGCCCATATCGAGAATGAAAATCTCGCCGCCCTGGCCCATGCTTGACGCTTGCAGCACCAGTTGCGAAGCCTCAGGAATCGTCATGAAGAAACGGGTGATTTCCGGGTGTGTGACCGTCACCGGACCGCCCTTAGCGATCTGCTGCTGAAATTTAGGAATTACGCTTCCCGCACTGCCCAGCACGTTCCCAAAGCGCACAGTTTCGAACTGCGTGCGCGCGCTCGTCTGCTGTAGTGCCTGACATGCCATTTCAGCGAGGCGCTTGCTCGCGCCCATTACATTGGTCGGATTCACTGCCTTGTCCGTTGAGATCAGGACGAAGTGCTTCACGTCGTGACGGATCGCGGCACGAGCCACACGGTATGTACCCAAGACGTTGTTCCGCACTGCTTGCCACGCGTTGAGTTCCTCCATCAACGGCACGTGTTTGTAGGCGGCTGCATGAAAGAGGATGTGCGGCGTATAGCGCGAGAGCACCTGATCGAGCAGCAACGAATCCTTCGCATCGCCGATCACCGGGATCACCGACAATGTCGGAAACCGTTCATGCAACTCTTCGGTCAGGCGATACATTGCGTATTCGGACAGATCGAAGGCAACCAACTGGGCGGGCTCGAATGGCAGTATCTGGCGACAGAGCTCCGAGCCAATCGAGCCGCCGGCACCCGTCACCATCACCACGCGGCCGCGCAATAGTGCTTCGACGTGCGGCATGTCGATCCTCACCGGGTCGCGGCCTAGCAGGTCTTCCAGGTCGATCTGGCGCACCCGGGACATGAACGCCTCACCCGGCGAGAGGGTGGTCAGCGCCGGCAACACCATGGCCCGTACACCGGCCCGGACGCAGAGGGTCGCGACGCGCCGCTGCGCTTCCACCGACGCCGAAGGGATCGCGATGATCGCATACTCGGTCTTAAGGGACTCCGACAGGCGCGAAAGCTCGCTGATTGAGCCGAGCACCTTGTATCCGTAGATTTCGCGACCGTGTTTGGCTACGTCGTCATCTAGCAGGCCGACGAGGCGCCATTCGCTGGAACGGGAGAGTTCGCGGGCGAGACTCGCGCCCGCCGAACCCGCGCCAAGCACAACGACGGGCTTACCCTGCCCGACGAGGCCGCCGTAAAGATAAAACTCCTTGGTCGCGCGATACAGCGCGCGCGAACCGCCCATGGCGAGGAACAGAAACAGCGGGGAGACAAGCAGCACCGACCGCGGGATGATCGGTTGCGGTTGCACCATGACGGAGAAGACCATCACGACGAACGCTCCAGCCACGACCGATTTTGAAATCCGCATGAGGTCAGGCAGGCTGGCAAACACCCACATGCCGCGATACAAACCGAAGATACGGAACATGACGGCGTAGATCGGTAAAACCCAACACAGTGAATACAAGGCCCCTTCCCTGAACTCAGTCGGGACAGAACCATTGAAGCGAATGATGTAAGCGGTTAGCCACGCGGCCGCAGCCGCCAGCATGTCGAAAAGGAACGCGCTGAGAGAGAGCCACGGAGCTTTGTTTCTTAGCATCAGCGTCATACCTCAGCGGATTGTTCAGACGTCGTTGATTGGAAACGGCGCCAGCGCAGATCTACCGCAACTGCCATCAGGCATAGAGCGGTGATCCATGTAGCGACAATGCACCATTGAACAGCCGGAGGGCGGTCGAGCGCAATAAGGGCAAGCATTATGCCTGTTGCCATCACTGCATACCATGCGCCTGCAGTTCTCGCGTGGCCCGTGCCCGAACGCACCATACGTTGATAATAGTGTTCCCGATGCGGTTGCCAAAATTTCTCGCCGCGTAGCAGGCGCCGAGCAAGCGTGATAGAGGCGTCCGTGATAAACGGAGCGAACACCAGCGCCGGAAACCAGATTGGCCAAGCACCGCCAAGCCAGCCCCAATAGCCAAGGGCGCCAGCAAGAAAACCCAACGAGATCGACCCGGCGTCGCCGAGGAAAATGCGCGCCGGATGAAAATTGAACAACAGGAAGCCAAGCGCAGCACCCGCCACGGCTGCAGACGCCAATGCAAGTTCTGGCGATGGGCGGTCGCTGAGCAACGCCGCGACGGCATAACCAGCGAAACCAAAGAGCGCCATGCCGCCCGCCAAACCGTCCGCTCCGTCCATGAAATTGTAAAGATTGACCAACCAGATCATCAAAATCGACAGGGCTACAAGTATCCACCAAGGCACCGGTGCCGGAAAAAGCGCCACGAGTCCCACCACCGCAATCAGATGAGCGCCAAACCTGATGCGCGCGGGGAGTCCACGCCGGTCATCAACCTGGGAAACCGCCGCCAGGAATGCAGCGGCGACAGCAACGAACCATAGGCTCGGAGCAAGCAGCAGGATTGCCCCTACGCCGACGGGGACGATGCCCCAGCCGCCCACGCGGGGTGTCGGACGAACATGCAGCGAACGGTCGTTCGGAATGTCGGTGGCCAACCGCCACGCCAGTCCGGTCTTCAGCAGAACCGCCAGGATCAGCGCACAGACGCCTGCGGTAACCAAACCGACGAGCACGACAGCGGTCCAGAGCGAAACCGGAAGAGCCTGCACGATCATGAGCGAGCTCCATGCGTAGTTCGGTACCAGCGGGCAGTCGCAGCCAATCCTTCATCAGTAGAGTAAGGCGGATGCCAGCCGAGCACGGTCTGGATATGGGTGGTGTCAACCTGCAAGCTGCCAATCAAACGCTCGACTTGCGGCGAACGATGAGTCAACCGGCCTGCCACACGGAGCCAGCTTACCGGCAATGGCAAGAGCCGCGCTGGCTTGTGCAAATGCCTGCCGATTGCCCGTGCGAGTTCCACGATCGTCGGATCGTCGCCGTCTGCGACGTGAAAAATTTGCCGTGCGGCACGTGGATCGGTCGAGCAGCGTACAAGCGCATCAGCAAGATTGTCGATATAAACGAGGCTACGCCTTGCTGCAACGGCCGCAAGCGGTAAAGGGACGCCTTTCCAGATAGCGTCCAACAGTCTCAGGAAATTGGCGCGCACTTGCGGACCATAGACCAGCGGAGGCCGGACGATCACGACATCAAGCCCGGTCTCGCTACCGTAGCGAACCAACGCCTGCTCCGCTTCGAATTTCGAGCGTCCGTAGGGGCCTTGCGGGAATGGAGAATCGTTCTCGCGAAGCGGGTGCCCCGGATCAGCTTCGGCCACTGCCTTGATGCTACTCACGAACACAAAGCGCCGGGCACCGTTGCGCCAGGCCGCTTGTGCGACCCGCAATGCACCATCGACGTTGGTCGCACGGAAAGCGGCGTCGGGATCTGCCGCGTCGTCCTGCATCACATGAACGCGTGCCGCAAGATGCACCACGCAGTCGGGCTTCAGCCCCTGCGGCCACGCGTCCACAAGACCGGTGAAATCCTTGGTATTGTAGACCCACTCACGCGCACCGTTGACGCCGCCGGCATCGCGCACCAAACCCGTGACGACGTGTCCACTATGGGCCAGCGCCCGACATAGCGCTCGGCCGACAAAGCCGTTTGCACCGGTAACGAGGACGTGACTCATAGCCATTTCCACCCGAAGCGCCTGAAGAACTTATACGCAGATGCTGCAAACATCCGGACATGCGCAGTACCTTTGCGCGCAGCGCCCCCGCCATGGTGCAACACACGCACGGCCGGCGCGTAGACTAGGCGAGTCACGTCGCGCGCGCGCAGGCTCAAATCGTAGTCTTCAAAGTATAGAAAATAGCGCGCATCGAACCCTTCGAGTCGTTTGAGCACGCTCGTCCGAAACAGCATGAAACAGCCACTGACGATCGGCGGATCCCATACGGCATCCCGCTCGTTGATCAGATCACGCATTTCGTAGCGCGCGAGGCGTCGCGCAAATAACTTTTGTACCCCGGGGGGTAAAAATCCCCGCACGAACAGGTCCAGCAAGCTCGGATAGCGGCGACACAGGTACTGCAAACGGCCCTGATCGTCGCCGATCCACGGCGTCAGCAGCCCAGCGTCTGGGTGGGCGTCGAAAAAGTCGAGCGCTTTGGTCAATGCGTCGCGGTCGAGATCGATGTCCGGGTTCAGCACCAGGTGGTAGAGGCTCGCCGTGCGCTCGATCGCCAAATTGTGGCCTCGGCCATATCCGACATTGCCTTGCCCAGCGATGATCGTGCAGGTTATATCGTGAGCGCCAAGTTCGTCGAGAACCACGGAGACATCCGGTAGACCACCGTTATCCACGAGGATGACTTCGACCAGAAGGCCCCGCCTCATGGAGCGTAGGGCCTCACAGGCGGTGCCAAGACTAACCAGCGTCTGCTCAAGTTGCGCTGGGTCCGGCCGATAGACGACAACTGATACGGATAAACCCTCAATTGCGGAACGCGGCGCTTGTTTAGCGTTCATGCGGGCAAAACTGCGTAATTGGGCGATATTTTCATACGAAGGCAGTGCGACAAAGTCGCAATTCTGCTCAAAAGCGTCGATTTCAGCAACTTTGTTTGCAATTGTTACTCGCGTTGACAGGCGGCTTGCCCGACGGCGGAGGCTTTGAGGCGACTGCCGCCGCAAATAAAAGAAAAACGCGGCCGGAACGGTCAATCGTCACCGGCGTCAACGTCGCGTATTTCCAGGAACTTCGCGGGCGGCTTGGTCATCTGTGGTATATCTCACAGATTATCACCGCACATTTCATAGTTTTACGTATGCAACGAGACAACAATTTCGACATATTGCGCTTTCTTGCGGCAAGCCTCGTTCTGTTTAGCCACTGCTACCCGCTTACAGGTCATGAAGCCGCCGAACCGATTACTGCGCTGACAGGAATCGATTCCGGGGGCGGTCTGGCTGTGGCCATCTTTTTCGTCATTAGCGGTTACCTGATTACCGGCTCCTGCAAAAATTCAAACGGCGTTGCCGACTACGCGATTAAGCGCGTGCTTCGACTGTTTCCAGGGCTGGTCGTTTGCGTTGCCCTGACAGTGCTCGTTTTAGGCGCTTCCCTGACGACTCTGCATGTGCAGGAATACCTGCACCATCCGGTCACGCGCGCCTACTGGAGCAACATCTGGCTGTTCATTCGTTACGCGCTGCCCGGTGTCTTCGAATCAAATGCATATCCGGGCGCAGTGAACGGCTCTCTGTGGACGCTGCCTGTCGAAGTGCTGATGTACGAGATCGTGCTTGCATTGGGCATTGTTCGCGCATTGAATACACGCGTGATGGTGATATTTGTTGGCGCATGCTGGCTCTTTTACTTTCGGGGTGTTCCGGCCTTCGGACTTCAGTCTGCGGTATGGCACAACAATTTTCCCGTTGCCGAGTCGGCCAAGCTCGCATGCCTGTTCTTCGGCGGCGCGCTTCTTTACCTACACGACTCGAGCAAGCTCAACAAGATTGACCTTGCCTTGCTGGCAGGATTCGCGATCGTTGCCGTGCGCGGTACCGATCCACAGCATACGGCATACATCATGCTGGCTCCGCTGATTGTGATCGCGCTTGCGCTTGCGCCGCTCGGACGCGTTGCGCAATTCGGCAAACACGGCGACATCTCCTACGGGATCTACATTTACGCGTTCCCGGTCCAACAGGCGCTAGTCCATTTTCTCGGCAATGGCATATCACCGCTCACGCTCTTCTGCGCAAGCCTGCCGGTCACTTATCTGCTTTCCGCCCTGTCCTGGCGGTTCGTTGAGAAGCCCGCGTTGGGGTTGAAGAAACATCGCGCTGTATTGGCGTTGGAACGCGCTTTGGGTCACCTGGCGCCAGTCTCGACGTTGCCGCGTAGGAAACCAGTGAGCAACTGAGGATTGCACTTGGGACTCGCCCAGGTCGAAAATATGTTCGCGCGGCTAAGCAACTGCGGGGATTGATCAGGATGCGCCATTGCAAGCCGGCGAAGAATGCCAAACCGGGCATTCGTGGCGCGCGCTGGCCGACGGCTACCTGTCGCGTAAGACCTCTATGGTACCAGCGCCCATATCCCGCCTGTCCCCACTTGAACTTTGGCGTGCCCGTAGTCACGCTGCGACGTGCACCGACTAGCGGACAAATATGTTCCATCGCCAACCACCGGTCGGCAATTTATAATGAGCAGATTCTTGTAAAAACAGGTCGCTTGCGGTCGTCAACCTGACGTCTAGTCTTGCCGCGAGCTACGGCCGCCAAACAAGGCCCCGCATTGGCGCAAGGAAACACCGCAACCGACGGCTTTTCCGCGGAAGCACCGCGGCTCACTGCGCATGCCGCTGCCGGTCGGGCGGTATTCTCAGTGTGAGCAATCGTTGCTGCATAGGATCTAAATGAAAGCTGTAATTCTTGCCGGCGGGCTTGGAACTCGAATTTCTGAAGACACCGTCAACCGGCCGAAGCCGATGGTCGAAATCGGCGGCAAGCCGATCCTGTGGCATATCATGAAGATCTATTCTGCGTATGGCGTCAACGACTTCGTGATTTGTTGCGGCTACAAAGGTTATGTGATCAAGGAGTACTTCGCCAACTACTTTCTGCACATGTCAGACGTCACATTCGACATGCGAAACAATGAGATGCAGGTCCATCAGCAGCACGCCGAGCCTTGGAAGATCACGCTGGTCGATACCGGGGAATCGACGATGACGGGCGGCCGCTTGCGCCGTGTGAAGGACTTTGTGAAGAACGAGGAAGCATTCTGCTTCACCTACGGCGACGGCGTCAGCGATATCGACATCTCCGCTTGTCGACTACCACACCCGAACGGGCAACCTTGCGACGCTCACTGCGACCTATCCTCCGGGTCGCTTCGGCGCGCTCGACATCCAGAACAATAAGGTCAGCTCGTTCAAGGAAAAACCGAAGGGCGACGGTGGCATGATCAACGGAGGCTTTTTCGTGCTGTCGCCTAAAGTCATTGATCTCATTCAGGGGACGAATGCATGTGGGAGCGCGAACCGCTTGAAAAACTGGCTGACGATGGCGCAGCTTGCCGCCTACGAGCACGAAGGGTTCTGGCAACCGATGGACACGCTGCGCGACAAGATGTATCTCGAAGACCTGTGGCAAACCGGCAATGCGCCATGGAAGGTGTGGTGATGAATGGCTCGTTCTGGCATGGCAAGAAAGTCTTTCTGACCGGACACACCGGCTTTAAGGGCAGTTGGCTGACGCTCTGGCTGCAGGCGCTTGGCGCGAAGGTCACCGGCTACTCGCTTGCGCCGGAAACCGACCCCAGCCTCTTTTCGCCGCGCGGGTTAGCGATGGCATTGAGTCCGTCATCGGCGATATTCGCGACCGCGATAAGTTGCTTAACGCGGTCAAGGCTTCACGTCCTGACATCGTGATTCATATGGCAGCGCAGCCTCTGGTGCGTGAGTCGTACGCACATCCGGTCGAGACCTATGCAACAAACGTTATCGGCACAGTCCAACTGCTGGACGCCATTCGGCAAGTGCCGGGCGTCCGGTCGGTCGTCAACGTCACAACCGACAAGTGCTACGAGAATCGCGAGTGGGTGTGGGGTTATCGCGAGGACGAAGCGATGGGTGGCTACGATCCGTACAGCAACAGTAAGGCCTGCGCTGAACTCGTTACGTCTGCGTTCCGAAATTCGTTCTTCAACTCGTCAACCTACGCCAAACATGGCGTCGCGATTGCAAGTGCGCGCGCTGGCAATGTGATCGGCGGCGGTGATTGGGCTGCCGATCGGCTCGTTCCGGACATTGTCCGTGCAATTGCGCGCGGAGAAACGGTCAGCATTCGCAAGCCGCATGCGATCCGCCCTTGGCAACACGTGCTGGAGCCCCTGAGTGGCTATCTCCTGTTGGCGGAGAAGCTGTACTGCGATGGTCTGCACTACGCCGAGGCATGGAATTTTGGCCCTAACGATTCAGACGCTCAACCGGTACAGGTAATCGTGGAACGACTCACGTCACAGTGGGGAGACAACGCGCGCTGGGCACTCGATGATGGCGATCATCCGCACGAAGCTACCTTCCTCAAGCTCGATTGCTCAAAGGCCAGGGCTCGCCTCGGCTGGCGGCCGCGGTGGGATCTTGGCCACTCACTAGACAACATTGTCGCCTGGTACAAGGCGGCCGCGCGTCAGAAGACATGCGCGCCGTGACTCTCGCTCAAATCGACGCATACACACAATCCTGAAAGTTGGCTCCGCATGAACAAAGATCAAATTCGCGAACAGATAATTCAACTCGTGCACGAATACGGCACGCTCGCCACGCAACCGCAAGCGTTTCGGCCCGGGCAAACTACCATACCGCCCTCCGGAAAGGTAATCGGTGCGCGCGAGATGGAGTTGATGGTCGAAGCCTCGCTCGACGGCTGGCTGACCACTGGCCGCTTCAACGATCAAGTTCGAGCGGAACGCTTGCTGCATTTCTGGGCGTCAAGTACCTGATCACGGTGAACTCGGGTTCGTCGGCCAACCTCGTTGCCTTCTCCGACGCTGACGTCGCCGCAACTCGGCGACCGCGCGATTCGTCCGGGCGACGAGGTGATCGGCGTGGCCGCGGGCTTCCCGACGACCGTCAACCCCATCCTGCAGTTTGGCGCAGTGCCCGTCTTCGTCGACGTGGACTTGGCTACGTACAACATCGACGCGAGCAAGATCGAGGCCGCGATCTCGCCAAAGACCAAGGCGATCATGCTGGCCCACACGCTCGGCAATCCGTTCAACCTCGACGTCGTCACGGCGCTGTGCAAGAAGCACAACCTGTGGCTCGTCGAGGACTGCTGCGACGCGCTCGGCGCGACGTACAACGGCCAGCTGGTCGGCACCTTCGGCGACATCGGCACGCTGAGCTTCTACCCGGCGCACCACATCACGATGGGCGAAGGCGGCGCGGTATTCACCAACAACGCCGAGCTCAAGCTGCATCGCCGAATCGCTTCCGCGACTGGGGCCGCGACTGCTACTGCGCACCCGGGCAAGGACAACACCTGCGACAAGCGCTTCTGCTGGAAGCTCGGCGACCTGCCCGAAGGCTACGACCACAAGTACACGTATCAGCCACCTCGGCTACAACCTGAAGATCACGCGACATGCAGGCCGCCTGTGCGCTCGCGCAGATGGACCGCGCTCGAAGGCTTCGTTCAGGCCGCGTCGCGATAACTTCGCCTATCTGAAGCGACCGCCTGACAGAGCTGCGAGGAATTTCTGCATCCTGCCCGAGCGCGACGCCGAATTCCGAGCCGTCGTGGTTCGGTTTCCCGATTACTGAAGCGCGAAGCCGGATGTCCGAGCGCGTCGATCTGCTCAACGTACCTCGATCAGAACAAGATCGGCACACGCCTGCTGTTCGCCGGCAACCTGACTCGCCAGCCCTACATGATCGGCCGCAACTACCGCGTCAGCGGCGAACTGACCAACACCGACATCGTCATGAACCAGACGTTCTGGGTCGGTGTGTTCCCGGGCCTTAGCCGTGAAATGCTCGACTTCATTGCTGAAAAGATCGAGACGTTCCTCGGGGTCAATTTCTAACGCTGGAACCATGCGAAAGCCGTTGCCCCAAGAAGATCTGGACTTCGTCGTCGAGCGGACCGCCGAGGTCTGGTCTGCGTTTGAACGCGCGCGACTTTTTATCACGGGAGGAACGGGCTTCATCGGTTCATGGCTTCTCGAGGTTGTTCGGCACGCGAATCGCGTGACCGGTAGCCAGATCGAGATCGTTGCGCTGAGTCGCAATCCGCAAAAAACCATGGATCAGGCGCCTCATCTGTTTGACGTAGCCGACGTGAAGCTCGTGAAAGGTGATGTTACGGATTTCGACATGCACATAGGAGCGATCGACCTCTGTATTCACGCCGCCACTGATGTCGCGGATCCTACAAAAACCGGCGACGCACTGCGCATGTTCGACACGGGCGTACTCGGCACGCGAAGAGTGCTCGACTGTGCGCACGCCAACGGAGCATCGCATTTTCTGCTGACGTCGAGCGGTGCGGTATATGGCGCGCAGCCGCCGGATCTCTTTCGCGTGCCTGAGATGTTTGCTGGCGCGCCCGATCCTCTGGATCTGCGTACAGCATACGGCCAGGGCAAGCGCGCCGCGGAATGGCTTGCCTCAGCTTATGCGCAGCAGAGCGACCTGCATGTATCGATCGCTCGCATATTTGCGCTGGTCGGCCCAGCGATTCCGCTTGATGGGCCGCTCGCGGCCGGCAACTTTATTCGCGATGCGTTGGCAGCGCGGCAGATCGCGATCAAGGGCGACGGCAGAGCGCTGCGCAGCTATCTATACATGGCCGACGCGACTGTGTGGTTGCTGCACATCCTGTTGTCGGGCGAACGTGGGCAGGCCTATAACGTCGGCTCCGAACGAGAGATTTCAATTGGCGATCTTGCCAGGCTGGTTGCACGCTTGTGTGATGCCGGGATCCCGGCCGCGCCCGCAACGCCGCCCACCGGCGCCCCTCCGCCGCGATATGTGCCCGATACATCGAAGGCCAGGCGCACGCTAGACCTTGATGAATTTACTCCTCTAGAACTCGCTCTGTCCAAGACGATCAACTGGAACCGCTCGGCGGTCACGGCATGAAAAAATTCGACGCAGGTCGCCTCCGCAAGACCATTCTTGACATGGCGTTTGTGGGCTCGACTGTCCATATTGGTTGCGCTTTTTCGATTGTGGAGCTGCTCGCGGTACTTTATCGGAGCCACTTGCGCTTTGACGAGGCGGATGCGCGCTCCGAGGATCGCGACTATATGGTGCTCAGCAAAGGGCATGGTGTAATGGCGCAGTACGCCTGCCTGCAGGAAATCGGCTGGTTGTCAGAAGATGAAATCGCGCATTACTTCGGCAATGGCACGAGGTTGAAGGGCTTGGCCGACGCTCACGTGCCGGGCATCGAAGTGACGTCAGGATCGCTTGGCCATGGGTTGTCGGTGGGCGTGGGTCTCGCGCTTGGCGCCAAGATGAGGAAGACGGATCAGATGTGCTACGCGCTGGTCGGCGACGGTGAACTGAATGAAGGGGCGATCTGGGAAGCATCACTGTTTGCCGCGCAGTTCAAGCTTGATAATCTGATCGTGATCGTCGACGTGAATGGCTTTCAAGCCATGGGTACGACCGATGAAGTCATGAGCCTCGGCGACATCAACGCGAAATTCTCCGCATTCGATTTTGATGCGATGACGATCGACGGACATGACGAGACGGCCATCGATCGTGCGTACCAAGACCTGAAGACTCGCAAGAATGGCCGACCGAAAGCCTTGATTGCGAAGACGGTCAAAGGGAAAGGCGTGTCATTCATGGAACACGACAACATTTGGCATTACACGCGGCTCAATTCGCAGACATACGAGGCCGCCGTCGCAGAACTTCAAGGTCAAGCATGAGAGACGCTTTTTCGAACGCATTGGTCGCCGCCGCCCAGAAAGACCCTAAGGTGCTGCTTCTGACCGGTGACCACGGTTACGCGCTGTTCGACGCATTCCGGCGCACCTGCCCCGATCAGTATCTTAATTGCGGCATCGCCGAGCAGAACATGGTCGGCGTTGCGGCCGGTCTGGCTAAGGCGGGTTTCCGCCCCTTCGTCTATGGGCTTGCCGCCTTCGTACCCGTTCGCGTCCTGGAGCAGATCAAGATCGATGTGTGCTACGAGAACTTGCCGGTCACTCTCATCGGCGACGGTGCAGGCGTTGTGTACGCTCAGCTCGGTACGAGCCATCAAAGCACCGAAGACATTGCCGCACTGCGCGCCATGCCGCAAATTTCGATCTATTCGCCCGGCGACCGCTTCGAATTGACGGCATGCGCGGAACACATCGTGAGCCACCCTGGGCCCGCTTATCTTCGCATGGGCAAAGCCGATCTAGGCGACGTGCACCGTGGCCCGATCGCCAACTGGACGAACGGCGATTTGCTACCCGTGACAAATACCAACGCGCCTTATCTGTTTGTCGGCACAGGCTCCGGCGTCAAGCTGGCGCAGAAGGCTGCTGCCGCGATCGGCAATGCGGACGTTGTCTCCGCGCCGTGCCTGAAGCCGTTCCCCGCGGTCGCATTGCGCAAGTTGGCGCAAGGACGCGAGGCGATTGTCACATTCGAGGAACATTCGGTCTGCGGCGGCCTCGGTGGTGCAGTTGCCGAAACGTTAATGGGGCAATTCGTCGGCACCTTTGTTCGGATCGGCATCAACGATCAGTTCAGCACTCTGTGCGGCAACTATCCGTTTGTGATGGAAAGCCACGGTCTCGCTCCTGAGGCCGTGGTAAGTCGAATCAGAGAGGCACTTGATGCAAGCGTCCAATTCCACTGACCAACGGACCGACGGCCCCCCCCTCACGCCGCCGACTCCTGAACCGAATTCGAAGACGCTGTATCAGCTGTTTCGCTTTCTCGTCGTCGGCGGCCTTAATACGGGCTTCGGATATTCATTCTTTGCGGCGCTTTCCTATGTCGGAATCGCGTATCCGATTGCGATCGGTCTTGCGACGATCGGCGGCGTGCTGTTCAATTTTCAGAGTGTCGGGCGCCTGGTGTTCGACGGAGCGCCGCGGTCGCGCTTCTGGCGATTCGTAGGCGTCTATTGTGTCGTTTACCTCATCAATGTCGGCGGCGTAAGTCTGCTCCTGAGCCTTGGCGCCAATGTGTATGTCGCAAACGCGATCATGCTGACTCCGCTCAGCTTACTGGCCTTCATTCTCAATCGTCAGTTTGTTTTCAACCTCCCATGAAGCACATTACAGTTGTCACTCCCTGTTTCAACGAAGAAGAGAACGTCGAGGCGGTCTATAGCGAAACGCGTCGCATCTTCTCGACGATCCACCACGTTACCTACGATCACCTTTTCATTGACAACGCGTCAACCGATACGACCGTGAGCAAGCTTCGCGCGATCGCTGCTGCCGATCCTGCGGTTAGCGTGATCGTAAACGCACGAAATTTCGGCCACATTCGCTCGCCGATGTACGGACTGCTTCAAGCGAAAGGTGATGCGGTGATCCTGCTCGTAGCAGATCTGCAGGATCCGCCCGAACTGATGCGCGAGTTCGTCGAGAACTGGCTGGCGGGTGCCCCGATCGTGATTGGCGTCAAGCCTGAGGCCAAGGAGTCGGCGTTTTTCTTCGCGCTTCGCCGCGTGTATTACCGGCTCGTCACGCGCATCGCCAACGTGAAGCTCATTCAGAATTTCACCGGCTTCGGCCTTTACGATCGCAAAGTCATCGAGATTCTGCGCACAATCGATGATCCGTACCCGTACTTCCGCGGCTTGATCTGCGAGATCGGATTCGACGTTATCCGGCTGCCGTATGTACAACCGCGGCGCAAGCGCGGCATCTCGAAGAACAACTTCTACTCGCTGTATGACATCGCGATGCTGGGCATTACGTCCCACTCGAAGGTACCGCTGCGGCTCGCAACCATTGCCGGTTTCGGTCTCTCCGCGATTAGCCTCTGTGTGTCGCTCGCTTACCTGGTGCTCAAACTGATCTATTGGAACAGCTTCTCGATGGGAAGCGCGCCGATGCTGATCGGCTTGTTCTTCTTTTCGTCTGTGCAGCTATTTTTTATCGGGCTGCTCGGGGAATATGTAGGCGCCATTCTTACCTATGTCCAGAAGCGGCCTCTTGTGATCGAACACGAGCGCATCAATGGCGGATCGGGTTCAGATGCGGCAGCCCAATGTCCGTCATCGGGTGTCGCGGCATTGGGGACCACGACGTCGGTTAATTGACGTTGAGATGGTGAGCCCTGCAACCTGCGCGGCCGAGTGGGAATCTGCGGCTGAGATGCGTTGCCAATGCGGCGAATGTGGCCCCACGCGACATCAGGGTCGGCACGGACAGGAACTACGGCACCGCCCCAGACTTATCGCGGCGAGGCGCGCCCATCGGGTCACGCCGTACGCCACGCAGAACGATTGCCGCCGGGGGGATCGGCCACCCACACGCACCGCACGCTGGCCAGCGTTACGTGATAAGCCAGTGCGGGGGCCAAATGCCGCACACAATCGACGTGCAGTCCGTCACGCAAGCACCGCCGCCATCGCGTAGCGCTAAACCAGAATGTCCTTTCTGCCGCGCTTAGGCTCCGGGACGCGAGATTTCAACACCCGGCTAACGTTAAATACCGCCACGCGCTCGGATACAATCCGGTCAACGCGTAACAGACCGGACAAAAAAATGCGCCCGCAAAAAATTGAATCGTTGGCCTACTTCGTAATTAGCTTTGTCGTGCTGCTTGCAGTCGGCGTGACGATGCGCGACGGCGGTAGTCAGCCGCATGTCTTGGCCAATATAAATCACATCCTAGATGGCACCTCGGATATAAACGATCCTGGATCGTTTGCGCTTGGCGCCAAAGATATTTATCAACATGGATGGTTCACGACTGCGAATATGTGGCTCATCCACTTGTGGCCACCCGGGTTCATGTTGCTGGAGGGCGCGATACTCAAGATATTTGGCCTGGATGCTCCCATGGTTCTTATTTTGCAGATCGTTGCATGCGTGCCCCTTGCTGCGATGATGCTGTTACAGAGAACGCTTCTGAAACCGATGGTCGGGGGACTCGCTGCGTCTGTGCTGCCGCTGTCAATTCTCACTCTTCCAGTCGCTCGCCACTTTCTACTTGAGCCGTTCGGCGTGATATTGGGCGAGACCTATTCCGTGTCGCTATTCATCTCCAGCATCATGCTCGTGATGCTCGCGATGGAGCAAAATCGTGTTCGGCATGCAGTTGCTGGCGGCATCTGTCTGGCGCTGGCCGCTTACTTTCGATCTCAGTATGAGTTGCTGGCTATGGCAGCTACGGTCCTCGCGATTCCGATGGTGACGTGGTTGCTTATAGCTCGACCCGACGCCCAAGCTCGTAAGCAAAGAGTTGGGAAGCTTTCAATGATCCGTATAGTGGTTGCTTTTATACTGGCCGCCAACATGCTGATGCTTCCATGGCGCATCCATAACAAAATTGATGCCGGATCGTTCCGCTGGGTACAGACGATGGACATCGTTGCGCAAAACTCGCTGAGCACGAGTCAAGACCTTCTCGCAAAAGGCGGAAGCTTCGTTATAGCGGGCGGAGGCAATCTATCATGCGTGTTCGAGCCATCATATTGCGGGAGTACGGACACCCATTTGTTCCTGGGCGCATTTACTCGTCACATACCCGAATGGGAGGCGGTTAAGGCGTCACTTGCTGGGAAGTACTGGTTTTCGTCATTGAAAAATGCCGGACTCGTGCGCTACCCTGCGACCACGTCAGACATCGTCTGGAACACAGTTCTTCTCGTGTTTGTATTCGCGATCATACCGTTACTGCTCGCCATCCGGACATACGTTGGATTTCCAATTTTACTGTGGATTAACCTGTCGTTCTTCGGCCCGTTTTTTGTAATTTTCTCGCTCATTCCCTTTGAGACGCGCTATTTTTATCTCGTCAAGCTTTTCAGCTTCACGATGTCCATCCTTCTCGCTTGCATTGCCTGGGGGCAAAGGGTATCACGGGGGCGCCCCCTGCCCATGACATGACGCACTAGAGTAAGTCGCCGCGATTTCCTGTCTATGTCTCTGTTGTCCGGCAGCGCAACACCAGTGTAGTTTCGGCCAATCCGACCACCGAAGGCCATTCGGTTTGAACCTGAGCGCGGGGCGTTCGACGAGGTGCCATGACGCATAAGCGAGCATCAACGTCGAAAAGACTGAGCCCGCGAGGTACGCCGCGAATGGCAAATGCACGTGCGTAGCCCAAATCAGGGTTTGCTGGGCCGGAAATGCGTAGATGTACACGCCGTACGAGAGATCGTCAAAGCGTCCAAATCGGCGTAGCACTGGAGTTGACGCGTCACCGATCACGGCGGACGCGCAGGGAACCACAAGTAGGCAGGCGATCATGTACTGACGGGCCTAAATCGCCACTGCGGTACCTGCGAGTAATAGCAACGTGCCCGCGAGCCGCCTTGTGCCCAGTAGTCCCTAAACAACCACATGCAGGCGCCGACGCCAAAGAACAGGCCGTACTGCAGTCGGTAGTTTGCGATTACATCAATTCCGGAGCGATCTGTGCCGAAGTAATAGAGCGCGAGACAAATTACGCCTAGTGTCCCGAGTTAAAAATTGATTGCCTTATTTGCGTTGTGTACTAATCTTGGATGGACGGTACGCAAATAGGAGCGAGGCGATGATGAGAGGAAGACCGAAGGCGCCACTGGTCTTGAGTGAGGCGGAGCGCGAACAACTCATAGCGCTGACGATGCGGCGCAAGACGGCGCAGGCGCTCGCCCTGAGCGCACGCATCGTGCTGGCTTGCGCCGAGGGCATCGACAACAAGACGGTTGCGATAAGACAGCGTGTCACCTCGCATACGGTTTCGAAGTGGCGTTCGCGATTCATCCAGCATCGCTTGGACGGGTTGCTCGATGCGCCGCGCCCAGGCGCGCCGCGGACGATCGAGGACGCGCAGGTGGACGCGGTCATCGCCCGCACGCTTGAGTCCGTGCCCGACGGGCGCGACCCACTGGAGCACGCGCACCATGGCCCGCGAGATGGGGCTGTCGCAGACGGCCGTGACGCGGATCTGGCGCGCCTTCGGCTTGCAGCCGCATCGGCAGGAGACCTTCAAGCTCTCCACCGATCCATTGTTTCGTGGACAAGGTGCGCGATATCGTCGGGCTGTATCTGGATCCGCCGCTCAAGGCCATGGTGTTGTGCGTGGACGAGAAGAGCCAGATCCAGGCGCTGGATCGCACCCAGCCTATGCTGCCGCTGGCCCCGGGCATCCCTGAGCGACGCACGCACGACTATATGCGCCACGGCACGACCACGCTGTTCGCGGCGCTCGATATCGCCACGGGCGAGGTCATTGGCGAACTGCATCGACGTCATCGCAGCAGTGAGTTCCTGCAGTTCCTGCGCACCATCGAGGCCAACGTGCCACCCCAACTGGACGTCCATCTGGTGATGGACAACTACGGCACGCACAAGACCCCGTCGATCAATACCTGGCTCGCCCGCCATCCGCGTTTTCATGTGCATTTCACTCCGACCTCTGCTTCGTGGATCAACCAGGTCGAACGATGGTTTGCCACGCTCACCGAGACATACATCCGCCGCGGCACTCATCGCTCGACCCGGCAACTCGAACAGGCTATTCGCCAGTACCTCCAGATCAACAACGCTGATCCCAAGACCTTTCAACTGGACCAAATCGGCCGACGACATCCTCGCCAGCGTCAAGCGATTTTGTCTACGAATTTCTAACTCGGGACACTAGTACAACATCCCGCAATTACTTTTAATAATTAGTTGCATGGTTTATCCTGGCGTCATGAGCCGAGGTCGTCATGCAACGCCAGTGAAGCTGGCCAGGAAGGACAGAGAGGAGCTGCAGGCGCTGATCAGGCGCACGACGGCGGCACAGCGTGATGTGACGCGGGCGCGCATCGCGTTAATGGCCCATGAGGGCTACTCAGGCGCAGCGATCGCGCAGGCACTGGGCGTGTCCGTGCAAACGGTCAGCTTGTGGCGCCAGCGCATTGCGCGGCAAGGTGCACGAGGTATCCGGGAGGGCGAGCGTAGCGGTCGGCCGGCGCGCATCACGCAGGAAGCGCGGCTGCAACTGATCGCGTTGGCCTGTGAGGTGCAGGAAGCGCAAGGCCGCGTTACGCCGACGCTCGATGAGATCATGACGCGCGCTGTCGAGCGCGGGATCGTTGAACAGATCAGCCGCAGCCACGTGCAGCGCATCTTGCAGGCCGGCGACGTTCGTCCGCATCGGGTGCAGCAGTGGCTACACAGTCCGGATCCGGCCTTTCGCGAGAAGGTCAACGTGATTTGCAGGCTGTATCGCAAGGCGCCGAAGAACGCGGTCGTGCTGAGTATTGACGAGAAGACCGGCATCCAGGCGATTGAACGCAAGCATCCTGGACGCGCGCCCGCAGCGGGACGGTTGCGTCGTCGCGAATTTGAATATATCCGTCATGGCACACAGGCGTTGATTGCTGCGCTGGACGTGCATACCGGCCAGGTACTGGGCCGTTGCGGCGACCGGCGTACCCAGAACGACCTGGTGGCTTTCATGGACAACGTGGCGGCCACGTACCCGGGCAAGCAGGTGCATGTGATCTGGGACAACCTGAACACGCATCGTGAAAACGTCGTGTGGCAGGCGTTCAACGCGCGGCACGGCGGGCGGTTTCACTTCCACTTCACGCCTCTGCACGCGAGCTGGGTGAATCAGATCGAACTGTGGTTTGCCGTCTATACCCGGCGTGTGCTGCGTCACGCCAGCCACGAGAGTACCGAACATCTGCGCGAGCGCACGGAGCGCTTCATCCGCGAGCGCAACCAGACGGCACGCCCCTTCAGTTGGACTTTCCGGGGCTACCCGTTGCAAACTGGCGCATCCTGAACCGGAGCCGTCATGCCTGCCTTACCCGTAAAACATCACGCGAGCGAACTGCAGCGTCAACTGCGCGCCCTCCTGGGCCACGACCAGATTGTCACGCAAGCTTACGGGCATCATCTGCTGATCAAACGCCTGGACGACCAGGATCCGACCGTTGTGGCACGCCTGAGCGAACTCAGCCGCAATCGTTATGGTGCGGCCTTTCGTAGCCATAGCGGGCGATGGGAGCCTCTGCCAGGCGCCGGCACCCTGGATGAGATGGCACAGCTGGTCGTCACGCTCCTGCAGCCTTATTTGCAGCCAGATAATTATTAAACCCATTTGAGGGATGTCGTACTAGCAGGGTGATCCAGCGGAAGTTCAGCACCCTGAGAATTCCGGCGATAACAAAGCGATATAGCATGACACTTCCGGCGGAATAGTCCACAGCGAACCGTTTATGGCACGCGGGAATGGTATGCCGAGAAATACGCCGGGGAGGCTAAATTGCATTTTCATCCGCAAGCTCGTGAAATAGCCGTGCATCTCAGGTGATCGGAGATATGCCAGCCAGGGCAGGTCGGTGGCGATCAGTCCAATCACCAGCGCGCAAAAGCATGTCGCAATGAAAAGACCAGGCCAGATTCGCAGAAAGCGCTTGGCTGCGAAGCGAATGACATTCGGATCACGCGTCCAGATCTGCGTAACGAGATAGCCGCTGATCGAAAAGAAAATGCAGACGCCCAATTCACCGAACGAAACGCCTGGCAATGCAGGGGGTTGCGCATGTCCCAGCAGCGCGTACTGATGGCTGTACAGCACCATCATCGCCGCCAGCAGGCGCAGGAAGTCGAAATTATTCGTGCGGATTTTCATAGCGCGCAGCTTACTCTCCACCTAAGCCCGGCTGTTCCGCGCGTCACTTGGCTGGCTAAACCCTGGCGATGGAATTCCACGGCAACAAAACCTCGATGGCTGGGCCGCGGGCAATTCTCACAGCACCCGGCACAGCAGGCGTACGGCTCAAGGCCGCTGGCGCATGCCGTCTCGATGAGCGGGTAGATCATCGCGCTGCGGTTGCACCCGCAGGTGTGTTCGCGAACACCGCCCGAGCCCGAGCAGCTATTTGAAGCGCCAGCAACAGACTGGTGCTCGATGCGGGCGTATGCGTGAATTGCCGGACTCTTGTCTCGCGACGTCCGTCAACTCAACCAACGATATTCGGACAGCGGCTACATCTTGAGCGTCTAAATAATGTTACTAGACGGCTTTAAGATGCGGCATCTCTGAGTCGTCAAGCATCCGCACAAATCGAGCAGGGACGCCCATGACCAATGACTTCGAAGCTACGTCGGTTGTGACCACGGCACCCGCCCCAACGATCGCTCCTTCGCCTATCGTGACGCCCGGAAGAATGGTCACTCCGCCGCCGATCGATGCACCGCGGTTCAGGACTGTCTGTGGAAATTTATCAGGGTAAACGCGCGAGCGAGGGTATTTGTCGTTCGTGAAGGTCACATTTGGGCCGATGAAGACGTTATCCGCAATCCTCAGTCCGTCCCACAGATAGTTGCCGGATTTGACTGTGACGTTATCTCCAATGACAACGTCATTCTCGATGAGGCAATGCGCACTTACGTTGCAGTTGCTTCCGATGCGCGCTCGCTCCAGTACTACGCAGAATTGCCAGATCCGCGTCCCGGCGCCGATGTTTTCTGTTTGTACGTCTGACAACGGATGGCAGTAAAAAGGCTTTCCTTGTTGATTCATGGTTATCCTTGAATTTCTGCCTTGGTGATGGTCCACGCCTGTTGCACATCGGTGATATTCACAGAGAAACTAGTATGTCCAGGATGGCCGCCGTCCGTGGTAAATTGACTCGCCGTAGCAATAGTGCACGCGGTGCCCTGCGGCAGCGCCCATATTGGCAAAATAGTGGAAGATGCTGTGGGGACTGTTGGCAGCGAGCACGATGACGCTGCAACCCGGCGGCGCGAACACGAGGTTTCGTCATGCCGGCGCTGGATCGCCCGACAATGCAGCGCGCACGGGAGAATAGTGCAACCTGTTCGGTCACAGACATGCCGCCTGTATCGACAATCTCAATCCTTCGGACGCAAAATAAGCCTCGACCGCCTCGCAGCCAACGAACGGACGGGCACTGCCCTTGGCCGAGTGATGTAAACGAGGCGTTCGAGTGCAGGCGCCGAACCCGAACCTCGTCCCAGGCGCTGCTTCGGACAAGGTCGAGCGCGAAGGGAGAAAAGACGGTGTGCTCATGTCGCACCCCCGGCAATTCGCATTCTTTGTCGTAGCGATATTCGTAGGCCGTGTAGCCGGGAGACGTCACGGTAACTGCCCGCTTTAGAGTCAGAAGCGCTCCCTCAGCCAACAAGACGATATCGCGCTTGCTGGCGCCGATCAGCATCAGTGAATCGAGGATGTTCTGATGCAGATTAGCGTCGACGACGAGCGGCCATTCACGATAGGCCGGTACCAGATCAATCAGCGCCAGCTTGGGTAAATATTCAGTCGTCCAATGCGCCCAGTTAGCGGTCGGACCGCCCACGATAACAATTGCGTTGTCGAGTCGGGCAGGGCTGGGTTGATCCGCAAAGCGACGAAGTATCTGCTTTTCGCCCAGTAAAAGCGCAAAGCCGTGCACCTCGTCGTAGGTGCGTTCTGTATCAATGTTCAAGTGGTCGTTCGAGATCGCGTAACCGCGAACATATACCGAGTCAGACCGTCCCAGCACTACCACCTCTCGCCATTCCATGGCCTGGAGGCTCGGCAACTTCGACGTGAACGTCGGCCCACGGATCCTGCCAACCTTGCGGCAGTGGGCCAAAGACGTTGGGTGCCTGGTAGGTTACGCATTCCGCCGGAGCAATCTGCGTCACGCGAACAGCGTGCGCGGACGCTGTGGCGTGCTTCAATAGTTTATATTTCCCCACGCGACGTAATGCTCGCCCCGTCCAATGCGTGCGCAACCGGCGCCGCTCCATTTGCAAGCGACTGACGGGACCCAGCGCTTTAGAAATTTTCTCCGAAGCGCCAGCGCGGACCCTACGCCATGCCCAATAAGTCTGCCGTGGCGCGGACCGAGCATGCCAAAAGGCGAGGAACACGAAGTGATGTGCGCGCCAATACGTCGTAAACGCAATGTGATGCAGCCGCCAACGGATTAACGAGGTAATTCTCCGTGCGCGGCGGAGGGCATGATGCGCAATCTTTGCAGGAAACGAGGGGCGGAAAACGCTCATGAAACTACGAGACATAAATGCTGGAGAGCACAAATAGTACAGCTTTTCTTTCTGACCGTTACAAGTTGTGATTTTGTAAGTTTCACCGAAGAAAACGAACCGCGCGTTATGTTGACTTGCCTTTCGTATGAGCCCTGCGGCAAAGCGATTCAGTTCGATCTGTCGATGTCGCAGGAGCGGATCAGCGTAGCGGAAGCCATGTATGGCGCACGCTACGTCGAAGCCTGCTCCGATCAACTCGGGGTAGCGCTATACTGGGATTTCGTCGACGGCGCCTCGGCGAATGGCCGCACGCTTTGCCATGCCCCTTATCCACAACCTGGCCGGATCCTCAATGAGATGATGAGCCGCTGCGGACGCCGCGATCAGTAGTGTGAGTGAAACCAGCAACAGTACCCGATTGTCCGCAAGTGCCGGCCATACTTTGACGATCTGGTCATGGTTATGGACGAGTGGCAGGATGATCAGAATCTGCAACGAATAGATGCAGTAGCTGATCTTTCCGAGCCATACGACCACCCGGCTTCCCATCAGACCGGCCACTGCGCCAGTGCTCTTCGACAGAAAATAAATGGCCATCGCGACGGTGGGTAAGACAAGCCAGTTGTGTGTTACGTAGAGCGATCCGACTGGGCTTTGCATGCCTAAATATACAATCAATCCGGCGACGAGCACCGCCGCTACAACCGCGGTTGTGCTTCTGAGCGCAGGCCCGCGTCGCGCGACGATACAAACGCATACGCCTAGCACGAACTCCGCCAATCGGAAAACTGGCATCGAATAGAAGATGCCTGGCGAGTTATCAAACAGCAGAAAGGTGAGACCCGGAAAAACGGCCGCAGCGTAGGCCGAGACCATGACCACGTACAGGCCGCGCCCCTTGATCTTGTAAAGGCCGGCAAGGATCAGAGGCAAAAGGACGTAGCAGAATGCTTCAACGCTGATCGACCAACTCGCCCCGTCGTTCCAAAGGGAGAAAAACTGTGGAAACCAGGCCTGAATGACGAATACATTCGCCAACACCAGGGTGACCAGTTGTCCCGCGCTTCGCAGGAACGCGCCATCGTGGAAATTGATGCCAATCCACGGTAGCGTCAGCGCAGCGGAGAGCGCATAGATCGGGTAGATACGCGCTACTCGATTGACAAGGTACTCGCGATAAGAAATGGTTCGCTCGGAATATTGAAAGGCAAGAACA